>NZ_DATFAN010000220.1:0-16178 GCF_035254525.1 Ideonella sp. | reverse complement strand
ATCCTCGCCGACGGCACCTTGCGCTACCTCGGCCAGCCGGTGTTCGCGGTGATCGCGACGAACCGCGAGGCCGCGCGGCGCGCCGCCGCCCAGGCCAAGCAGGTGCTGCGCATCGAGCCCTTGCCGGCGCAGTTGTCGGTGCGCGACGCCCATGCGAAGGGCGACTACGTGGTGCCGCCGATGCACCTCACGCGCAGCCAGTCCGCCGATGGCGAAGCCGGGGTGAAGCGCGCCATCGCCACGGCACCGCACCGTCTGAACGGCAGTTTCTCGCTCGGCGGCCAGGAGCAGTTCTACCTCGAGGGCCAGATCTCCTACGCGCTGCCGCAGGACGACGGCGGGCTGAAGATCCACTGTTCGACCCAGCACCCGAGCGAGATGCAGGCCTCGGTCGCCCATGCGCTGGGCCTGGCCGCCCACCAGGTGCTGGTCGAGTGCCGGCGCATGGGCGGCGGCTTCGGCGGCAAGGAGTCGCAGTCGGCCCAGTTCGCCTGCATCGCCGCGCTGGCCGCACGGCAACTGAATCGCCCGGTCAAGCTTCGGCCCGACCGCGACGACGATTTCCTCGTCACCGGCCGCCGCCACGGTTTCGAGTTCGACTGGGAAGCGGGCTTCGACGACGAGGGCCACGTGCTTGGCCTGGAACTCACGCTGCTCGGCCACGCCGGCCACTCGGCGGACCTGTCGCCGCCGGTGATGACGCGTGCGATCTGCCACGTCGACAACACCTACTGGCTGCCCGAGGTCGCGATCCACGGCTACCTGCCGCGCACGAACACGCAGAGCAACACCGCCTTTCGCGGCTTCGGCGGGCCGCAGGGCGCGCTGGTCACCGAGGTGATTCTCGACACGATCGCGCGCCATCTGCAGCGCGACCCGTTCGAGGTGCGGCGAGCGAACTGGTACGGCACGGGCGAGCGCAACACCACGCCGTACCGGCAGACGGTGGCCGACAACATCATCGAGCCGCTGACCGAGGATCTGCTCGCCGCCAGCGGCTACTCGGCTCGCCGCGCCGAGATCGCGGCGTTCAACGCATCGAGCCCGGTGCTGAAGAAGGGCCTCGCGTTGACGCCGGTGAAGTTCGGCATCTCGTTCAACGTCAACCACTACAACCAGGCCGGCGCGCTGGTTCATGTCTACGTCGACGGCTCGGTGCTGGTGAACCACGGCGGCACCGAGATGGGCCAGGGCCTGAACACCAAGGTGGCGCAGGTCGTCGCGCACGAGCTGGGCCTGCCGCTGGAGCGCGTGCGCTGCACCGCGGCCGACACCAGCAAGGTTGCCAACACCTCGGCCACCGCCGCCTCGACCGGGTCGGACCTGAACGGCAAGGCGGCGCAGGAGGCGGCACGCCGCATCCGCGACCGGCTGGCCGTGCTCGCCGCGAAACTGCTCGGCACGGGACCGGCACACGTGCGCTTCGAGAACGCCCAGGTGACGGCGCCGAAAGGCCGTGCGATCGAGTTCGATGCGCTGGTGCGCGAGGCCTACCAGGCCCGCATCCAGCTCTGGTCCGATGGCTTCTATGCCACCCCGGGCCTGCACTGGGACCGCGCCACGCTGACCGGCCGACCGTTCTACTACTTCGCCTACGGCGCCGCGGTCAGCGAGGTGCTGCTGGACACGCTGACCGGCGAATGGAAACTCGCGCGCGCCGACCTGCTGCACGATGTCGGCACCTCGTTGAACCCGGCGATCGACATCGGCCAGATCGAGGGCGGCTTCGTGCAAGGCATGGGCTGGTTGACCAGCGAGGAGCTGGTCTGGCACCCGCAGACCGGCATGCTGCTGACCCACGCACCCTCGACCTACAAGATCCCGACCGCCAACGACGTGCCAGTCGCCTTCACGACGCGGCTTTACGCCAACCGCAACACCGAAGACAGCATCCACCGCAGCAAGGCCGTCGGCGAGCCGCCGCTGCTGCTGGCCTTCTCGGTCTTCCTCGCGCTGCGCGACGCGGTGGCGGCCTGCGGCGCGCCGGGTTGCCAGCCACCGCTGTCGGCGCCGGCGACGCCCGAGGCCCTGCTGCGGGCGGTCAATGCCGTGCGCGGCGTGACTCAAGATGCGGCTGGACGTTAGTCTGTCTGCTGGTGTGGGGCTCGGGCCCGGGTTTGGGCCGCCTGCGCTGGTCGTGGCGAGCAGCGCGGCGGCGGTGCCCCCGTTCTCCGGCCCACGCGCGACCGTCGAACGCATGCCGCACTGACCACCAACATGCTCGATCCCGATAGAGCGACCGTCGAAAGGTGGGTGACCTGCGGCCGGCCCGCGATGCTGGTCGAAGTCATCGCCGCGCGCGGCTCGGTGCCGAGGGAAGCCGGCACGCGCATGCTGGTCAGCGCGGACGATGTCGCCGGCACGATCGGGGGCGGGCACCTCGAGTGGCAGGCCATTGCGCGCGCACGCGAGCGGCTGGCGGCCGACGATATCGCGCCGCTCGACTGGCCGGTCGCCCTCGGGCCGTCGCTCGGCCAGTGCTGCGGCGGCGCGCTGACGCTGCGCTTCACGCCGCTGGACGAAACCACCCTCGCCGCCTGGCCGGCCGCGCCGCCGCGCTTTCGCCTGCATCTGTTCGGCGCCGGCCATGTGGGCCGCGCGCTGGTGCAGGTGCTGGCCGGCGTGCCCTGCCAGATCGTCTGGGTCGACGAGCGCGAGGCCGAGTTTCCGGCGGGGCCGCTCCCGGGCCACGTCGAGCGCGTCTGCATCGAGCCGGTCGAGGCCGAGGTCGCGCAGGGCTGCCCGGGCGACTTCTACCTCGTGATGACCCACAGCCACGCGCTGGATCTGGTGCTGGCCGACGCCATTCTGAAGCGCGCCGACTTCGGCTGGTTCGGCCTCATCGGCTCGGCCAGCAAGCGCGCCCGCTTCGAGCACCGGTTGCGCGAACGCGGCATCGCCGACGCCCTGCTCGCCCGCATGGCCTGCCCGATCGGGCTTGGTGACATCGCAGGCAAGCAGCCGGGTGTCATTGCAGTGTCCGTCGCGGCCCAGTTGCTGGCCGTCTAGACGGCTGGCGCGTTTACCGCGGATATGCGGAATTCGAGCTTCGATATCCGCTTTTCGCATGTTGACACCCCCACAATGCACGAGCCCGAACGGGGGACTGCGAAGGCACATCCCGGATTGCGCGCTCAGACACGAACGAACGGGAGCCCTCGTGGAAATTGATGGAATGAGATCCGTCGCCGGCCTGCTGGTCGGCACCGTTGTCGGCATCACCGGCGTCGGTGGCGGCGCGTTGATGACGCCGATCCTGGTGCTCATGTTCGGCATCGCGCCGCAGACCGCGGTCGGCACCGACCTGCTCTACGCCTCGATCACCAAGATGTTCGGCGTGGCGGTGCACCACAACCATGGCACCGTGGACTGGGGCATCGTGCGGCGCCTGGCCATGGGCAGCCTGCCCGCCGCGGCCGCCACGCTGGCCTGGATGCACTATGGCGATGCCCACCAGATCAAGAGCGGTTTCATCATCACCGCGGTCGCCATCGCGCTGATCATCACCGCGCTGGGCATGTTGCTGAAGGACTGGCTGCACCGCGTCGGCCGCAGCCTGCGCGTCACCGACGAGAGCTACTTCAAGCACCTGCAACCCGCAGCCACCGTCGCGGCCGGCGTTCTGCTCGGCGTGCTGGTCACCTTGACCTCCATCGGCGCCGGCGCCCTTGGCACCGTGATGCTGGTCTACCTGTACCCGATGCGGCTGAACGCCAGCAAGCTGGTCGGCACCGACCTGGCCCACGCCATCCCGCTGGCGCTGATCGCCGGCCTGGGGCACCTGTCCCTGGGCAACGTCGACTACGGCCTGTTGATCAGCCTGCTGCTAGGCTCCATCCCCGGCGTGCTGATCGGGTCGTTCATCAGCACCCGCGCGCCGCTGACCTTCATCCGCTACGCGATCGCGATCGTCCTGGGCGCCGTCGCCATCAAGATGTTCACCGTCTGATTGGGCCCCCACGCCCCCTTCCGGGGGCTGCCCCCCAAGGGGGGCTCGCGCAGCGGACCGGCGAAGCCGGATCCGCGCACGCCACTTGATGGGCGGCGCTCCTTCGGAGCGCCTTTCTCTTTATGCCCCAGCGAGGCGGGCCAGGGCGGCGCGGTCCAGGACGTGGACGGTGTAGCCGGCCACCGCGATCACGCCGCGCGACGAGAAGTTGCGCATTAGGCGCGACAAGGTCTCGGGCGTGATCGCCAGCTGCGAGGCGATGTCGCGCTTGCGCAGCGGCAGCTGCACCACCCCGCGGCCGGGGGCCTCGGGCAGCGGCTGAAAGCGCGCCAGCAGCCAGGCCGCCCAGCGGGCCGGTGCGTCCTGGTGCATCAGCGCCTGGGTGCTCAGCGCCAGCACCTGCGATTCGCGCGCCAGCGCGCGCATCAGCCGGCGTGCCAGCGCCGGGCTGTGGTCGATCTCGGCGCCGAGCGCGGCACAGTCCAGCTCGATCACGGTGGCCGGGCCGAGCACCCGGGCATCGTGCGCGTGGGCCTCGCCCAGCCAGCCGGCGCTCACGTCCAGCCAGGCCGGGCCCTGCAGATGGCGCTCGGTGCGGAACTGGCCGTGCGCGTCGGGCCCGCCCAGCGCGGCGTCGCCCTGGCACAGGATGACCAGCGCGGTCGCGGGCGTCCCGCGGTGGAACACGGTGTCGCCGGCTTCCAGGCGCAGGGCGCGTGCGATGCCATTCAGTGCCTGGGCCTCGTCGGCCGGCAGCGCGACCTCGCCGAACAGGCGGCCCCAGCATCGCGCATCGGGCAGCACGGACTGGTCGACCTCGGTCGACGTCGGCATCGCAACCGGCCGGGCCGAGCCGGCACGCGGCGGCGGTGGCACGGTGGGCGCAGCACGCAGGCGAAGTGAGGGCATGTTCACGGCATCTTTCCCGGGCGATCTTTTGCCTTCGGAATGTCCTGTACGGCGGCCGGGTCGGGGTTGCGCCAAGTCAAGCCGATGGCGGGCTGCGCACGGCTCCCCCCCACGCTGGAGTCCCCCGGGCACCACCCGATCACGGTGTGACGGGCTGCACGCCCCGGCGGGCGGGCGCGGCTTGTCGCCTGAAACCGCCCCATGCTGTAATGGCCCGATGGCCGCGCTGTACGGCGCCTTCCTCGAGCATGCGTGGGTCGCCATTGCCGGGGGCGCGGCCGCCGCGGTGGCCACCCTGCTTGGACTGCTGTGGGCGATCGGCATGCGGCGGGTCGTCGCGCGACGCACGCGCGAGCTGGTCGACGAGCGCCAGCGCCTGCTGACCCTCGTCAGCACCCTGCCCGACCTGGTCTGGGTCAAGGACCTGCAAGGCGTCTACACATTCTGCAACCCGGCGCTTGCCCGCCTGCTCGGGCGCCCCGAGAACGAGATCGTCGGCCGGGTCGACGCCGATCTCGCCACGCCGGCCCAGGCTGATGCCTATCGCCGCAACGACCTGGCCGCGCTCGATGCCGATCGCCCCTGGCGCACCGAGCAGGCGATGCCCGATGCCACCCGGCCCGATGGCGGGCTGTACGAGGTCATCAAGACACCGCTGCGCGATTCGACCGGCCGCGTCGTCGGCGTGCTCGGCGTCGCACGCGACATGAGCGTGCAGCGCAGCACCGAGGGCCGGCTGCTGCGGCTCAATCGGCTGTACAAGGTGCTGAACGAGGTGAACGCGCTGATCGCCGCGCGGCCGGGACGGGCTGCGCTGTTCCAGCAGGTCTGCCAGGTGATCGTCGACGACGGCGGGCTGCCGCTGGCCTGGATCGGTGAACCCGACTTCGGCACGCGCGAGCTGCGCCCGGCCGCCGCCGCCGGCGATGCGAAGCCCTATGCCGAGCAGGCACATCTGTCGATCGACGACAACACGCGGGGCCGCGGCCCCGGCGGCCGTGCATGGCGCGAAGGCCGGCCGCAGGTGGCACACGATTTCGTCAACAACGCCGGCATGGCGCCGTGGCGCGAAAAGGCCCAGCGCTTCGGCCTGGTGGCAGCCGGCGGCTTCCCGATCAAGGTCGGCGACGAGACCCGCGCGGTGCTGATGGTCTATTCGCGCCAGCCCGACTTCTTCGACAACGAGCAGGTCGAGCTGCTCGGCCGGCTCGGCACCCAGCTCGGCCTGGCCTGGGGCGCCGCCGAGGCCGAGACCACGCGCGAGCAGGCGATGCAGGCGCTGCGCCAGAGCGAGGCGCGCTTCTCGGTGCTGTTCCAGACCAGCCCGATCGGCATGGCGCTGGGGCTGATCAGCGACCAGCGTTTCGCCGACGTGAACCGCGCCTGGCTGCAGATGTTCGGCTACGAGCGCGACGACGTGCTCAGCCGCAACGGGCTGGACCTGGGCCTGTGGTGCGATGCCGATACGCGCGCCGACACGCTGCAGCGCATCAAGGACTGCGGCCATGTCGACGGCGTCGAATCCCGCTTCCGGCTGCGCGACGGCACGACGCGCGAGATGGCCTTCTCGGCCGTGCGCGTGGTCATCGGCAGCGAGGACTGCATGCTGTGCAGCTTCGTCGACGTGACGCCGCAGCGCGAGGCCACGCGGCTGCTCGCCCGCCAGGCCCAGGACCTCGAAGCCGAGGTCTCGCGCCGCAGCGCCGAGCTCAACAGCATCTTCCAGGCCCTGCCCGACCTGTACTTCCGCATGGCAGCCGACGGCACCATCCTCGACCACCGCGCGAGCCGGCCGGAGGACCTGGCCGTGCCGCCCGATCAGCTGCGCGGCCGGCGCATGCCAGACCTGCTGCCGCCCGAGGCGGGTGCGGCGATGGCGGGCGCGCTCAGGCAGGTGGCCGAGGGCGCGCCGATGGTCGCCGTCGAGTACGCGCTGCCGCTGGAGGGCGGCGAACGCCACTTCGAGGCCCGGCTGCTGCCCACCCGCGGCGGCGAGGTGGTCGCGGTGGTGCGCAACATCTCGGATCGCCGCGCGCTCGAGCAGGAGCGCGAGGCCGCGCGGCTGCAGGCCGAGCGCGTCGCGCGCCAGCGCAGCGAGTTCCTGGCGACGATGAGCCACGAGATCCGCACGCCGCTGAACGGCATCCTCGGTTTCGCGCAGCTCGGCCACGAGCAGGCCGCCGGCACCCCGGCGCAGGCCGGCTACGCGCGCATTCTCGAATCCGGCCGGCTGCTGCTGGGCGTCGTCAACGACGTGCTCGACTACTCGAAGATCGAGGCCCAGCGGCTGGACATCGAGTCCATCCCGGTCGATCCGGCGGCGGCCACCGAGAGCGCGGTCGACCTCGTGCGCGACCAGGCCGCCACCAAGGGCCTGGACCTGACGGTGACACTGGGCGCCTGCCTGCCCGCGGCCTGCCTGACCGACCCGCTGCGGCTGCACCAGATCCTGGCCAACCTGCTGTCGAACGCGGTCAAGTTCACCAACCACGGCGGCATCGGCGTCTGGGTCGGGCGCGATGGCGACACCCTGGTCCTGCGCGTCAGCGACACCGGCATCGGCATGAGCGAAGACCAGGTCGCGCAGCTCTTCGTCGCGTTCCGCCAGGCCGATTCGTCGACCACCCGGCGCTACGGCGGCACCGGGCTGGGCCTGGCGATCAGCCGCCGGCTGGCCGAGCTGATGGGTGGCCGCCTGCAGGTGCGCTCGTCCCTCGGCCGGGGCAGCGAATTCGAGCTGCGCCTGCCGCTGCGCGAGGCCCGCCTGCCGCCCGCGGCCGCGCCGCGGCCGGCGCTCGAGAATGGCGCCGAGGGGCCGCTCGCGGGCCTGCGCCTGCTGGTGGCCGAGGACAACCCGGTCAACCAGCTGGTGATCGAGGAGTTGCTGCGCCGCGCCGGCGCCACGGTGCAATTGGTCGGCGACGGCGTGGCGGCAGTCGATCAGGTGCGCGCGCAGCCGGGCGGCTTCGACGCGGTGCTGATGGACGTGCAGATGCCGCTGATGGACGGCTTCGAGGCCACGCGCCGGATCGCCGCGCTCGCGCCGGGGTTGCCGGTGATCGGCCAGACGGCCCACGCGATGCCGGAAGAGCGCGAGCAGTGCCTGGCCTGCGGCATGGTCGCCCACGTGGCCAAGCCGATCGAGATGGAGCGGCTGGTGGCGACCCTGCGGGCCATCACCGGAGCGCCGCGATCCGCCTGATCCGGCCCGCCGCGCCGCCGGCGGCGAACTCACTCCGGGTAGAGCCACTCGGCCGGCACGGCGACGTAGCCGGCGGTGCCCGGCGGCTTCCAGCGCAGGCGGATCTCGGCCGCGCCGGTGTTGTCGAAGTAGTCCAGCTGCAGCGGCACGCGCTGGCCGGCGGCGAGCTTGATCTTCTTCGACGCGTTGGTGGTCGCGGTGTGGCTGGTCCAGTTGGCGATCAGGCGCACGCCGTTGACCCACAGGCGCAGGCCGTCGTCCGACACGGTCTGGAAGGTGTAGACGCCGGTCACCGGCACCTCGAGCGTGCCGGCCCAGCGCACCGAGAAGGCATCGGGCCGCACGCCCGGGCCGGCCGAGCCGGTGCCCCAGTCGAAATCGACCGCCTCGGTGCGCGTCAGCACCGGCGTGCCGGCCAGCTTCTTGTTGTTGAAATACCGGCCGGCCAGGCCCGTGCCGGGCACCGGCGGGCCGGCCTCGTCGCTGCCGAGCTCGCGCAGGTAGGCCACGAGGTTGGCGAGGTCGCCGGCGCCTAGCACCACCCCACGGTGCGCGCTGACCGCGGCCTCGAGCGTGGCCGCCGAGCCGTCGTGCAGGTAGGGGGCACTGGCCCAGACGTCGCGCAGCGTCGGGATGTCGATGCCGACCAGCGGCCCGCCCAGGCGCTGGCCGCTGGTCGGCTTGATCGTGCCGACATCCTGCAGCCCCAGCGTGGCCGACAGCGTGAAGCCGGCGCCACCGTGGCAAGCGCCGCAGGCCTGCGCCCGGAACACCTCGCGGCCGGCCATGGCCGCCGTGCTCGGGGCGCCGCCGGCGCCGCGCCAGGGACTGGCGTCGAAGGCGGCCAGCGAGGCGACGTAGGCCGCCAGCGCATCGAGCTCGGCGCTGAGGCCCGCCTTGAGGTCGCCCAGCGGCTGGCTGCGCGTGCCGGCGAAGTAGGCGGCGTCGCTCATCAAGCCGGTGCCGCCGGCCAGTCGGCGGATCTGGCCTTCGAAATCCTGCAGCTCGTCGAAGTTGCCACTCCAGTGCAGCAGGCCTTGGCCCATCGCGGCGCGGCCGCGCAGATTGATCGTGTTGCGCAGGCCTTCGCCGGCATCGGCCATGTCCCACACCCGGCCGTCGCTGCCGCCGTCGCGGTGGCAGGCGGCACAGCTGAGATAGCCGTCGCGTGCCAGCCGTGGGTCGCGGGCGTCGTAGAAGAGCTGCTTGCCCAGCAGCACCGCGGGCGCGAGCGGCTCGGTGGCGATCGTGTTCATCGGGCCGAGCGCGGGCACGCTGAGCTGGCCCTGCAGCAGCAGCGGCTTCAGGTCGAAGGCGCTGACCGTGCGGTCCATGAAGTTGCTCGCGAACAGCGTGAGCCCGTCGGGCGACAGCGCCAGGCCCTGCGGCGCGCGGCCCGCGTCCAGCCGCAGCAGCTGCTGGCGCGAATGGGCATCCAGCACCGCGACCTCGCGGCTGGTCTCGAGCGCGACGAAGAGGAAGACGCCGGTCGGGTCGAACAGCGCCGCGCTGGCCAGGCCCGCGTTGTCGTGGTCGATGCGGCCGGCCAGGTCTTCCTGCTGGGTGGCCAGCACGATGCGCGAGCTGACCGCGCGCACGGTGTTCTGGAAGTTCAGCGCCAGGCCATCGCGCTGCTGTCCGCGCAGCACGTTGTCCTGCTTGGACGGCACGAAGGCCTGGGTGCCATCGGGGCTCAGCGCCGGCGCGCCGAGGTAGTTCGGGATGCCGCGGCCCTGGTTCTCGGCGTCGGGCCGGTCGCTGTGCTGCAGCACGATGCTGCGCAGGAGGCTCATGGCCGCGGCGTCGACGACCCGGATCTCGCCACCCGTGGACGGGCCGGGGGTCACGGTGGCGGTGGCTTCGCCCGGCAGCGGCGCGGTGACGAAACGCACCACGTAGACGGTGGCACCATCGCCGCTGACGGCGAGCCCGCCCGGTTGCGGCCCCAGCGCCAGCGCGCCCGTCTGCGCAAAGGTGGCCGTGTCCAGCCTCAGCAACTGGCCGCTTGCCGCCAGCGTGACGAAGGCCTGCGTGCCGGCCGGTGACATCACGATGGCCTGCGGCTGCGAGGCGCGCGGCAGCATCAGCGTGGCGGCCACGCTGAGGCTCGCCGGGTCGATCACGCTCAGGCTCGCGCCGCGCTGGTTGGCGACCCAGATGCGCCCGTCACCCGCGCGCGCCAGCGACCTCGGCGAGGCGCCGACGGTGATCTCGGCCAGTCGCGTGCGGCTGACCGCATCGAACACCGAGACGCTGTCGCTGTCGGGGTTGACCACCCACAGCCGCGGGTTGCCGCCCCCGGCCGGTGTCTCGGCGACGATCGTGCTCGACTGCGTCGGCAGCGCCCCGCTGACCGGCAGTTGCACGCGCTGCACGAAGCCTTGCGCGATCTGGCGGCCGGCCCCGTCGCGCACGCTGACGGTTACCGTGAAGACGCCGGCGCGGCTGTAGACGTGACTGGCGCGGCCGTCGGGCAACCAGGGCGTGTCGGGCGTGCCGTCGCCGAAATTCCACTTGAACTCGATCTGGTAGCCGCTGGCGCTGGCGCTCACGTCGAGCTGCGTGCCCACCAGCGCCGGCGTCGGCGGCGGCAGCGGCTCGAACTGCGGCGGCGCGCTGCCGCTGACCTGCCAGACGATGTTCACGCTCGCGCTGTTGTAGCCGTCGGTCACGCCCAGCACCACGTCGTAGCTGCCGGTCGCGGTGGGCGCGCCGGTGATGTGGCCGGTCGCCGCGTTCATCGCCAGCCCGGGCGGCAGGCCGGCGGCGCTGAAGCGCAGCGCATCGCCGTTGGGGTCGGTGGCCGTCACGGCCAGGTCGAGCTCGTTGCCCAATGGCGTGTCCTGGTTGCCGGGCGAGTTCAGGACCGGCGTGACCTCGGGGTTGGCGATGGCCGCCACGCCCAGGTTCAGGATGCGCGCGGTCGACGGAACGCCGGCCGTGTCGAGCACGAACAGCAGGTAGTAGCCGGGCGGCACGTCGCCGGCGTGCGTCGGCGCCTGCGCATAGAGGCGGTGGGGGTCGCTGCCGTCGACGCGGAACGGCAACTCGACGAAGCGCTGGTCCATGTTGACGCTGTGCGTCACCGAGCCCGTCTTGACCAGCACGACGCGCCCGATCGGGCTCCCGCTGGCGACATCGATCGGGATCGTGCGGCCGACCTGCAGGAAGTCCGGTGTGCCGACGATGGCCGGCCGGGCTGCCTCCTGGCCATCGGCGGTGAAGAGGTAGGGCGGGTGGTAGATCTCGGCGTTCAGGTTGGTCAGCGGCCCCGGCGCGCCGCCGCCGGCCACCAGCACCGTGGCATCGGGCAGCAGCAGCGCCGTCGAGTGGTACAGCCGCGCCACCGCGCCCTGCGCGCCGAGCGTCCACACGCCTGTCTGCGGATTCCAGATCTCGGCATTCAGCGCGGCGCCGGGCAGCTCGTTCCACACCGGGCTGCCGCCGGTGGCCAGCACGCGCCCGTCCGCCAGCAGGGTCGCGGTGCCCAGCTGGCGCTGCGACGACATCGCGACCTGGCCGCTCAGCACCGGCGACGGCCCGTTGATGTCGATCACCACCGACTGCGCCGCGAAGCCGCCGAACTGCAGGATGCGCCCCGGGCGGAACATCGCCGAGCTCGAGCCGTTGCCGTTGATGCCGTCGGGTATCTGGCCGACCCGCTGCACCGGCCCGCCGCCGGCCGGGTCGATGAAGTACATGCGCCCGGAGGAATCGAAGCCGAACACCCGGCCGTCGGGTGCGACGAAGTTGCGCGGGTAGTAGAAGTCGAGCGCGCTGGTGTCGATGGCAAGCAGCCGGTAGCTTCCGTTGGCGCCGCGGATCTCGGGCCGGTCGGTGCCGTCCCAGCCGCCCTGGAGGTAGACCTCGCCGTTGAGCAGCACGGTCGAGGTGCCGTACCAGCGGGGGCGGTTCGTGTCCTGCCCGCGCGTCAGCGTGTTGGTCGCCGGGTCGAAGATGCTGCTGCGGCTGTTGCCGGTGTTGGTGGTGCTGCCACCGACCCAGTTGTCGCCGTTCGAGATCACGAGCTGCGGCACGGCACCGTCGCCGTTCAGCGGCACCAGCACCTGCGAGCTGCAGAACAGGTCGGTGGCGGTGTTGTTCGGCAGCGTCTGGTGGCCGGCATCGGGCAGCTGCGCGCTGTCCCACAGGTCGTAGACAAAGTAGCCGGTCTGGCGGCCAGAGGTGTCGGTGCCATAGCTCATCACCCGGCCATCTGGCAGCAGCGCCGTGTGAATGGCGATCAGCGGCCAGTTGTACAGCGGCGAGAACATGCCTTTCTGCGCCGCGTCGGGCGGGATCGGCTTGCCGTTCGGCGCGGCGAGGGCACGCATCCGGCGCGCCGCCGACGGGGCGGGCGCCGTGGCTGCGTCGGGCCGCGCCGACCGCGCGGCCGGCGTGGGTTCGTCGCCACCGCCGCAGGACGAGGCCAGCAGCGCCGCGGCCAGCATGGCAGGCAGGCAGCGCCGCACCGCCGCACCGGTGTGTGCCGGCCGGTGGCGCCACCGCGCCGGCCCTGCCCCGTGGTTCATTTTTCGCCCTCCAACCGCGCCTCGTGGCCGAGGCGCGGTCAAGCGGCGATCGTGTACCTTTCGTTACCCCACCGACACCCTGCGAACGCGGGAGGACACCGCATCAGGGCTGGCCGGCCTCGAACCAGCGCCGGATCAACGCGCGCTCGTCGTCGGTGATCCGTGTCGCGTTGTTCAGCGGCATCAGCTTGAGCACCACCGCCTGCTGGTAGACGGCTTGCGCATGCTGGCGGATCAGCGCCTCGGTGTGCAGCGCGACGCCCTTGTTCTGCAGGCCGGCGTTGTGGCAGAGCATGCAGCGCTGCGAGATCACCGCCTGCACCTGCGCGAACCGCACGGGTTCGGCGCCCGCCGCCTGCGCCGCGGGCCGCGCCGGCGCCAGCCACCACGCGAGCAGGCCGATCAGCAGCACACCGGCCGCGGCGATTTCCCACGGGGGCGCGACGCCTTGCCGCTTCGCCGCGTGGCGGGCCACGAAGAAGTGCCGGATCAGCGCGCCGGCCATCATCAGCGCCAGCAGCACCAGCCAGTTGTACCGGGTCTGGGTGAGCCAGCCATAGTGGTTGGACAACATCGCCACCAGCACCGGCAGCGTGAAGTAGGTGTTGTGCACGCTGCGCTGCTTGCCGCGCCGGCCGTGCACCGGGTCCACGGCCAAGCCAGCGCGCAGCTGCGCCACCACCTTGCGCTGGCCCGGGATGATCCAGAAGAACACGTTGGCGCTCATCGCGGTGGCGATCGCCGCACCGACGAGCAGAAAGGCCGCGCGGCCGGCGAACCAGCGGCAGGCGAGCCAGGCCGCCAGCGCCACCAGCAGCAGCACGCCGAGCGCGACGATGCGGTCGCCGCCCTCGCGCTGGCCGAACACGCGGCACAGCGCGTCGTAGGCCAGCCAGAACACGACCAGGAAGCCCAGCGCGACCGCCCCCGCGGTGGCCGGCGCCCAATCGACGAGCGACTTGTCGACGAGGAAGGTGCCGGCGTTGAACAGGTACAGCACCGTGAACAGGCCGAAGCCGGTCAACCACGTGCTGTAGCTCTCCCAGTAGAACCAGTGCAGGTGCGCCGGCAGCACGCGGGGCGCGACGAGGTACTTCTGCGGGTGGTAGAAGCCGCCGCCGTGCACGGCCCACAGCTCGCCGTCGACGCCCTTGGCGGTCAGCTCGGAGTCGGTCGGCTTGGTCAGGCTCGCATCGAGGAAGACGAAGTAGAACGACGAGCCGACCCAGGCGATCGCCGTGATCACATGGGCCCAGCGCAGCAGCAGGTTGGCCCACTCCAGCCCATAGCTCAGCCAGTAGCCGTCCATCAGCTGCCGCGGTAGGTCGAGTAGGCCCAGGGGCTGGCGAGCAGCGGCACGTGGTAGTGCGCGGTGGCGTCGGCGATGCCAAAGGCCAGCACCACCTCGTCGAGGAACGGCGGCTCGGGCAAGACGACGCCGCGGGCACGGAAGTACGCCGCGACGCCGAATTGCAGCCGGTAGCGGCCGGGCTGCAGGGCCGCGCCGGCCAGCAGCGGGCCGTCGGCGCGGCCGTCGGCGTTCAGGGTCAGCGCGCGCAGCGGCGCGGCCTCGCCCTCGCGCCAAAGCGACACCGCCATGCCGGCGGCGGGGCAACCGTGCATCGTGTCGAGCACGTGGGTGGTGAGCTGGCCCATGGCGGTCCGGCGGGCGCCGCGCGGCGCATGCGGGTTGTGGCGATGAGCGCAAAGTGTATACACTTTCGCATACACCGCAACCACCGACCCGCCCGCACCGATGGCCTCGCGCAGCCCCAGCCTCAAGGTGATCCGCCCTGCGCGGGCCGCCGCGCCGTCGGCCGGCGGCGATGCGCCGACGACGACCCGGCGCATCGTCGATGCCGTCAGCGCCGCGATCGTCGAGCGCCGCCTGATGCCCGGCACCAAGCTGGCCGAGCAGCGCATCGCCGACATCTTCAAGGTCTCGCGCACCGTCGTGCGGCAGGCGCTGAACCAGCTCTCGCGCGATCGGCTGATCGTGCTCGAGCCCGGCCGCGGCGCCTTCGTGCGCCAGCCCACCGAAGACGAGGCGCGCCAGGTCTTCGAGGCGCGCGCACTGGTCGAGGCCGGCATGGTCCGGGCGCTGTGCGGCCGCGTCACCGAGGTGCAGCTGGCCCGGCTGCGCGCCCACCTGGCCGAGGAGGCCGCGGCCATCGCCCGCACGGATGTGCCCGGCCGCACGCGCCTGCTGGCCGACTTCCACGTGCTGCTGGCCGAGGCGCTGGGCAACGAGGTGCTGGCCGAGCTGATGGGCGACCTGCTGTCGCGATCGTCGCTGGTGTCGCTGATGATGCAATCGGCGCACTCGGCCGAGGCGTCGCATGCCGAGCACGTCGCCATCGTCGACGCCTTGGCCCGGCGCGATGCGCGCGCGGCGGCCCGGCTGATGGGCTCGCACCTGGGCAGCGTCGAGCGCAACCTGCGGCTGCATCCGCGTGTGGGCGACCTGGCCGATATCCTCCAGCCCGCCACGCCAACGAGGAAGAAGCGCGCATGACGACCTCTTATCCGCGAGACCTGCGCGGCCACGGCCGCCACCCGCCGCAGGCGAACTGGCCGGGCCATGCCCGCGTCGCGCTGCAGTTCGTGCTGAACTACGAGGAAGGCGGTGAGAACTCGGTGCTGCACGGCGACGCCGGCAGCGAGCAATTCCTCTCCGAGCTGGCCAACCCGGCCAGCTACCCGGCGCGGCACCTGAGCATGGAGAGCATCTACGAATACGGCTCGCGCGTCGGCGTCTGGCGCATCCTGCGCGAATTCGAGCACCGCGGCCTGCCGCTGACGGTGTTCGGCGTCTCGATGGCGCTGGAGCGTTGCCCCGAGGTCACCCAGGCCTTCGTCGAGCTCGGCCACGAGATCGCCTGCCATGGCTGGCGCTGGATCCACTACCAGAACATCGAGGAGGACATCGAGCGCCAGCACCTTGAACGCGGCGTTGCCATCATCGAGCGCCTGACCGGCAAGACGCCACTCGGTTGGTACACCGGCCGCGACAGCCCCAACACCCGGCGCCTGGTCGTCGAGCACGGCGGCTTCGAATACGACAGCGACTACTACGGCGACGACCTGCCCTTCTGGCTGCAGGTGAAAAAGGCCGACGGCACGCTCGCGCCGCACCTCGTCGTGCCCTACACGCTCGACTGCAACGACATGCGCTTCGCGCTGCCGCAGGGCTTCAGCCATGGCGACCCGTTCTTCCAGTACCTGCGCGACGCCTTCGACGTGATGTACGCCGAAGGCGACGAGCGCCCCGCGATGATGAGCATCGGCATGCACTGCCGCCTGCTCGGCCGGCCGGGCCGCCTGCGCGCGCTGCAGCACTTCCTCGACCACGTGCAGCGGCACGATCGCGTGTGGATCACGCGGCGTATCGACATTGCACGGCACTGGAAGGCGACCCACCCGTTTGGCGCCGCCACAGCCTTTGTCTGGGAATGACATGGTTGCGTGCGACGGTCGCGCTTGGGCCGGTGGCTTGGGGCACGCTCTCCGGCCCACCACGCGGGGCACGGTCTGCAGACTGCAGGCGGCTCTCCATCAACACGGTTTTCTCTTGCAGCCATGGGAG
>NZ_DATFAN010000219.1:0-10030 GCF_035254525.1 Ideonella sp. | reverse complement strand
TGGCGTCGAGGGCGCGCAGAAGGTCGGCATGGAGAAGTTCAAGGCCGACTTCAAGAAGAAGTTCGGTGCCGATGTGCAGATCTACGCCCCGTACGTCTATGACGCGACGATGGTGATGGTCGATGCGATGGTCAAGGCCGGCTCGGCCGAACCGGCCAAGTACCTGCCGGTGCTGGCTAAAACCAGCGGTTATAAGGGAGTCACGGGAACTATCGCTTTTGACGATAAGGGCGACATCAAGAATGGTGCACTGACGCTTTTTACCTACAAGGGTGAGAAGCGCGAGCAGATCGCAGTCGTGCGCTGAACTGACCCAAGGCAAAATTCGGGTTCCCCCTAAACGAGAGGAAAGTTACACATGAAGAAGCAATTCGCACTGGGTCTGATCGCCGCCGTTTGCGCGACCGGTGCCTTCGCCCAATCGTCGGTCACCGTCTACGGTCGCCTGAACGTGACCGTCGAAAGCATCAAGAACGGTGCAGACGACCGCGTGGGCGAGGTCCGCGACAACTCGTCGCGCATCGGCTTCAAGGGCACGGAAGACCTGGGCGGCGGCCTGAAGGCTGGCTTCCAGATCGAGCACGGTTTCGACGCCTCCACTGGCCAAGCCAAGTCGACCTTCTGGGGTCGCCAGTCGGAAGTCAACCTGAGCGGCGGTTTCGGTACCGTCCGCCTGGGCGCCTGGACGCCCGACTCGTACTTCGCGACGTCGGACTACATCGGCATGCACAACCATGAAACCGGTGACTCGTCGGATGCGTTCTACGCGTCCACGTTCACGTACGGCAACAAGGTTGGCTACGTCACCCCGAACCTGAGCGGTTTCCAAGGCTACGTGTCGGTCGCCGAAGGCTCGCCGACGGTTGAGAGGACTTACGACCTGGCCGCCTACTACGACCGTGGCCCCCTGCACCTGGGTGCGGGCTTCGAAAAGCGTGACAACCAGAAGCAGTTCGCCCTCCGCGGCCTGTACGAGTTCGGCGCCTTCACCGTTGGCGCGCTGTACCAGCGTGACACCGACATGTACGGCCTGGGCAACCGGAACTACTTCCGCGTGTCCGGCATGTACGCCATGGGCGCTTCGGAGTTCCACCTGAACGTCGGTCGCGCTGGCGAGTACGGCGACGAGCCGGGTACCGGTTCCTCCACGCAGTGGACGCTGGGCTACAACTACAACCTGAGCAAGCGCACCAAGGTGTACGGCTACTACACCGCCATCGGTGGCGACGATGCCGATCGCTACACCGGCATCGGCACCGACAACGGCAAGTTCAACGCCTTCGCGCTGGGCATCCGCCACAACTTCTGATCCGGCTCCAGCCAGACCAGTCTTGAAAGCCGCGCCGGGCAACCGGCGCGGCTTTTTTCATGGCCACTGCCGTGGCATCCTCGCGACCCATGCACATTTCGATCTGGCGGACTCTCGCGGCAGGGTTGTTGCTGGCGGCCGGCGCCCCGGCCCAGGCCGCGCTCGGCGGCACCACCGATCTCAACCTGGCGAACCAGGCCGAGCTCGAGATGGTCAAGGGCATCGGCCCGCAGTTGTCCGAGCGCATCCTCGCCGAGCGTGCACAGGGGCGCTTCGAAGATTGGGCTGACTTCATTGCCCGCCTGAAGGGCCTTGGTCCGACGCACGCGACTCGCCTGTCGGCGGCCGGCCTGCGGATCGGCGGTGAGGCCTATGCCGGCAACGCCGCGGCTCCCCCCGGGCCGGCGAAGTAGTGGACCGATTCGGGCGTGACTGGATCGGTCAGTGCAGACACATGTCTTGGTGACGCAGCCGCCAGCGCATTGCCCTCGGCCGGCCAACGCGGCCGCCAACCGAAGAAGCCGGCCACCTCGGCACGGCGGGCCAGCGTGTCGCTTTCGCCCAGTGCCATCAGCTCGCGGGTGAAGTCGGCCTCGAACAGCAGGTAGCTGGCCAGCGCGGCGCCGCGCGCGTCGCTGCCCTGCCCGCTCACCCCCACGCCACGCAGCAGGGCCCGGATGGTCAGCGGCAGCGCATCGAGGTGACGCGCAGCGATGTCGTCCAGCCGCTGGCTGGGTGCGATCAGCAGCACGTCGATCGGCCGCAACGCGCTCTGCTGGCGTGCCTGCGCCGACAGCAGCTGCAGCGTGCGGTTGATGCGTTGCAGGCGCTCGAAATCGACCGCCAGCGCATCGAGGAAGATGTTCGACAGCGCGTGCCCCGCGATCTGCGCCATCGTCGGGTAATCGGTGCTGACCTGGCGCTTGCCGGGCGGCTCGTGCATGCGCCCGGCGCCGATCACGAGGATCCGCTCGGCGCCGAGGTGGATGGCCGGCGAAATCGGCGCCGCCTGGCGCATGGAACCGTCGCCGAACCACTCCGGCTCGCCGTCGATGGCCAGCTGCTTGGCCGGAAAGACGAAGGGGATCGCGGATGAGGCGAGCAGGTGCGGCAGGCCGATGTGGTCGCGCACCGCGCGGCGCTGCGAGCGCACCCAGGCAGTGACCTCCTGGGCCGCGTTGTAGAAGGTGACGTGTTCGCCCGTGGTATAGCTCGACGCACTGACCGCCAGGGCGCGGAGGTGCCCGTCCCGGATCAGATCCGGGATGCGCTCGAGGCGGACCATGCGTTCCAACAGGCCGGCCAGGGGCGCGTTGTCGAGCAGGGAGCGCGGCTTGAGCTTCCTCCACCGGGCGATGATCCAGCCGATGGACATCATCGTCAGCCATCGCGCGCCCGTGCGGATCACGCCGATCGAATCGGCACGGTAGACCTGCTCGGCGTGAAAGCCCTGCCAGATCGACACCAGCTTCGCAACGCCCTGCTCGAAATCGTCGGCATCACCGGCCAGGGCGGCGGCGTTGATCGCACCGGCCGAGGTGCCGGCAATCACGGGGAAGGGATTGCCCGGCGGCGCGTCGCACTCGCGCCGGATCGCCACCAGCGCCTGCAGCACGCCGACTTGGTAGGCGGCTCGCGCGCCGCCACCGGTGAGGATCAGCCCGGTGACGGGCGAGGCGGGCTGGGCGGAAGGGCTGGCCGAGACGGACTGCATGGTGCAGGCCAGTCTAGGCCGGCGGTCGGACGCGAAAGCGCCCAATAGCGGGGCAAGCGGGGGCCTATTGGGCTACGGGCAGCACATGGGCCCGATCGCCCACAGACCCTCTCGCTCAATCGTGTCCGTGACCCTTGCCGTGGCTTTTGGAATGCCCCGGCGGTCCGCGCCGATCATCATCGTCGTTGCCGCGGTAGGCGGCGGGTGCGACATGCGCGCGGTACCACTCTTCCTTGACGAAGTAGACCGGCACGCCGCACGCGTTGTAGCGCGAGCAATGCTGGCTCCAGTTCTTCTGGTGACCAGGTGGCACCCACAGGTAGACGGGCTGCACCGGCTGCGCGACGACCACACGCGGCCTCTGCACCCACACGGGTTGGGCGACCATCACCTCGGGCTGCGGGAAGCGCCCGATGTCGATGCGGCCATAGACGCCCGGCTGGCTGACGGAGATCGACACCCCCACATCCGCCGCGCGTGCCGCAGGGCTCACCATCAGGCCGGCCGTCGCGGTGGCGGCCAACGCCAGCGTCCACAAGGCGACACGGGCAACGCTCATCGGAGCGGGGTGGGGATGCTGTCGGCTCATCGTCGGTGGGCCGCTCACGGGCGGGCCAAGGTAGTCGAGGTAGAGATTGAAACGCCGAACGCCGCCGTGGAGTTGGCAGGATTTCGCACCAATCGGCCTCTATTACGAACTATTACCGCTCGCCCGGCGGGTCAGCCATAGACCACCGAAGCCTTGCCTTCGTGCGCCAGCTGGCGCCAGCGGCCCAGTGCCTGGTCGCTCGGCCATATGCGGCCGGCCGCCCCCAGGTCCAGCTCGGCGCGGGCCCCCGGCCGCTTCAGCAGCAGCCGCACACTCAGGCCCTGCACCAGTTCGCCGCCGCCGTCGGCCTCATCGGCGTGCTCCACACGCGCCGGAAAGCTGCGCACCAGCTCGGCGATGGCCGGCATGCCACCGTTCAGCTCGACCGCCAGGTAGCGGCCGAAGCGGGCCCGTGCGGCCGCCAGATCCCAGACCTGGTTGACGTTCAGGCGCAGCCCGCCGGAGAAGCGATCGGGTTGCACCTTGCCCTGCACGACGATCAGCTCGTCCTCGCGCAGCAACTCGCGGTGCGCGTCGAGCAGCTCCTCGTTGACGACCGCCTCGATCGGCTCGCTGGCGTCGTCGAGCTTGAAGATACCGACCCGGCCGCGCTGGCCATTGACGACCCGCAGGTCCGTCACGATGCCGGCCAGCAGCTGCGGCTCGCGCGAGTCGATCAGGTCGGCCACACGGCGCGGGCAGAAGCGGCGCACCTCGGCTTCGTTCTCATCGAACAGGTGGCCAGAGAGGTAGAAGCCGATCGCCGTCTTCTCCAGTGCCAGCCGCTCGCGCACGCTCCAGGCTTCGGCGGGCTGCAGCGGCGGCTCCTGCGTGTGCGAGCCGTGCGCGCTGTCGCCACCGAAGTCGAACAGCCCGCTTTGCAGCGCGTTGGCCGCCTGGGTCTCGGCCCACTCGAACGCCAGGCCCACGCTGGCCAGCGTGGCGGCACGGTCGGGATGCAGGCCATCGAAGGCGCCGGCCTTGATCAATGCCTCGACCACGCGCTTGTTGCACTTGCCCTTGTCGACCCGCGCGCAGAAGTTGAACAGGCTGGAGAACGGACCCTCGGCCTCGCGCGCGGCGACGATCGCCTCGATCGCGCCCTGCCCGGTGCCCTTGATGGCACCCAGGCCGTAGCGGATCTTCCGGCGCCCTTCCGGGCCTGGCATCGGTTCGAAACGGTAGACGCCCGAGTTGATGTTGGGCGGCTCGAACTCGAGCTTGAAGTTCTTCGTCGCATCGGCGAGCAGCACCTTGAGTTTGTCGGTGTCACCCAGTTCGATCGTCATGTTGGCCGCGAAGAACTCGGCCGTGTAGTGCACCTTGAGCCAACCGGTGTGGTAGGCCAGCAGCGAGTACGCGGCAGCGTGCGACTTGTTGAAGCCGTAGCCCGCGAACTTCTCCATCAGGTCGAAGACCTCGTCGGCCTTCTCCTGGGCGATGCCCTTCTCGGCCGCCCCCTTGCGGAAGATGGCCCGGTGCTCGGCCATCTCCTCGGCCTTCTTCTTGCCCATCGCCCGGCGCAGCATGTCGGCGCCGCCCAGGCTGTAGCCGCCCATGGCCTGGGCGGTCTGCATGACCTGCTCCTGGTAGACCATGATCCCGTAGGTCTCGGACAGCACCTGCTCGACCAGCGGGTGCGGGTACTCGACCTCCTCGCGGCCGTGCTTGCGGGCCACGAAGCTGGGGATCAGGTCCATCGGGCCCGGGCGGTACAGCGCGTTCAGCGCGATCAGGTCTTCGAGGCGGCTCGGCCGTGCGTCGCGCAACATGCCCTGCATGCCGCGGGATTCGAACTGGAAGACCGCCTCGGTGAGCCCGTCCGAAAAGAGCTTGTAGACCGCCTTGTCGTCCAGCGGCAGCTTCTCGTAGGCGAAGTCCTTCTGATCCGGATAGCGGGCGACGATGAAGTCCTTGGCCAGCTCGAGGATGGTCAAGGTCGCCAGGCCCAGGAAGTCGAACTTCACCAGGCCGATCGCCTCGACGTCGTCCTTGTCGTACTGGCTCACCGCCGAGTCGCTGCCAGGCTGCTGGTACAGGGGGCAGAAGTCGGTGATCTTGCCCGGTGCGATCAGCACGCCGCCGGCGTGCATGCCGATGTTGCGCACCATGCCCTCGACGCGCGCCGCCAGCGACAGCAACTCGGCCACCTCTTCCTCGGCGGCCTCGCGCTGCTCGATTTCAGGCGCTTCCTGACGGGCGTAGATCACGCCCGGATCGGGCTTCTCGGGCACCTTGGCCAGCGTCACCGTCTTGCCCGGTGGCGCGGGGATCAGCTTGGCGATCGAATCGACGTGGCCGAAGCCCATGCCGAGCACGCGGCCGATGTCGCGCAGCGCCGCCTTGGCCGCCATCGTGCCGAAGGTGGCGATCTGGCTGACCGCGGGGCGCCCGTATTTCTCCTTGACGTAGTCGATCACCCGGTCGCGGTTGCCCTGGCAGAAGTCGACGTCGAAGTCAGGCATCGACACCCGCTCAGGGTTCAGGAAGCGCTCGAACAGCAGGTTGTAGCGCAGCGGGTCGAGGTCGGTGATCGACAACGCATAGGCCACCAGCGAGCCGGCGCCGGAGCCCCGGCCCGGGCCCACCGGGCAGCCGTTGGCCTTGGCCCATTTGATGAAGTCCGACACGATCAGGAAGTAGCCCGGGAAGCCCATCTTCAGGATCGTTCCGATCTCGAACTCGAGCCGCTCGACGTAGCGCGGGCGTTCCGCATCGCGTTGCGCCGCGTCCGGGAACAGCAGCGCCAGGCGCTGCTCCAGTCCGTCGAAGGATTCCTTGCGGAAGAAGGTCTCGATCGGCATCGGCGTGCCGTCGTCCTGGATCGGCGTCGGAAAATCCGGCAGCCGTGGCTTGCCGAGCACTAGCGTCAGGTTGCAGCGCTGCGCGATCGCGACCGTGTTCGCCACGGCCGACGGGATGTCGGCGAACAAGGCCTCCATCTGCGCCTGGTTCTTGAAGTACTGCTCGCGGCCGAAGCGCTTGACGCGCCGCGGGTTGGCCAGCGTCTCGCCCTCGGCGATGCAGACACGCGCCTCGTGCGCCTCGAAGTCTTCCGGCGCCAGGAACTGCACCGGGTGGGTGGCCACCACCGGCAGATTCAATTCCGCCGCCAGCGGCACCGTCGCGCGCACCAGGGCCTCGTGCTGCGGCAGACCGGCGCGCTGCAGCTCGAGGTAGAAGCGCCCCGGGAACAGGCCGGCCAGCCGCTCGGCCAGCTGCCCCGCACGCGCTTGGTCGCCGGCCAGCAGCGCGGCGCCCACCGCGCCGTTCTCCGCGCCCGACAGCGCGACCAGGCCTTCGCCAAGCTCGCCCAGCCAGTCCCACGTGACCCAGGCCTGCGCACGCTGCACGTTGCGCGTCCACGCGCGTGCGAGCAGCTCCGACAGGTTCAGGTAGCCCTGGCGGCTTTGCACCAGCACCAGCAGGCGGCTCGCGCCCTTGTCGACGGCGGCATCCGCCGGCTCGAGCCAGAGATCGGCGCCGAGAAGCGGCTTGACTCCCTTGCCGCGGCAGGCCTTGTAGAACTTGACCGCGCCGAACATGTTGGCGAGGTCGGTGATGCCCAACGCCACCTGCCCGTCGGCGGCCGCCTCGGCGGCCACGTCGTCGACCCGCAAGGTGCCGTCGACGACTGAAAACTCGGTGTGGGTGCGCAGGTGGACGAAAGGCATGCGGCATTCTACGAACCGCCCCCCTGCCGCTCGCCCCCGGCGAAGGCGCCCGCTTACTGCGCGCAGGGTCCGATCGGCACGTCGGCCGGCGCGCCCGTGCCGGCCACCTCGTCAGCCGTGAGCGTCACGCACACATCGTCGGACCGCACCCCTGCACCGCTGACCGTCAGGATGTGCGTGCCGGCCGGGGTTCCGCTCTTGAGCGTCAGCTTGACGGTCGACGGCTTCTTCTGCTGCACCTGGGTGTTGTCCCAGTCGTACGTGCGGCCGTAGCGCACGGTGCCGCCGCCATCGGTGAGGCTGACGATGGGGTAGTTCTCGTCAGATTCGGCGTCGTCGCCATAACTGCTGCCCGCCGAGATGCCGTTCATGCGCCGGCCGGTCAGGGTGAACACGCCCGAGCCGTCGTAGTGCAGCGCCTCGGGCAGCGGCCGGGACTTCTTCGGCGCCTTGCCATCGGGCGTGTAGATCCAGACATCGGTGGTGCCGTAGGTGAACATCAGCTGGCCGGTCGGCAACATCAGCATCCGGGTCACGAAGGCCGGGTCGCCGATCGTCACGGGAAAGTCGGGCACGATGGGCTTGATCTTGCCGAGGCCGGGGTCGTAATCGAACAGCTGGGTGGGCCCCTGGAACAGGCCCTTGGTCGGCGCCGCGTCGGCCGCCAGCACGAGGTGGCCGTTGGGCAGTTCGGCGGCCGGCGCATCGTCGGCGCCGAACAAGGCCTTCTGCCCGTTGAGCATGCCCATGATGTCGGGGCCCGGCACCCAGTTGTTCGACCCGACCTGGTAGGTCGCGGTGTGGCCGGTGGCGCCGGCGAAGAACACGTCGCCGCGCTTGTCGGCGCTGCGCAGCGTCAGCGCACCGCCCAGCTCGTAGCCCATCGCCACGCTGCTGAGCAGCGGAATGTCGCCCGTGGCGCCACCGTCGCTCGGGCTGCGGCTCGCCCAGGTCTTGGTCTTGGGGTCGTAGGCCTCTGCGTAGTCGCCGGCGGTCGCGATGCTGTGGAACAGGTCGTAGGTCAGTACCTTGCCGTCAGGCAGCTTGACCCAGGTTTCCTCGTCGCTGCTCTCGTCGGCGTAGAGCTTGTTGCCCGACACCGTCCAGGTCTTCTTCTTCAGGTCGTAGATGAACGAGGTGGGGTTGAACAGCGAGCCAGCGAGGATCTTGCTGCCTTCGAGCAGCATCGAGGGCACGTCGCCGTAGTTCGATTCGGGGTGGTGCGGGATCGGCGACCAGCTGTCGGCCAGCGTGTCGTAGGTTTCGCCGGTGTTCGTCCAGTTGGCGTCGAGGTTGGGGCCGCTGTATTCGCCGCCCAGCACCCAGACGTTGCCGTCGGGCGTGACGTGGCTGGCGAAGTAGATGCGGTTGGTGCCCATCGGCGTGATCGCCGACCAGGTGCCAGTCAGGTAGCTGCCGCTGGCCGAAGGGGTCAGGCGCTGCCAGATGTTGCCCGGGTTGTCGTACGAATGGGCGATGACGGTCCCGTCGGTCAGCAGCAGCATCGTCTCCACGCTGTGCAGCGGCGTGTGCTTGAGCTGCTTCCAGCTGGCGGCGTGTGCCGCAGGCAGCAGCGCCAGCGCCGCCGCAGCGGCCAGCAGGCGCTGCGGGATCTTCAGGGCCAGGGGGGCGTGGGACATCGCATGAACTCCATCGCCCACCGGCGGGCAGTGCAGTATCCGCGCGTCATCGCGGCTTGGGGAGGTGGGGCCCCTAGAGTGCAGGGGCCCGGTTCGCCGGCGTCAGACGCCGCTGCGCTGCATCGGCGCGGCGAGCACGGCGCGCAGCGCGTCGGCGCTGTCCGCCAGGTGGGCGCGCGCCTCGGGCGAGAGTTCGCCACGGCGGCTGGCGGCCGTGATCCGCTCGAGCAGCCCCCGCGCTTCGGCACGCAGCAGGCCGCGAGCGTCGGCGCGGCTGGTGGCCGACGGCCGCAGCAGCAGGTTCCCCAGGCGTCCGAGGTGCTCGCGTTGCAGGTCGCGCCGTGCGGCAGGGATGTCGCCGACCCGGTTCAGCTCGGCCCAGATGTCACGGGTCAGCCGGCCGTAGAGCTCGGCCAGGCCGAAGGCCTCGCGCGGCGTGGCGGCCTTGGCCTGTGCATCGAGCAGCCGCGCAGCCAGCGACTCGCTCATCAGTTGGTTCAGCAGAGCGCGCTGCATGTCCAGCATGATCGAGGCGAGCGAATAGTCGGTCGGCACCGGCTCGGCGCCGCCGAAACGCTCGAGGTAGTCGGGGGCCAGCCGGCGCGCCAGTGCCGGTGAGACCTGGAAGCTGCCGGCGGACAGGAAGCTGCCGGCCAGTGTGTCCAGCGCCTCGCGCTGCACCGCCGCCGGCACGGGCACCAGCGGGTCGCGCCCCGAGCCGGGGTAGTCGCGCAAGGTGCGCAGGCCGCCGATCTGGCGCGCCAGCACGCCGGCCGCGCGGGTGGCGTCGCGCAGCGCGTAGCCCAGCGCGCGGCGCAGCACCGCGTAGTCTTCGGTGGGCTTGAGCGCGCGGGTTTCCTGGCGCTGGAACAGGTCCCGCGCAATGGTGATGCGCTTCTTCGCGAAGACCAGCGGGTCGTCGCCCAGGTCGAAGACCAGCGACTCCGGGTGCAGCCCGAGCAGGTTGTCCTCATCGGTGCCGTAGGCCAGCAGCGGCTCGGGCGAGCGCGCGGCGATGCGTTGCAGCTCGGCCTCCTGCTGGGCCGCGCTGCTGCCCTCGCGGACCGGCTTGTAGGCGTACTCGATCGCCCAGTAGTCGTAGGG
>NZ_DATFAN010000218.1:0-4335 GCF_035254525.1 Ideonella sp. | reverse complement strand
AAGTTGACCGCCCCGGCCTGGCTTTGCAGCGGCGCGACGACCTCGCCGGCGGCATTGCGGCGGGCCGGCGCGTCGTCGGCCTCGGGCACGACGACCACGATGTGGCCCGAGCGGCCGTCCTCCTTGCGCCGCGCGGCGATCAGCCCGATCGCCCCCTGGTTCACCTCGGCCTGCAGCTTGCTCAGCGTGCCGGTCTGGCGCCAGCCGAATTCGGGGCCGAACTCACGCAGCCAGCGGAACAGGTCGTTCGCGCGCTGCTCGGTGATCGTGTCGCCGATGCGCGGCGCCACGTCTTCGCCCTGCGCGCGGCGCAGCAGTGCCCTGGCCGTCCACCACACCCGGGGCAGGTAGATGCCCGCCAGGTGGCACAAGTCGTGCGCGTAGATGTTGCAGAAGGTCAGCCCGTCGTGCGGCTGATAACGCAGGTGCCTCGGCTCGTCCACCGCCAGCCAGTCGACGATCGCGGCGATCTCGGCGCGCAGCTGCTCGGGCGTGCTGCCGCTGCGGCCGGGCTGGCCGTTCTCGTTGAGCGAGTGCGCATCGGCCGGGTCGCGCCGGCGCGTGAGCGAGCCCGGCTTGCGCGGCATCGTGACGCCGACGATGCCGGCCGCCGGCGGCACCGCGGCCGGCACGACGAGCGGGATCTCGGCCGGCGCCTCGTCCGGCACCAGGAACTTCTTCGACGCGAAGCCGCGCAGCAGCGCGCCGGCCAGGCTGGTCTCGACCTCGATGAAGCCGTTGACGGCCTGGCCGGTGATCGCGCGCACCGGCTGCCCGTCCGGCAGGTGGCCGATCACGTTGGCCTGCGGCGGCGTGCTGATCTCGGGCTCGCGACGCAGCCGCAGCATGCCTTCCTGCGTGTCGACGCGCAGGTGCGGGCCGGTGGCGGTGACCGGCGTGGGCGGCGCCACCACCGCCTGGCCCGGCGGCGGCGCGACGATCACCGGCGCCGCGCCCGGCAGCGCCACCGTGTGCGCCAGGCGCAGGAAATCGAAGATCGCCTCGCCGTAGAAGCGCGTGCCGTCGAAGTGGCCCTGTTTCAGGCCCTTGGCCGGCTTGAACGTGCCGGTGTTGTAGGCGATGCCGACGGCCGCCAGCTCGGTGTCGCTCAAGGCCTCGCGGCCATCGAAGCCGAGCTTGCGCAGCGCGCGGTTCAGCTCCGCCAGGCACTTGCCCAGCGCCTTGTCGAAGTGCTCGTAGTCGCGCTGCAGGAAGTAGCCCGGGTCGGTGCGGAAGAACTGCAGGTCGAGCTGGAAGATGCCGAAGCCATGGCAGAACTTGGCCGGCCGCTTCGCCACGCCGGCATAGGCGGGGATGTGCGCGGCCATGTCGACCAGCGCCTGGCGCGCGATCGCGAACATCTCGCCGCCCTGCGGCGCGGCGAGCAGGTCCGCCTTGGTGGTCGGAAAGGCCGAGCGGCCCTTGTCGGCATCCAGCGTGTCGCCCACGCACAGCGCCAGCACCTGCTCAACCGGCAGCCCCTGGCGGCGCAGCGCCGGCCAGACATCGCCCGTCTCCTGGCAGGCGATGGCGGTGATGAAATCCACCGTCAGCGGCGTGCCGGCGACCGCGGCCTCGATCTGCGGCTGGAACTGGGTCTTGAACCACAGCACGTCGGCGCTGTCTGGCATGAGGGACCTCCGGGATGCGGCGTCGTCAAGCCGATTCTTCGCCTGGGGCGCGGCCGCGAGAATCCTCAGGCTTGGGGAGGCGGCTCGGCACGTTCGGCCACCGGCGCCGCGACCGGGTCCAGCCCCCACTCGGCCCAATCGTCGCCGAACAGCTCGACCGGGTGCTGCGTGCGCTCCGAGCCATTGCCGCAGGCGAGCGAATCGGCCGCGCAGAACTTGTCACAGCCCCAGCACGTGCGCTCGGGGTGGGCAGGGTGGATCGGGAACTTCTTGTGGGCCATCTCGGCGTGCTGGGCGGGCCTGCGAGCCGGCGGGCTTCACCGCAGGCTGCAGGCAGGCCGGCCCATTCTGGGTGCCACCCCGGGCCGCGCCGCTGATCGGCGTCAAGGCTGGCGCATCGCCGCCGCAGCGGCCACCCAGGCGTCGTAGCCGCCCCGCAAGGGCTTGACCGACAGATAGCCCGCCTGCATCAAGCGGCGCGCCGCCGCCACCGCCCCGGCGTCTTCGGGGCAGGCGCACATCGTGACGATGAGCCTGTCCCTGGGCCAGGGGCCGACGGTCTCGTCCAGATGATCCAGCTCGGCCCATCGCGCGCCGGGCACCGGCCCGGTCTCGGCCACCATCCCGGCCCCGCGCAGGTCGATGAGCAGCGGCGGCTGCTCGCTGTGCATCGCCGCCATCAGCTCGCCCGGGGTGATGTGGGGCAGCGCGCTGTGCGCCTTGAAGCGGTACCGCTGCCACAGCTTCCAGCCCAGCCACGCACCGGCCAGCGCGAGCAGCACGGTCAAGGCGGTGCCGGTGTGCTGGTCGAGCACCGAGATCACCGCGCGCACGGCATCCTTCAAGGCCCAGCCGGCGCCCAGGGCCAGGCCGGCCCACAAGGCGCCGCCGGCGGCCGCGGCCGACAGAAAACCCGGCAGGCTCATGCGCAGTGCGCCCGCGATCGGCGGGGCGACCGTCGAGAAGCCGGGGATGAACTTGGCCACCACCAAGGACGGAAGCCCCCAGCGCACGAAGCGCGCCTCGGTCTGGCTGACACACGAGCTCGGGTTGATCGACAGCCTGCACAAGCCCGCCAGGACCCGGTAGCCGAACAGCCGGCCCGCGTGGTACCAGGCCCAATCCGCGACGACCGACGCCGCGATGGCCGCGGCGACCAGCTGCAGCAGCTGCACCGGCGTGGCCGCGAGGCTGCCGGCCAGCAGCAGCGTCGGGACGGCAGGCACCGGCAGCCCCGCCTGCTGCAGCAGCACGTTGAAGAACACGACGGTGATGGCGTCCTGCCGAACGACCAGGCTCAGCTGCTGAAGGTCCATGAAGGGGTCTCGGCGTACGGTGGCGGGCGGCCGCCACTCTACCCAGGTGCGATCTGCCTTTTCGGGCACAGGGGGTTGACGGCGTCGTAAAGACTATTTACAGTGCGCCTCCTTCGCTCGACCGAGCCCCCCGTTTTGCCGAAAGCCTGCATCGTGCCGCCGCGCCTCGCCATCCACACCAGCCGACCCTCGAAAGGTCTGGTCGCGTTCGTGCGCGCAGCCGCCATCGCCAATGGGGCGAGCCATCCGTTGCGCGATCGGCTCGAGGATCCGTGGCATCCGGGAGAGAGGAGCGCTTGAGAAGCGCACCCTCCAAGCTCTGTTCGCAGGGGCCCGGATTCCGAAAGGATCCGGGCCTTTTTCATTTCCAACGCACCGGAGTTCGAAGCTCGTCATCCGCTCCACTTCGGGTGTCGAGCTCGCGCTTCGGGAACTCAAGGACTATGCGGCTGTTGCGCGACGAAGATGCGTGCAGTGACGCGATGAAGGAATCAACATGGAAACCAACCACATCCACGAAGACGTGAGCGGCGGCGTGCCGCTGAAGATGTGGACGCGCGGCGTGCCCATCGAAGACGCCGCCAAGCGCCAGCTGCAGAATGCCGCGCGCCTGCCGATCGTCTTCAAGCACATCGCGGCGATGCCCGACGTGCACTTCGGCATCGGCGCCACCGTCGGCTCGGTGATCCCGACCATCAAGGCCATCATTCCGGCCGCGGTGGGCGTGGACATCGGCTGCGGGATGATCGCGGCGAAGACCACGCTGACAGCGAAGGATCTGCCCGACAACCTGGGCCCGCTGCGCTCGGCCATCGAGCGCGCGGTGCCGCACGGCCGCGCGCCCGGCTCGCGCGACCCCGGGGCGTGGCAGAAGGCGCCGGGATCGGTGAACACCGCGTGGGGGCAGCTCGAGCCGGAGTTCACCGAACTCTGCCGCGATTACCCCAAGCTCGCGAAGACCAACCACATCCAGCACCTGGGCACGCTGGGCACGGGCAACCACTTCATCGAGGTCTGCCTCGACGAGGCGGGCTTCGTCTGGTTCATGCTGCACTCGGGCTCGCGCGGCGTGGGCAACGCCATCGGCACGCATTTCATCGAACTGGCGAAGAAGGATGCCGAAGCGAACCAGCGCAACCTGCCGGACCAGGACCTGGCGTACTTCGAGGAAGGTGCGCAGTACTTCGGTGACTACGTGCGCGGCGTGGGCTGGGCGCAGAAGTTCGCGGCGCGCAACCGCGAAGTGATGATGACCAACCTGATCGCGACCGTGCGCAAGGTGATTCCCAAGCCGTTCGAGTCGCACATCGAGGCGGTGAACTGCCACCACAACTACGTGCAGCAGGAACGCCACTTCGGTGAAGACGTGTTCGTGACCCGCAAGGGTG
>NZ_DATFAN010000217.1:0-2766 GCF_035254525.1 Ideonella sp. | reverse complement strand
TGGCCGACGCCGGCGGGCGCAAGGCGGCCGGCGAGGGCGCTGCGCTGTTCCACGTCGTGCTGGCCCACGGCCTGGCGCGCTGGGCCGCGGCGGCCTGCGATGCATTGGGCGTGGGCACCGTCGCGCTCGGGGGTGGCTGCTTCTTCAACCAGGTGCTGACGGGCAGGGTGGCCCTGGCCTTGCGCGGCGCCGGCCTGCGCGTGCTGCTGCCGCAGGACGTGAACTGCGGCGATGCCGGCCTCGCGCTCGGCCAGGCCTGGGTGGCCGCGCAGCGCGTGGCGGCCGGGCTGCCGACGGAGGCAGCGTCATGTGCCTAGCCCTGCCTGCCCTCGTGGTGTCCGTGGCCGGGCCCGACCAGGCCGTGGTCGAGCTTGGCGGCGTGCGCAAGCCGGTCTCGATCGCTCTGGTGCCGGACGCGAAGGTCGGCGACTACGTGATCGTCCACGTCGGCCATGCGATCGGCATGATCGACCCCGACGAGGCCGCGCGCACGCTGGCGATGTTCGGCGAGCTGGCCGCCGCCTCGGAGGCTGCCCGATGAAGTACATCGACGAATTCCGCGATGGCGATCTCGCCCGGAAGATCGGCGAGCGCCTGCGCGCCGAGGCCGACCCGGCACGCCGCTACAGCTTCATGGAGTTCTGCGGCGGCCACACCCACGCGATCTCGCGCTACGGCATCACCGAGCTGCTGCCGCCCAACGTGCGCATGGTGCACGGCCCCGGCTGCCCGGTGTGCGTGCTGCCGATCGGGCGCATCGACCTGGCGATCAACCTGGCCCTGCAGCGTGGCGCGATCGTCTGCACCTATGGGGACACGATGCGCGTGCCGGCCTCCGATGCGCTCTCCTTGATGAAGGCGAAGGCCCGCGGCGGCGACATCCGGATGGTCTATTCGGCCGCCGATGCGCTGCAGCTCGCCCGCGCGAACCCCGGGCGCGAGGTGGTGTTCTTCGCGATCGGCTTCGAGACGACGACGCCGCCCACCGCGCTGGTCATTGCGCAGGCCGCGAAGGAAGACATTCCCAACTTCAGCGTGCTGTGCTGCCACGTGCTCACGCCGTCGGCGATCACCCACATCCTGCAGTCGCCCGAGGTGCGCGAGTACGGCACGGTGCCGATCGATGGCTTCGTCGGCCCCGCGCACGTCAGCATCGTGATCGGCTCGCAGCCCTACGAGCACTTCGCCCGCGAGTACCGCAAGCCGGTGGTCATTGCCGGCTTCGAGCCGCTGGACGTGATGCAGGCCGTGCTGATGCTGGTGCGCCAGGTCAACGAGGGCCGCGCCGAGGTCGAGAACGAGTTCAGCCGCGCCGTGACGCGCGAGGGCAACCTGGCGGCGCAGAAGCTGGTCGGCGAGGTCTTCGAGCTGCGCCCGCGCTTCGAATGGCGTGGCCTGGGCGAAGTGCCGTACAGCGCGTTGCGCATCCGGCCGGCGTTCGCGAAGTTCGACGCCGAGCGCCGCTTCGGCCTGGCCTACACGCCGGTGCCCGACAACAAGGCCTGCGAATGCGGCGCGATCCTGCGCGGCGTGAAGCGCCCGACCGACTGCAAGATCTTCGGCACCGTCTGCACGCCCGAGAACCCGGTGGGCTCGTGCATGGTGTCCAGCGAGGGCGCGTGCGCTGCGCACTACTCGTACGGGCGCTTCCGCGACATCCCCGTGGTGACGACGGAGGTTTCCCTATGAAACCCCACTACGTGCGCCCGATCGACTGGAAGAACGGTCGCGTCGACATGAACCACGGCGCCGGCGGGCGCGCCTCGGCGCAGCTGATCTCCGAGCTGTTCGCCGCCGCGTTCGACAACGAGTACCTCGCCCAGGGCAACGACGGCGCGCTGTTGCCGCTGCCGCCGGCCGGGCGCCTCGTGATGGCGACCGACGGGCACGTCGTCTCGCCGATCTTCTTTCCCGGCGGCGACCTCGGCTGCCTCGCGGTGCACGGCACGGTCAACGACGTGGCGATGCTCGGCGCGACGCCGCTGTACCTGTCGGCCAGTTTCATCCTCGAAGAAGGCTACCCGCTGGCCGAGCTGAAGCGCCTGGTCGAATCGATGGCCGCCGCGGCGCGCGAGGCGGGCGTGTCCATCGTGACCGGCGACACCAAGGTGGTCGAGCGCGGCAAGGGCGATGGTGTGTTCATCAGCACCACCGGCGTCGGCGTGGTGCCGCCGGGCGTGCAGGTCGGCGGCGAGCGGGCACGGCCGGGCGACGTGCTGCTGCTGTCGGGCACGATCGGCGAGCACGGCGTGGCGGTGCTGTCCAAGCGCGAATCGCTGGAGTTCGAGACCACCATCGAATCGGACACCGCGGCCTTGCACGGGCTGGTGGCGGCGATGCTGGCCGTTGGAGGCGAAGGCGTGCGCGTGCTGCGCGACCCGACCCGCGGCGGCCTGGCCACCACGCTGAACGAGATCGCCAAGCAGTCCGGCGTCGGCATGCTGATTGACGAAGCCGAGATCCCCGTGCTGCCGCAGGTCGATGCCGCCTGCGAGTTGCTAGGGCTCGATCCGCTGTACGTGGCCAACGAGGGCAAGCTGGTCGCCGCCTGCGCGCCCGAGGTGGCCGATGCGGTGCTCGCCGCCATGCGGGCCCACCCGCGCGGCGCGGCGGCGCGACGCATCGGCAGCGTCATCGAGGATCCGCACCACTTCGTGCAGATGAACACCCGCTTTGGCGGCCGGCGCGTGGTCGATTGGCTCAGCGGCGAGCAGTTGCCACGCATCTGCTGAAAGGGCGTAGCACGGCCTTGCGCATCCTGCTGCT
>NZ_DATFAN010000216.1:0-3698 GCF_035254525.1 Ideonella sp. | reverse complement strand
CCGCTGCCCGACCCCTCGCGCTACTCGAAGGCCGACCGATGATCGAAGTCGAACAACTGGCCAAGCGCTTCGCCCTGGGGCGCGGTGCGAAGGCGCGCGAGGTGCGCGCGGTCGACGGGGTGAGCTGGCGTGCCGAGAACGGCCGCATCACTGGCCTGCTCGGGCCCAACGGGGCCGGCAAGACCACGACGTTGCGCATGGTCGCCGCGTTGTTCACGCCCGACACGGGCAGCGTGCGGGTCGACGGCATCGACGTGGCCGCGCAGCCGATGGCCGCGCTGGCCCGCATGGGCGTGCTGTCGGATGCGCGCGGTCTGTACCCGCGGCTGACGGCGCGCGAGAACATCGTCTACTACGGCCGCCTGCATGGGCTGGCCGATGCGGCGGCGAGTGCGCGCGCCGACCGGCTGGCCAAGGTGCTGGAGATGGAGAGCCTGCTCGACCGCCGCGCCGACGGCTTCAGCCAGGGCGAGCGGATGAAGACCGCGCTGGCCCGCGCGCTGGTGCACGACCCGCCCAACATCATCCTGGACGAGCCGACCAACGGCCTGGACGTGCTGGCCACGCGCGCGCTGCGCGAGGCGTTGCGCCGGCTGCGCGACGACGAGGGCAAGTGCATCGTCTTCTCGACCCACATCATGCAGGAGGTCGAGCGCCTGTGCGACCGTGTCGTCGTGATGTCGCACGGCCGCACGGTGGCCGAGGGCACCGTGGCCGAGCTCTGCGCGCGCACCGGACAGCGCGATTTCGAGGAGGCCTTCGTCGACCTGGCGTTCACCGCCGCCGAGCGCGAGCAGGCCGGGGAGCATAGCCACCCGGCGCGCGAGGTCTTGGCATGAGCCGCACCGCCTGGGCCGTGTTTCGCAAGGAGCTGGTCGATGCGCTGCGCGACCGGCGCACGCTGCTGACCGTCTTTCTCAGCTCGGTCGCGATGGGGCCGCTGGTGCTGGTGCTGATCTCGTCGCTGGTGTCCGACATGGAGCAGCGTGCCGAGGCGCGGGAGCTGCTGTCCGTCGGCCTCGAGCAGGCGCCGACATTGCGCAACTACCTGTTGCGCCAGAGCTACTCGATCCAGGCGGCGCCGCCCGACTACGAAAAGCGCCTGAAGGACAGCCGGCTGGCCGACCCGGTGCTGCGCGTGCCCGGCGATTTCGAGGCGCTGCTCGCGCGCGGCGAGGCGCCGGTGGTCGAGATCGTCTCGTCGAGCGCGAACCAGCGTGCGCAGGGCGGCGCGGCGCGCCTCGGCCGGCTGCTCGACGGCTTCAACCAGGAGCAGGGCACGCTGCGCCTGGCGGTGCGGGGCGTCGCGCCATCGGCGCTGCAGGCGATCGAGATCGACGAGCGTGACCTCGCCAACCCGGCGGCGCGCGCGATGCAGCTGACCGGGATGCTGCCCTTCTTCGTGCTGATGGCCTTGCTGTACGGCGCACTGAATGCCGCGCTGGACACGACGGCCGGCGAGCGCGAGCGCGGTTCGCTCGAGCCGCTGCTGATGAACCCGGCGCCGCGGCTGGCGCTGGTGGTCGGCAAGTGGGGCGCGGTGGCGGCGGTGGACATGCTGATCGCGGTGCTGTCCACGCTCAGCTTCGTGCCGGGCCAGTGGCTGCTCGAAAGCGAGAGCCTGGCCGCGCTGTTCCGTTACGGTTTCGCCGAGGCGCTGGCCTTTCTCGTGCTGCTGCTGCCGCTGGCCGGGGCGTTGTCGGCGCTGCTGATGGCGATCGCGATCCGCTGCAAGACCTACAAGGAAGCCCAGGCCAACGCGACGGTGGTGGTGCTGGCGCTGTCGCTGCTGCCGATGGTCACCTTGTTCAACCAGGGAGGCGAGAAGGCCTGGCACCTGTGGGTGCCGGCGCTGGCGCAATCGACGCTGATGGCCCGTGTGCTCAAGGGCGAGCCGATCGGCCCGCTGGAGTTCATCGTCCCGGCGGCGGCCAGTGTGCTGTTGGCGGCGGTGTGCCTGGTCTACCTGGCGCGCCAGTTCGCGAAGGCCGCGGTGAAGTGAGTCAGGCGGCCTCTTGCACGGCGCGGCAGACTTCGTCCTGCCAGGGCAGCTGGCAGACCAGGCGGCTCAGGTGCAGCGCCGATTCGCGCGCGGCGAGCAGCTCGCCGTGCTCGCCGACCAGGCGCAGGTTGGTCACGACGCACAGCGGGTTGGCCATCGCGACGACACCGTCGGCGATCTCGATCCAGTCCCAGGCCAAGCCGGCTTCGCCCTCGTCGAGGTGTTCACTCCACACGGTTTGACCCGAACATGGGGTGCCAGGCTCGCCGACAGTGGTCACCCGCGTTCCCAAGTGCACGAATCTTGCCCTACGCTTGACATTTGCCTGACAGAAAATGGCGGGCCAAGCGTAGAGTGCCCAGGGCGGTGGCATGCAGGTGGGAGAAGTCGTGTTCATGGTGCCTCTCTTCTTCGTCCAAACAGCCCGAAGTCTGGAGAGGTCGTGTTTCACCGGCTAGCTGTCAATCCTGTCAGGGTGGCGTCATGAGCAGCGCGTTGATCAGCGCCAGCTACTTGTCGATCATGGAAGCCCGGTCGGCGGATGATTTTCGCGACCAGATCGTGCGCTTCGCCGAGGAGCTCGGGTTCAGCTATGTGTCGGCCCTGACGGTGGTCGACCATTCCCCGACGCGTTCCGATTTCATCAGCATCGACAACATGCCTGGCGATTTCCGCGAGGCCGGCGCCTCGCAGGCCGACAACCAGCGGCGCGATCCCGTGATGCAGCACCTCAAGCGCGGCGCGGTGCCGCTTGTCTGGGACCAGGCCACCTACCTGCGCCAGGGGGCGGTCGACCTGTGGGAGGAGCAGGCCGCGTTCGGCTACCGCACCGGCATCGCGCTGGCCCTGCACCTGCCCGAGGGCCGCCACTTCATGCTCGGCGTCGACCGGGACCAGACCTTGCCCCGGGATGCGTCGGCCCTGACCCGGATGGTGGCCGACCTGCAACTGTTTGCCGTGCATGCGCAGGACACCGCGCTGCGCCTGTTCGTGCCGCCGGAACAGCTCGTCGAGACGCCGTCGCTGACGCCGCGCGAGCTGGAGTCGCTGCGCTGGACGATGGAGGGCAAGACCGCCTGGGAGCTCGGCAGCATCCTGGGCATCAGCGAGCGCACGGCCGTGCTGCACATCCAGAATGCGATGCGCAAGCTGGGCTCGGTCAGCAAGCACCAGGCCGTGCTGAAGGCCCTGCGGCTGGGCCTGATCCACTGAGCTGTAACCGGCTGCGCACCGCAGCGGCCAGCGGTAACAGCTGATCACTTGACCTGTAAGAGTTGACAGTGTCCGAATTCCAGGGCGATTGCTTCAATGACGCCACGCGCTGCCCAAGCGCTTCAACGTCGTGGAGCCACCATGAAGCAAGCCCTGATCTCGTTCGTTCGCCGTTCGCTGTGTCGCCAGGACGCAGCGCCCGTGCAGGCACCGCGCGAACTCGACCGCGCCGCGTTGCGCCAGGTCGTCGGCGGCGACGGCGGGACCGACCTGCCGCGCACTGGCTGGTAAGCCGACCGCCCCCTCGGGGCACTGAAACAACAGGGTCGGCGCCCGCCCGGCTGGGAGCCGGCGCGTGACCCTGTTTCGACACGAATCCCTCCACAACCAGCGTCGGGCCTGGCTCGGCAGCATCCAACTGGTGCAGCCACCGGGTTTGGCTTGGTTGACTTTCTGGGTGCTGGCGTCGCTCTGCGCCGTCAGC
>NZ_DATFAN010000215.1:0-98183 GCF_035254525.1 Ideonella sp. | reverse complement strand
CGCCGACGTCTTCAACCCGGCCACCGGCGCCGTCAGCGGCCAGGTCGCGCTCGCCGATGCCAAGGAGGTCGACAGCGCCGTGGCCGCGGCGCGGGCGGCCTTTCCCGCCTGGGCCGACACGCCGCCGATCCGGCGCGCGCGGATCATGTTCAAGTTCCTCGAGCTGCTCAACCGGCACCGCGACGAGCTGGCGCGCGCGATCACCGCCGAACACGGCAAGGTGTTCACCGACGCGCAGGGCGAGGTCACGCGCGGCATCGACATCGTCGAATTCGCCTGCGGCATCCCGCAGCTGCTCAAGGGCCAGTACACCGACCAGGTGTCCACCGGCATCGACAACTGGACGATGCGCCAGCCGCTGGGCGTGGTGGCCGGCATCACGCCGTTCAACTTCCCGGTGATGGTGCCGATGTGGATGTACCCGGTGGCGATCGCCGCGGGCAACACCTTCATCCTCAAGCCCAGCCCGCTGGACCCGAGCGCCTCGATCATGATGGCGCAGATGCTCAAGGAAGCGGGCCTGCCCGACGGCGTGTTCAACGTCGTGCAAGGCGGCAAGGATGCCGTCGATGCACTGCTGGCGCATCCGGACGTGCAGGCGCTGTCCTTCGTCGGCAGCACGCCCATTGCTGAATACATCTATACGGAAGGCACCAAGCACGGCAAGCGCGTGCAGGCGCTGGGCGGAGCGAAGAACCACATGGTCGTGATGCCCGATGCCGACGTCGACCAGGCGGTCGACGCGCTGATCGGCGCCGCCTACGGCTCGGCCGGCGAGCGCTGCATGGCGATCTCGGTGGCGGTGCTGGTGGGGGACGTGGCCGACAAGATCGTGCCCAAGGTGGCCGAGCGCACCAAGGCGCTGAAGGTCAAGAATGGCATGGAGCTCGACGCCGAGATGGGCCCGATCGTCACGGCCCAGGCCAAGGAGCGCATCGAGGGCTACATCGCGCTCGGCGTGGAAGAAGGCGCCACGCTGGTGGTCGACGGCCGCGGGCTCAAGGTGCCCGGCCATGACAACGGCTTCTTCACCGGCGGCACGCTGTTCGACCACGTGACGCCCGAGATGCGCATCTACAAGGAAGAGATCTTCGGCCCGGTGCTGGCTTGCGTGCGCGTTCCTGACTTTGCGGCCGCACTGGCCTTGGTCAACGCCCATGAGTATGGCAACGGCGTGGCCTGCTTCACCAGCGACGGCAACATCGCACGCGAGTTCAGCCGCCGGGTGCAGGTCGGCATGGTCGGCATCAACGTGCCGATCCCGGTGCCGATGGCCTGGCACGGCTTCGGCGGCTGGAAGAAGAGCCTGTTCGGCGACATGCACGCCTACGGCGAAGAAGGCGTGCGCTTCTACACCAAGCAAAAGAGCGTGATGCAGCGCTGGCCGGCGAGCATCGCCAAAGGCGCCGAGTTCGTGATGCCCACCGCGAAATGACGCCTTAGACCCCGGCCGGGTAGCGGCGGTCGAGCCAGGTGTCCAGCTCGGCCATCACCTCGCCCTTCTCGGGCTCGTTGAATATCTCGTGGGCGAAGCCGGGCCACTCGCGCGGGGTCACCACGCTGCGCGGCGCGGCCGCGGCGAAGCGGGCCGAGCCCTCAGGGCGGACGCAGCGGTCGGCGCCGGCCCACATCAGCAGCGTCGGCACACGCCACTGCGCCGCCACGGCCTGCACCTCCGGCCCGGCCTCGGCAATGAACCGCCCCAGCAGCCCGCTGATGCGGTCGTGCACCAGCGGATCGTCGATGTAGGCCTTCACGACCGCCGCGTCGTGCGAGATCCAGGCCGGATCCAGGCCGTTGTTCACCCGCAGGTGCGGCATCAGCCGAGGCACCACGGCCAGCAGCAGCTTCTGCAACCCGTTCATGCCCGCGTCCAGCGCCGGCGAGGAGAGCACCAGCGCATCGACCTCGCGTGACCAGGCCGCCGGCCTGGGCCGCAGCGCCTCGGCCACGAAGCGCGCAGCCACCAGGCCGCCCAGGCTGTGGCCCAGCAGCAGCAACGGCCCGGGCTGGTGCTCGCGCACCGCGTCGATGACCTGCGCCAGGTCGGCCAGCAGGCTGTCGGCCGCGGCCACGTCGCCCTGTGCGCCGGCCGAATGCCCGTGGCCGCGCTGGTCGTACGCGGTCACGGCCCAGCCGTGCGCGTGCAGCGCCGCCGCCACGTGGGCATAGCGCCCGCCGTGTTCGCCCAGGCCATGGACGATCAGGACCTGCCCGCGCGGCGCGGCCGTGGGGCTCCAGCGGCGCACGTGCAGCGCCAGGCCATCTTGGGTTTGGACGAGGGCGTGCATGGGGCGCAAGTCTAGGTGCACGCCCAGGCCGGCCGCATCGCGGCGTACCCGGCTGTCCCGCAGGTGATTGAACGGGCCGGCGGCCGGGTTAGCCTTGGCACCGACCACAGGAGGCCCCATGAGCGACACGCCCTACTTCCAGCTCGAGCACGACAGCGCCACCGGCATTGCCCGCCTGACGCTCAACCGGCCCGAGCGCATGAACACGATGGACCCGGGCTTCTTCCCGGCGCTGCGCGATGCGGTGCGCACCCTCGACGAGGAAGGCCGCACGCGCGTGCTGATCCTCGGCTCGAGCGGCAAGCACTTCTCGGCCGGCATGGCGCTGGACGTCTTCGCCGGCGCGACCATGCCGATGCTCGATCTGTCGACCGCGCGCAAGCGTCAGGCCTTCCAGACCGGCCTGCGCCGCCTGATGGCGTGCTTCGACGCGCTCGACGAAGCACGCTTTCCGGTGATCTGCGCGGTACAGGGCGGCTGCATCGGCGGCGCGCTGGACCTGGCCGCGGCCTGCGACATCCGCCTGTGCAGCGCCGACGCCTTCTTCACCGTGCAGGAGATCCACATCGGCATGGTGGCCGACCTGGGCTCGCTGCAGCGGTTGCCGAAGATCGTGCCGCAGGGGGTGGCGCGGCAGATGGCCTATACGGGGGAGCGCGTCGCCGCCGAGCGCGCGCTCGCGATCGGCCTGGTCAACGCGGTGCTGCCGGATGCGCAGGCGCTGTCGCTGCACGCGAACGAACTCGCCGCGCAAATCGCCGCCAAGAGCCCGCTGGCGATCGCCGGCAGCAAGCTGGCGCTGAACCAGGCGCGCGACCACGGCACGGCCGAGGCGCTTGCGCAGATGACATTGCTGCAAAGTGCGATCTTCGACATCGATGAGATGAGCCAGGCGATCGACGCCTGGAAGAGCAAGCAGCCAGCGGCCTTCGAACCGCTGGCGCCGCTGGATCACGGCTGAACGGCGGTCCCTGCGTGCCAGGCCGCGCGGCGAGCGCCGGCTTCAGTCCCAGCCGCGGTGCCAGCCGTAGTGCGGGTGGTGCCAGCCCCAGCCGTAGCGGGCGTGGAACTCCCAGACCCAGCCCGGGCCGGGGCTGGCGTAGGTCGGCGCGACGTAGACCGCCGCCGCGCTGTGGCGCGGTGGCGCCACGACGCAACCGGACGTGAACACCAGCGCCAGGCTGGCGGCAAGGGCATAGGCAGTGCGTTTCATGAAGCCTCCGTTCGCGTGATAACCGATGCAGGGCAGCACCGAGGGCGCTGGCTGCCTCCACGGTAGGGCGCGCCCGGCCTGTCGGCGATCAGCCCAGCGCCCGACGCCGAGTAGGTGCATTCCTACCCTCTCACACCTCACCCGGCCGCCCTAAAGCTGACTAAGATCAAGCGACCGCGGCCCGCCTGCGGCGACGCTATCGGAGGCCGGATGGATCGGCCGCTGACCTGCAGGAAGAACGGCGGTGGAGGGTAAGCAGTCCATGTTCGAACGCATCCGGCATGACCGTGCCCGGTACGAAGGCGGCTTGGCCGACGCCGGGTTCTGGATCGTTGCCGTCTATCGCTTCGGCATGTGGGCCGCATCGCTCGGCAACCCGCTGCTGCGCCGGCCGATGTGGTGGCTGTACCGGCTGGCCAGGCTGCCGCTGCTGCCGTTCAAGGTGCATTTGTGGGCCGGGCCCAGAGGCGCCCGTATTGCGCCCGGGCTGGTGCTGATCCACCCGAACAACGTGATGATCGGCGCCGGCGTCGAGATCGGCGAAGACTGCCTGGTCTTTCACGACGTGACGATCGGCACCGGCCCGCTGCCCGGCGTGCCGAAGATCGGGCGCCAGGTCGACATCTACGTCGGGGCGCGCGTGCTCGGTGGCATCACGATTGGCGATGGCGCGATGATCGGCGCCAACTGCGTCGTGACGCGCGACATCCCGGCTGGCTCGGTGGTGCTGGCCCCGCCCTGCAAGGTGATCCCGCGCTCGCTGTCGCCCTATGCCAGCGCGGCTGACCGGCGCGCCGCGCCGGCCGCGGGCGCCGGTGTCGGTGTCGGTGTCGGTGTCGGTGCCGAGGCCGAAGCCGGCGCCAGCCCCGCACGCTCCGAGGCCTGAGCGCCCCATGTGCGGCATTGCCGGCATCCTCCCGGTCGGCGAGCATGCCGCCGCGGCCCGGGCCGGCGAGCTGGCGGCGATGGCCGCCCAGTTGCACCACCGCGGCCCGGACGACAGCGGCCTGCACTGCACCGGCGATGTCGGGCTGGCGCATGCCCGCCTGTCGATCATCGACCTGGCCGGCGGCCACCAGCCGATGGGCGACGCCGATGGCACGCTGTGGGTGGTGTTCAACGGCGAGATCTTCAACTTCGTCGAGCTGCGCGCCGAGCTGCAGGCCGCCGGCCGGCGCTTTCGCACCCGCTCGGACACCGAGGTCCTGCTGCACCTGTACGCGCTGCATGGCGACGCCTTCGTCGAGCGGCTCAACGGCCAGTTCGCGCTCGCGCTGTGGGACGCACCCCGCCGCCGGCTGGTGCTGGCGCGCGACCGGGCCGGCATCCGCCCGCTGTACTTCACCTGGCACGGCGGCCGGCTGCTGTTCGCCTCCGAGATCAAGGCTTTGTTCGCGCTGGACGAGGTGCCGCGCCGGCTCGACCCGCTGGCACTGGCCCAGGCCTTCACCTGCTGGGCGCCGCTCGCGCCGCGCACCGTGTTCGAGGGGGTGCAATCGCTGCCCCCCGGCCACCTGATGACCGTCGAGGGCGGCCGGGTGCAGACCCGCTGCTACTGGGACTGGCGCTTTCCGCCCGCGGGGCAGGAGGACCGCGCCGGGGCCGACGAGCTGGCCGAGCGCCTGCGCGCGCTGCTCGTCGATGCCGTGCGCCTGCAGCTGCGCGCCGACGTCCCGGTCGGCGCCTACCTCAGCGGCGGGCTCGACTCGGCGGTGATCGCAACACTGATCCACCGCTACACCGACACGCCGCTGCGCACCTTCTCGCTCGCCTTCGACGACCCTGAGTTCGACGAGAGCCCGCAGCAGCGCGAGATGGTCAACCAGCTCGGCACACCGCACACCGAGTTGCGCTGCCGGCGCGCCGACATCGCCGCGGCCTTCCCGCGCGCCGTCTGGCATGCCGAGGCGCCACTGCTGCGCACGGCCCCGGTGCCGATGATGCTGCTCGCTGGCGCGGTGCGCGAGCACGGCGTCAAGGTCGTGCTGACCGGCGAGGGCGCGGACGAGGTCTTCGGCGGCTACGACCTGTTCAAGGAAGCCCGCGTGCGCCGCTTCATGGCACGCGCCCCCGGCTCGCGCATGCGCGCGGCGCTGCTGCAGCGGCTGTACCCCTACCTGCGCCACTCGCCGGTCGGCGCCGGGGCGATGGCGGCCCAGTTCTTCGCCGAGGGCCGCGAGCGGCTCGGCCAGCCCGGCCACGGCCACGCGACGCGCTGGGCCAGCGCCGGCCGCATCACCCGCTTCCTGGCCCCGGCGTGGCGCGACACCGCCGCCGGCTTCGACCCCTTCGCCGCCATGGCCGCGGCGATGCCGCCGGACGCCGCGCACTGGTCGGCACTGGCGCAGGACCAGTACGTCGAGGCGCACACCCTGCTCGCCGGCTACCTGCTCAGCTCGCAGGGCGACCGCATGGCGATGGCGCACTCGGTCGAGGCCCGCTTCCCGTTCCTCGACCACCGCGTCATCGAATTCGGCAATGCACTGCCGCCGCGCTACAAGCTGATGGGCCTGACCGAGAAGTACCTGCTCAAGCGCGCGATGACCGGGCTGCTGCCCGAATCGATCCGCCGGCGCAGCAAGCAGCCCTACCGCGCGCCCGACAGCCAGAGCTTCTTCACCGACGGCGTGGCCGACGACACGACGGCCGAGTTGCTCGGCGAGGCGCGCCTGGCCGACGCCGGCCTGTTCGACCCCGCCGCGGTGCGCCGCCTGGTCGACAAGTGCCGCGCGGGCCGCGCCGCCGGCTTCGGCGACAACATGGCCTTCGTCGGCATCCTGTCGACGATGTGGCTGCACGAGCTGTTCGTGCGCGGCCGCGCCCTTCCCGCCTGACACGCCCGGCCCGCCATGTTGCTGCAGCACCTGTTCGACGCCAGCGCCGCCGCCCGGCCGGACCAGGCCGCGCTCGTCTTCGAGGGCCGGCGGATCAGCTACGCCGAGCTGGACCGCCGCGCCGCCCGCTGGGCCGCCTGGCTGCAGCGCCAGGGCGTGCAGCGCGGCGACCGGGTCGCCTGCCACATGGACAACGGCATCGCCTTCGTGCTCGCGCTGCTGGCCAGCCTGCGCTGCGGCGCGGTCTTCGTCCCGGTGGGCGCCGCCTGCCGCGCCGCGCGGCTGCAGGCGGTGCTGGCCGACTCAGGCGCCTGCGTGCTGTTCGGCCAGCCCACGCTGCGACCGGTGACCGCGGCCGCGCTCGCCGGCGCGCCGCTGGTCCGCGCCTGCCTGTGGGCCGAGCCGGGCGCCGACCCGACCGAGGCCGACACGGCCGACCTGCCCTTCGTCGAGCCGCCGACGATCGACCTCGACCTGGCCGCCCTGATCTACACCTCCGGCTCCACCGGCGAGCCCAAGGGCGTGATGCTCAGCCACCAGAACATGCTCTCGGCGGCGCGCTCCGTGCAGGCCTACCTCGGCCTGCGTCGCGACGACGTGCTGGCCGGCGTGCTGCCGCTGGCCTACAGCTACGGCCTGTACCAGGTGCTGCTGGCCTTCCAGGTCGGCGCCTGCGTGCTGGTCGAGCGCTCGTTCGCCTTCCCGGTCAAGGTGCTGCAGACGCTGGCGGCCGAGCGGGCCACCGTGCTCGCCGCCGTGCCGACCATGTTCGCCCTGTGGCTCGGGCTGAAGAACGCCGCCGAGCTGGCCTGGCCGCAGCTTCGCCTGCTGACGAACGCCGCCGCGGCCCTGAGCCCCGAGCACATCCAGCGCCTGCGCCGGCTGCTGCCGCAGGCGCAGCTGTACTCGATGTACGGCATGACCGAATGCAAGCGCATCAGCTACCTGCCGCCCGAGCAACTGGACCTGCGGCCCGGCAGCGTCGGCCGCGGCATGCCGAACCAGGAGCACTGGCTGGTCGACGAGGCCGGCCACCGCCTGCCCGACGGCAGCACCGGCGAGCTGGTCGTGCGCGGCAGCCACGTGATGCGCGGCTACTGGAACCGGCCCGAAATGAGCGCCCAAGTGCTGCGCCCCGGCCCCTTGCCCGGCGAGCGCGTGCTGTACACCGGCGACGTGTTCCGCACGGACGACGAGGGCTGGCTGTACTTCGTCGGCCGGCGTGACGACATCATCAAGTGCCGCGGCGAGAAGGTCAGCCCGCGCGCCGTCGAGGACGCGCTGTACGCGCTCGACGGCGTCCAGGAAGCTGCCGTCGTCGGCGTGCCCGACCCGCTGCTCGGCCAGGCCATCGTCGCCTACCTGGTGCCGGCCCCGGGCCGCGTGCCGAGCGAGCGCGAGGTGATCCGCCATTGCATGGATCGGCTCGACAACGGCGTGGCACCGCAGCGCGTGGTCTTCGTCGACACGCTGCCCAAGACCGATTCCGGCAAGGTGCGCAAGGCGGACCTCGCCACCCTGCACCCCCCAAGCACCCAACGGAGGAACTGAGTTTGAAGGACATCAAGACGCTCGTGCGCCGCTACATCGAGGACAGCATCCTGATGGGCGGCAGCACGGCCTTCGCTGACGGTGACTCGCTGATCGAACACCGCATCGTCGACTCGACCGGCTTCCTGGAGCTGATCGCCTTCATCGAGGACGAATGCGGCTTCACCGTCGAAGACGACGAGATGGTGCCCGACAACCTCGGCAGCCTGGACCGGATCGAAGCCTATGTGCGCCACAAGCTTCAGGCCTGACCCGGCCCAGTGGATGGCGCTGGACTGCGCCGCCGAGGTCGATCGCATCCGCGCCTGGATGGTCGACACCCTGGCCCACCGGCTGCACCGGCGCGGCGTCGTCGTCGGCCTGTCGGGCGGGGTGGACAGCTCGGTCTGCGCCGCGCTGGCCGTGGCGGCATTGGGCAAGGACCGCGTGTATGGCCTGCAGATGCCGGAGCGCGATTCATCCGGCGAGAGCGGCGAGCGCGGCGGCGAGGTCGCGCGGCAGCTCGGCATCGCGCACGAGACGGTCGACATCGCGCCGGCGCTCGAGGCGCTGGGCTGCTACCGCTCGCGCGACGAGGCGATCCGCACGCTCTTCCCGGCCTATGGCGAGGGCTGGAAGGACAAGATCGTGATTGCCGGCGGCCGCACCGGCGGCGTCAACTTCTTCCGCCTCGTCGTGCAGTCGCCCGACGGCACGCTCTCGCAGGCCCGCCTGCCGCCGCGCCAGTACCTGCAGCTCGTGGCCGCCACCAACCACAAGCAGCGGGTGCGCAAGGCGCTGGAGTACCACCACGCCGACCGCCTGCACTACGCGGTGATCGGCACGCCGAACCGGCTCGAGTACGACCAGGGCTTCTTCGTCAAGAACGGCGACGGGGCGGCCGACCTGAAACCGATCGCGCACCTGTACAAGACGCAGGTCTATGCGCTCGCGCGCCACCTTGGGCTGCCGGAGTCGGTCTGCTCGTCGACGCCGACGACCGACACCTACAGCCTGCCCCAGGGTCAGGACGAGTTCTACTTCGCGCTGCCCTATGCGCAGATGGACCTGGCGCTGTGGGCCCACAACCATCGGGTGCCCGCTGCCGAGCTGGCACCGGTGCTGGGCCTCAGCCCCGAGCAGGCGGGCTTCGTCTACGCCGACATCGAGGCCAAGCGCCACGCGACGCAGTACCTGCACGCCCGGCCGGTGCTCGTCGAGCCGGTCGAAGAGGTCGGTGCGTAGGGCTCAGCTGCGTTCGAACTTGAAGACGGCCACGCTGGCCATCAGGTTGGGCCAGCGGCGGCACACCTCGCCGCGCTGCAGCCCGAAGCTGTCGAGGATGTCCAGCCCGTTCTTGCGGGCCAGCACCTCGAAGTCCTTGTAGGTGCCGACGCGGATGTTCGGCGTGTCGTACCACTCGTAGGGCAGCGCGCGGGTCACCGGCATGCGGCCGCGCAGCACCGACATGCGGTTCGGCCAGTGGGCGAAGTTCGGGAAGCTGACGATGCCGATGCGGCCCACGCGCGCCGTCTCGCGCAGCATGTTCTCGGCATTGCGCAGGTGTTGCAGGGTCTCGAGCTGCAGCACCACGTCGAAACTCTGGTCGTCGAAGAGCTTCAGGCCCTCTTCGAGGTTCAGCTGGATCACGTTGACCCCGCGCTTGGCGCAGGCCAGCAGGTTCGCATCGTCCAGCTCGACGCCGTAGCCGGCGCATTGCCGGGTCTGCTTCAGGTAGGCAAGCAGTTCGCCGGTGCCGCAGCCGAGGTCCAGCACACGCGAGCCGGGCGGCACCAGGCTGGCAATGACTTCAAGGTCTTTTCGTTCGCTCATGTCTTGACTTCGGCATGCTGGTGATGGCGAGGGCTGGGAACCGATACCCGCTTGGGCTCATGAGTCCGCGCCCTCGGCTGCGCCGAGGGTGCCCTGCGATGCTCGGGCTTGTGACCACTGTCGAACTCGCTTCGCTCACTGGCGTTCGCTGTGCTCGAACAATCGCCAGTGAGTTTGTTTACGAGGCTCGCTGCCACCACTCCAACGATGGAATCGGCCGGGGGCCGGCAGGCGGTGGGGCGATTTCGAGGCGCCGAAGCGCACAGGCTTCGTGGCAGCGAGCGCAGCGAGCCTCGTAGACTGACTCGCCGACGATTGTTCGAGCACAGCGAACGCAGTGAGCGGAGTGAGTTCGACGGCGGCCACGAAGCCGAGCACTGGAGGGAACCCTCGGCGCAGCCGAGGGCGCCGGTCAATGAGCCCCTCCGCCTGCCGGCCCCCGGCCGCGCGCCAACAGCCGCATGCGCAGGCGTCATCACCCCACCTCCGCCGCCACCCGATCGAAATACGCCCGCATCATCCCGTGATAGCGCGGGTCCTCCAGCAGGAAAGCGTCGTGGCCGTGCGGCGCGTCGATCTCGGCGTAGCTCACGTCGACCTTGTTGTCGACCAGCGCCTTGACGATCTCGCGCGAGCGCGCCGGCGAGAAGCGCCAGTCGGTGGTGAAACTGACCACGAGGAACTTGTTGCCGCGCGCCGGCTTGAAGGCGGCCGCCAGATCGTCGCCGGTGGCCCGCGCCGGGTCGAAGTAGTCCAGCGCGCGGGTGATCAGCAGGTAGGTGTTGGCGTCGAAGTACTCGCTGAACTTGTCGCCCTGGTAGCGCAGGTAGCTCTCGATCTGGAACTCGATGTCCTGCGTGCTGTAGCCCAGCTCGGCCTCGCGCAGCTCGCGGCCGAACTTGGCTTCCATCGAATCGTCGCTCAGGTAGGTGATGTGGCCGATCATGCGGGCCACCCGCAGCCCGCGCTTGGGCACGACGCCATGCGCGTAGAAGTGGCCACCATGGAAATCAGGGTCGGTCACGATCGCGCGGCGAGCCACCTCGTTGAACGCGATGTTCTGCGCGGACAGGTTGGGCGCCGTGGCCACCGCCACGCAGTGGCGGACGCGCGCCGGGTAGCGCAGCGTCCAGGCCAGGGCCTGCATGCCGCCCAGGCTGCCGCCGACCACCGCGGCCAGCTGCGTGATGCCCAGCCGCTCGATCAGCCGGGCCTGCGCGTCGACCCAGTCCTCGACCGTCACCACCGGGAAGTCGGCGCCGTAGGGCCGGCCGGTCGCCGGGTTGGTGTGCATCGGCCCGGTCGAGCCGAAGCACGAGCCCGGGTTGTTGACGCCGATCACGAAGAAGCGCTCGGTGTCCAGCGGCTTGCCGGGGCCGACCAGGTTGTCCCACCAGCCGGTGCTGTTCGGCTGGTCGGCGTAGTCGCCCGCCACATGGTGCGAAGCGTTCAGCGCATGACACACCAGCACCGCATTGCTGCGCTCGGCATTGAGCGTGCCGTAGGTCTCGTAGACCAGCGTGTAATCGGCCAGATGCGCGCCGCTTTGCAGCGGCAACGCCTCGGCGAAATGCATGGTCTGCGGGGCGACGAAGCCAACCGACTTCATGGAATCAAGGCCTCCAACGAAAAACCCGGTGCCGCTCAAAGAATGCGAACACCGGGCCGGTTGGACGCCTCTTTAGCTGCATTTGGTAGAGCGCCCGCAATCAGGATCAAATCGGCGCTGTCAGCCAGAAGTCTAGCAGGCTGTGCTGCAATAGCCCGGCCGAAGCAGACCCGGAAGGGCAGAAGGAAGGGCAGAACCTCGTGAACCACAGCTTGCAGCATTACGCCCGGCTGGCCGCGATCATCGCCGTCGTGGTCGGTTGCTACCAGGTCCTGCACCCGTTCATCCCGGCCATCCTGTTCGCCGCCGTCGCCTGCACGGCGAGCTGGCCGCTGTACCGCCGGGTCCTCGATGCGGTCGGCGGCCGCGCGGCCTTGGCGGCCCTGCTGATGACGCTGCTGCTCGTCGTGCTGGTGATCGGTCCGTCGACCCTGCTCGCGCTGAGCCTGGCCGACGACGCGGCCGCCCTGTTCGACGGCGCGCGCAGCCTGCTGGACCGCGGCCCGGTGATGCCGCCCGATTGGCTGAAGGACTTCCCGCTGGTCGGCAAATCGCTCGACGAGTACTGGCACAAGCTGGCGGCCAGCCGCGAGGAGCTCAACGCGCTGCTCAAGAGCCTGTTCGAGCCGGCGCGCATCGTCGTGCTGGGCGCGGGCAAGGCGATCGGTGCCAGCCTGCTGCAACTGGCCTTCGCCACCCTGGTCGGCTTCTTCTTCTACCGCGACGGCGAGTTGCTGGTGCAATCGGCGCGGGCGATTCTCGCCAAGCTGGCCGGCGACCTGGGCGAGACGCTGCTGGGCACGATCAACGGCACCGTCATCGGGGTGGTGCACGGCATCTTCGGCACCGCGCTGGCCCAGGCAGCGGTCGCCCTGCTCGGCTTCGTGATTGCCGGCGTGCCCGGCGCGCTGGCGCTGGCGGCGGCCACCTTTCTGCTCTCGATGGTGCCGATCGGCCCGCCGCTGGTCTGGGGCGGCGCCGCGATCTGGCTCTTCGTCCAGGGGTCGCTCGGCTGGGGCATCTTCATGGTCGTCTGGGGCCTGTTCGCCATCAGCAGCATCGACAACTTCATCAAGCCCTACCTGATCAGCCGTGCCAGCAGCCTGCCGCTGTTGCTGATCCTGCTCGGCGTGTTCGGCGGCATCGTCGCCTACGGCTTCATCGGCGTCTTCATCGGCCCGCCGATGCTGGCGGTGGGCTTGACGCTGCTGCGCCTGTGGACGGATCCCCCTTCGGGCCGAGCGCCGTAGCCGTACGGCAGCGCACGCGCACGCGCACGCGGAAGAGCGGGTTGAGAAATGCCCCGGCGGCCCCAGCAGCCGTGTGTACGGTAGCGCACCGACAGGCGCACAGGTCGTCGCGCACATTGGGCCATACGCCACCTCCTCCACAGGACACCAACATGCGCTCCCTTCTTCTCGCCCTGCCCCTCTTGCTGGGTACGTTGGCTCCCACCCAGGCGGCCATCAGCGTCGGCATCGGCATCAGCGTGCCCGGGGTCAACATCGGCATCAACATGCCGGCCTACCCGCACCTGGTGCCCGTTCCTGGCTACCCGGTCTACTACGCCCCGACTGCCAACGCGAACTACTTCTTCTACGATGGCCTGTATTGGGTCTATCGCGACGACATCTGGTACCAGAGCACCTGGTACAACGGACCGTGGCAGTCCGCGGATCCCATCGCCGTTCCGCTGTTCGTGCTGCGGGTGCCGGTTCGCTACTACCGCCAGCCCCCGATCTACTTCCGCGGCTGGGCCTCGACCCGGCCACCACGCTGGGGCGAGCACTGGGGCCGTGACTGGGAGGCCCGCCGTCCCGGCTGGGATCGCTGGGATCGCCGCGAGCGCCCCGTGATGGCACCCTTGCCGACCTACCAGCGCACCTACAGTGGCGACCGCTACCCGCGCGAGCTGGAGCAGCAGCACTCGATCCGCAGCGAGAAGTACCGCTACCAACCGCACGACCCGGTCACCCAGCAAGCCTTCGAGCGGCGCGGCCAACCGGCCGCCCCCAGCTCCGCAGGCACCGCCAAGCCGGCCCCGCAGGCCAGCCCGCGGGCTCAGGTGCCCATGACCGGGCCCCCGGGCGAAGCTGGCTCGCAGCGTGAGCAGCGCAAGGCCGCACGCGTGGAGAACCGCAGCGCCGAGCAGCAAACACGCGCCGACGAAAAGGCGCTCGCGAAGGACAAGCGGCAGGAAGCCAAGGATCTCGAGCGCGGCAAGGACAATCCACAGTAGCCCCGATCACCATGAGCGAGGCGCCGTTCCTGCATGCCGAGTCCGACAGCGTTCGTTTCTGGGTGCCCATCGGCGCGGACTGGGTGGGCGCCATCATCAGCCGGCGCACCCTTCATCACCGCTTTCGCCCCCAGGCCGAAGGGGAAGACCCGCTGGAGACCTACCAGGCCCATGAGCGGGAGATCCACGATGCCGTGCGGCGCCGCGTCGCCGCAGGCTCGCGGGAGCCCGTGATGCTGCGCGAATACGACCTGCGCACCGAGCCCTCGACCTGATCGAGGCCGGCCGCCTGCGGGGCACTTGCCATTATTGGTCGGCCGCCCAATAATGTTCCATGGCCCGTCCTTCCCAAGGCATCGACCAGGCGCTCTTGCGCAGCGGCCTCGCGCTGCTGCCCGAGCTGGGCTGTTCGGGCCTGTCGGTCCGGGGTGTGGCCGAACATGCCGGCGTCAACCCGGCGATGTTCCACTACCACTTCGGCAGCAAGGCGGCCTTCCTGCGCGAGCTGTTGCAGCAGCTGTATGAGCAGATGTTCACCAGCCTGTCGGCCGACGCGGCCCGCCAGGGCGCGCCCGTCGAACGGCTGCGTGCGGCGCTGTTCAACCTGGCCTGCTTCGTGCGCGAGCACCGCGCACTGGTGAGCCGGCTGGCCATCGACGCGGCCAACGGCGAGGCGGCGGTGCACGAGTTCGTTCGGGCCAATGCCCCGCGGCACCTGGGCCTGCTGATGGCGCTGGGCGCCGAGGCCGAGCAGGCGGGCGAGTTGCGCCCGCTGCCGCCGATGCAGCGCTTTGCCTTCCTGATGGGGTCGGTGGTCGCGCCCTTGCTGGCCGTGCCCGCGATGGTCGCCGTCGGCGCCGCACCGGCCGGCCAGGCCGAAACGCAGGTGCTGGACGACGCCGCCATTGCACAACGCATCACCCTCGCGCTGCAGGCGCTGCGCCCCGCCGGCACCGGGCGCTGAAAGACTTGCCCATGACTCGCCCTCGCGTCCCTCGTCCTGCCCCGCTGGTGGCCGGGCTGATCGCGCTGTCCATGCTGAGCGGCTGCCAACCACCGCCGGCCACCGGTTGGTCCGGCTATGTGGAGGGCGACTACGTGTACATCGCCGCCCCCGTGGCCGGCACGCTGGTCACCTTGTCGGTGCAGGCGGGCCAGATGGTCGCGGCCGGTGCACCGCTGTTCACGCTCGACGCCACCAGCAACCAGGCGGCGCGCGCCGAGGCCGACGCGCGTGTGCGTGCCGCGCAGGCCCAGGCGGACAACGCCGCCAAGGGCCGGCGCGACGAGGAGATCGCCGTCATCCGCGCCCAACTGGACCAGGCCCGCGCCCTGGCCCAACGCGCGCAGGCCGACTGGGTGCGCCAGCAGGCGCTGGTGGCGCAAGATTTCGTGAGCCAATCGCGCCTGGACGATGCCACCACCGCGCGCAAGCAGGCGCAGGACCGCGTGGCCGAACTCGAGGCCAGCTTGCGGGTCGCCAGCCTGCCGGCGCGCGTGGACGAGCGCGCCAGCGCCGCCGCGCAGGTCGAGGCGGCGCAGCAGGCCCAGCGCCAACTGCAGTGGCGCGAACAGCAGGCGCTGCAGACCGCGCCGGCCGCCGGGCTGATCAGCGACACCTTCTGGCGTGCCGGCGAGTACGTGCCCGCCGGCCAGCCGGTGCTCGCGCTGCTGCCGCCCGAGGCACGCAAGGCCCGCTTCTACGTGTCCGAGGGCGAGCTCGGCGGCCTGGCACTCGGCCAGCCGGTGAGCCTGCACTGCGACGGCTGCGGCGCGCCGATTGGCGCGCGCATCACCCGCATCGCCACGCAGCCGGAGTACACGCCGCCGGTGATCTACTCCAACACCCAGCGCGCCAAGCTCGTCTTCCTGGTGGAGGCGCGGCCCGCGCCGGCCGACGCGGCCAGGCTGCATCCGGGGCAGCCGCTGGACGTGCAGCCCGCCGCATCCGCCCCAAGGAAATGAACGGCGACCTCGCCATCGACGTCAGGGGCCTGACCAAGCGCTACGACGGGCGCGCGGTCGTCGATGACGTCGCCCTGCAACTCGGCACCGGCCGCATCTGCGGCTTCCTCGGCCCCAACGGCAGCGGCAAGACGACCACCATCCGCATGCTCTGCGGGCTGTTGACACCCGACGCCGGCGAGGGCCGCTGCCTCGGGCTGGACCTGAAGCGCGACGCGCTGGCGATCAAGCGCCAGGTCGGCTACATGACGCAGAGGTTCGGCCTGTACGAAGACCTGTCGATCCGGCAGAACCTGGATTTCGTGGCGCGGCTGTTCGAGCTGCCCGAGCGGCCGCGACGGGTCGACGAGGCACTGCAGCGCCTGGGCCTGGCCTCTCGCGCGCAGCAGTTGGCCGGCTCGCTCTCGGGCGGCTGGAAGCAGCGCCTCGCGCTGGCCGCCTGCCTGCTGCACGAGCCGCGACTGCTGCTGCTGGACGAGCCCACCGCCGGCGTCGACCCCAAGGCCCGGCGCGACTTCTGGGACGAGATCCACCGCCTCGCCGCCGAGGGCATCACAGTGCTCGTCTCGACCCACTACATGGACGAGGCCGAGCGCTGCCACGAGCTGGCCTACATCGCCTACGGCAAGCTGCTCGCGCGCGGCACCGAGCGCGAGATCATCGACCAGGCGGGCCTGGCCGTCTGGGCGGTGCAGGCCGAAGGCGACCCCGCCACGCTCAGCGCCCTGCTCGAGCCGCTGAAGGCCGCGCCCGGCGTGCTCAGCGTGGCCGCCTTCGGCAGCGCGGTGCACGTGGCCGGGCAGGATGCCGCGCTCGTCGAGGCCGCCATCGGCGCCTTCCGCGACCGGCCCGGCCTGCGCTGGACGCGCGCCGAGGCGAACCTCGAAGACGTCTTCATCAGCCTGATCGGCCGCGCGCCGGACAACTTCGCCTGACCGCGCCATGCCGAGCAGCCGCTTCTCCTGGGCGCGCACCTTCGCGGTGTTCCTGAAGGAATTCCAGCAGATGCTGCGCGATCGGCCGACCTTCGCGATGGCGGTCGGCGTGCCCATCCTCCAGCTCGTGCTGTTCGGCTACGCGATCAACACCGATCCCAAGGGACTGCCCACGGCCCTGGTCAGCGCCGACAACGGCGTGCTCGCCCGCAGCCTCACCGCGAGCCTGCAGAACACCGGCTACTTCCGCATCACCCACCGGCCCGCCAGTGAGGCCGAGGGCGACCTGCTGCTCGAGCGCGGCGAGGTGCAGTTCCTGGTCGTGGTGCCGCCCGAGTTCACGCGCCGGGTCGTGCGCGGCGAGGCGCCGGCGCTGCTGGTCAGCGTCGACGCGACCGACCCCTCGGCGGCCAGCAACGCGCTGGCCGCGCTCGGCGCCGTCGCCCCATTGGCCCTGCGGCACGACCTGGACGGCCCGCTGCGCGCGCGGCAGCCCGAGGCCACGCCTTACGAGATCCGCATCCACCGCCGCTACAACCCTGAGGGTCTGTCGCGCTACAACATCGTGCCGGGCCTGATCGGCACCATCCTGACGATGACGATGGTCATGCTGACCGGCCTGGCGATGACCCGCGAGCGCGAGCGCGGCACGATGGAGAACCTGCTGGCCACGCCGGTGCGGCCGTTCGAGGTGATGCTCGGCAAGATCCTGCCCTACATCGTGATCGGCTACATCCAGCTCGGCGTGATCCTCGGCGCCGCGGCGCTGCTGTTCGAGGTGCCGATGGTCGGCAGCTTCCCGCTGCTGATGGCGATGATCGGCGTGTTCATGCTGGCCAACCTGGCGGTGGGCTTTACTTTCTCGACGCTGGCCAAGAACCAGTTGCAGGCGCTGCAGGCGACCTTCTTCTTCTTCCTGCCGTCGATGCTGCTGTCGGGCTTCATGTTCCCGTTCCGCGGCATGCCGGGCTGGGCACAGTCGCTCGGCGAGGTGCTGCCCCTGACCCACTTCCTGCGCATCGTGCGCGGCATCCTGCTCAAGGGCAACGGCGCGGTCGATCTGCTGCCCGAGCTGTGGCCGATGCTGGCCTTCCTCGCCGTGGCCGGCGCGGTGGCCCTGAAACGCTACCGGCAGACGCTGGACTGAATCGGGGGCATACTCGCCCGCCTTATGGACCCGAACGCCCCGGCACCGGACACCCCCGACGAGTTGTTCCGGCAGATGTACCAGGACCTGCGCCGCCTGGCGAGCTCCCGCCTGCGGCGCAGCGAGAACATCACGATGCTCGACACCACCGCGCTGGTGCACGAGTCCTACCTGCGCTTCCAGCACCAGAGCGACCTGGGGGGTATGACCCAAGGGCAGTTCCTGGCCTACGCGGCCCGGGTCATGCGCTTCGTCGTGATCGATTTCGTCCGCCAGCGCCACGCCGACCGGCGCGGAGGCGACCACCTCCACGTCACGCTGAACACCGACGTCGCCGAGTCGGTGTCGGTCAGGGACGACGATGTCGTGCGCATCCACGATGCGATCGAGGAGCTGGCCCAAGTCGACGACCGGCTGGCCCGCATCGTCGAGATGCGCTGCTTCGCCGGGCTCGACGAGATCTCGATCGCGCAGGCGCTGGGCATCACCGACCGCACCGTGCGGCGCGACTGGCAGAAGGCACGCCTGCTGCTCAAGGCCGTTCTCCAGTAGGCGCGGTCGGCCATGAGCCCCGCACGGCCGCCCGAAGGGGCGAATTCCCTCCCGGAGGGACAGGGCCGAAGGCCCAAGGGTGCACCGATGAGCCTGGCACGCGACGAACTGGCCCGCCTGTCCGAGCTGCTGGACGTGGCGCTCGACCTGCCGCACGACCAGCGCGCCGCCTGGCTGGCCAGCCTCGGCCCCGCCGATGCCACGCTGCGCCCGCGGCTCGAAGCGCTGCTGGAAGATGCCGCGACCGAGGAGCGCGGCGAAACCACGAACGACCCCGGCCCGCTGGGCCTGCTCGACGCCCTGCCCCAGCTGGCCAGCACCGCCGCCCAGCAGCGCCTGGCCGAGGCAGAGACCCGGCTGCGCCAGGTCGGCCCGTACTGCCTGCTGCGCCCGCTGGGCCACGGCGGCATGGGCGCGGTGTGGCTGGCCGAGCGGGTCGACGGCACGCTGCAGCGCGCGGTCGCGCTGAAACTGCCGCATGCCGGCATGCTGCAGCAGCCCGCGCTGGCGCACCGCTTCGAGCGCGAGCGCGACATCCTCGCGACGCTGGAGCACCCGCACATCGCCCGCCTGTACGACGCCGGCGTCACCGATCAGGGGCAGCCCTACCTGGCGCTGGAGTACGTCGAGGGCCAGCCAATCACCACCTGGTGCGACGAGAAGCAGCTGCCGCTGCGCGCGCGCGTCGACCTCTTCCTGCAGGTGCTCGAGGCCGTGCAGTACGCGCACGCCCGGCTGGTGGTGCACCGCGACCTGAAGCCGTCGAACATTTTCGTCACGAACGATGGCCAGGTCCGGCTGCTCGACTTCGGCATCGCGACGCTGCTGGACGATGCCGACTCGCCGCGTGATGCCGCCGCGACCGAATGGGGCCACGCGCCCATGACCCCCGACTACGCCTCGCCGGAGCAGATCGCCCACCAGCCGATCGGCACCGCATCCGACGTGTACTCGCTCGGCGTCGTGTTCTACGAGCTGTGCACCGGCCAGCGCCCCTACCGGCTGCCGCGCGACACCCGCGGCGCGCTGGAAGACGCCATCCTCGGCGTCGACCCGACCAAGCCCAGCCGCACGCCCACCACCGAGAGCGCCGCGGCCCAGCGCGCGGCCCGGCCCGCGGTGCTGCGCCGGCAGCTGCGCGGCGACCTCGACAACATTGCGCTGATGGCCCTGCGCAAGAACCCCGCCGAGCGCTACCCCTCGGCCGAGGCCTTCCACCAGGACCTGAAGCGCTGGCTGCGCAACCGCCCGGTGCACGCCCACCCGGGCAGCTGGTGGTACCGCTCGCGCAAGTTCGCGCAGCGCCACAAGCTGCCGGTCGCGGCCGCGGGCCTGGCCACCGCGGGCATGCTGGCCGGCCTGGCCGTCGCGCTGGACCAGGCCGCGGTCGCCCGGCGGGAAAGCCTGCGCACACAGGCGGTGCAGGATTTCCTCGTCGGCCTGTTCAACGAAGCCGACCCGGCTCGCGCCCAGGGCCGCGAGCTGACCGTGCGCGACCTGATGGCGCGCGGCGAACGCGACCTGCAGGCCAAGCTTGGCGGCGAGCCCGAGCTGAACGCGGCCCTGAGCGGCGTGCTGGCCGACATCTACATGAAGCTCGGCGACGGCAAGCGCGCACTGCCGCTGGCCGAGGCCCGGCGCGACCTCGCGCTGCGCACGCACGGCCAGGGCAGCCCCGAGCACGCCGAAGCGCTGCTGGAGCTGGCCCGGGTGCAGACCTCGCTCGGCCGCCACGAAGTCTCGTTGGCCACGCTCGCCCAGGCCCGGCCTGCACTGCAGCAACACGCCACCGAGCGCCCGCAGGCCTGGATCGACCTGCAGACCGCCACCGCCGACAACCTGATGGACCTGACCCGCTTCGCCGAGGGCCGCCAGGTCCTGCAGGCTGCGCTGCCGGCCATCACGCGCCTGCACGGCGCCGACAGCTTCGAGGCCGCCAGCGTCCGCACCAAGATCGCCACCTCGCTGGCCAGCCAGGGCCGGCAGGCCGAGGCGGCCGAAGCGCTGCGCGCGCTGCAACCCCTGCTCGACCAGGATTGGCGCGCCGAAGGCCTGGGCGCGGCCGCGCTGCGCGCCGACATCGGCTACACCCAGTGGCAGCTGCGCCAGTACACCGACGCCGCGCGCACGCTCGAACGGGCGATCGCCGAGCTGGATCGGCTGGCCGGCCCGAACAACTCGCTGTCGATCCAGGCCAGCCGCACGCTGGGCATGAACTACCTCGACGCCGGCGACTTCCGCCGCGCCAACGAGGTGTTCGCTGCCAACGTCGAGCGCTCGCGCCGCTTCTACGGCGCCGAGGACAGCGAGACCGCGCTGAACCTGTCGTTCCAGGTCATGACGCTGGACCGCACCGGCCGGCTGGCCGAGGCCGAGGCCGCCGCGCGCGAATCGGTGCGGCTCGCCCAAGCGCCCAAGTCGACGCTGTCGGCCTCCGAGGTGCGCGGGCTGGCGCGGCGGCTGGCCACCGCGCTGGTGCTCAACGGCAAGCCCGCCGAGGCGCTGCTGTGGTTCGACCAGCTCGTCGCCCAGGAAGATGCGGCCGGCCAGAAGGACACCCGCCACGCCGCCACGCTGATGCTGCGTGCCGGCGCGCTCAATGCGCTCGGGCGCGGGGCCGAAGCGGCGGCCGCGGCCGAGGCCGCGACCGAAGCCTGGCGACAGTCGGGCGCATCGCTGGGCGCGCTGGGCCGCATCGGCGTGGCGCGCGGCGAGCTCAACACCGCGCTCGCCTGGCTGACCGCCAGGCAGCCCGGCCGCGCCGAGCCGCTGATCGCCGACGCCGAGGCCCTGCTGCGCGAGGCCCACACCACGCCGCATCCCGAGCACCAGCTCGCCGCGTTGGTGCGCGCGCAGTGGCTGCGCGCGACGGGCCGCGGCGCCGAGGCCGACCAGCAGGAGCGCGAAGCGCGCGCCCGCTACCGCCAGCTCAGCGGCGCCGACGCACCGCAGCCGCTGTTCTTCGTCTTCTGAACTTTCTCCCTATCCCCCATCTGGGGGGCCTGCCATTCCCCTATCCATGGGGGGATGCGGATGTCCGGTCTGGGGAGCGGGGCACGAATTGTTGGGTAGGGCCGATCGAAAAGAACGGTCCGGCACTTCAAGGTGCAACCCGACGACAACCCCCTGGAGATATCGATGAAGACCCGTTTCGCCCGCCAGCCCCGCCCCACGCTGCTGCTCGCCGCCCTCGCCGCTGCCGCCGGCCTGATGCTGCACGGTGGCGCCCGCGCCGACGAGCCGATGATGATGGACAGCGCCGACGACATGATGCAAGTCGAGGCGCTGGACACCAACGCGCTGACCGACGACCACTCGGTCAATGCACCGACGGCCTGGTGGACCTACACCAACGTCAGCGCCGACCAGATCGGCACCTACATCAACAACAACGGCGCCCGCCTGACCGACATCGAGGTCTATTCGGTGAGCAACGGCGTGCCCCGCTTCACCGTGCGCATGGTCAAGAACAGCGGCGCCTACGCCGTGCCGGGCTGGTGGTGGTATTACGGCCTGACCGCCGCGCAGGTCACGTCCTACGTCAACGCCAACAACGGCCGCCTGATCGAGGTCGAGCCCTACGACATCGGCGGCGGCGTGATCCGCTTCGCGGTGGTGATGGTGTCCAACACCGCCGGTGCGGCGCGTGCCTGGAGCTACCTGATGGGCGTGAGCTCGGCGCAGATCAGCGACCACATCGCGAACTCCGGCCACCGCATGATCGACATCGACAGCTACACCGAAGGCGGCGTCAAGAAGTACTCGGCAGCCTTCGTCGCCAACACCGGCGCCGACGCGAAGAGCTGGCAGTGGTGGCTGAACCAGTCGCCCGCCTCGATCGCCAGCAAGGTCAGCTCCTTCCAGGGCCGCATCGTCAAGCTCGAGCGCCAGGCCGACGGCACCTACAACTTCATCCAGGTGAAGAACACCGGCACCGACAACTCCGCCTGGTGGTACCAGTACGGTTTCGCGTCGATGGCCGACCTGAACAACTACGGCCTGCAGGTCGCCTCGCGCCCGATCGACATCACGACCTACGTCTCGAACGGCGTGCGCCGCTACGACGCCGTCTTCATCGACAACGCCAACGCCTCGACGCGCCGCATGCGGGATCTGCTCGGCCAGACCTTCCTCGACGCCAGCGGCAACCCGACCAAGGGCATCTTCGAGTCCTATCTGAAGCAGGTCAACGGCGCGATCAAGGTCGACCTGAACAGCACCCGCCGCGCCGAGACCGCCAGCTCGCTGAAGTCGCTGCATCTGCTGCACTCGATGAAGCAGGTCGAGGCGGGACTGGACACGCTGCCCTCGGCCTTCACCTACTACGAGTACGACATGAGCAAGGGCAAGGACGCCTGCCCCGATCCGTCCAAGGAGATCGCCGCCAACGCCCGCTTCAACTACAACTTCGAAACCGGCCTGGACCAGATGATGTCGATCTCCGACAACCGCACGACGCGCGGCACCGTGCTGCGCTACGGCGGCACCTTCACGCCGTTCAACAACACGGCCTCGGCCTCGAAGATGACCGGCACCACGCTGCGCCACAACATCGGCTGCGCCTACTGGAACCTGTCGACCCAGAAGTACGACCCGGCGACCCGCCGCAACGACACCACCGCGGCCGACCTGGCGCACATCTACGAGGGCGTGTGGAACCAGACGCTGCTGACCAACACGAACTCCGCGCGTGACGAGTTCCTGGAGTCGGCCAACCCGGGCAGCGGCGTGAGCGCCTCGCTGCAGGCCATCATCAACGACGAAGCCGCCAAGCAGGGCAAGTCGGCGATCGCGGCGCAGTTCGGCTCGCTGGTGCGCAGCTGGGGCAAGGGTGGCAGCTACGACACCTGCCTGCCGGACGCCAACGGCGGCTGCGGCACGATGGTGATCGTCCGCTCCGGCACGGGCCTGATCCGCTTCCCGATCTACACCCGCGGTGTCCAGGGCTACCGGGACTATGTCTTCGGCCGCCTGATCTCCGACACGCCGGTGACCTGCTGGGAAGACTGGAACACGGCGGGCACCGAGTGCCCGATCGACACCAGCTACACCAATGCCTACAGCAACGCCGCCAACGAGCTGTACCGCGACGAGATCCGCGAGGCGCTGAAGACATGGTGATCCGCGATCGCTTGAACTGAACTGCTCCCGCGACCTGCGCCCGGCCCACCGCCGGGCGCTTTTTTCGTTGGTGGCCGGTTTCTTGTACACCGTACAATGAAACCGGCTGAACCCCCCGGGAGCAGGACATGACGACACCGACCGACCGCCTGGCTGCCCTGCGCAGCGCCTACATCGCCAGCCATCCGGCCAGCGCGCGCCAGCACGAAGCCGCGTGTGCCCACCTGCCCGGCGGCAACACGCGCTCGGTGCTGTTCCACGAGCCCTTCCCGCTCGCGTTCACCAGGGGCGAAGGCGCCCGGCTGTGGGACGCCGATGGCCACGTCTACACCGACCTGCTCGGCGAGTTCACCGCCGGCCTCCACGGCCACTCGAACCCGGTGATCCGCGCCGCAATCGACACCGCGCTCGACGCCGGGCTGAACCTCGGCGGCCACAACCTGCTGGAAAGCCGGCTGGCCGACCTCGTCAGCGCGCGCGTCCCGTCGATGCAACTGCTGCGCTTCACCAATTCCGGCACCGAGGCCAACCTGATGGCCCTGGCCGCCGCCACCGCCTACACCGGGCGCCGCAAGATCCTCGTCTTCAAGGGCGGCTACCACGGCGGGCTGCTGACCTTCGCCGGCGGCGGCTCACCCGTCAACGTGCCGCACGACTTCGTCGTCGGCCGCTACAACGACCTGGCCGGCGCGCAGGCGCTGATGGCCGCGCACGCCGCCGAGCTGGCGGCGGTGCTGGTCGAGCCGATGCAGGGTGCGGGCGGCTGCATCCCCGGCGAGCCGGCTTTCCTGCGCGGCCTGCGCGAGGCCACCCGCGCCGCCGGCGCCCTGCTGATCTTCGACGAGGTGATGACCTCGCGGCTGGCGCCCGGCGGCCGCCAGGCGCTGCTCGGCATCACGCCCGACCTGACCACCCTCGGCAAGTACATCGGCGGCGGCATGTCCTTCGGCGCGTTCGGCGGGCGCGCCGACGTGATGGCCCTGTTCGACCCACGCCGGCCCGGCCACCTGCCGCACGCCGGCACCTTCAACAACAACGTGCTGACGATGTCGGCCGGCATCGCGGCCCTGAGCCAGGTCTACACGCCCGCGGCGGCGACTGTGCTGAATGCTCGCGGCGACGCGCTGCGCGAGCGGCTCAACGCGCTGTGCCGCGCCCAAGGCGCGCCGCTGCAGTTCACCGGCCTGGGCTCGCTGATGAACCTGCACGCCACGGCCGCGCCGATCCGCAGCGTCGACGACCTGCCCACCGATGGCCAGCCGCTGCGCGATGCCTTCTTCTTCCACCTGCTCGAGCACGGCTTCTACATTGCCCGGCGCGGCTTCATCAGCCTGTCGCTGCCGCTGACCGACGGCGATCTCGATGGTTTCGCCGCCGCCGTCGAGCGCTTCGTCGACTCGCTGTGACAAGGAAAGCCGCGCGGCCCGGGCTGAGCGCCGAACACATCGTCGAAGCGGCACTGGCGCAACTGGCCGAGCGCGGGCTCGAGCGCTTCAGCCTGCGCGACGTCGCGCGTGCGCTGGGTGTCTACCCGACGGCCGTCTACTGGTACTTCCGCAGCCGCAACGAACTGCTGGCCGCCGCCTGTGCACACGCGCTGCGCCCCGTCGTGCCGCCGCCGCGGCCCGGCGATTGGCAACGCTGGCTGCGCGAGCTGTTCACGCGCTACCGCCAGGCGATGCGCCGCCACCCGCACCTGGCCCAGCTCGTCGGTGCGCAGATGCTGTCCAACGCCAGCCTGGACTTCGCGCTGGTCGAGGGCATCCTGCAGGCGCTCGCGCAGGCCGGCTGCCCGGACGAGGCGATCGTCGAGCTCTACAACACGGTGGTCGTTGCGCTGTGCGGCTTCGCCACGCTCGAGCTCGCCCCGCTGCCCGCCGAGGACCCCGAAGGGTGGGCCGAGGACCTGCAGCAGCGCGTGCGCGACATTCCCGCAGCGGACTACCCGGCGCTCGCGCGCCACCTGCCGCGCCTGGCCGACCGCTCGTTCATCCTGCGCTGGACGCCCGGCGACCGGCGGCCTATGGCGCGCAGTTTCGCGGCCTACGTCGAAGTCGTCATCGCCGGGCTCGCGCAGCGCATCGCCCAGGCCCGGGGTTGAGCGCTTGTGGCCGGGGTGACCCGAGCCTATGATGAACTTCGACCGCCCGCCTGCCGGGCCCGGTCGGTGGATGGGGAATACGAGAGGCGCACAGCCCACGGCGTGCCCGGCGTCCCGATCGGAGTGCACATCATGATGTTCAAGCACATCCTGCTGCCGACCGACGGCTCCCGCCTGTCCGAGATCGCCGTCTTCAACGGCATCGAGCTGGCGCGCCAGCACGGCGCGCGCGTGACCGCCATCCACGTGATGCCCGAGTTCCACCTGCTGAGCTACCGCGCCGCCGCGATCGACGAATCGCACGACCACTTCGCGCAGGATGCCCAGGCCCACGCCCAGCGCTACCTCGATTTCGTGCGCCGCACGGCCGACGAGGCCAAGGTCGAATGCGCCACCATCGCCGAGTTGAGCGACCACCCGCACGACGCCATCTGCAAGGCCGCCCGCCGCCTGGGCTGCGACCTGATCGTGATGGCCTCGCACGGCAAGCGCGGGCTGGTCAGCCTGCTGCTCGGCAGCGAGACCCAGCGGGTGCTGGCGCACAGCGAGGTGCCGGTGCTGGTGTGGCGGGCCGGCACCCCGTGATCGTTTGACGCGGCGCAGCAGCGGTGCCGGTTTCCGTCAGGATCCGGCATGGTGCTGCAGTGCACAATCGAGGCTCCCGTGTCATCTCCCGGAGCCCGGCCATGCGTCGTGTCGTGTTCAACCAGAAAGGCGGCGTCGGCAAGTCGACGATCACCTGCAACCTCGCCGCGATCGGCGCCATCGAGGGCCGGCGCACGCTGGTCGTCGACCTGGACCCGCAGGGCAACTCGACGCGCTACCTGCTCGGGGCGTCGGCCGAAGACATCGAAGCCGGTGCGGCCGACTTCTTCGAGCAGACGCTGAAGTTCAGCGTGCGGCCGAAGACCACCGACGACTACATTGTCGAAACGCCGTTCGAGGGCCTGCACCTGCTGCCCTCGCAGCCGGCCCTCGAGGAGCTTCACGGCAAGCTCGAGTCGCGCTACAAGATCTACAAGCTGCGCGATGCACTGGCCGCGCTCGATGGCGACTACGACGCGATCTGGATCGACACGCCGCCGGCCCTGAACTTCTACACCCGCTCGGCGCTGATCGCCGCCGAGGGCTGCCTGATCCCGTTCGATTGCGACGATTTCTCGCGCCGCGCGCTGTACGCGCTGATGGAGAACGTGCAGGAGATCCAGGCCGACCACAACCCGGCGCTGAAGGTCGAAGGCATCATCGTCAACCAGTTCCAGCCGCGCGCCAACCTGCCGCAGCGGACTGTGCAGGAGCTGGTCGACGAGGGCCTGCCGGTGCTCGAGCCCTACCTCGGCGCGAGCGTCAAGGTCAAGGAGTCGCACGAGCGTGCGCTGCCGATGATCCACCTCGACGCGCGGCACAAGCTGACGCAGGAGTTCGTGGCCTTGCACGCGGCACTCGATGCCGCCCGGCCGGGCAAGCGCAAGGCCCGCTAGCATCACGCCCCATGCGTATCGAGATCACCCCGGGCGTGCGCCTGTTCGTCGACATCGACGGTTTCGGCCTGGTGCCCGACGGCCCCGCCATGCGCGAGAAACCGACGCTGCTGCTGCTTCACGGCGGCCCGGGCTTCGACCACAGCGGCTTCAAGCCGGCCTTCTCGCAGCTGGCCGACCTGTGCCAGATCGTCACCTACGACCACCGCGGCCACGGCCGCAGCGACCCGCGGCCCGACAGCGAATGGACGCTCGACACCTGGGCCGACGACGTGGTGCGGCTGTGCAACGCACTGGGCATCGAGCGGCCCATCGTGCTCGGCCAGTCCTTCGGCGGCTTCGTCGCCCAGCGTTATCTCGCCCGCCACCCGGGCCACCCGGCCAAGGTGATCCTGTCGTCGACCTCGGCGGCGTTCAACCTCGACCGCAAGCTGCCGATCTTCGAGCACCTCGGCGGCCCGGCCGCGCGGGCGCTGGCCGAGGCCTTCTGGCGCGCGCCGACCGAGGCCAACACCGAGGCCTACCTGCGCGAGGTGCTGCCGCTGTACAACACGCGCCCGGCGCCGAACGGCGACGCCCGCACCCGTGCGCGCTACCACCTGGCCATCCTGCGCCACTTCATCGTCCATGAGATGCAGGCGATGGACCTCGCGCCGGGGCTGGCCGCCGCGCGCTGCCCGGTGCTGGTGATGGCCGGCGCGCACGACCCCGTCTGCCCGCCCGCCGACAGCGCGGACATCGCCGCCGCGCTGCCGCCCGATCGCGTCGAGTTGCAGGTCTACCCCGGCAGCGGGCACGGCGCCTGGCGCGACGAGCCCGAGGCGGCGTTCGCCGCGCTGCGGCGTTTCATCGCCGCCTGAGAGGGCCGCCGGGGCTTCGGAAGATTCAAGCCGGTTCAACGCCGGCCCGGCCTGCCGCGCCAGAGCACGCCGCGACGGCGATACTTCGCGCTTCCCGTCACCTCCTGCCGACTCGACCATGCACACCAAGCCCTGTCTCGACCACGCCGATGTCCTGAAGATCCTCGACGCCGCCCGCGCGCTGGCCTGGACGCACCACTGGCCGGTGTCGGTCGCCGTCGTCGATGACGGCGGCCACCTGCTCGGCCTGTACCGGCTCGACGGCGCGCCCGCCATGAGCGCCGAGATGGCCGAGGCCAAGGCGCGCACCTCGGCGATGGGCCGGCGCGAATCGCGCATGTACGAAGAGATGATCAACCAGGGCCGCACGGCCTTCCTCAGCGCGCCCGGCATGGCTGGCCTGCTCGAAGGCGGCGTGCCCATCGTTTCGGGCGGCCACCTGATCGGCGCGGTCGGCGTCAGCGGCGTGAAGTCGACCGAGGATGCGCAGATCGCGCGGGCCGGCGTCGCCGCGGTGGTGCCACCGGGGGCCTGATCAATCCATCTCAGTACCGCCCGGCCGCCCGAAGGTACTGAGCGCCCCCTCGGGGGGCCGAGAACGAAGTGAGCGTGGGGGCATCGTTACCGGCTGCGTGCGGCGCAGCCAGGCCAGCGCCTCGGCCGGCGGCAACGGGCGGCCGAAGTGGTAGCCCTGCAACTCGTCGCAGCCCACGGCGCGCGCTGCCTCGGCCTGCGTGGCCGTCTCGACCCCTTCGGCCACCACGGCGAGATTGAGCGCCCGCGCGAGCTGGCACACGGCGCGCACCACCGCCATCGCATCGGCGGCCGGCATCGGGTCGATCAGCAGCCGGTCGATCTTGACCGTCTGCAGCGGCAGGCTGCGCAGGATGTTGAGCGACGACACGCCGGCGCCGAAGTCGTCCAGCGCGACCGCCAGCCCCAGCGCGCCCAGCTCGGCAATGCGCTGGCGCGCCTCGTCGAGGTGGGTCGCCGCCGCCGTCTCGGTGATCTCGATCGTCAGGTATTGCGCCGGCACGCGGTGCAACGCCATGCAGCGCGCCACCAGGCCGGAAAAGTCGGGGTCGAGCAGTTGCACCGGCGAAACGTTCACCGCCACCGGCACCATCGGCTCGCCGGCCGCCAGCCAGGCCGCGATCTGTGCGCAGGCCTTGTCGAGGATCAGCGCGCCGAGTGCCCCGATCAGCCCGGTGCGCTCGGCGGCCGGGATGAAATCGGCCGGGCTGACCAGCGCGCCGCCGGGCCGCTGCCAGCGCACCAGCGCCTCGAAGCCGGTCAGCCGGTGGTCGTTCGCCGCGACCTTGGGCTGGTAGACCAGCACGAATTCCTCGTTGTGCAGCCCGGCGCGCAAGGCCTGCTCGGCCTGCAGCGACGCGCCCGAGCCGCGCTCGAAGCCGGCCTGCGCCAGGCGGATCGACAGCCCTGGCAGGCGCTTGGCCTCGTGCATCGCGGCCTGCGCAGCGCGCAGCAGGCCTTCGGGCTCGCGGCCGGACGCCGGGTGCAGCGCAATGCCGATCGACATGTCGACGTAGAAGCGGTGGCCGGGCAGCTCCAGCGGTTGCTGCAGCCGTTCGCGCACCTGGCCGGCCAGCGCCAGCGAGGCGGCCTCGGCATCGCCGTCGCCCGAGGGCAGCGGCAGCAGCAGCGCGAACTCGTCCTCGCCCAGCCGCATCAGCTCGGCCGGCTCGGGCGCGGCGAGCTGCAGCGCCCCGGCGAGCGCGCACAGCACCTGGTCGCCCACGGAAGGGCCGTGCGCCTCGTTGAACAGCTTGAAGCGGTCCACGTCCATCAGCAGCAGGCCGAAGGGGTGGCCCTTGGCGCACAGCGCGCCGACGCGGCCGATCAGCGCGACCCGGTTGGGCAGGCCGGTCAGCGCGTCGTGCATCGCCTGGTGCAGCAGCGCCTGGCTGGTGTCGCGGTGCTCGGTGTCGTCGATCACCACCACCTGCTCGGCCGGTCGGCCATTCCACTCGATGCGCCAGGCAGCGAAGCGCAGGAACATCTCGCGCCCGTCGTGCCGGGTGCGCGGCCCCTCCCACATCGCGTGCTCGATCTCGCCCGAGACCAGGGCGCGATGCCGCGCCGCTGCCCGCTGGCGATCAGGCTCGCTGACATGGCGGCTGCGCCAGGGGGACGGGAACGGGTGGTCCATCGGCCGGCCATAGATCTGGTGCGCCGCCGGGTTGGCGTAGGGCACGGCGTCGTCCTGGATCACGATGACGCCGAAGTGCGAGTTCTCGGTCATGCGCAGGTACTGGTCGCGCATGCGCTGCGCGGCCTCACCGCTGCGGCGCAGCGCGGCATACAGCAAGGACAGGCCGAGGCCCACGCGCAGCACGGTGCCGATTGCCGCCTGCAGCGCCGCGGCCGGCTCGCCGAGCAGCACGAACCAGAACTGGTTCAGGCCCAGCAGGACCAGCAGGATGCCGGACAGGCGCTCGGCGGCCGGCTGCAGCCACAGCCAGCGCGCCGCCGCCATGCCCACGATCAGCATCAGCACGGCCGTGACCGCATGGGCCAGGCGCATGCTGATCGGCAGCATCACCAGGTAGCTCAGGGCCAGCACCATCGCCGCGCTGGTGACCTGCTGGCGCGACAGCCTGCGCCGTGCCAACCCGGCCGCGCCGACACCGAGCAGCAGCAGGCCGCCTGCGCCCGCCGTGGCGAGCAGCAAGGCCGCAGGCACGGCGGCCGGGCCGTTCGCCGCCTTCCACCAGAGGAAGCCAGGGGGCACGGTGGCGAGGATCAGCGTCGCAGCGCCCAGCGCGCGCAGGAAGACCTGCTCGCGGTGGCGGCGCCAGGCCATGACCAGCGCCAGCCCGACGATGACATTGACCAGCGAATTGGTGAGGAGGGCGTAAACCATCAGCGAAGGCCCGTCGGGCAGGGCCTGTCCTGTATCGACAGTTCGTGAAGAAAATCAAGCCGATCCGGCGAGGTATCAGGGTTTACCTGCGTGCCGCCGGCGCACCGTGCGCCGAAGCGCGGGCGGTGCGTCAGGCCGCGGGCTCGAACAGCGCGCGACGCAGCGCGATCGGATCGTCCAGCGTGCGCCAGCGCTGGTAGGCCAGCTCGGCTTCCGGGTAGCGCCGGCGCAGGAAGTTGAGCCACTGCTTCAGCCGGCCCGGCCGGTGGCGCGGCGTGATGTGGTGCTCGATGCCGGCCCAGAAGGCCCGCAGCAGGGTCAGCAGCTGTGGCCAGTCCAGCGCGGTCGCCGCGCTCGAGGCGGAGCCCGGCTCGCCCACCGCCGCGCGCAACGCCAGCGCCAGGCCCGGGTCGGCCACCATGCCGCGGCCGAGCATCAGGCTGTCGCAGCCGCTCACGGTGCGGCAGCGCAGCGCATCCGCCACGCTCCAGATCTCGCCATTGGCGACCAGCGGCACCTCGACCGCCGTGCGCAACTCGGCGATGCGCTCCCAGTAGGCCGGTGGCCGGTAACCGTCGCGCCGGGTGCGGGCGTGCACGACGATCTCGCTGGCGCCGCCCTCGGCCAGCGCCCGCGCGCAATCGACCGCTTGGTGCGCACTCTGGTTGCCCAGCCGCATCTTGGCCGAGACCGGCAGGTGCGCCGGCACCGCGCGCCGCACGGCGGCAACGATGCGGTGCAGCAATTCGGGGTCGTCCAGCAGCGCGGCCCCGCCACCGTGCCGGTTCACGATCTTGGCCGGGCAGCCGAAGTTCAGGTCCACGCCGGTCGGCCCCAGCGATGCGAGCCGCGCCGCGTTGTCGGCCAGGCAGGCCGGATCCGAGCCCAGCAACTGGCCCCGCACCGGCACGCCGGCCGGCGTGCGCCCGCCGTGGGCGAGCTCGGGGATCACGCGGAAGAACACGCGCTCGGGCAGCAGCGTGCCGGTCACGCGGATGAACTCGCTGACGCAGCGGTCGATGCCGCCGACCCGCGTCAGCGCATCGCGCAGGTGGTGATCGAGCAGCCCCTCCATCGGGGCCAGGAGCAGTTGCATGGCGGGCGGGTAAATGAGTCAATAGCGTGGCGGCAGGGCCAGGGATTGGACCATGCGCACGGAATGCCCCGTGTGCCCCGGCCCGCCGCGGCGGCCGCCCATCCTCACGTTAGGGGTATGGCGCCTCGGCCCGGTTGCCTACGATTCGCGAGCAAGCGGTGCCGGGCCCGACGCGGGCCGCCCAGGGCGCCATGGCGCAGTTTTTCAGCAGGAGACCTTCATGGATATGCCCGCCTCGCAACGCTACGTGATCATGTCCACGCCGCGCTCGGGCAGCTCGCATCTGGTGCGGGCGCTGGAAGCGCACCCGCAGGTCGCGTGCCTCGGCGAGATCTTCAACACCCGGGGCGGCGCGATGCGCCGGCTGGGCATCAAATCCCCCGAGACGGTGGCCAAGGCCGTCAACGAGCCGCTGGCGTATCTCGAAGACGTGATGACCGCCTGGACCCAGCGGGAAGATGCGAAGCCCGTGTTCGGCTTCAAGATGATGCTGCACCACGATGCGCGGGTCATCGACCAGATCGTCTCCGACCCGTCGTGGCGGGTGATCCTGCTTCGCCGCGACGATATCCTCGCGCAATGGTCGTCGCTGCAGATCGCCAAGACCACCGGCGAGTGGGGAAGCAAGAAGAAGAAGGCGCGTGCCAAGGCGGGCATCGAAGAGCCGACCACCCGCATCGAATTCAAGGCCCGCGTCTTCGAGATGTACGGCAACAAGCTGGATACGCGCTACGGCACGCTCAAGCAGCGGCTCGTCGGGCACCAGGTGTTCGAGATCTCCACCGAGGCCATCGACGAGCGGCGCGACGAGATGCTGGCGTTCCTCGGTGTCGACCCCGCGTTGGCCGAGCCGGCGCCCGGCGTCGGCGAGCGCCAGAACGGAAGCTCGCTGGAAGACCGCTTCACCAACTACGACGAGGTGCTTCGCTACGCCCGTGAGCACGGGCTGGCGGTGACCGCCTGACCCGTCACCTCACACCGCGGCGACGGCGCTCTCGCGCTGTGCCCGCTGCGCGCGCGGCACCCGGTGCTCCTTGTGCACCCGCGGCTCCTTGCGCACCCGCTGCGCTGCCGGCTTGCCGGCGACCGCAGCGGCCCCGGCAGGCAGCCGCACCGGCGCTGCCGTGGCCAGCGCCGGCCGGGCGTCGCGATAGCCGAACTTGTCGATGATGAACCGCTCGCGCCGTGCCACCAGCTTGATGCTGGCCTCGTCGTAGTAGTAGTCCGGCCCGTGCGGCCGGGTCGACGTGTTGACCTTGCGCGCCGACAGGATGTGCTCGCGCTGGTCGTCCGACAGCTTGACGCCGCAGGACTCCACGACGCGGATGAAATCCGGGGCCAGCGATTCGTTGCGGATGAAGTGGCTGACGATGCAGCCGGAGCGATCCAGCATCTTCAGCGACAGCAGGTTGTTCATCATCGGGCTGGCCGCGTCCGTTCCGTTGACGAACAGGTTGAAGTAGCGATAGGTCATCAGGCCGGCCGCCTTGCCGATCGGCGACTTGCCGTAGCCCGCCATCAGCATGTGGCGCAGCGCACGCCGGCCCAACACGGCCTGGATCCACTCGCGAAAGGCTTCGGCGTTGTCGGGATCGGCGTACCAGTAGTCCTTGGCGCGCTCGGCGCACCAGTCGGCGGGCAGTCGACGGTCCGCGTCGTCGTCGCCGGCGCCTGAGGCGGCTTCGCGCGCCCGCCGCGCCTCGCCCTTTTCACGCATGCGCTGCCAGCGCTTTTCGTTGGTCAGCCGCTGGAAGAGCTCGCCCTTGCGCTGGCAGCCGTAGGACCACAAGGACAGGTACCACAGCCACGGGTTGCGCACCGAGCCGATGAACGGCTTGCCGCAACCGAGCAGCCGTGCGTCGGGCGTGTTGTGCTTGCCGTCGTTGACCCCCCCCACCAACTCGCGCAGCAACTGCTTGATGTGGGTCGAGCCGGTCTTCTGCAGCTCGATGAAGATGAGCTTGTTGCAAATCAGCATGGCATCCCCCAGTGGCCAACCGCATCCGCCATCAGCCGCGAACAGGCAAGGAGGGTATTCCCTGCATGCCTCGGCGGACACGAACTTCACTGCTCCCGACCGATGATCGAATGAGCCAGCGGCGCATTTATGCGCTTGGGCTGGCGGCCCGGCTATCCCCTGTTTGTGGCCGCCATTGGGGGGGTGGGGTCCGGCTCTCAGCCGGCCGAGTAGTCGGGCGTCACCGCCGGCTCGGTGTATTCGAAGCCGATCACGGCGCGGGCGTAGAAGTAGTTCTCGCGTGCCCGCTCACTCAGGGCATCCAGGTCGACCTGGCCCCGTTCATCACACGGGAAGACCATCGCGCGCCCCTGGTTGAAGAGGGACTGGAAGCGCAGCGCATAGCGCTGGTGGGTAACGGAGATGTCCATTCTTCGGTCTCCAACTGGCACCGGAAGATGCTCGGTGTACGGACTTCACTCTAGGCAGCCGACACCCGCCTGACAGCGGATGGAGGCCCATGTGGGCTGTCGGTGCCCGGCGGGGGCGCTTGTCAGGGTTTGTCCGACATGCGTTGCCGCAGTGCACCGATGCCCCGCATCGCGAGCACCAGCAGCGCGCCGGCGCCCACGCCGACCGAGGCGTTGGCCAGCAGCGTGATCGGGCCAGCACCCAGCGGCAGCGCCGCGGCAACGGCGCCGACCGCGTGATGCAGCCAGGGCAAGCCATGCGCCAGGATGCCGCCGCCGACCAGGAACATCGCCGCCGTGCCGACGACGGCCAGCGCACGCATCAGCCAGGGCGCGGCCGCCAGCAGCAGCGCGCCGCCACGTTGCACGAGCGCACCGGGCCGCCGGCTCAGTGCCAGGCCCGCGTCGTCGAGCTTGACGATGCCGGCCACGAAACCGTAGACGCCGATCGTCATCACGACCGCCACCAGCGCCAGCACGCTGGCCTGGGTGGCGAGCGCCGCATCGGCAACGCTGCCCAGCGTGATCGCGATGATCTCGGCCGACAGGACGAAGTCGGTGCGCACCGCACCCTTGATCTTGTCCTTCTCGAAAGCGACCAGGTCGACGCTGCCGGCCACCAGCGCCTGCGTCAGGCTCGCGTGCTCGGCCTCGTCCTCGGCCGGGGCGTGCAAGAAGCGGTGCGCCAGCTTTTCGGCGCCTTCGAAGCACAGGTAGGCGCCGCCGACCATCAGCAGCGGCGTCACCAGCCACGGCGCGACCGCACTGATCGCCAGGGCCGCCGGCACCAGGATGGCCTTGTTGACCAACGAGCCCTTGGCCACCGCCCAGACCACCGGCAGCTCGCGCTCGGCCCGCACGCCGGCCACCTGCTGCGCGTTCAGCGCCAGGTCGTCACCGAGCACGCCCGCGGTCTTCTGCGCCGCGACCTTGGTCAGCACCGCCACGTCGTCGAGCACGGTGGTGATGTCGTCGAGCAGGGCGAGCAGGCTGGCAGTGGCCATGGCATGAGGCGGGTGTGGCGAAAGCGCGATGTTAGGTGGTGGCTGGGTAAAGTCGCCGCCATGAATCACATCCGCCTCACCTCCATCCGCTTGTCGGCAGCAGCGCTGGCCGGCGCCGCGGTCCTGGCGCTGACCGCCTGTGCCGGCGCGCCGCCCTCGTCCGTCGGCACTGCCGCGGCGGCGCCACCGGGCGACGCCACCCTCGCCCCCAACCCCAAGCTGCATGTCGAGGGCATCCCGCCGGTGCCGCGCACGCTGGTGCAGGCCGTCGACAAATACACCGATTTCCGCGGGCACGCCTTCCTCGATTGGCATCCGACCCGGCGCGAAATGCTCGTCAGCCACCGCGGCGCGGGCGGCAATACGCCGCAGCTGTACCGCATCGGCGCGCCGCTGGCCGAGCCCGAGAAGCTGACCGATTTCGCCGACCCGGTGTTCAGTGCCAGCTACGAGCCGCTGGAGGGCCGCTACATCGTCTTCGAGCGCGACACCGGCGGCAACGAGGTGAACCAGCTCTACCGCATGGACCCGGCCACGCGCGAAGTCACGCTGTTGACCGACCCCGACCAGCGCCACAACCTGGACACCTGGCTGCATGCGCAGGCCGGCCGGCCGAGCCGCCTGCTGCACACCTCGGTGCCGCTGGACCGCACCGCCGGCGGCGCGACCCGCGCGAGCATCGTCAGCACCCTGTGGCTGCTCGATCCGCTGCGCCCTCAGGAGCGGCGCAAGCTCGCCGAGCTGCCCGGCGGCGGCTGGTTCGCCGGCAGCGTCTCGTGGGACAACCGCCAGGCCGCCCTGACCAACTACGTGTCGGCCAACGAATCGCAGGTCTGGCTGCTGGACCTGGCCTCGGGCGAGCGCCGCCAACTGCTGCCTGCGGCGGGAACGGGCGGCAAGGCGACCTACCTGGCCGCCGGCTTCTCGCGTGACAACCGCGCGTTGTTCGTGATCAGCGACAGCGCCGGCGAGTTCAACGAGATGCTGCGCATCGACCTGGCGACCGGCGCCCGCACCCGCGTCACCGGCCACATCCCCTGGGATGTCTCCGGCGGCAGCCTGTCGGAGGACGGCCAACTCGCCGCGCTGCGCCTGAACGAGGACGGCATGGGCCGGCTGCGCCTGTTCGACGCGCTGAGCTTGAAGGAGCTGCCCGCGCCGGCACTGCCGGCCGGCAACCTGGGCACGACCCAGTTCCACAAGCAGCGCGGCGAGCTGGCCTTCGGCCTGAACGGCTCGGCCGGCCCGAGCCAGGTCTACAGCCTGGATCCGGCCAGCGGCCAGGTGCAGCAGTGGACCCGCGCCTACGCGCCGCCCGGTGTCGACCCGACCCGATTCGCGCCGCAGCAGATCGTGCGCTGGAAAAGCTTCGACGGCCGCACGATCTCGGGCCTGCTGACCCTGCCGCCGGCGCGCTACACCGGCAAGCGGCCGGTGCTGATCCACATCCACGGCGGCCCCGAGGCCCAGGCCACCTTCGGCTTCCTGAACCGCAACAACTACTTCGTCGAGGAGATGGGCATCGCGATCCTGCAGCCGAACGTGCGCGGCTCGGCGGGCTACGGCAAGACCTTCGTCGCGCTCGACAACGGCATGCAGCGCGAAGATTCGGTCAAGGACATCGGTGCCCTGCTCGACTGGATCGCCACCCAGCCGAATCTCGACGCGAGCCGCGTGGCCGTGATCGGCGGCAGCTACGGCGGCTACATGAGCCTGGCCGTGTCGACGAACTACGCCGACCGCATCGCCGGCTCGATCGACGTGGTCGGCATCTCGCACTTCGTGACCTTCCTGAACAACACCGAGAGCTACCGGCGCGACCTGCGCCGCGTCGAGTATGGCGACGAGCGCGAGCCGGCGATGCGCGAATTCCTCGACAGGATCTCGCCGCTGACGAACGCCTCGAAGATCCGCAAGCCGCTGTTCGTCGTGCAGGGCCGCAACGACCCGCGCGTGCCGTGGACCGAGGCCGAGCAGATCGTCGCCCGGGCTCGCGCCAACGGCACCCCGGTGTGGTACCTGCGCGCCGAGAACGAGGGCCACGGCTTCGCCCGCAAGGAGAACGCCGACTACCAGTTCTACGCGACGGTGCTGTTCCTGCGCGACGTGCTGAAGCTGCCCTGATCGGCCGTTCCTCGGGATTCCCCGCTGGTCACCCGGCCCCGCCTGATCGCAAAGTGTGCGGGCACGTTATCGAACGATCGTGCTTTTTCTACAAGATCAGGAGACAGGCATGGCAAACCGCAGGGTGCGAGGAGTGCTGCTGGCCGCGGCCGTGGTGGCCGGCATGGTCGCCGTGGCGCACGCGACGAACTACTCGTTGTGGATCAACGGCCGCACCGGCGGCGGCCAGCTCGGCAACCACGCCGACTTCAGCTACTGGGGCCCGGCGTCGGCGAACGCCGGCGTCAACAAGAAGTCGGTCAACTGGGACGGCTACAACCACGTCTCGGACCAGAACTACCTCGTGCGCGACGCGCTCGACTGCTACTGCACCGGCCAGAACTGGTGCTACATCGCCGTGCACAGCGCCGGCAACCTGCAGATCGGCTACTCGCTCGCGCTCTATGGCGGCTCCGCCCGCATGGTCAAGAACGCCGCACCGAACGCGCAAGGCCAGTGCGGCAACCTCGACGGCAGCTCGCAGACCGGCTGGAACATCAAGTGGGTCGACGTGGCCGGCGGCGCGGCCGGCGGCTCCGAGCTCGCCAACTCGGGCGACTGGGCACTGGACGAGCCGCTCGTGTCCGACCTGAAGACCAGCACCGCCCGCGCGATGTACGACCACAACAACACGCGCGCCAAGTGGTTCTACATGTACGCCGGTGCCAACGGCACGCTGTACTCCTTCCTCCTGCCCGGGCAGGACGACGAGGCCATCGCCTACCACTCCAGCGGCGGTGTCTCGGGCAGCAGCGGCGGCTCGTTCTGCAACCCGTCGGACTGGTTCTGCAACGACCTCACGCTGGGCACCGCGAAGAACGAAGGCGGCCGGGCCAAGTGGAGCTACCACTCGGTGGCCTTCCGTGACGGCAGCGAGGCCTACAACCACTACACCAACGGCAACTGGGCCGGCATCGTGAGCAAGGTGCGCGCCGACATGGAGGCCAACGCCAAGTGACGGCCCGCCGGCGCTGGCTTGCCGCGGCGGGCGCGGCCGCCGCCGTGGCGCTGCTCGCCTGGTGGGCGTCGGCCGGCGACGCCGCGGCCGACGCCGGCGCGGCCCGGCCCGATGCCGCGCCCACCCTCGCCGGCGGCGCCGCGCCGGCCGCCAGCGCGATGCCGCCGCGCGGCGCCCAGGCCGACCGCAGCGCCGAGCGGGCACTGTGGCGGCAGCGGCTGCAGCGCGCGCGCCACACGCTGGACAGCTACCGCGAAGCGACACGCTACCCGCACCACTCGCGGCCGGCGGCCGAGCACGCCGACCAGATGCGCCCGAACCAGCCCATCACCGAGGAACGCCCGTTGCGCGAACCCGGCGGCCCGGTGGTCGAAGGGCTGATCCTGCGCACCACGCAGGAGCGGGTCTTTGTGCTCGGCGACGAGAGCGTGCTGTTCACCGTGGCTGCGGTCGATGGCGAAGGCAAGCCGCTGCCGCTGCAGGTGCCGCGTGCGGTGGCACACGAAGGCCCGGGCGGCGCCCGGCCCGCACTCGACAAGCCGCCGGCACCCACCGTGCCGGTGGCGTTCACCGACGACGGCCGCAACGGCGACGTGCAGGCCGGCGACGCGGTGTTGAGCTTTCGGCTGCAGCCCGCGCGCGACGGCTTCGCCGAGCTCGACGGCGTGATCCGCGTCGAGCTCGCACTGCAGTCGGGCGAGCACAGCGGCTACGCCTACTTCGACGTGATCCACTCGCCTTCCGCCCCCGCGACCTGGGGCGCCGGGGTGCGCGAGGCCGTCGAGGCCGGTTCGCTGAACCTGTACCTGCCGGCGCAGGTGCTGCAACCGGGGCGCTATGTCGCGACCGGCCGCATCGACGACGCCAACGGCCGCCCGTTCGCGCTGGTCAGCTTCAACGACGAACTGGCCGCCGGGCCGCAGCAGATCCGGCTGCAGGTCTTCGGCAAGCTGCTGCGTGATGCGCAGCCCGAGTTCCCGCTGACACTGCGCGACGTCGACGCCTTCCTGCTCAAGCCCGACACCTTCCCCGACCGGGCGCTGATGCCGCGCCGCGACGGCCTGGTGCACCGCACGCGCAGCTACCCGCTGACGGCCTTCTCCGACGCCGAATGGTCGAGCGAGGAGCGCGACCGCTACCTCACCGAATACACCAAGGACGTGAACGAGGCGGAGGATCAGATGAAGGAGCTCGGGTCCGGCCCCTGAAACTGGTACAAAGCGGCGTTGCTCCACTCCAGGATTCGTCGCCATGCACACCACGCGTTGGCTCGCCCGCAGCCTGGCCACGCTGGGCCTTTCGTTCGGCAGCCTGGGCATGGCGATGGCCGAAGGCACGGCCGGTGCGCCGGACCCCGAGCGGCTGCGCCAGACCGTCGTCGACACCGAGCGGGCGTTCGCGAAGACCATCGCTGACCGCGATCTTGCGGGCTTCACGAGCTTTCTCTCGGCCGAGGCGGTCTTCCAGGGCGGCAAGGGCCCGCTGCGCGGCCGCGATGCGGTCGTCGCCGCCTGGACGAAGTTCTTCGAGGGCCCACAGCCGCCGTTCTCGTGGGAGCCCGACAACGTCGTCGTGATGAGCAACGGCGAGCTGGCGCTGAGCAGCGGCCCGGTGCGCGACCCGGCCGGCAAGCTCGTGGCCCGCTTCAACTCGGTCTGGCGCCAGGAAACCCCCGGCCAATGGCGCATCGTGCTCGACATGGGCAACGATGCCTGTGACTGTCCCAAGCCGTAAGGAGGCCCTTCCATGAACCTCATCTCGAACACCGCAAGCACCCGCGGCCGCCTGCTCGCCATGGCGGCCCTGTGCCTGGCGACGATGGCCGTGCCGGCCCGGGCCGCCTTGAAGATCGGTGACAGCGCGCCCGACTTCAGCGCCGATGCCGCCCTCGGCGGCCAACCCTATCGTTTCGTGCTGGCCGAGGCCTTGAAGAAGGGGCCGGTGGTGCTGTACTTCTACCCGAAGGCCTTCACCAGCGGCTGCACGGTCGAGGCGCACCAGTTCGCCGAAGCGACGCCGAAATTCGCGGCGCTCGGTGCCACCGTCATCGGCATGTCGAACGACGACATCGAGACGCTGAAGAAGTTCTCGGTCGAGGCCTGCCGCAACCAGTTCGCCGTCGCGGCCGATCCCGGCGCGAAGGTGATCCAGCAGTACGACGCGCAGCTGGCCGTGAAGCCCGACATGGCCAACCGCATCTCCTACGTGATCAGTCCGCAGGGCAAGGTGCTGCTGACCTACCAGAGCATGGACCCGGATGGCCACGTCGGTGCGGCGATGAAGGTGGTGCAGGAGTGGAAAGCCGGCCAGCCGAAGTAGCCGGCGCGGCCGGGTGCCCCATCAACCGCGCTTGGCCCGGCTGATCGCCTTCGCCACGCGGCCGCGCGCCTTCCACTCGGCCATCAGCCGGTGCCGGTCGAGCACCGTCATCTCGTGCCGCTGGGCCTCGCGCTGCAGCTTGTGGTAGCTCAGCAGTCGCCCGGCCGGCACGGCGGGGCGCACCGCGCAGCCAGGCTCGTCCTCGTGGTGGCAATCGCGGAAACGGCACAGCGGCGCGAGGCGCGAGATGTCGTCGAAGACCGCATCGAGCTGCGCCTCGTCGGCATCGACCTGCAGCCCGCGCAGCCCCGGCGTGTCGATGATGCAAGCCCCGGCCAGGCAGCGATGCAGCGAGCGCGTGGTGGTCGTGTGGCGGCCGTGTTCGTCGCCGCGCCGGACGCCGCCCGTCGACTGCACGGCGTCGCCCATCGCACCGGTCAGCGTGTTGGTCAAGGTGCTCTTGCCCGCGCCGCTGGAGCCCAGCAGCACCAGCGTCTGGCCCTCGCCGAGCCAGGGTGACAGCACCTCGATGCTGGCCGGATCGAGGCCATTCAGCGCGAGCACGTCGACCTGGCCGCTCAGGTGGCGCCGCACCGCGTCGACACGCGCTGCGGGATCCGTGCACAGATCGGCCTTGCTCAGCACCACGAGCGGCGCCACGCCGGCCAGGCGCACCAGCGCAAGATAGCGGTCGAGCCGGCGCAGGTTGAAATCCTGCCCGGCGCCCATCACCAGCAGCGCCGTGTCGACGTTGCTGACCAACGCCTGGCGCCGGCCGCTGCTGTCGCGACGCACGAGGTGGTTGACCGGCGGCACGCGCGCCGCCACCCAGCAGGTGTCGCCGAGCGCGGCATCGCGCCGGGCGGCGACCCAGTCGCCCACCACCAGCGACTCGTCCTGTATCTGCAAGGCGATGCGCAGCGTGGGCCAGATCTGCGCGATGTGCTCGGCGTGACCGTCGTGCAGCCGCACGCGGTCGCGCTGCACTTCGGTCACGCGCATCAGCCGATCGCTGGCTTCGGTCTGGAGGTTGAACATCTGCGCGACGAGGGCCTGGGTCAGGCCGATGGCGCGCAGGGCTTGAAAGTCGATCGTGTCGAACATGACAGCGTGATCCGCAAAGACGAGTGGGCCTCGCGCGGGCCGCATGAAGCGGCGCGCGCAAGCCGGCGCCTGGCCGAAGGGCCAGAACGAAACAGGTGGGGTGCGGATCGCCCGGCAGCGAGGGCCGGGGCGCTGTCAGTCAGCGCAAGGATGCGTGGCGTGATGCCGGCGAACCGCAAGGCGGGTGGTGACGACTTCATCCATGGCTGCCTCCTTGCGGTTGGGTGAGGTGCCGCGAGCGCGGCGCCGAGGGTGCGCACTTTGCGGCGAGCACGCGGCGCTGTCAACCCCTCGCGGCCCACGCGCGACAATCGAGCCGATGACCCAGACGATCGCTTTCGAACTGCGCGGCGAACACATCGCGCTCGATGCCCTGCTCAAGGCCACCGGCCTCGCGCCCAGCGGCGGCTACGCGCGCCAGCTGATCGTCAACGGCGAGGTCCGTGTCGACGGCGAGGTCGAGCTGCGCAAGACGGCGAAGATCCGCGCCGGCCGCGTCGTGCAGCTCGGCGAGGCATCGGTCAGAGTTTCAGCTCCAGCTGCAAGCGCCAGTTGACGAAGGTCGAGGCCACCGCGTCGGCGCGCTCCTCGTCGACCAGGCTGGTGCTCTCGCTGTCCTCGTGCAGCAGGTTGCTCGCGGTCACGCGCAGCCGCATGGCCGGGTTGATCGTCCACAGCACATACGCATCGACCACCCGCTTGGCCGACTGCACCAGCCACTGCGTTTCCGACAGCCGCGTCGTGTAACCCGGCGTGAGGTTCAGGTTGCCGCCGATCGTCAACGGCGTGCCCGGCCAACGGTAGTCGGCGCCGAGGTTCGCGGTGCCGCCGGGCTGCTGGTCGAGCCGGTTGTTCGGGCCGGGCACGCTGTCGACCTTCGACCTGAAGACGCTCAGGTTGGCGCGCAGGTCGACCGCCGGCGCCTCGTCGACCAGCTCGTTCAGGCGCAGCTTGGCTTCGAGCTCGATGCCTTGCGTGGTCGCTTCGCCCACGTTGCGCGGCCGCGCGACCCAGCGCGGGTTGTCGAAGCCCGGCACCTGCTCCAGCGTGGTCAGGGTGCGCATCAGGTCGGTGATGCGGCGGTGGAAGACGTTGGCGCTGAGCATGCCGCCCCCGGGCAGGTAGCGCTCGAGCGCGATGTCGATGCCGGTGGCCAGCTCGGGCCGCAGGTCCGGGTTGCCGGCCCGGTCTGGGCTGGTCGGCGTGTTGTCGCCGGTTGGGTAGCGCGACGAGACGTTGAGCCGGCCGAGCAGGTTCTGCAAGGTCGGCGAGCGATAGCTGCGCGTCAGGCTGAAGCGGACCTGGTCCTGGCCCTTCGGCTCGGGCTTCCACACCGCGTGCAGCAGTGGCGTCCAGACGCTGGATTCGTTGCGCGTGCCGCCCGCATCGTCGCCTTCGCCTTCGGTCGTGATGCCCTCCCAGCGCAGGCCGGCGTGCGCGGCCCATTGCGGCGTCAGGTTCCATTCGTCCTGTGCGTACAGCGCATAGCGCCGGGTCGAGGCCTGCAGCGCGTCTCGGTTGTCGAGCAGCGCTTCGTGGCTGTCGGGGTTGAGCACCGGCTCGCCGGTGGCCGGGTCTCGCAGCGTGGTGCGGCCGTCTTCGCTGCGGTGCGCGGCGTCGAGCTCGGTGCCGGCGACCAGGCTGTTCGATTCGCCCACCAGCAGCGTGTACTTGGCATTCAGGTGCCCGTTGCGCTCGCGCGAGTCGGTGCTCTCGTCGAGCATGGGCAGGGCCTCGTCGCCGTTGAATTCGCGGCGCAGCGAATGATTCGTCGACTGCGAGGCCGCCACGCCGCCGCGCCACTCGACGCGGCCGTCGCCCAGCCGCTGGCGCCACTGGCCGTTCAGGCGGGCGAGCAGGAAGCGGCCGTCGCTGTCGCTGGTGCTGCGGTCGTAGGCCTGCAGGCCCGGCGGCGGCGTGCCTTCGGTGCTGGCCACCGAGCGGCGCACGCCGTCGCCCTCGGAGAACACGAGCAAGGGCATCAGCATCAGCGACTCGCCCTCGCCGAGCGGCCACTGCAGCCGCGCATTGGCGTTCAGCCCATGGCGCCGGCTGACCGAGCTGCTCTCCTCGCGCTGCTCGTAGCCCGGGGCGCTCGTCGTCGTGACGCCATCGTCGTCACGCCGCCACGACCAGGCGTTGAGCGACAGCTTGTAGGCCAGATCGCCCCACTTGTCTTCGCGCGTCCAGCTCACGCCCGGCGAGACGATGCCGTTCTCGACGCCGGCGCTGAGCTTCAGGTCGTTGAGCTGCTTGCGGAAGCCCTCGCGGGTGATGATGTTGATCGTGCCGGCTATCGCCCGCGCGCCGGTCTCCGCCGTGGGCGCGCGCTGGATCTCGATGCGCTCGACCATCTCGGGGTCGATCGAGTCCAGCGACAAGCCGCCCTGCACGCGCTCGCCGTCGAGCAGGATCTGCGTGTAGCCGCTGCCCAGCCCGCGCATGCGGATCGCGCCGCCGCGCCCCGGCGTGCCGCCGATCGTGACGCCCGGCAGGCGCTTGAGCAACTCGCCGAGCGAGGCGTCACCGAAGCGCTCGATCTCGTCGCGGCCGACGATGATCTTGGCCGCCGTCGACCGGCGGCGCTCCTCGGTGTCGCTCTGCCGCGCGCCGGTGACCTCGACACGCTGCGCGGCCGGCTTCGGCGGGCCAGCGGACGCCGAGGCGGCATCGCCGGGCGGCGCGGGCTGGGCGCTGCTCGGGCCGGCCAGCGCGAACAGCACGAGACCGAGCGCCAGCGCGGCAGCGGGCAGCGGGCAGCGGGCGCGGGAGGTCTCGGCAGACTCGGGGGCGGACGGTTCGGCGTGGTCCACCCGGCACGCGGGGCATGAACGGGGCATCGGTCGGCGTGTTGAAGCCCGGATTCTGGGTCATGGATCACGGCGCGGCCGGTGCCCGCATGACCCGAGCCATGCAAAGCTTTGTGCATCGGATCCGGGTTTACGCTAGAATGCGCGGCTGCACTGACGTGGGCCACCTTCACGGGCTGGTTCACCAGGCAGTGCTTGCACGCTCATCCCCTCTGACCTCCCAGTCTGTTCGGTGGGCCGGTTTCGCCGGTGCCAACGAAGTCCTTGAAGGCCCGCACGACGCGAACGTCGGCGGGCGCGGTCGGCGGCGATGTATTTCATTAGCCCCACCGCACGCCGGCCGCAAGGTTCCGGCGGCCAGGACTCTTCATGACTTTCGAATCGCTCGGCCTCGACGAGGCCCTGTTGCGCGCGCTCAAATCCGCCAACTACGAAAAACCCACCGACGTGCAGGCGCGCGCCATCCCGGCCGCATTGGCCGGCAAGGATCTTCGCGTGTGCTCCAACACCGGCAGCGGCAAGACCGCCGCCTTCGTGCTGCCCGCGCTGATGCGTGTCCTCGAGGCCCGCAAGGACCCGGCCCAGAAGCCGCAGCGCGGCGTGGTGCGCGGCCCGCGCATCCTCGTGCTGGTGCCCACCCGTGAACTCGCGATGCAGGTCTGCAAGGCCGCGTCCGACTACGGCCGCCACGTGCAGTTCCTGTCGGTGACGACGGTCGTCGGCGGCGTGCCCTATCCGGCCCAGCTGAAGGCGCTGCGCAGCCCGCTGGACATCCTGGTGGCCACCCCGGGCCGCCTGATCGACCACCTCGGCAGCGGCAAGGCCGTGCTCGAGAACGTCGAGATGCTGGTGCTGGACGAAGCCGACCGCATGCTCGACATGGGCTTCATCGAGGACATCGAGCACATCGCTGCCTCGCTGCCCGAGAAGCGCCAGACGCTGATGGCCAGCGCCACCTTCGACGGCGAAGTGGGCCAGCTCGCCCAGCGCCTGCAGCGCGCCGACGTCGAGCGCATCCAGATCACTGGCCACACCGCCAAGCACGAGAACATCGCCCAGCAGCTGATGTGGGCCGACGACCTCGACCACAAGCACGCGCTGCTCGATGCCCTGCTGACCGAGCGAGAGGTCGACCAGGCCGTCGTCTTCACCAGCACTCAGATCGACGCCGACCGCCTGGCCGATCGCCTGCACGAGATGGGCCACAAGGTCGCGTCGCTGCACGGCGGCATGCCGCAAGGTCGCCGCAACCGCGTGCTGCAGGGCCTGCGTTCGCGCCAGCTGCGCATCCTGGTGGCGACCGACGTCGCCGCGCGCGGCATCGACGTGCCGACCATCAGCCACGTCATCAACTACGGCCTGCCGCTGAAGGCGGAAGACTACGTGCACCGCATCGGCCGCACCGGCCGCGCCGGCCGCTCGGGCCGCGCAGTGACGCTGGCCGAGCGCCGCGACGTGCCGATGATCCGCCGCATCCAGCACTACACGACGCAGCCGATCCCGGTCGCGACCGTCGAGGGCCTGGAGCCGACCCGCCCGGCGCCGGACACCTTCCAGCGCCCGCCGCGCAGCGGCGCACCGCGGGGCAAGGGCCCGGGCTATGGCCGCGTCGGCGACTACTTCAACAACAACAACCACCGTGGCGGCCCGCGCCCTGCGTACGCCCAGCCGGGGCAGGACCGCTTCGGCGGTGATCGCCGCCCGCCGGCCGACCGCAGCCCCTTCGAGCAGCGCGAGCGCCCGGCGTTCGAGCAACGCGAGCGCGCGCCGTTCGAGCATCGCGAGCGGCCCGACCGCCCTGGCTTCGTCCGCGCCGACGCGGCCCCGCGCCACGACCGTGGTCAGCGCCCTGCTCAGCCGAGGTTCGTTCCTTCGAGCAAGCCGCGCTTCGACAACAAGGGCTCGATCGCCGGCAAGCGGCCGCGGAAGTCGGTGTAAGCCTGCTGGGGCGACACCGTGTCGCCCACCGCATAGATGTGGCGGTGCAAGCGCGCCGCCACCTGCGCATCGAATGGATTGCCGGCCTCCTCGAAGGCGTTGAAGGCATCCGCGTCCAGCACCTCGGCCCAGAGGTAGACGTAGTAGCCGCAGGCGTAGCTCGAGCCGGCGAACAGGTGCTGGAAGTGCGCCAGCCGGTGCCGCACGCCGATCGCCTCGGGCATGCCCAGGCGCGCGAGCTCTTCGCGCTCGAACGCGCTCAAGTCCTGCGGCGCCTCGGCCTCGCTGCGCGCATGCAGCGCCAGATCGACCAGCGCGCTGCCGAGGTAGCTCACCGTGTCGAACCCCTGGCCCCAGCGCTGCGCCGCCTGCAGGCGCTCGATCAGCGCGGCCGGGATCGACTCGCCGGTCTGCCAGTGGCGCGCATGTCTCGCCAGCACCTCGGGCTGGCCGAGCCAATGCTCGAACAGCTGCGACGGCAACTCGACGAAATCGCGCAGCACCTGCGTGCCGGCCAGCCGGTGGTAGGTGACGCGTGAGAGCAGGCCGTGCAGGCCGTGGCCGAACTCGTGGAACAGCGTGCGCGCATCGTCGAACGACAGCAGCGTCGGCTGGCCCGGGGCGGCCTTGGCGAAATTGTTGTTGTTGACGATGATCGGCGCCGCCACCGCGCGGTTGCGCGACTGGTAGTTGAAGTCGCTCATCCAGGCACCCGAGCGCTTGCTCTGGCGCGCGAAGTTGTCGTGCAGGAACAGGCCCGCACTGCGGCCCTCGGCATCGAACATCTCGTAGGCCTTGACGTCCGGGTGGTAAGCCCGGATCTCGGGCCGCGCCTCGAAGCGCACACCGAACAGCCGCCCGGCGCAGTCGAACAGTGCCTGCACCATGTTGTCGAGCGCGAAATACGGCTTCAGCTCGGCTTCGTCGATCGCGTAGCGCGCCTGGCGCACCTTCTCCGACCAGTAGCGCCAATCCCAGGCCGCCAACGGCTCGTCGACGCCGTGGCTGCGCATCGTCTCGGCCAGCGCCTGCCGCTCACGCTCCGCGGCCGGCAGCGCCCGCGTCCACACCTCGCCGAGCAGATCGCGCACCGCGCCCTGGTGGCCCGCCATCGTGTCGGCCAGCGCATAGTCGGCGTAGCTGGCGAAGCCATGGGCCTGGGCCTGCTGGCGCCGCAGCCGCAGGATCTGGCGGGCCAGCGCGCGGTTGTCGGTCGGCCCGCCGGTTTCGCCGCGGCCCACCCAGGCGCGCCAGGCTTTCTCGCGAAGGTCGCGCCGCTGCGAGAAGGTCAGAAAGGGCACGATCAGCGAGCGGTTCAGCGTGATCGCATGCGCACCCTCGGGCAGGCCCCGTTCGGCGGCTGCCTGGCTGGCCGCCGCCCGCACGAATGCGGGCAGGCCGGCCAGATCGGCCTCGTCGTTCAGCGGCAGCAGGTAGCTCGACTCGTCGGCCAGCACGTTCTGCGCGAAGCGCGTCGTCAACTCCGCCAGCTCCTGCATGATGGCCGAGTAGCGCCGCTGCTCGTCCGGCGTGAAGCGGGCGCCGGCGCGCACGGCATCCAGGTGCAGGCGCTCGATCAGGCGCAGGCCTTCGGCCGGCAGGCCGAGCGCGGCGCGGTCGCGGTGCAGCAGGTCGAGCCGCGCAAACACAGAACGGTGCATCTTGACCGCGCTGTCGTGCGCGGCCAGCGGCGCGGCCATCTGGCGTTGCACAGCCTGCAGCGCCGGCGAGGTTTCGGAGGCCGTCAGGTTGCCCAGCAGCGACTCGATGCGGTAGAGCAGCGCACCGGCGCGGTCGACCGCCTCGACGGTGTTCTCGAAGGTCGGCAGCTCGGGCTGCATGCCGATCGCGTCCAGTTCGGCCCGGTGCTGCCGCATCGCCTCGGCCAATGCCGGGGCGAAGTGTTCGGGGCGGATACGGTCGAACGGCGGCAGGCCGAAGGGCGCTGTCCAGGGTTCGAGCAGCGGGTTGGTGCTCGGGTCGGCGGCGATGCTCATGCGGTTCGGGGTATCAGTCCAGGCGCGTTCGATGATGCCATCGCTGCCGCCCGGCGCCCCTGCCCATTCACCCCAATCGCCGCGCGCCTTTGCCGCGGGGCGCGGCTACTTGACGCGCTGCTTCTCCAGCTTGCGTGCCAGGGTGCGGCGGTGCATGCCCAGGCGCCGCGCCGTTTCCGAGATGTTGAAGCCGGTCTCGGCCAGGGTCTCGTGGATACGCTCCCACTCCAGCGTCTTGATCGACGAGGTGCGCTCGGTCAGCTCGACCTCGGCGTCGCCCGCGCCGCGCGCGAACGCGGCCTCGATGTCGTCGGTGTTGGCCGGCTTGGCCAGGTAGTGGCAGGCACCGAGCTTGATCGCCTCGACCGCGGTGGCGATGCTCGCGTAGCCGGTCAGCACGACGATCAGCATCGCGGCGTCGAATCCGTGCAGGTGCTGCACGCAGGCCAGGCCCGAATCGCCCGCCGCCAGCTTCAGGTCGACCACCGCGTAGCCGGGGCGGTTCGCCTCGAGCAGGCGGCGGATGTCGTCCAGGCAGGCCGCGCGCAGCACGCGGTAGCCGCGGCGCTCGAACGAGCGCACCAGCGTGCGGGCGAACGCGTCGTCGTCCTCGACGATCAGCAGCAGCCGTTCAGGGTCCATCATCGGTGGCCTATTCTGGCGGCATCAGCGCCGCCAGCGGCAGCGTGACGATGACCTCCGCGCCGCCGAAGGGGCGGTTGCGGGCCACGATGCGGCCCCCCAGCGTGCGCGCGACGTTGACCGACAGGAACAACCCCAGCCCGCCGCCGGGCCGGCCCTTGCTCGACTGGTAGGGCTTGCCGAACTGCACCAGCATCTCGGGCGGGAAGCCGGGGCCCTCGTCGAGCACACGCAGCGACAAGGTGTCGTCGTTGCAGGCGGCCAGCAGGGTCAGCGGAGCGGAAGGCGCAGCCTCGAGCGCGTTGTCGAGGATGTTGCCGATCATCTGCTTCAGCGCCGAGTCGGAGATGATCGGCAGGTCCGGCACGCCGTCGCGCCGGTATTCCAGCCGGGCCACCGGCCGGGTCGTGCGCCACTCCTCGACCAGCCCGTCGAGGAAACGATGCAGCGTGGTGTGCAGGGGCGCATCGCCGCGCGACTCGCCGGCCGACATCAGGATGCCGCCGACGATGCTCTTGCAGCGCTGCAGCTGCAGCTGCATCTCCTCGATCTCGGCCCGCAGCTCGGGCTCCCCGGCGAAGGGGGCCATGCGCGCCCAGTCGCCGAGGATCACCGACAGCGTCGCCAGCGGCGTGCCCAGTTCGTGCGCCGCGCCCGAGGCCAGCAGCCCCATGCGGACGATGTGCTCCTCTTCGGCAGCCCGCTGGCGCAGGTCGGCCAGGCGGGCGTCGCGCTGGCGCAGGTTGCGGCCGATGCGGGTGATGAAGATCACCAGCAGCGAGGCATTGAGCACGTAGCACAGCAACAGCCCGCCGATGTACTCGGGCGTCAGCGCGGGGTTCGACAGCTCGGCCATCGCGAGCGGACGGTGCCATTGCGTCAAGCCCACGAAGCACAGGCTGGTCACGACCACCAGCGCCCAGATGAAGTGCGGCCGCAGCAGCACCGACCCCACGGCGACCAGCAGCAGGTACAGGTGGATGAAGGGGTTGGTGACACCGCCGGCGAAGTACAACTGCCCGGTCAGCACCGCGACATCGACCATCAGCCCCGCGAACAGCTCGCCGTTGCCCACCGGCAGCGCCAGGCGGCTGCGCAGCCAGCTCGCCAGGTTGAACAGCGCCAGCACCGCCAGCAGGCTGAGCATCTTCTCCAGCGGCAGCGCGACGCCGAGGGCGAACTGCACCAGCACGATGGTGGCCAGTTGCCCGGCCGCCGCGAGCCAGCGCAGCTGGATCAGCTGCAGCAGGTTCTTCCGCCCGGCCAGCTGCACCGGCGCGCGATCCCCCTCGCCCAGCGTGGGCCGCAGCGCCTCAGCGTCGGGGTTCGGCGAGATGTCGGGCAGTGGAGTGGATGACAACGGGGAAGTCTCCAGCCATCCGGCGCAACCGCCGCTCGTCGATCAGGAGGTAGCCGATGGCGCCGGCGGCCATCGCGGCGAGCGCGAACCAGGTGGCGGCGTAGACCCGGTGATTGTTGCTGAAGTGCACGACCGTCAGGCCGGCGCGAGGCCAGGCGGCGCCGCGCACGTTGGGTCCGTCGGCCCCCGCGTCGATGAAGTAGGGCGCCATCGGCACGCCGGGCGTGGCGGCCGGCAGCTCGCGCGCAGCGGCGATGGCCGCCACGTCGCGCGAGTACCAGCGGCCAGCCTGCGGGTCGTTGTGCTGCCACAGGCGGCCCCCGGGCTCGGACAGCCTCAGCAGGCCGGTCACGACCTGCATGCCCTGCGGTTCGTCCGCACGCCGGCGGGCGCGTTCGCGCCACTCGGGCGGAACGAAACCCCGGTTCACGAGCACCCAATGGCCCTCGTCGCTGTGCAGCGGCGTCAACACCCAGTAGCCGCTGCCCAGCACCGTGGTGGCCGCCACGAGCGTCTCCCGCGCATGAACGAACTCGCCGCGCACGGTGACCTGGCGGTATTCGTCGGCATCGCGCTGCAGCGCCGCCCACTGGGCCGGGCCCGGCGCGGGTGACGGCGCCGCATGGCGCTGCCGCTCGACGCGGGCGATCAGCCCCTGCTTCCAGGCCAGCCGCTCGACCTGCCAGGCGCCCAGCGCCGCAAAGCCGGCGCAGGCCAGCGCCAGGGCCCCGACCAGTGCGATCAAGGCCCGCGTCGAACGAGGGGCTCGGCCGTCGGCTTGCATGGCCGTCAGGGCATGTTGCGCATCATCTGCGCGTCGGCCTTGGGCATCATGTTGGTGTTCATGTGGTACATGACCCAGATCGACCCGGCCAGCAGGATGACCACCAGCGCCACGGTGAAGGTCAGTGCCAGCAGCGACCAGCCGCCCTCGACCTTCGCGTTCAGGTGCAGGAAGTAGATCATGTGCACGACCATCTGCACCGCGGCGAAGCCGAGGATCACGAAAGCGGTCAGCTTCGGCGAAGGCAACACCTGGCCCATCACCAGCCAGAAGGGGATCGCCGTCAGGACCACCGACAGCACGAAGCCGGTCGCGTAGCCGCGCAGGGTGGCGTGGTAGCCCACATCATCGTGATGGTGGTCGTGCGAAGCGTGGTCTTGGGTGCTCACGGAAGCACTCCCATCAGGTAGACGAAGGTGAAGACGCCGATCCAGACGACGTCGAGGAAGTGCCAGAACATCGACAGGCACACCAGGCGCCGCTTGTTCTCGTTGATGAGCCCGAACTTGTTCACCTGGACCATCAGCGTGACCAGCCAGATCGTGCCGAAGGTGACGTGCAGGCCGTGCGTGCCGACCAGCGTGAAGAACGACGACAGGAAGGCGCTGCGCTGCGGGCCAGCGCCTTCGTGGATCAGGTGGGCGAACTCGGTCAGCTCCAGCGACAGGAAGCCCAGCCCCAACAGGCCGGTGAGGGCCAGCCACGCGAGCAGCTGCTTCTTCTTGCCGTGCTGCATCGCGATCATCGCGAAGCCGTAGGTGATCGACGACAGCAGCAGCAGCGCGGTGTTGGCGGCGACGATCGGCAGGTCGAACAGGTCGGCGCCGGAGGGGCCCGCCGCGTAGCTGCGGCCCAGCACGGCATAGACCGCGAACAGCACGGCGAACACCAGGCAGTCGCTCATCAGGTAGAGCCAGAAGCCCAGCAGCGTGCCTTGCTGCGGGTGGTGCGTGCCGTCGTCGTAGAAGACCGGCGGCGTGCCGGCGGCGGTGACAGGGATCGGACTCAGCATGGCAGGTCGAGTTGGTGGTTTCAGGCCGCGGCCAGCTGCAGCGTGCGGGTCTGCTCGCTGTGCGCGACGGCATCGGCGGGAATGTGGAAGTCGCGCCGGTAGTTGAAGGTGTGCAGAACAGCCGCGCCGACCGTGGCCGCGAAGGCCAGCGCCGCCGGCAGCCACATGTGCCAGATCAGCGTGAAGCCGCAGGCCGTGGCCAGCATCGCGATGACGAAGCCGGCGGCCGTGTTCTTGGGCATGTGGATCGGCTTGAAGCCGCTGGTCGGGCGCTGCGCGCCGCGCTTCTTCATGTCGAACCACGCGTCCTGCTCGTGCACGATCGGCGTGAAGGCGAAGTTGTAGTCCGGCGGCGGCGAGGCGGTCGACCATTCCAGCGTGCGGGCATTCCACGGGTCGCCGCTGCGGTCGCGCAGCTGCTCGCGGCGCAGGTAGCTGACGACGAGCTGCACGAGGAACGAGGCGATGCCCAGGGCGATCAGCACCGCGCCGGCAGCGGCGATCTGGAACCAGATCTGCAGCGAAGGGTCGTCGAAGTGGCTCATGCGGCGCGTCACGCCCATCAGGCCCAGCACGTACAGCGGCGCGAAGGCGACCCAGAAGCCGACCAGCCAGAACCAGAACGAGCACTTGCCCCAGAACGGGTCGAGCTTGTAGCCGAAGGCCTTGGGGAACCAGTAGTTGATGCCGGCGAAGATGCCGAACACCACGCCGCCGATGATCACGTTGTGGAAGTGCGCGATCAGGAACAGGCTGTTGTGCAGCACGAAGTCGGCCGCCGGCACCGCCAGCAGCACGCCGGTCATGCCGCCGATCACGAAGGTGACCATGAACCCGACCGTCCACAGCATCGGCACCTCGAAGCGGATGCGGCCGCGGTACATGGTGAACAGCCAGTTGAAGATCTTCGCCCCGGTCGGGATCGAGATGATCATCGTCGTGATGCCGAAGAACGAGTTGACGCTGGCGCCCGAGCCCATCGTGAAGAAATGGTGCAGCCACACGAGGTACGACAGGATCGTGATCACCACCGTCGCGTAGACCATCGACGCATAGCCGAACAGGCGCTTGCCGCTGAAGGTGGAGACGACCTCCGAGAAGATGCCGAACACCGGCAGCACCAGGATGTAGACCTCGGGGTGGCCCCAGATCCAGATCAGGTTCACGTAGAGCATCGCGTTGCCGCCGAGGTCGTTCGTGAAGAACGCGGTGCCGAGGTAGCGGTCGGCCGTCAACAAGGCCAGCGCGGCCGCCAGCACCGGGAAGGTCGCGACGATCAGCACATTGGTGCACAGCGAGGTCCAGGTGAAGACCGGCATCTTCATCATCGTCATGCCCGGCGCGCGCATCTTGATGATGGTCGCGATCAGGTTGATGCCCGACAGCGTCGTGCCGATGCCGGCCACCTGCAGCGACCACAGGTAGTAGTCGACCCCGACGTCGGGGCTGGCCAGCAGGCCCGACAGCGGCGGGTAGGCCAGCCAGCCGGTGCGCGCGAACTCGCCGATGAACAGCGAGATCATCACCAGCACCGCACCGCCGGCGGTCATCCAGAAGCTGAAGTTGTTCAGGAACGGGAAGGCAACGTCGCGCGCGCCGATCTGCAGCGGCACCACGTAGTTCATGAAGCCGGTGACCAGCGGCATGGCCACGAAGAAGATCATGATCACGCCGTGCGCCGTGAAGATCTGGTCGTAGTGGTGCGGCGGCAGGAAGCCGGCCGCATCACCGAAGGCCATGGCCTGCTGGGCGCGCATCATCAGCGCATCGGCGAAACCGCGCAGCAGCATCACGATGCCCAGCGCGATGTACATGATGCCGATCTTCTTGTGGTCGATGCTGCAGATCCAGTCGCGCCACAGCGGGCCCCAGAGGCGAAACCTGGTCAGCACGGCCAGCGCGGCCAGGCCGCCGAGCGCGACCATCGCGAAGGTGGCCACGAGGATGGGCTCGTGGTAGGGCACGGCCTCCCAGCTGAGACGGCCGAGGATGAGGGAATTCAGGTCGGTGGACATAAGGGACTCGCGGCCTCAGGGTTGCGCGGTGACGCCGAGCTGTGCGGTGGGCGCGCCGCCCGGGTTGGCCGGCGTGCACAGCGCGGCGACGACGGTGCGTTCGGCGACGGCGCCGGCCTCGTTGCGCCACGGTTGGCGCGTCAGACCGGCCACACCGGCCTTGCCGGCGCCGCCGGCGGCGTCGATGGCCATCATCTGGTGCAGGCACATCTTGTTGGCATCGACGCAGCGGTTCAGGATCGTGCCGTAGAGGCCCGGCTCGACGCTCGCGTAGCGGCGCACCGGCTCGCGTTCGCTGGGCTGCTCGAGCGCGAGGTAGCCGGCACGGTCCAGCGTGCGGCCGGAGACGCGGTTGCCGTCGACCCACTTGGCGAAATCGGCGTCCGACAGGCCGAGGAAGCCGAAGCGCATGTTCGAGAAGCCGGCACCGCTGTAGTTGGCCGAGATGCCCTCGTACTGGCCGGCCTTGTTGATCACCGCGTGCAGCTGGGTTTCCATGCCCGGCATCGCGTAGACCATGCCCGCCAGCGCCGGCACGTAGAAGGCGTTCATCACGCTGGACGAGGTGATGCGGAACTGGATCGGCCGGTCGACCGGCGCGGCCAGCTCGTTGACCGTCGCGATGCCCTGCTCGGGGTAGACGAACAGCCACTTCCAGTCCAGCGCGACGACCTGCACCTCCAGCGGCTTCACCTCGGCCGGCACGGGGCGCGCGGCATCGATGCGGTCCAGCGGGCGGTACGGATCCAGCTTGTGGGTGCTGATCCAGGTGATCGTGCCCAGCGCGATGATGATCAGCAGCGGCGCGCCCCAGATCACCAGCTCCAGCCGGGTCGAATGGTCCCAATCGGGCGTGTAGGTGGCCGCGGCGTTCGACTGGCGGTAGCGCCAGGCGAAGACCAGCGTCAGCGCGATCACCGGCACGATGATCAGCAGCATCAGCAGCGTGGAGGTGACGATCAGCTGGGACTGCTGGGCGGCGATGTCGCCATGCGGCTTCATCACCACCCAGTCACAGCCGGACAGGCAGCCGGCCAGGCCAAGCGCGAGGGTTGCCGGCGCGATGCGGCCGGCGGCAGTACGAAGCAGTTGCATCAGGGATACGGTGTGCGCCCCCAGGGCCGAGCTGCGCCCGGCCCGCCCCCCGTGGGGGTCAAGGAGCTCGGGAGCGGCCCGTCGCTCCTTGGCGCGGGTAAACGATAGTTGCGCAGCGGGCGGGAATCTATCCTGATTGATACAAATCAACGATTGGACAATTTGTCCCAGCCCCCTCCTGGCCCAGCTCAAAACATGACTTCTGCCGCACACCCCGCCCTGCCCCATCCCCTCCCCGCATCCCCCTCCTCCGACCCGAACGAACTGCCAGCCAGCGTTGCCCCCGGCGACATCGCCGTCGGCGTCGTGATCGGCCGCGCGTCCGAGTACTTCGACTTCTTCGTCTACGGCATCGCCTCGGTGCTGGTCTTCCCGTCGGTCTTCTTCCCCTTCGTCGGCCGGCTGGAGGGCACCCTGCTCGCCTTCGCCCTGTTCGCGGTGGCCTTCGTCGTGCGGCCGCTGGGCACCTTGGCCGGCATGCAGATCCAGCGCCACTTCGGGCGCGGCACCAAGCTGACGGTGGCCCTGTTCCTGCTGGGCAGCTCGACGGTCGGCATGGCGCTGCTGCCGGGCTACGAGCACGCCGGCGGGCTGGCGATCGCCCTGCTGACGCTGTGCCGCATCGGCCAGGGCCTCGCGCTGGGCGGCTCGTGGGACGGCCTGCCCTCGCTGCTGGCGCTGAACGCGCCCGAGAAGCGCCGCGGCTGGTACGCGATGCTGGGCCAGCTCGGCGCGCCGCTGGGCTTCTTCGTGGCCTGCGGCATATTTGCCTACCTGTGGGGCGAGCTGTCGGCGAGCGACTTTCTCACCTGGGGCTGGCGCTACCCCTTCTTCGCGGCTTTCGCGATCAACGTCGTGGCGCTGTTCGCCCGGCTGCGCTTGGTCGTGACGCACGAGTACGAACGCCAGCTCGAGCTGCACGAGCTCGATCCCTGCAGCGTGCGCGAGCTGCTGTCGCAGCAGGGCCACAACATCTTCATCGGCGCCTTCGCCGCACTGGCCAGCTACGCGCTGTTCCACCTGGTCACGGTGTTCCCGCTGTCGTGGGTCATGCTGTACTCGGAGCGCTCGATCGGCCAGTTCCTGTCGGTCGAGCTGGTCGGCGCCGCACTGGCCGCGGTGGCGATGCTGCTGTCGGGCCTGGTGGCCGATCGTGTCGGCCGCCGCCGCACGCTGGGCGGCGTGGCGGTGCTGATCGCCGGCTTCAGCCTGGCGGCCCCGTGGCTGCTGAGCGGCGGCAGCGCCGGCGAAGACGCCTTCATCCTGATCGGCTTCGTGCTGCTGGGCCTTTCCTACGGCCAGGCGGCCGGCTCGGTGACTTCGAACTTCCTGCCGCACCTGCGCTACACCGGCGCCGCGCTGACCGCCGACCTCGCCTGGCTCGTCGGCGCCGCCTTCGCGCCGCTGGTGGCGCTGGGCCTGTCGGCCCGCTTCGGGCTGGTGGCGGTCAGCCTGTACCTGCTGTCGGGGGCCGCCTGCACGCTGCTGGCGCTGCGGGTGAACAAGACCCTGTCGGGCGTGCGGGACTGAGCCGGCCGACACGGCCAACACGGGCGTTGAGCGCCAGGGAGGGGCATGCCATGAAGATCCTGAAGATCGTCGCCATCGTCGTGGCGCTGCTCGCGCTCGTGCTGTTCGGTGGCGGCATGCTGCTGTCGCCCAAGTTCCACATCGAGCGCAGCATCGTCGTCAACGCGCCGGCCGAGAAGGCCTACCCCCTGGTGGCCGACCCGCACCGGTGGAAGGAATGGACGGTCTGGAACCGGCGCGACGCGGCGATGAAGATCGAGTACTTCGGCGCGGCGTCCGGCGCGGGCTCCGGCTGGGCCTGGAAGAGCGCGAGCGAAGGCGACGGCAGGATGACGCTGACGGCCGCCGAGCCGAACCGGCGCGTGACCTTCGACCTGTACTTCCCCGATTTCGACAGCACCTCCACCGGCGTGCTGCGCTTCGACCCCGAAGGGCCAGGCACCAAGGTCACCTGGGCGATGGACGGCGACATGGGCAGGAACCCCATCGCACGCTGGATGGGCCTGTTCATGAACGACATGGCCGGCAAGGACTTCGACGCCGGCCTGGCCAACCTGAAGGCCCTGGCCGAGAAGGGCTGACGCGCCGATGGGCGACACGAGGCTCACCATCCATCCGTTGACGCCCGAGCGCTGGGCGGACCTGGAGGCGATCTTCCTGGCCAGGGGCTGCTCGGTGGCCCGTGGCTGCTGGTGCATGTACTACCGGGTGAGCGGCACCCCGCCGGCGCCGCCGAAGGGCACGACGCGATCGGCGGCCAATCGCGCCGCGCTGAAGGCGCTGGTCGACGCCGGTGAGCCGGTCGGGCTGCTCGGCTACCGCGGCCGCGCGCCGGTCGGCTGGGTCTCGATCGCGCCACGCGAGCGCTACGCCAAGCTGCAGAAGTCGCCGGTGATGAAGCCGGTCGACGATCTGCCCGTGTGGTCCATCGTCTGCTTCGTCGTGCCGGCCGAGCACCGCGGCCAGGGCGTCGCCGCGGCCTTGCTGGCCGGCGCCGTCGAGTGGGCGCGCCGGCAGCGCATCCACCTGCTCGAGGCCTACCCGGTGGACAGGCCGCAGCGCGCCAGCGACGACGCCATGTGGTTCGGCGCGAAATCGATGTTCGACGCGGCCGGCTTCGAGGAGGTCGCGCGGCGCAAGCCGCAGCGGCCGGTGGTGCGGCTACGTACCTCGGGCCGAGGCCCGGTGACGGGCGGTTGATACCATGCGCGGCCCACCATCTCCGGCGGGGCTCGCACCATGGCCCTCAAATCCACCGTCTTCAAGGCCCAGCTGCAGATCGCCGACATGGACCGCGCGCTCTACGCCGACCATGCGCTGACCCTGGCCCGCCACCCCTCCGAAACCGACGAACGCATGATGATGCGGCTGCTGGCGTTCGCGCTCGCGGTGCCGGCCGACACCGACCGCGGCGCGCTCGAGTTCGCCGCCGGGCTGTCGGACACCGACGAGCCCGACCTGTGGCAGAAGGACCTGACCGGTGCCCTGGTGCAGTGGATCGAGGTCGGCCAGCCCGACGACCGCCGCCTGGCCAAGGCCTGTGGCCGCGCCGAACGGGTTCGCATCTGGTCCTACAGCAACTCGACGCCGATCTGGTGGAACGGCATCGAGGGCAAGGTCTCGCGCCTGGCCAACCTCGAGGTCTGGCAGGTGCCCGCCGCCGAGAGCCAGGCACTCGCCGCCCTGGCCGAGCGCAGCATGCAGCTGCAGGTCACCGTGCAGGAAGGCCATGTCTGGGTCGGCAACGGGCGCGACTCGGTCGCGCTGGAGCCGCGGGCACTCAAGGAAATCAGGGCCCGCCGCTGAGCCGCCGCAAAAGGCCGGCCTCGGCGTGGCCGGGGTCGTTGAACGAGCTTGATCGAGACGGGCGCCGGGCTCGCCTATGATCCGCCGCGCCTGCGTCCACCCGAGGCGCCGGCGCCCTCGCCACCAGCGAAACCCCGCCCATGTCCAAAACCCTGTTTCATGTCCTGGCGGCTGCGTTGTGCATCTCCGCCGGCCAACCCGCCATGGCCCAGACACCTCGCGCTTCCACCCCGCCGGCCGCCACGATGGCGGTCGATCCCTACCTCTGGCTCGAGGACGTGACCGGCGAACGCGCGCTGGCCTGGGTGCGCGAGCGCAACGCCGTCTCGCGCCCGGTGCTCGAGGCTCATCCCGACTTCCAGGCCAATCGCACCCGCTTCAAGGAGATCCTCGACTCCAAGGAGAGCATCCCGGTGGCGCGCCACCAGGGCGGCTGGCTCTACAACTTCTGGCGCGACGAGCAGCACCCGCGCGGCCTGTGGCGACGCGCCACGCTGGCCGAGTACCGCAAGCCCCAGCCGGCCTGGGACGTGCTGCTCGACCTCGATGCCCTGGCCAAGGCCGAGAACGAGAACTGGGTCTGGGCCCACGCCAACTGCCTGGGCGGCAAGTCGACCCGCTGCCTGATCGCGCTGTCGCGTGGCGGCGCCGATGCCAACGTCGTGCGCGAGTTCGACCTCGCGACGCGCACCTTCGTCGCCGGCGGCTTCACGTTGCCCGAGGCCAAGACCGAGGTCGACTGGCTGGACGAGAACACGGTCCTCGTCGGCACCGATTTCGGCCCCGGCTCGCTCACCGATTCCGGCTACCCGCGCGTGATCAAGCGCTGGAAGCGCGGCCAGCCGCTGGCCTCGGCGGTGACGGTGTACGAGGGCCAGGCCACCGACGTGGCCGCGTTCGCGTCGGTCGACCACACGCCCGGTTTCGAGCGCGTCAACGTCGGCCGCTCGACTGATTTCTACAACACCGAGGTCGCCCTGCTGCAAGGTGACAAGGTGGTCGCGATCGACAAGCCGGCCGACGCGCAGCTCGGCTTCTGGCGCGACCAGGTGCTGATCGACCTGCGCAGCGACTGGGCCGTCGGTGGCGCCACCTGGCCGCGCGGCTCGCTGCTCGTGGCCGACGCCGCGGCCTACCTGCGCGGCGAGCGCAAGTTCACGGCGCTGTTCACGCCGACCGCCACGCGCTCGCTGGCCAGCCACTCGTTCACCCGCAGCCAGGTGCTGCTGAACGTGCTCGACAACGTGGCCGGCCGCGCCGAGGCCTGGCGCCACGACGCCGCGGGCCGATGGGTCAAGAAGGACATCGTCGCGCCCTACCCCGGCACCTTGCAGATCAGCGGCCTGCACGACCCGCAGGTGGCCGACGACCCGCTGGGCGAGAACTTCTTCGCCACCTACACCGACTTCCTCACGCCCGACACGCTGTCGCTCGGCAGCACCGCCAACGACACGCTGGACAAGCTCAAGGCCCGCCCGGCCTTCTTCGACGCGACCGGCATGCGCACCGAACAGCGCTTCGCGACCTCCAAGGACGGCACCAAGGTGCCCTACTTCGTGATCTGGCCCAAGGGCGCCAAGGCCGACGGCAGCGACCCGACGATGCTCTACGGCTACGGCGGCTTCGAGGTGCCGATGAACCCGTTCTACTCGGGCGCTTTCGGCAGCGGCTGGTACGCCAAGGGCGGCGTGTTCGTGCTGGCCAACATCCGCGGCGGCGGCGAGTTCGGCCCGGCCTGGCACCAGGCCGCGATCAAGCAGAACAAGCAGAAGAGCTACGACGACTTCATCGCCGTCGCCGAGGACCTGATCGCCGCCAAGATCACCGACGCCCGCCACCTCGGCATCGAGGGCGGCAGCAACGGCGGCCTGCTGGTCGGCGCGGTGATGGTGCAGCGGCCGGACCTGTTCAACGCCGTCGTCTGCCAGGTGCCGCTGCTCGACATGCGGCGCTTCAACCAGCTGCTGGCCGGCGCGAGCTGGATGGCCGAGTACGGCAACCCCGACGTTCCCGAGGAATGGGCCTGGATCTCGAAGTACAGCCCCTACCAGAACCTCAAGCCCGGCGTTCGCTACCCCAAGCCCTTCATCGTCACCAGCACGCGCGACGACCGCGTTCACCCCGGCCACGCCCGCAAGATGGCCGCGCGCATGATGGAGCAGGGCCACCCGGTGCTCTACCACGAGTACATCGAGGGCGGCCACAGCGCCGCGGCCGACAACGCGCAGCGCGCCGACCGCCAGGCGCTGGAGATCGCCTACCTGTGGCAGCAGCTCGGCCGTTAGGCTTCGCACCCCAGCCGATACCCGCCACACGCTGAATGCCTGCGCCAACGCCCACCGACTACCAGTCCATCCTCGACCAGATTCACGCCGAGGTCCAACCGCTGCTCGGCCACGGCCAGGTCGCGGCCTACATCCCCGAGCTGGCCAAGGTGCGCGGCGATCAGTTCGGCATGGCGGTCGTCACGCTCGACGGCACGGTGCACGCGGCGGGCGACGCGCGCGTGCCCTTTTCGATCCAGTCGGTGTCCAAGCTATTCGCGCTGACACTGGCCTTCCAGTGCGAGGGCGACGCGCTGTGGGCCCGTGTCGGGCGCGAGCCCTCGGGCACCGCGTTCAACTCCCTGGTGCAGCTCGAGACCGAGCAGGGCAAGCCGCGCAACCCGTTCATCAACGCTGGCGCGCTGGTCGTCACCGACGTGCTGTGCACGCGCTTCGTCAACCCCGAGACGGCGCTGGTCGAGTTCGTGCGGCGGCTGACGGGCAACGCCACGATCCAGTACGACGACCGCGTCGCCCGAAGCGAGCTGGCCACCGGCTTTCGCAACCGCGCGATGGCCCACTTCATGCGCAGCTTCGGCAACCTCGTCAACCCGGTCGAGGAGGTGATCGATGCCTACTGCCGCCACTGCGCGATCCGCATGGACGCGGTGGACCTGGCGCGCGCGGTGGCCTTTCTCGCCAACGGCGGCGTCAACCCGTGGAGCGGCGAGCGCATCCTCGACGCCAGCTCGGCCAAGCGCCTGTCGGCCCTGATGCTGACCTGCGGCACCTACGACGCCGCCGGCGACTTCGCCTACCGCGTTGGCATCCCCTGCAAGAGCGGCGTCGGCGGCGGCATCGTCGGCCACATCCCCGGCCAGCTCGGGGTGTGCGTCTGGTCACCCGAGCTCGAGCCCTCAGGCAACTCGCTGGCCGGCAGCCACGCGCTGGAGAGATTCACGACACTGACGGGGAAGTCGTTGTTCTGAGGTGTGGCCCAAGGCGCCGCAGCCTGCGCAAACTCGGGCGCGCCGGTGCGGCGCGAGGGCGCGCGCCGACACCGCCGTCAGGGCAGCGGCGGCAACTCAGAAAAGAGCTGCAGTTCGCCGTCGGCAATGACCACGGCCAGCGCCGTATCGAACGCCGCGTAGATCGTCGCGCCGTCACTCGATCTTTGTCCCTGCGACAGGCCGCTGTTCGCACCAGGTACCGGCGACATCGAGGCGGATTCGTCCACGGTTGCCGAGCTCGCTGTTGTCCAGTTCGCGAGATAGTTGGTGGCCCATATTCGTACCCAGCCCCAATCACCCCTCGTGTTGGTCCCGAAGGCGACGAGTTCCTCTGCCCAACCCTGGACCGCGATGCCCACCTGCAGGCCATGGAAGTCGGGGCCCGTGTCGGCGCGAAGGAAGACGAGCGAGCTGCCGGACTTCGCCACCTGGAACTTCTGGCTGTCGCCGTGGATCGCGTCGACCCCGGTGAAGATGCCGTCGACGACGGTCAGGTCGTAATGGCGCAGCGACGCGGCGGGGCAGTTCTCTGCAGAGAGAAGCGAGTCGGTACACGTCGTCAACGTATTTCCCTCGAACCATGCCGCGAACGCGCGCGTCTGGCGAGCACCTCCACCGGCGAAGTCACTCGCGAACATGTTGAATGAGAGCCCGTCGAGCTCTGCTGCGGCAGTAACGAAGCGGCGGGCAGCGATGAAGGGCTCCGGCCCGCCATCGGCATCGATCTGGCCAATCAACACGTCGAGCCCTGTGCCGAACCGGACGCCGTTCGACGACAAATAGCTGCCATCGTCCAGCTTGTGGATGGGCGAGGTTTCGCCATCGTCCAGCGTCAAGGTGTTGCCCATCATCTCCAGCGTGGCGTTCGAAAGACCACCTCCGCTGCCGTAGATGCGATAGGTGCCGGAGCGCGCATCAGCCACTACGGCGCCATGGCCCGTGGCGCTCACGCTGTCAAGACGGCGCGACGATTGGACGATAAAGACATTCTCAAAAGTCGAAGTCACGGTGAAGTAGACAGCCACCGCCACGTCGAAGGTGAGCGAGCTGCCTGCAGGCATCACCGGCGTGGTCCATGGGCCCGGCGTCAAGTCAGGGCAAGTAGCGCCACCCCGAGCGCTGCAGGTCGCCGAGCGGAAGCCCGTCTTGGCGTAGTCCGTGAACTCCAGGAGCTCGACATCCCTCACCTCGTGCGAGGAGGGGTTGGTGACCGTGATCAGGAAGTGCGAATCCTCGCCGCGGACGGCTGCTGGCGCATCGGTGGAGGTGACTGTCAGCTCCATCCGCGGCGGCGGGTGCGTCGGCCCATCGCAGGCCGACAGGCCAGCGGCGGCAACCGCCACCGCGACGAACGCGCGCGCAGCGCTCAGCAGTGCGTGCCAAGACACCAATTCCATATCACCCTCCCTCAGATGCGTCAGCGGCCCCTCGACATGGGGGTCGTCCGCGCGGCGATGGGGGCGGATCTTAGCGGGCGTCCCTTACGGCGGCGACGTTGCTCAAGGCACCAGTGCTTCGTACGCTCCGATGTCGCAGGTGCCCAACTTTGGCCGACGGCGCAAGTCCAGGTCGTCCTTGACGAGCGCTGAGACTGCGCCGCTGCCCGCGTTGATGACCGGGCTGCCGGCGTGAAGATGGAAGTCGCTGCCCGCCGCGACGAACTACCGGGCACGGCTTCCAGGCCGCCGAACCACTGGTCATTGCTCCAGCCGCCTTCGGTGCCATCAAAGCCCACCGAGCCACCGGTGTAGCGCGTGCCCGGCGTTAGGCCGTGTCGATGCCAGCCGGCGTACCAGGGTGTAAGCGTTTCCGCATCGACAATCAGGCCTTTGCTTCGGCCTCCTGCAACATCCGCCACATCACCTTGCCCGAGCCCGACTTGGGCAACGTGTCGGCGAACTGCACGATGCGCGGCACCTTGTAGGCCGCCATGTGCTCACGGGCCCACGCAATGACGTCCTGCTCGGTCACCTTGCCCTTGGCCTCGGCACGCAGCACCACGATGGCCTTGACGGTCTCGCCGCGGTATTCGTCCTTGGCGGCGATGACGCAGGCCTCGGCCACCGCCGGGTGGCCGTACAGCAGCAGCTCGACCTCCGACGGCCAGACCTTGTAGCCGCTGGCGTTGATCATCCGCTTGAGCCGGTCGGTGAGGAAGAAGTACCCGTCCTCGTCCATGCGGCCCAGGTCGCCAGTGCGGAAGTAGCGCCGACCGTCCCTCTCGACGAACGCCGCGGCCGTGGCCTCGGGATGTTTCCAGTAGCCCTGGAAGACCATCGGGCCGCTGGTGATGATCTCGCCCGTCTGGCCGATCGGCAGTTCTTCGAGGGTCTCGGGGTCGACCACCATCGAATCGACGCCGAAGATCGGCATGCCCAGGCACTGCAGCTTGGCCTTTTCGGGCGGGTTGGCGTGGCTGGGTGCCGCGGTCTCGGTCAGGCCGTAGCCCTCGGCGAAGCTCAGGCCGAACTCGTCGAGCAGGCGCTGCGCCACGGCCTCGGGCATCGCGGCACCGCCGCCCGAGAGATACACCAGGCTCGACAGGTCGAAGCTCTTGTAGTTCGGGCTTGCGAACAGGTCGATGATCATCGTCGGGATGCAGGTCCAGTGCGTGACCCGGTAGTGCGAGATCAGCCGCCCGGCGAGTTCACGGTCCCAGCGCGGCAGCACGACCATCGTCAGGCCCGACATCACCGGCCCGATCACGCCATAGAGCATGCCGGTGATGTGGAACATCGGCACCACCGCGAGGCTGATCGACTCGGCCGAGGCAAAGCCCCACAGACCCCCGCCGATCGCGTTGGGCAGCAGCGTGCGGTGGGTGTGCATGCACCCCTTTGGCAGGCCGGTCGTGCCCGAGGTGTAGGGCAGCAGGGCCAGGTCGTCGGGCTGCGCCTGCGGCGGCCCGGCGGGCGCGAAACCAGCGGCCAGCGCATCGGTCCAGCGCGTGCAGCCGGCGGGCAGCGCCGGGTCGGCGAGCAGCCACTGCAGAATCGCAGGCTGCGGGGCCTGCTCGGGCGGAATGGTGTCGGGCAGCGCATCGGCATAGCGCGTGGCGAGCACGGCGCGCACGCGCTGCGCCTCGGGCAGCCGGCCGTTCGCCTCGGCCACGATGCCGGCCAGGTCGGCGGCGCAGATGACCACCTTGGTCTCCGGATCGCTGATGTAGTGGCCGAACTCGTCGGCCCGGTTCATCGGGTTGACCGGCACCACCACCGCATCGGCCCGCATCACCGCGTAGAACGCGACCAGGAACTGCGGGCAGTTCTGCAGGAAGATCGCCACGCGGTCCCCCTTGCCCACCCCCTGTCGCTGCAGCCAGCCGGCCAGCGCCTCGGCCTGGGCCTTGAGCTCGGCGTAGCTCATCGCGCGGCCCAGGAACCAGGTGACCGGCTTGCGCGGGTAGCGCGCGGCCGAGACCTCGAGGTTGAACCACAGCGTGGTCTCGGGCACGGTCAACTCCAGCGGCAGCCGGCGCGGCCAGTGCTTCAGGTGCGGGCGGTGGGCAGGGATCATGGCGGTCCAGTCCGGATGAACGAAGGGGCGGCAGCCGGCGCGGCAGCCATGCCCCGGGGTATAGCCCGCCGATCGGCGGCTCGCCACCGGGGCCACCCGAGGGCCACCTGTCGCAGGCGCGACAAGCAACCCTTGCCGCCCCGGTGTTGACCGGGGTGCCGCTTACAATTTCCCGCCGATTCCGTGGGCCGCCCAGCGCGGCGGCCGCTGCCCTTCTCGCCCCCATGTCCACCCTGTTGCTGACCCGCCGCCGCTGCCTGGCCGGCCTGCTTGCCTGGGGTGGGGCGCACGCCGCCGTGCCGCCGCGCGCAGCGCTGCTGGCGCAGCCGCACGGCACGGTGGTACTGAGCATCGACGGCCAGATCCGCCGCACCAATGCCGATGCGCGGGCCGATTTCGACCTCGAGATGCTGGCCGCGCTGCCGCAGCGGCAACTCGTGACCCACACGCCATGGCACCAGGGCCCGCAGACCTTCACCGGCCCCTTGCTGCGCGACGTGCTGGCCGAGGTCGGGGCGGCCGGCCAGCGGCTTGTCGCCGTGGCGCTGAACGACTACCGCTGCGAGATTCCGGTCGATGACACCGCACAGTTCGATGTCGTGCTGGCGCGGCTGCACAACGGCGAGGCGATGCGTGTGCGCGACAAGGGGCCGCTGTTCATCGTCTACCCCTTCGACAGCGACCCGCAGCTGCGCTCCGAGCGCTACTACGCGCGCTCGGCGTGGCAGGTGCGCCGACTGATCGTGCAATCGTGACCTCGCCCCGGCCGCCCGCGGCGGTTTCCCGGCTGTTGTGGGGCGTGGGGGCCGTGCTGGCGGCGATGCTCGCGGCCACCATCTGGCTGCAGGCACGGCTGGACGGGTTGATCGGCCGGGCCGAAGCGCTCGCCGACAACAACACGAGTTGGAGCTTCTTCCAGCTCGAAACCGAATTCCACGCCTTGCAGGACGGGCTGGAGGACATGCCCGCCGGCCAGGCGCCGACGACCGCCGCGGTCGACGAACTGCGCAAGCGCTACGAGATCTTCGTCAGCCGCATCGCGCTGGTCGACCCGCAGCGCGTGCATGCCGAGCTGCCCGGCACGCCGCAGCACCTGGCCACGCTGGCCCGCCTGAACGACTTCGTGCGGCACGCCGACCCGCTGCTGGCCGACAACAGCGAGGCCATGCTCACGGCCGACGATGTGGCCCGTTTGCGCGCACAGGCCGACGCGCTGTTCGTCCCGGTGCGTGAACTGACGCAGCTGGCCAGCCAGTTTGCGGTGCAGCGCAGCAGCCAGCGCGACCGTGCGCTGCACGAGCACCAGCGCACCACCCTCGCACTGACGCTGCTGCAAAGCCTAGTGACCTTGGGCTTCGCGCTGCTGCTCGTGCGTCAGCTGCACGCCGCCTCGCAACGCCAGGCAGAGCTGGCCGAGCTCGCACAGCGGCTCGACGCCGCCCGCGCGGCCGCCGAGGTGGCCAACCAGAGCAAGAGCGTGTTCCTAGCCAACATGAGCCACGAGCTGCGCACGCCGTTCAACGGGGTGCTGGGCATGCTGAGCCTGCTCGACGACAGCCGGCTCGACGAGGACCAGCGCCGCACGCTGCACACGGCCCGCGAATCGACGCAGCACCTGCTCGCGCTGCTGAACGACATCCTGGATGTCTCGCGGCTCGAAGACGGCCGCCTGGCGCTGCACCTGGGCCCGGTGGACCTGGCCGCGCTGGCGCAATCGGTGCACGCCGCGATGGCGCCGGCCGCCGAGGCCAAGCAGCTCGCGCTGGAGCTGCAACTCGCGCCGGGCCTGCCGGTGGCCGTGCGGGCCGATGCCACGCGGCTGAAGCAGGTCCTGTTCAACCTGCTGTCGAACGCGATCAAGTTCACCGCGGCCGGCCGGGTGCAACTGCGCGTCGAGCGACTCGCCACGCCGAACCCGGGCGCCGGGCCGACGCCGGCCAACGTGGCCTGGTTCGCCTTCCACGTGCGCGACACCGGCATCGGCATCGACGCCGCCGCGCGTGCGCACCTGTTCGAGCGTTTCGGCCAGGCCGACACCAGCGTCACCCGCGCCCAGGGGGGCACCGGGCTCGGGCTGGAAATCTCGCGCGGCCTCGCCCGGCTGATGGGCGGCGACATCGACGTCGACAGCCGCCCCGGCGAAGGCAGCGAGTTCAGCCTCGTGCTGCCGCTGCCGGTGCTGCCCGCCGAAGCGCTGGCCGAGCCGGCCGCCGACGCCCGCCCGCGCGCGCGTCACCTGCCGCGCCCGCTGGACGTGCTGGTCGCCGAAGACCATGCCGTCAACCGCCAGTACCTCGGCGCGCTGCTGCAGCGCGCCGGCCACCGCGTGCGCTTTGCCGACAACGGCACCGAGGCGCTGGCCGAAGCCGAGCGCGCCATGCCCGACCTGGTGCTGATGGACGTGCACATGCCGGTGCAGGACGGCCTGAGCGCCACCCGCGCGTTGCGCGCCAAACCACCACCGCTGCGCCGGGTGAAGATCATCGCCGTCACTGCCGACGCCTTCGACGCGGCCCGCGACCGGGCTCGCGAAGCCGGCGCCGATGCCCACCTGACCAAGCCCTTCCAGCCGGCCGAGCTCGATGCGCTGCTGCTCGATCTGTTCGGCGTGCCGGGCCCGGCGCCGGCCACGGCGCCACCCCCGCTGGCTGCGCCCTCGTCACCCGCGGCCGCGCCCGCGAAGGCCCCCTCCCCCCGCGGCAACGGGGCCCTGCTCGACATCGGCGCCATCGGCGAGCTGTGCGGCCTGATCTCGCTCGAGGGCGTGCGCCCGCTGCTGGAAGGCTTCTTCACCGACGACAGCCACGCCTGGGCCGACCTGCAGGCCGCGCTCGAGCACGTCGACGGCGCCGATGTGCCGACGGTTGCGCACCGCTTCAAGGGCGCGGCGCAGCTGCTGGGCTGTGCCGCGCTGGCGGTGCGGGCCGAAGCGATCGAGCACCACGCCGCGCCATGGACCCCCGCCGACGCCGAGGCCGAGGCCGGCGTGCTGCGCCGCCTGTGGGCAGATACCCACACCCTGTGCCGGCGCCTGGGCTTCGTCGCGTAGACAGAACAGAAGGCGCTCCGCAGGAGCCGCCGCCCATCAAGTGGCGTGCGCGGATCCGGCTTGGCCGGTCCGCTGCGCGAGCCCCGGGGGTCCGAAGGGCCCCTCCGTGGCCCTGGGGGCAGCCCCCGGCAGGGGGCGTGGGGGTCAAACAATCACCGGCTCCGGCTCCAGCCGGATGCCGAAGCGGCCGTACACGCTCTCCTGGATCGCCCGGGCCAGCGTGACCACCTCGGAGCCGATCGCGCCGCCCTTGTTCACCAGCACCAGCGCCTGCTTCTCGTAGACGCCGGCGTGGCCGATCACCTTGCCCTTCCAGCCGCAGGCGTCGATCAGCCAGCCGGCGGCGAGCTTGAACTGGCCGTCGGCCATCGGGTAGTGCACGACGTGCGGGTCGCGGGTGATGATGTCGCGGCACTGCTCGGCGCTGACCAGCGGGTTCTTGAAGAAACTGCCCACGTTGCCGATCTCGGCCGGATCGGGCAGCTTGGCGCGGCGGATCGCGCAGACCCAGTCGAAGACCGTGCGCGCATCCGGGGCATGGTTGCCCGTCTCGGCCATCTTGCGCTCGAGATCGAGGTAGCCGAGCACCGGCTGCCACGGCCTGGGCAGCCGCACCCGCACCCGCGTGATCACGCTCTTGCCGGCCAGCGCGCCCTTGAACAGGCTCTCGCGGTAGCCGAACCTGCACTGCGCGCGGTTCAGCGTCACGGTGCGGCCGGTCACCAGATCCACCGTGTCCAGCGATTCGAAACGATCGGCCAGCTCCAGCCCGTAGGCGCCGATGTTCTGCACCGGCGCGGCGCCGACCGTGCCCGGGATCAGCGCGAGGTTTTCCAGGCCCGGCCAGCCGTGGTCCAGCGTCCAGGCGACCAGATCGTGCCAGGCTTCGCCGGCACCGGCCTCGACGATCACCGCCTCGTCGGTTTCGTTGACCAGCCGCAAGCCGCGCACCTCGACTTTCAGCACCAGTTCGGGCATGTCGCGCGTCAGGATCACGTTGCTGCCGCCGCCGAGCACGAACTTCGGCGCCCGGCCCAGCTCGGGGTGGGCCAGCACGCGCCGCACATCGGCATCACCGGTGATGCGCACCAGGCGCCGCGCCGTGGCCGGCAGGCCGAAGCTGTTGTGCCGGCGCAAAGGCGCGTCGTTCTCGATGGCGAGGGTTCCGGTGGTGGCCGGCTTAGGGTCCTGCATGGCAGAATTTTCGTCGATCCTCCGGATTCACCCTGACTTACCATGCCCAGCTTCGATACCGTCCTCGAACCTAACCTCGTTGAACTGCGCAACGCGACCGAACAGGCCAACAAGGAAATCGGCACCCGCTTCGATTTCAAGGGCTCGGATGCGCGCATCGAACTCGCCGACAAAGGCAAGGACAAGACGCTCGCGCTCTTCGCCGACAGCGACTTCCAACTCGGCCAGGTGAAGGACGTGCTGCTGGCCAAGCTGAGCAAGCGCAACGTCGACGTGCGCTTCCTCGACCTGACCGCCAAGCCCGAGAAACTGGGCGGCGACAAGCTCAAGCTCGTCGTGCCGGTCAAGGCCGGCATCGACAGCGACACGGCCAAGAAGATCCAGCAACTCGTCAAGCAGAGCAAGCTGAAGGTGCAGGCCGCCATCCAGGGCGACACGGTGCGCATCACCGGCGCCAAGCGCGACGACCTGCAAGCCACCATGGCCTTGCTGCGCAAGGATGTGACGGAAGTACCGCTCTCGTTCAACAACTTCCGCGACTGAAAGCCCACCCCATGCATGCCCCCCGCCGCCGCGCCGTGCTCACCTTGTCGGCGCTGGCGACGGCGCCCTGGCTGGCCGCGCCGGCCCGCGCGCAAAGCGTGCTGCTGTCGGGCACGCTGGGCAGCTCGAAAGCCATCCTCGTCATCGATGGCCAGATGCAGACCATGGCCGTCGGTGGCAGCGCCAAGGGCGTCACGCTGCGTTCCTTGGGCGCCGACGAGGCGGTGGTGTTGATCGGCGGCAAACCCCTGACGCTGCGCCTGGGCGCCGCGCCGGTCAGCCTGGGCGGTGGGGGCGGCGGCGGTGGCGGCAGCGCGATCGTGCTCCCGATGGGCCCCGGCGGGCATTTCCTGGCCGACGGCACGATCAACGGCAAGAGCGCCACCTTCATGGTCGACACCGGCGCGACGACGATCGCCATGGGCGTCGCCGATGCGCAGCGCCTGGGCCTGAAGTACGACGGTGGCCGCCGGGGCATGGCCAACACGGCCGGCGGCAACGTGCCGGTCTACGAGGTCAGCCTGAACTCGGTTCGCATCGGCGACGTCGAGGTCTACAACCTCACCGCGGGCGTGGTGCCGGCCAACATGCCCCACATCCTGTTGGGCAACAATTTCCTGTCGCGCTTCAACATGCGGCGCGAGGGTGACACGATGCGGCTCGAGAAGAAGCCCTGAAAGAACCCCACGATGAACGCGCTGAAGCACCTTCTGCCCCATGCGCTGGGCTGCGCCCTGCTGGCCGCGGCACCGGCCTGGGCGCAGCCCTCGCTGGTCGACGCGATCCAGGCCTGCCGCACGCGTGACGACCCGCAGCTTCGCCTGGCCTGCTACGACGATCTGCGCCTGCCGCCGGCCCCGCCGCCCGGCGCGCTGCGCGCCGCGCCGCCGCCCGTCGCCTTCACACCCGAGAACTTCGGCTTCGAGCAGCGCACCGCGAAAGAGGCGCTGCCCTCGATCGAGAGCCACATCCCCGGCCGCTTCGATGGCTGGGGCCCGCGCGAGCGCATCAAGCTGGCCAACGGGCAGGTCTGGCAGGTGATCGACGACAGCAACGCGGTGATGAACCTGCGCGACCCCAAGGTCACCGTCCGGCGCGGCGCGCTCGGCGCGTTCTACCTGGAGTTCGAGCAGTCCAACCGGACGGCACGGGTGCGGCGGGTGGAGTAGTCGCCGTCGGGCCAGCGTCTGTCGCGCACGGGACAAGGCAAAAAAGCACGGTCGTGCTACAAAGCCTGATCAACCGGAGACAAGCCAGCGATGGACCTGAACCTGACCGCGGAAGAGCAGGCCTTCCGCCACGAGGTGCGCGACTGGGTGCGCGCCAACCTGCCGGCCGAGCTGAGCCACAAGGTGCTCAATTCGATGCGCCTGACGCGCGACGACATGCAGCGCTGGGCCAAGATCCTCGGTGCCAAGGGCTGGCTGGGCTATGCCTGGCCCCAGCAGTTCGGCGGCCCGGGCTGGAATGCGGTGCAGAAGCACTTGTTCGAAGAGGAATGCGCCCTGGCCGGCGCGCCGCGCATCGTGCCCTTCGGCCCGGTGATGGTGGCGCCGGTCATCATGGCCTTCGGCTCGCCCGAGCAGCAAAGGCGCTTCCTGCCCGGCATTGCCTCGGGTGAGGTCTGGTGGAGCCAGGGCTATTCCGAGCCGGGCTCGGGCTCGGATCTCGCCTCCGTCAAGACCCGTGCCGAACGTATCTCGACAAGTTCGGGCGACAAGTACCTCGTCAACGGCCAGAAGACCTGGACAACGCTGGGCCAGTACGGCGAGTGGATCTTCTGCCTCGTGCGCACCAGCACCGAAGGCAAGCCGCAGACCGGCATCAGCTTCTTGCTGATCGACATGAAGTCGCCCGGCGTGACGGTGCGGCCGATCATCATGCTCGACGGCGAGCACGAGGTGAACGAGGTCTTCTTTGACAACGTCGAGGTGCCGGCCGAGAACCTGATCGGCGAGGAGAACAAGGGCTGGACCTACGCCAAGCACCTGCTGGCGCACGAGCGCACCAACATCGCCGACGTGAACCGCTCCAAGCGCGAGCTCGAGCGCCTGAAGCGCATCGCGAAGGCCGAGGGTGTGTATGACGACCTGCGCTTTCGCGACCAGATCGCGCTGCTCGAAGTCGACATCGTCGCCCTCGAGATGCTGGTGCTGCGCGTGCTCAGCGCCGAGAAGAGCGGCAAGCAGAGCCTGGACATCGCGGGCCTGCTGAAGATCCGTGGCAGCGAGATCCAGCAACGCTACAGCGAGCTGATGATGCAGGCCGCCGGCCCCTTCGCCTGGCCCTACCTGCACGAGGCGATGGACGCCGGCTGGCAGGGCGACCAGGCGCTGGGCGGCCTGTGGCCCGGTGGCGCCGCGCACTGCGCGCCGCTGGCCAGCACCTTCTTCAACTACCGCAAGACGACGATCTACGGCGGCAGCAACGAAGTGCAGCGCAACATCGTGTCGCAAACGGTCCTGGGAGCCTGAGCATGGATTTCGACTTCACCGACGACCAGGTCTCGCTGCGCGACGCGGTGGCCCGCTGGGTTGACAAGGGTTTCTCGTTCGAGCGCCGGCACGCGGTCGCGAGAGCGGGCGGCGCCACGCGCGAGGTCTATGGCGAGCTGGCCGGGCTGGGCCTCACCGCGCTGGCCGTGCCCGAGGCGCATGGCGGCATGGGCTTCGGCCCGGTCGAGGCGATGGTGGTGATGGAAGAGCTCGGCCGCGGCCTCGTCAACGCGCCGCTGGCGCAAAGCGCGCTGATCGCACCGGCGCTGCTGGCGCATGCGCCCGAGGCGCTGCAGGCCGCGTGGCTGCCCAAGATCGCCGACGCCACGGCGCTCGTCGTGCTCGCGCACCAGGAGCGCGGCGCGCGCTACCACCTCGACCGCGTCGCGACCCGCGCCGCCCAGGCAGGCGGCGCCCACCACCTCAGCGGCGTCAAGAGCGTGGTGCCGGCCGGCGACGAGGCGGATGCCTTCATCGTGCCGGCCAACCTGGGCGGCGGCGATGACGACGACACCGGCATTGCGCTCTTCCTCGTCGAGCGCGGCGCACCCGGCGTGACGGTGCGCGGCTATCCGACGCAGGACGGCGCCCGCGCCGCCGAGCTGACGCTGGCCGACACGCCGGCGCAGCTCATCACCATCGATGGCTTGCAGGCGCTGCAGGCCGGCATCGATGTGGGCATCGCCGCGGTCTGTGCCGAAGGCGTCGGTGTGATGGACAAGCTCGTCGCGATCACCGTCGACTACATGAACACGCGCAAGCAGTTCGGCGCCACGCTCGCGAGCTTCCAGGCGCTGCGTCACCGCATTGCCGACGTGAAGATGCAGCTCGAGCTCGCCCGCTCGATGAGCTACTACGCGACGCTGCGCCTGAATGACCCCGAGCCGCGCCGCCGCCAGGCCATCGCCCAGGCCAAGGTGCAGATCGGCAACGCGGCCCGCTTCGTCGGCCAGCAGTGCATCCAGCTGCATGGCGGCATCGGCGTGACCGACGAATACATCGCCAGCCACTACTTCAAGCGGCTGACGATGATCGAGATGCAGTTCGGCGACACGCTGCACCACCTGGGCGAGGTCAGCGCGCGGATGCAGGAGACGGCCGGCGCCTTGGCTTGAGCTCGCTGCGGCGCTGCGTGCCCGGCATGCGCGTGGCGTGTCGACTCCGACAGCGGCATCAGAGCGCGCGCCGCACCGTCACCGTGTCGCGATCCTGCGGATCGCGATGCTGCTCGAAGCCGAGCTGGCGCGCGAACCTGAGCATCGCCGTGTTGGTCCGCAGCACCAGGCCTTCCATCGTCGCCAGCCCGCGCCTGCGGGCGTGATCGACCAGGGCCTGCATCAGGATGCCGGCCAGGCCGGTGCCGTGCCAGGCGTCGTCGACGGCGATCGCGAATTCGCAGCCGGTGCCGGTGTTGTCGACGATGTAGCGCGCCACCCCGAGCAACGCCGGCTGGCCGCCCTGCTCGGCGGCAGCGACCAGCGCGACGTGGTGGTCCTGGTCCACGCGGGTGAGGTAGTCGAGCTTGCCGTCGGACAGGCTGCGCATCGTGACCATGAAGCGCAGGTAGCGGGCTTCGGGGGACAGATGCTGGACGAACTCGGCCTCTGCCGCGCGGTCCCCGGGCTGCATCGGCCGCACCGTGACCGCCGTGCCGGCCACCCAGTGGCGGGTGCAGGGCAGCACGGCGGGCAAACCGACGGCCGGCGCCGGCGATGCCGGCGGGGGCAGCGCCGCCCCCCGCGCGGCGAGGTAGCCGACGATCGCGTCCAGCGTGTCGAACCGTTGCTGGTCTGCCGGCGGGATCTCGATCGACAACCGGTGCTGCAGTTCGGCGCCCAGGTTGAGCCAGTCCATCGAATCGAGCTCGATCTGCTCGCGCAGCGGCCGCGCCGGCGCGAGTTGGCGAAGGTCGGCCTCGGGGGCGATCGTGCCGATCGCCGCCAGCACCACGGCGCGGATCTCGTCGCTGTCCATCATGGGCCCCGCATGCGGCGCTGCGTGCGGCGCCCCGGCGCTCAAGGCGCGGGCCGGCCCGGGCCTTGCGTGCCTTCGGCGCGGGCCGAGAGGTAGGCGTACAGATCAGCGATGTGGGCGTGGACGCGCGGCTCGCCTTCCCAGGCCGGCATCGTCAGCGGGCCTTCGCGGCGCTGCAGCACGTCCTCGATCCAGGCCTCGCGCAAGGCACCTTCGCTGCGCGCCTCGCCGGAGGGCGTGGACCAGTCGTAGCGCTGCAGCACCAGGCCGACGAAACGGCGCGGGCCCATCTCGCGCACACGCGGCAGCAGGTCGGGGCCGTCGGCCGTGCCGGTCGCGGCCGGGCCGTGGCAACGTGCGCAGCGGTCCTGGAAGACACGCCAACCGGTGTAGACCGAGCCGGGCGGCCTGGCCTGGCGCGCCAGCTCCTGTGCGGGCTGGGCGTTCTGCCACTCGACCGCGCAGGCCGCGAGCAGCACCGCCGACGCGAGCGTCATGTGTTCGATGAAGGGCTTGAGCCAGCGCATCGGGGGCCTCTCGGTGTCGGGCACACGCCGCCCGATGCCACCGATTGTGGGGAGCCGGCCCTGGCCGAACCTTGCTCAAAATCAGGCCACGCGCCGGCCGCCGTAGACTGCGTGCCACCCCCTGCCGACCTGCCGCGAAGGAAACGCCGTGCCCCTGACCCGCCCTGCCATCGCTGCCGGCCTCGCCGCCGCCCTGTCGTCGCTGGCCGGCGTCGCCGATGCGGCGACCGAACCCGCGCTGCTCGACGAGGTGGCCGCGGCCGTGAACCCGGCCGAGTTGAAAGGCACCATCGTCTCGCTGGTCGGCTTCGGCACCCGCCATACCCTGTCGGACACCCGGTCGGAAACCCGCGGCATCGGTGCCGCGCGGCGCTGGGTGCAGCGGCGCTTCGGCGAGATCTCGTCGGGTTGCGGCCAGTGCCTCGAGGTCGTGGCCCCGTCGCAGACTTTCACCGGCCCGCGCATCCCGCAGCCGGCCGAGGTGATGGACATCGTCGCGATCCAGCGTGGCACGAGCGATGCGAACCGCGTCGTGCTGATCACCGGCCACCTGGACTCACGCGTGTCCGACATCATGAACGCGACCAGCGACGCCCCTGGCGCCAACGACGACGCCTCCGGCGTGGCCGCCGTGCTCGAAGCGGCGCGCGTGCTGTCGAAGCACCGCTTTCGCGCGACCATCGTCTATGCCGCGCTGTCGGGCGAGGAGCAGGGCCTGTACGGCGGCAAGGTGCTGGCCGCGTATGCACGCACCCAGGGCTGGCAGGTCGAGGCCGACCTGAACAACGACATCATCGGCAGCAGCCACGGCCAGGACGGCGTGCACGACAACGCCACGGTGCGGGTGTTCTCCGAGGGCACCAAGGCTACCGAGACACCGGCCCAGGCCAACAAGCGGCGCTACAACGGCGGCGAGCTCGATTCACCCTCGCGCAACCTCGCGCGCTTCATGGCCGCGCAGGCGGAAGCGCACCTGACCAACCTGCGCGTCGAGATGGTCTACCGCACCGACCGCTACGGCCGTGGCGGCGACCAGGTCTCGTTCCTTGAGCTCGGCTTCCCGGCGGTGCGCGTGACCGAGGCGCACGAGGATTACACCCACCAGCACCAGGACCTGCGCACCGAGCACGGCGTGCCCTACGGCGACACGATCGAGTTCGTCGACTTCGACTACCTCGCGCAGGTGACGCGGCTGAACCTCGTCACGCTGGCCGCGCTGGCCAACGCGCCGGCGCCGCCCCAGGGCGTGGCGATCGAGGGTGCCGTGTCGCCGGACACCACACTGAGGTGGGAGCCGGTGCCCGGCGCGGCTGGCTACCGCGTCTGGTGGCGCAGCACCACCGAGCCGCAGTGGCGCTACCACCGCGACGTGCCGGCCGACGCGCAACCGCCGAACCGGCTGACGCTGATGAACGTGGTCATCGACGACTGGTTCTTCGGCGTCTCGGCCGTGTCGGCCGACGGCTACGAGTCGCCGGTGGTGTTTCCAGGCGACCCGGGCGCCTTCTGAAGCCGGCCCGCCCGAGCGTCAGGCCGCCTGCGCCGTGGGCCGGTGCGCCAGCAGCATCGGCGCCATCGCGCTGGCCACCGACGGCGGGGCGAACAGGTAGCCCTGCATCTCGTCGCAGCCCAAGTCGGCGAGCACCTGGCGCTGCAGCTCGGTCTCGACGCCCTCGGCGACGAGCTGCAGGTCGAAGCCGCGCGCGATGCCGATGATGGCGTGGATGATCGGCGAGACACGCTCGCCGCCGACGATGTCGCGCACGAAGCTCTGGTCGATCTTGATCGCGTTGATCGGGAAGCGGCGCAGGTAGTTGAGCGACGAGTAGCGCGTGCCGAAGTCGTCGATCGAGATGCGCACGCCGCGCTCGCGCAGTTGCTTGAGCTTGTCGATCACGCCGGGCACGTCCTGCAGCAGCACGTTCTCGGTGATCTCGATTTCGAACACGTCGCGCGGCAGGCGGTGGCGCGCGATGCTGGAAGCGACGCGGTCGACCAGGTCGGCGCGCCCGAACTCGCGCGGCGACAGGTTCACCGCCATGCGCAGTCCCGCGTGGCCCTCGGCGTGCCAGCGCGCGAGCTGGCCGCAGGCCTCCTCGACGACCCAGTCGCTGATCGAGCCGATCAGCCCGCTCTCCTCGGCCAGCTCGATGAATGTGCCGGGCGAGAGCAGGCCGTGCACCGGGTGCTCCCAGCGGATCAGGCCCTCGACGCCGATCACGCGGCCGCTGCGCAGGCTGAACTGCGGCTGGAAGTGCAGGCGGAATTCGCCGTTCGGGATGGCGTCGCGCAGGTCGCGCTCGAGCTCCAGCCGCGGCAGGTGACCGGCCTTCAGTTCGGCCGTGAACAGCCGGCTGCCGTTCTTGCCGCTGGTCTTGACGGCGTACATCGCGATGTCGGCGTTGCGCAGCAGGTTCTCGGCACCCTCGCCATCGTTCGGGTAGACCGAGATGCCGATGCTGGCCGTGGCGATGAACTCGCGCCCGCCGACCTGGAACGGCCGCTGCAGCTCGGCAAAGATCTTGGTCGCGATGACCAGGGCATCCTCGGCCTGCGTCAGGTCGGGCAGCAGCACGGTGAACTCGTCACCGCCCTGCCGCGCCACCGTGTCGCCCGCCCGCACGCAGCCGCGCAGGCGCTGCGCGAAGCTCTTGAGCAGCTCGTCGCCCTCGAAGTGGCCGTAGGTGTCGTTGACGAGCTTGAAGCGGTCGAGGTCGATGAACATCACCCCGACCTTCTCGCCGCGCCGCGCCGCCTGCGCCAGCGCGAGCTCGAGGTGGTCCTTGAACAGGCGCCGGTTCGGCAGGCCGGTGAGCTGGTCGTGCAGCGCCTGGAAGGTGATCATCTCCTCCACGCGCTTGCGCTCGGTGATGTCGCGTGCGACACCGTAGGTGCCGAGAAAGCGCTGGGCCCCCGCGGGCGAGCCCGGGTCGTCATCGCCGTAGATGGCCACGGCGCTGACCATCGTCACGACAAAAGGGCGCGGCATGGCCACCTGCGGCTCGCGCCGCCGCAACAGGCGAAGCTCGACGTTCGCCAGCGCCCGGGTGTCGCCGGCCGGCCGGCCGGTGATCTCGCGCGCGGTCGAGCGGTCGAGCTCGTGCACGATGACCGTGAAGGGCTGGCCGATCAGCTCCTCGCGGCTGAAGCCCAGCATCGACTCGGCGCGCGGATTGACGTAGCTGAAGCGGCCGTGCTCGTCGAGCGCATAGACGATGTCGGGCGAGTTGTCGACGAGGAAGCGGTGCAGCCGCTCGGACTGCGCGAGCTGCGCGGTCATCAGCCGGTGCTCGCTCTGCAGGCGGCGCCGCTCCAGCGCGGCATCGACCTTGACGGCCAGCGCATCGAGCTCGTCGGGCTTGCGCAGGAACTCGACCGCACCGTAGCGCAGCGCGCGGATGGCCGATTCGATGCGCGCATCGCCGCTGACCATGATCACCGGCGTGTCGGGGTGGCGCTGCGAGACCCAGCGCAGCATGTCCAGCCCGGAGATGTCGGGCAGGCCGATGTCCAACAGCACCAGGCTCATGGCCTCGCCAGCCAGCGCGCGCTTGGCGGCGGCGCCGGAGTCGGTCTCGATGATGTCCCTGTCCGGGCGAGCCAGAATGCTCTTCAGGCTCGATCGCATCCGCGGTTCGTCGTCGACGATCAGGATGCGCTGCCGGGCATCCGTGCCTCCCAGGGCTCTCAGGTTGGCGTGGCTGTCCGGCGGCACCAGGTGATTCATCATCCATCAACCCTTTCGGATTCGGGAAGGAGCACGGCGAAGCTGGTGCCATGGCCGGCACGGCTGCGGCAACTGATGTGGCCCTCGAGGCGGTCCACCAGCGAGCGAACGATCGACAAGCCGAGACCCGAGCGGCCGGGTTGGCGAGCAGGATCCAGCGGTTGGTAGAGCGACTTCAGCACGTCGGCCGGCAGGCCGGGCCCGTTGTCGCTCACGCACAGTTCGATGTAGCGGCGGCCATTCTGGTCGACGCCCGGCGTCACCGAGGTCTGCACCTCGCTGCCCGGCGCCACCGCTTCGGCCGCGTTCTTCCACAGGTTGAACAGGATCTGCTTGACGCCGTCGCGTTCGGCGCGCGCCAGCGCCGGCTCGGGCGACGGCTGCACATCCAGCGTGATGCCGCGGCTGCCGAACAGCGATTCGCCGTACAGCGCGCGCATGCCTTCGACAAGCGCATTCAGGTCGAGCGCACCGGACGGCGCCGCCACCGGCGCGGCGTCCTCGCCAAGCTGGCGGATGATGGTGGAGACCCGCTCGATCTCCTCGCGCAGCACCGCGATGTCTTGCCCCAGCGCCTTCGAATCGGGCAGCTTCAGGTCGACGATGGTCAGGTAGTTGCGGATGATGCCCAGCGGGTTGGCCGCCTCGTGCGCGACCTTCTGCCCCTGCAGCCGGAAGCGCCCGGCCGCGTCGGCCTCGATCTGCTGGCGACGCTCGCGCGTGCGCCGCGACGACACCACGCTGGCCCCGACCAGGGTGGCGAAACTCTGCAGCCAGGCCAGGCGCTTGCGCAGCCGCGCGTGCTGCACGGTGGACACGCCGCAGACCATCACGCCGACGACGCCCTGCGGGCCGCAGATCGGGATGTAGAGCAGGCCGTCGCTGCCGGACGCGCCGCCGAGTGCGCGCGCGATCTGCACGTCGGCCGGCGCCGGCGAGCCCGCATTCTCGGTATCGAAGGTCGATCGCGGCTGGCAGCTCAGCGCGGCGTCGGCACACAGGCTGGCGCCGCTCTTCAGGACGATCTCCAGCCGCTGCAGGGCAGCGGGCTGGCCGCCGATGCCGGCGCCCGACAACGTCGCCTGGCCCGGCAGCGCCAGCAGCAGCGCCAGCCGCTGCACGCCGAACAGGATGCGGGCCGATTCGCGCACGGCCACCAGCATGTCGGCGTCGTCGCCGTCACCGTCGCCGATGAAGTTCTGCTGCAGGGGCTGCATGGCCGCCATCGCCGAGGCGGTGGCCAGCAGCCTCGACTCGGCGTCCTCGGCGGCCGGTTCTTCGTCGGCCCCGTTGGCGCCCTCGCCGCCCGTCCACTGCGGCAGGGTCTGCTCGGCGGGGGCCTCGGCCACGCCGAGCGCGGTGGCCATCGCGTCCACCCGCCTGGCCGCCTCGTCGCGCAGCACGCGAAAGCGCGCGGTCTCGATGCCGATCAGCGCACTGACCCCATCGATCTCCGCCGGGACGCTCCAGGCCGGCTCGAGCGCCACGGTCGCGAAGTGCGCGGCCCAGAGGATACGGGTCAGCCGATCGGCGGTGGCCACCTGGTTCAGATCCCAGTGGTGGAACAGGATCGCGTCGGCCATCAGCGAGGGCAGCTCCCACTGGTCGACGACCCAGGCCCCCACCGCGGCGTGGTCGGTGGCCAGCACCGGGCGCTCGTTGCCGACGAGATCGGTCTCGCTCTGGCTGCGCGACAGCAGCGTGCCGTAGGCCTTGCCCAGGCCACCGAGCAGCACGAGCTGGCCCACATCGTGCAGCAAACCGGCGAGGTAGGCCTCTTCGCACTCGACCTCGCCGACCTGCAGCTCGGCCGCGGTGGCGCGGGCCAGCTCGGCAACGAACAGGGAATGGCGCCAGAAGCCGGCCAGGTCTTGCGGGCGCGCATCGGACATGCGGGCGAACACGCTCTGCACCACCAGGCAGGAGGCGATGGTGCGCACCATGCGCGTGCCCAGCGCCATCAGGGATTGTTTGATGCCGCGCATCTCGCCGTTGCGGCGAAACGCGGCCGAATTCGCCACGGTGAGCATGCGCGCGCTCAACGCCGGGTCACGCATCACGAGTTGCGCAAGCGTGTCGACCGATGCGCTCTCGCTGCCCGCTTCCTCCAGAAAGCGCAACAGGATCTGCGGCATCGCCGGCAGATGCAGCGACTCGATGGCCCTCAGGATGGGGCCTGGAATGCTATTCAAACTCTCCTCCTCCAGTGCACCCAACCGAGCACCGCCGAGGCCACGCTTCCGGATGGGAAACGTTTGCAGCTTGGAAACACATAGTAACCGCGAGCGATGACTTTGGTATTGCGTTTTCTCCTAAAGAGACGATCGCGGCTCAACAAAAGTGGTTAACGGAATACACCTGCCTGCCGGGCTACCCACCCATGGCGTGAGCGGGGGTGCGTCCGCACGCCGCGGCGTGCGGACGCGGCTGGCGCCACACTCGGCCCGATGCTGGATGCGATGCCGGAGGTGGCCATGCCCGACCCGCTGTTGTCGATCGACCGGCGCGACGCGATCGCCGCGCTCGCCCTGCTGGCCTGCGGCCCCGGCCCTCGTGCGGCGCCGCCCGCGGCGATGCAGTCCTGGCCCTTGCGCACACCCGAGCCGACCGGCATCCACGACGTGGCCCCCGCGCCCGATGGCGGTGTGTGGTTCACCGCACAGCGCAGCGGCCACCTCGGCTGGTTCGACCCGAACAGCGGCCGCGCCGAGCTGGTGCCCCTGGGCCCCGGCTCGTCGCCACACGGCGTGGTGCAAGGCCCCGACAAGGCGGCCTGGCTCACCGACAGCGGGCAGAACGCGATCCAGCGCGTGAGCTGGCCGGGCCGCGAGGTCAAGCGTTACCCACTGCCCCAAGGCACGCCGAACACCAACCTGAACACCGCTGCCTTCGATGGCGACGGCCGCCTGTGGTTCACCGGCCAGGGCGGTTTCGTCGGCCACGTCGACCCCCGGCGCGGCGAGGTGCAGGTGAAGGCCGCCCCGCGCGGACGCGGGCCCTACGGCATTTGCGCGACACCGGCGGGCGAGGTCTGGTGGTGCTCGCTGGCCGGCTCGTTCATCGCGCGCATCGACCGCCGGACCGGCGACTCGATCGTCGTCGAGCCACCGACCAAGGCACAGGGTGCGCGCCGCATCTGGAGCGACAGCCGCGGGCGCCTGTGGGTCAGCGAATGGAACAGCGGTCAGCTGTCGGTGCACGACCCGAAGGATGGCAGCTGGCGCGCCTGGAAGCTGCCCGGCAGCGGGCCGCGCCCCTACGCCGTCTATGTCGACGAGCGCGACATGGTCTGGGCCAGCGATTTCGGCGGCAACGCGGTGTTCCGCTTCGACGCGGGCCATGAGCAGTTCGAGCGCTTCGGCTTCCCGCGTGAAGCCGCCGGCGTGCGCCAGATCCTCGGCCGGCCGGGCGAGGTCTGGCTGCCCGAAAGCGGCACCGAGCACATCTCGCTCATCCGGACGGGCTGAGCGGCACGCCCCGTGCGTCGGCTCGCCTCGCCGCCGGCCTGCGCTAGCATCGGCCGGTGACGCCGCCGCCCGCCGCCTCCGCCTGCCTGCCCGACGAGATCGCCGCCTTCATCCAGAGTGGCCTGTCGATCACCGTGGCCGGGCGCGACGAGCGGCTGATCCCGTCGATCGCCAAGGGCGTGGGCTGCCGCGTCAGCGACGACGGGCGAGAAGTCACCGTGCTGGTGTTCGCCGAGGCCGCCGAGGCCGTGATGCGCGACATCGCGCACAACCGGCAGGTTGCCGCGGTCTTCACCCGGCCGAGCACCAACCGCACGGTGCAGTTGAAGGGTCGCGATGCGCGTTCGGTGCCGGCCGGGCCGGCCGAGGCCGCCTTGGTCCGACGCCACCTGGCCTTGTTCGCGAGTGACCTGCGCCTGCTCGGGTGGGACGCCGAATACGTCGAGGCCGTGTTCCTGCACGACTGGTCGCAGCTGATGGCGATCCGCTTCAGCGCACACGGTGCGTTCGCGCAGACGCCGGGGCCCCAGGCCGGCCAGTCGATGCCGCTGCAGGCCAGCCGCCCATGACCGTCACGCTCGACCAGATCCGCAGCTGCCTGGAGGGCTCGATCCCGGCCGTGCTGGCCACCAGCGCGATCGACGGCACGCCGAACGTGGCCTACGTGTCGCAGATGCAGTACGTGGACCCGCGCCATGTCGCGCTGTCGTTCCAGTTCTTCAACAAGACGCGCGAGAACATCCTCACGAACCCGCAGGCCACGGCGCTGGTGATCGACCCGGTCACCGGGTCCTCGTACCGCCTGTCGCTGCTGTACCTGCGCACGGAAACCGCCGGCGGCCTGTTCCAGCACATGAAGGCCAAGCTGGCCGGCATCGCCTCGCACACCGGCATGAGCGGCGTGTTCAAGCTGCAGGGCGCCGACATCTACCTGGTGCAGGCGATCGAGCGCGTGCCGGGCCATTCGCTGCCGCGCCCGGCCGCCCCGCGCAACCTGCTGAACGCACTGCGCAGCGCCAGCCAGCGCCTGGCCGAGTGCTGCGAGCTGGGGCTGCTGTTCGACACCGCCCTGTTGGTGCTGGCGCAAGAATTCGGCATCAGCCATGCGCTGCTGATGATGGCCGACGCGCCGGGCGAGCGCCTGTACACCGTGGCCAGCCGGGGCTACGGCAGCACGGGCGTCGGCTCGGAGATCGCATTCGGCGACGGTGTGATCGGCGAGGCCGCGGCCCACCGCGTGCCGATCCGCATCAACCACATGACGATGGAGTACCGCTACGGCCGCGCGGCGCGCGACGGCGCCCCTCGCCGGGCCTGGCCGCTGGAGACCGAGATTCCCTTCCCCGGCCTGGCAGAGCCGCACAGCCAGCTCGCGGTGCCCATCGTAGGCGCGGGCCGGCTGCTGGGCGTGCAGTGCGTCGAGAGCCCGGAAGACCTGCGTTTCGGCTACGACGACGAGGACGCGCTGGTCACGCTGGCCCATCTGCTGGCCACCAGCGTGCTGGCGCTGCAGCCGGGGGCCGATGCGGTGGCCGGCGCGGCCGAGGCGACGATCGCGCCGGCCGCGGCGGGCACCAGCGAAACGGTGGAGGTGCGCCACTACCGCGCCAACCACAGTGTGTTCGTCGATGGCGAGTACCTGATCAAGGGCGTGGCCGGCGCCATCCTCTGGAAGCTGCTGCAGGCCCAGGCCGCGAGCGGCCGCTGCGATTTCAGCAACCGCGAGCTGCGCGTGGCCGCCGACCTCGGCCTGCCCGAGGTCGGCGACAACCTCGAAGCGCGGCTGGTGCTGCTGCAGCGTCGCCTCGCCGAGCGCTGCCCGGCGATGGCGATCGAGAAGACGGGCCGCGGGCAGTTCCGGCTGCGCCTGCGCGGCGGCGTGCGATTGCTCGACGTGGACGCCTGAGGCGATCGCGTCACAGGTCCAGGGCGAGGCTGAGCTTGCGCCAGTCGCGCCCGCCCAGCAGGGGCCGGATCATGCTCAACATGCCGTCGAAGGCCTCGGCCGGCGCGCCCTGGCGCATGCCGCCGAGCATCGCCGCGCGCTCGGCCGGCGTCAGGTGCGGCAGGATCCAGCGCATCGTGACCTGCGACTCCTCGGGCCGCAGGCTGGCGACGATGCGGTGCTCGATGTCCATGATCTCCTCGTCGCGGTAGTGCGCCCACAACACCGCGTTGTGCTCGGTCTCCTCGCGCTGCATGTGCTCGAAGTTCTCGGCGACGAAGGCCGACAGCGCACGGTACAGCGCCTGGGCGCCGTCGGTGCTGCCGGGCACGCGGGCCAGCAGCTGCTGCAACGCGGCGATCGCCTCGAGATGGTGCTCGTGCTCGTCCGCGGCGGGGGCACAGCTGCCCGGGGCGCGTGCCTGCATGGCCGCGTGCACGAAGTCGTTCTCGTGCTCGAGGTGGCTGCGGCACACATCCAGCAGCGCGCGGACTTCGGCGCCCACCTCGGCGACCTCGTCGGCGTCGTGGGCGTCGAGCCGGCCCACGCGCACCAGCGTATGGGCCATGAAGGCGCGCAGGCCCTTGTGGATGAAGGCGTAGATATCGTAGCGGTGGATCGTGTTCATGCAGGCTCCGTGAAGTCGTGTCGTTGGGGTAGGGAAAGCTTAGGAGCACGCGGCCTGCCGCGTTCGTAAGAATCCGCTGCGGGGTTCTTAAGAATCTCGTAAACGCCGCCGCGGCAGGCGTAAGCTGCCCCCGCCGACCGAGCCACAACAACACGGAGATCCTGGGATGAGCGCTTCGACCGACTCACTGCGCCGCGACCGCCTCGCCGCCGTGCTGGCCATCGCCGCCACGCGGCTGCCGGCGGAGCGGCTGGCGATGTTCGAGAGCTACGCGCGCGAATGCCTGCGCCAGCTCGACGCCGACGACCTGGCCGACCGCACACCCGAAGACCAGTGCGGCGGCCTGCTGTCCCACTGGCAGTTCGGCGCCAGCCGCACGCCGGGCAAGCCCCGGGTGCGCATCCTGAGCCCGACGGTGGCCGAGCACGGCTGGGCCTCGCGCCACACGGTGATCGAGCTGGTCAACGACGACATGCCGTTCCTGGTCGATTCGACCTCGGCCGAGATCAACCGCCAGGGCCTGACGCTGCACCTGATCGTGCACCCGATCTTCCTGGTCGAGCGCGCTGCCGACGGCGCGCTGACCGCCATCGCGCCGGGCACCGACGCCGCGCCGGGCGTGCGCGAATCGTGGATGCACATCGAGGTCGATCGCCTGGTCGATGCGCAGCAGAAGGCCGAGCTGGTGGCCGGCATCGAGCGTGTGCTGGGCGATGTGCGCGCCGCGGTCGAAGACTGGAGGCCGATGGTCGCGCGGCTGCACGAGGCGATCGCCGAGCTGGGCCGGGCCCCGGCCGCGCTGCCCGCCGCGCTCGTGGCCGAAAGCCGCGCCTTCCTCGAATGGCTGGCCGACGACCACCTGACGCTGCTCGGCTACCGCCAGCACGAGCTGGTCGACCTGGACGGCGACAGCGCGCTGCGGCTGGTGCCCGGCACCGGCCTCGGCGTGCTGCGGGAGGACGAGGCCGACAGGCGCTCTTCCGGCCTGTCGCTGCTGCCGGCCAATGCGCGCGAGCTGGCCCATGCGCCGACGCCCCCGCTGGTGGTCACCAAGGCCAACACCCGCTCCACCGTGCACCGCCCGGGTTATACCGACTACATCGGCGCCAAGCGCTACGACGCACAGGGCAAGGTGATCGGCGAGCACCGTTTCCTGGGCCTGCTGACCTCGAGCGCGTACAGCGCGCGCGTGTCCGAGACACCCCTGCTGCGCGGCAAGGTCGAGGCGATCGCCGAGCGCGCCGGGCTGCCGCCCGGTGGCCACCTGGCCAAGGCGCTGGCCCACATCCTCGAGACCTTCCCGCGCGACGAGCTGTTCCAGATCGGCGACGACGAGCTGTACGACACGGCCCTGGGCATCCTCGCGCTCGGCGATCGGCAGCGGCTGCGCCTGTTCCTGCGGCGCGACCCGTTCGACCGTTTCGTCTCGTGCCTGATCTACGTGCCGCGCGAGGCCTACGCGACCGACCTGCGGGTGAAGATGCAGCGCATCCTGATGGAGGCCTTCGCCGGCACCAGCGCCGAGTTCGACGTGCTGCTGTCCGACACGGTGCTCGCCCGCATCCATTTCACGGTGCGCACCACGCCGGGCCAGCTGCCCGTGGTGGACCGGCGCGAGCTCGAGCGCAAGCTGGCCGAGGCCGCGCGCCGCTGGGACGACAGCCTGCGCGACGCGCTGACCGAAGCCGAGGGCGAGGCGCGCGGCATCGCGCTGTACAAGGCCTGGGCCGGCGCCTTCCCGCCCGAGTACCGCGAGCGTGTGCCGGCGCGTGCGGCCGTGCCGGATGTCCGTGCCGTGGCCTCGCTGACAGCGGAATCACCGCTCGCGCTGGCGCTGTACCGCCCCCTCGGCGGCGAGCCCGCCGCGCTCGGCTTCAAGGTCTACCGCCTGGGCGAGCCGATCGTGCTGTCGGACAGCCTGCCGATGCTCGAGCACATGGGCGTGCGGGTGTTCGGCGAGCAGAACTACCGGCTTCATGCGGCCGCCGGCTCGCTGTCGCTGCACGACTTCGACCTGCGGGCCACGGCGGCCGACGAGATCGAGCCCGAGACCCTGTCGCGCCTGTTCGAGGACTGCTTCGGCCGCGTCTACCGCGGCGAGGTCGAGAGCGACGACCTGAACCGGCTCGTGCTGCGCGCCGGCCTGGGCGCCGACGAGATCGTTGTGCTGCGCGCCTACGCCCGCTACCTCAAGCAGATCGGCTTCGCGTTGTCGCAAAGCGCGGTCGAGGCGACGCTGATCGCCCACCCGCGCATCGCCCGCATGCTGGTGCACCTGTTCAAGCTCAGGCTGGACCCCGGCGTGCGCGACGAGCAGGGGGCCGCCTCGCAGGTCAACGCCATCGAGCAGGCGCTGGACCGCGTCAGCAACCTGCAGGAAGACCGCGTGCTGCGGCAACTGCTGGCCGTGGTGCTGGCCACGCTGCGCACGAACTTCTGGCGCACCGGCGTCGGCCACTCGGGCGCGGCGGGGCCGCGGCGCAGCTTCCTGTCGTTCAAGTTCGAGTCGGCCAAGGTGCCCGGCCTGCCCGAGCCCAAGCCGCTGTACGAGATCTTCGTCTACTCGCCGCGCTTCGAGGGCATCCACCTGCGCGGCGGCAAGGTCGCGCGCGGCGGGCTGCGCTGGTCCGACCGGCCGGAGGATTTCCGCACCGAGGTGCTGGGCCTGGTCAAGGCGCAGATGGTGAAGAACACCGTCATCGTGCCGGTGGGCTCCAAGGGCGGCTTCGTGCTGAAGAAGGCACCGCCGCCCAGCGAGCGCGAAGCCTACCTGAAGGAAGGCGTGGCCTGCTACCAGGACTACCTGCGCGGCCTGCTCGACCTGACGGACAACCTCGCCGGCACCACCGTCGTGCCGCCGCCGATGGTCACGCGGCTCGACGGCGATGACCCCTACCTGGTCGTCGCGGCCGACAAGGGCACGGCCACCTTCTCCGACTACGCCAACGCCGTCAGCAAGGAATACGGCCACTGGCTGGGCGACGCCTTCGCCTCGGGCGGCAGCGTGGGTTACGACCACAAGGCGATGGGCATCACGGCCCGCGGTGCCTGGGAAAGCGTCAAGCGCTATTTCCGCGAACGCGGCACCGACATCCAGACGACCGACTTCACCGTCGTGGGCATCGGCGACATGTCGGGCGACGTGTTCGGCAACGGCATGCTGCTGTCCCGGCACATCCGGCTCATCGCGGCCTTCGACCACCGCCACATCTTCATCGACCCGACGCCCGATGCGGCCAGCTCGTTCGCCGAGCGCGAGCGCCTGTTCAAGCTGCCGCGCTCGTCCTGGGCCGACTACAGCCAGGAGCTGATCTCGGCCGGCGGCGGCGTCTGGGCGCGCTCGGAGAAGTCGATCCCGATCTCGCCGCAGGCGCGCGCGGCGCTGGGCATCGAGGCCGAGCGCCTCGCGCCGAACGAATTGCTGTCGGCCATCCTGCGCGCGCCGGTCGACCTGCTCTACAACGGCGGCATCGGCACCTATGTGAAGGCCAGCACGCAAACCCACGCCGAGGTCGGCGACCGCGCCAACGACGCGCTGCGCATCAACGGCCGCGAGCTGCGCGCAGCCGTCGTCGGCGAAGGCGGCAACCTCGGCTTCACGCAGCTCGGCCGCATCGAAGCGGCCTTGAACGGCGTGTCGATCAACACCGACGCGATCGACAACTCCGCCGGCGTTGACACCTCGGACCACGAGGTCAACATCAAGATCCTGCTCGGCCTGGCGATCGCCGACGGCGAGATGACCGAGAAGCAGCGCAACACGACGCTGGCGCAGATGACCGACGAGGTCGCCGCGCTGGTGCTGCGCGACAACTACTTCCAGACCCAGGCCCTGTCGGTGACCGGCCGCCTCGGCGCGAAGCTGCTGGACCAGGAGGCGCGTTTCATGCGCTTTCTCGAGAAGGCCGGGCGGCTGAACCGCGCGATCGAGTTCCTGCCCACCGACGACGAGATCGCCGAGCGCGCCGCGCGCGGCATCGGGCTGACCACGCCCGAGCGCGCGGTGCTGCTGGCCTACAGCAAGATGTGGCTGTTCGACGAGATCACCGCATCCGACCTGCCCGAGGACCCTTGGATCGGCAGCGCGCTCGAGCGCTACTTCCCGGCGCCGCTGCGCCAGAGCATGGCCAGCTACATCCCGCGCCACCCGCTGAAGCGGGAGATCGTCGCGACCCACGTGCTCAACAGCATGGTCAACCGCGTCGGCTCGACCTTCGTCCACCGCCTGGCCGACATGACCGGCGCCAAGCCGGCGCAGGTCGTGCGCGCCTACCTCTGCACACGCGAGGTGATGGGCCACGTGGCGCTGTGGCAGCAGGTCGAGGCCTTGGACAACCTGGTGCCGGATGCCGTGCAGTCCGAGATGCTGATCGAGGAGGGCTGGCTGACGGCGCGGGCCACCACCTGGTTCCTGCGCTACAAGCGCCTCGCCGAGCCGATGGAGCAAACCTTCACCCGCTTTCGTGCGGCGGTGGAGGCACTGCGCGAGCCGCTGGCCGCGCAGGCCGCGAGTTCACAGCAAGCGCAGGCCTGGGTCGCCGCCGGCGTGCCGGCCGCGCTGGCGGCACGCGTGGCGAGTGCCGATGGCCTGTTCGCAGCGCTCGACATCGCCGAAGTCGCCGAGGCCGCGCGGCGCGACGTGACCGAGGTGGGCGAAGTGCACGTCGGTGTCGCCAGCCGGCTGGGCCTGGCGCGCCTGCGCCAGCAGATCGACGATCTGCCCGGCAGCAGCCACTGGCAAAGCCTGGCCAAGGCCGCGCTCGGCGACGACCTGGCCGGCCTGCAGCGCGCGATCACGCAGGAGGTGCTCGCCACCGGCGACGGCGGCTCGGCCAAGATGCTCGCGGCCTGGGAGGCGGCCAATGCCGTCGCGCTGGAGCGCGCCCAGCGCGTGCTGGCGGAGCTGGCCGACGCGAAGAGCGCCGATCTGGCGATGCTGTCGGTCGCGCTGCGGGAGTTGCGCAACCTAGCCTGAGTATCGGCACGTTTTGTCGACAACTTCCAAGAACCGGGCCTCACAGGCCCGCAGTTAGTTCGGGCGGCGCCTCCAGCCTCTAGTGTTGATCGAGGCCCGCGGCAACTTTCCGGAGCAGACTTTCTGCTTCTTCCAGATCGGTTGTCCGAGCGCGATCTTCCTCGTGTTCCGGGCGTAGCTTCGTTCCCGGTATGAATACAACTTTGGCGAGAACAACCCGGCGGGAATCAGAGAGGTCGACAATATTCACACGGAACCGGAACTTTGGCTTCTCGCCGGTGTACGAGTTGGTCCACATGAAGTTAGTCGCCGAATCCGCATCACCTTCGTAGACAAGAATCCCCTCTTGCGCTGACCGAAGTAGATACCCAATCGCCAACATCTGTCGCTCAAGCTCCTGCTTGATACGTTGCGAAGCGGCCGAGGTCGAAAGCAAGACCTTGCCGCCTTGAGTAGATATAGATACCTCAGTCCCCGCCAAGCTGTCAGAAGGCAACAAGACCGCCGTCAGAAAGAAAGTTGCCAAGAACGATAATATCGCCGATCCGATGCGAGTGAGTCTAATGGTGCACCTTGAGTTGTTGCTCATAGATTCCTTAACGGGACGATTTTCAATTGGCGAAACAAACGTTGGCCGGAAGAGTAAGGAAAATGCGCGGCAGGCTCCGCTTAAATCTATAAGGATCGCTTGGCCGCGCGCAGCGCCTCAATGGTTTCGTGATCCAGCTTTCCCGTGGGGATCAAGCCCTTTTCTCGCTGGAAGGAAATCAACGCGCTGACTGTGCGTTCACCGAAGGTCCCGTCCACTGGCCCGGGTCGAAATCCAAGTTGAGTCAGTATTCTCTGCGCCTCGGAGTTCGACATTACGCTGGGACCCGCAATACCTTCCTGACCTCCGCCATTTCGTTCGCGGTCGGCTGCAAATGCTGGCCTTGACGAGTCTGATTTGCCGGAATCGGTTGCTATCTGGACCACTGACTGCTCCGCCACCGCGCTGGGCGCGCGATTCGCCCTTGTTTCGGTCGACCCACTTCTACCGTCTTTGCCAACTCCCTCCACAGCGGTCCCCACTGCCGTATTGATTCGCCCTCCAAAGCCGGCCATCTTTCCGACGAGGCCTTCGTTATCCTTTGAATAGTCCGTCATTGCTTCGCCTGTCTTCTTGGTCAGCGTTCCACTTAGCTCCACCAAGGCACAGGCACTAAGAAGGACCGTGCCCATAGCAATTTCGGTCAATATCGCACCAGCAACAATGAATCGGGCTTGGAGAGACCGGTTGGACCGACTAGCAGACTCCACACGACGAAACAACGGCGCATGCCAGGAGTTCATATTTGCCCCCCATGGGTCGAACGGCAGCCAGTTTTCTGCTCGCCGATTGTGGGAGGTGCGTTGTCAGTTCGGCTTGACAATCGTGGACCTAACCTCAGAATTGCAGGCATGCTCGCCGCCTTCCTGCTTCGTCGCTGCAGGGAACTGGGCCTGTCCAAGACAGAGCTTTGCCAAGTCGCGGGCATCTCGCGCGAGACCTTCTATCGGCTGCTGCGCGGCGATCTGCACAACGTCACATTCAAGACGCTGCTGGGCCTGGCTGCAGCGCTGCACACGGCGCCGCTGCACTTGGCCAGGCTGATCTATCACGAGTTGGGTGCGGCCTCGCTCACGTTGCTGCCCACGCGACATGACGGTGACCATGCCAGCTTCGTGCGCGACGTTACGTACCCGGACGGCGAGGTGGTGTCTGCCGGCCAGGAGTTCGTCAAGACTTGGGAGGTGCAGAACACCGGCAGCATCACGTGGGAAGGACGCAGCTACCGCTGCGAAGACGCGCACCTCGTACTCGCGCGCCGAGAGAACGACGGCTCATTGACGCCTGTGCTCGACGCCAACCTGATTCCAGATCGGTGGGATATTCCGTGTCCGCCCACACCGCCGGAAGCGATCATTCAAGTGTCCGTGACGTTTCGCGCACCGCCTTTGCCGTGCACAGCGCTGTCGTTATGGAAGATGTACGACGCCGATGGGCGCCTCAGCTTTCCTCAATTCTCGGGGCTATGGTGCAAGGTCCAGGTCCTTCGCCTGTGAGCGGACCGAAGTTGCCGGGTCAGCGGCAAGTTGGCAGGGGTCAGCTGGCAGCAGCGCTGAAGGGCCACGCCGCCGTGCCGCCGGCCTCCGGCACCAGGGCCTGCTGCACGGCCGGCGCCGGCTTGTTGCTGCTGGCGCGCATCTGGCCGCGGCGCAGCGGCTCATCCGGCCCGGCCTGCACGCTGGCGAGCAGGCCCTCGGGTTGTGCCGCGTCGGTGGCATGCAAGCCCACCCAGGCGTTGCGGCCGGCGCGCTTGGCCGCCAGCAGCGCGATATCCGCCAGGCGCACCACGTCCTGCCAGCCCAGCGCATGCGGGCGCGCGGGCAGGTAGGGCAGGCAGGCGAAGCCGATCGAACAGGTCAGGGCGAGCGAGCGGCCCTCGTCGTCGGAAAACGGAATGTCGGCCATCACGCCGCGAATGCGCTCGGCAAGCTCCTCGGCCTGCGCGCGGTCGGTGTTGCGCGCCACGGCCAGGAACTCCTCCCCACCCCAGCGGACGACGTGGTCGGACTCGCGCATCACCGCCCGCAGGCGAGCGCCGAACTGCACCAGCACGGCGTCGCCGGCCGCGTGACCATGCAGGTCGTTGACGCGCTTGAAGTAGTCCACGTCGATCAGGAAGAACACGCTGTCGGTGTCGGCCGGCAGCGCGCCCGCGGCGCGTGCCTCCTGCGCGCGGCGCAGGCTGCCGGCGATGTCGGTCTCGATGTGCTCGGTCAGGAAGCGGCGGTTGTGCAGCCCGGTCAGCGGGTCGGTGATGCTGCTGCGCTCGAGCACGCGCGACTTGTCCTCCAGCGCCTTGTGCAGGGCCTCGAGCTCGGCGGTGCGTTCGCCGACCTTGCGCTCGAGCTCGGCCTGGCGCGCGCGCAGCAGCCGGGTGCGGGCCTGCACGACCACCAGCAGCAACCCGACCAGCACCAGCACGGCCGTCGTGCGGAACCACATCGTCTGGTGCCAGGCCGGCAGCACCCGGATCGGCAGCGCCAGCGCCTGCTCGCTCCAGACGCCGTCGCGGTTCGAGCCCCGCAGCAGCAGCCGGTAGCGCCCCGGCGGCAGGTTGGTGTACGCCGCCAGGCGGCGCGCGGCATCGGTTTCGACCCAGTCGGCATCGAAACCCTCGAGCTTGTAGGCGTAGCGATTGCGCTCGGGCGCCGAGTAGTCGATCGCCGAGAACTCCACCGCCAGGCTGTTCGCGTCGGCCGGCACGGCCAGGGGCCGCGCCGGCTGGCCCGCCGCCGGATCCAACAGTCCTGCCGGCGACACGCTCTTGCCGCCGACCTGCAGGTCGGTCACGACCACGGCGGGGCGGTAGGTCCAGGGCTGGAGCTGCTCGGGCCGCACGATGGTGATGCCGCCGGCACCGCCGAACAGCAGTTCGCCGTCGGCCGTGCGGGCCGCCGAGCCGCTCCAGTAGACCGGGAACACGACCCCCTCGGCGCGGCGCAGCGGCCGGATCGCATGGCTGGCCGGGTCGACCGTCGCGAGCCCGCTGTCGGTGCTGACCCAGACACGACCCTGGCGGTCTTCGAGCAGCGCGTTGACGTTGCTGTCCGGCAGGCCCTGCTCGGCACCGAGCCGGGTGACCGCGGCGACGTGCTGCTGCCCATCCAGCGAGAGGATGTCGATGCCCCCCCCGTAGGTGCCGACCCACACGCGACCCTGGCCATCCGCCCGAACGGCGGAGACGAAACCGCCGGACAACCCGTGCGGCGACGCGGCGTCGGGCAGGTAGCGTTGCACCGCGCCGCTGGCCGGGTCGTAGCGGTTCAGGCCGTAGCGCGTGCCGACCCACAGGCTGCCCGCCGAGCCGCGCGCGAGCACGACGATGCGCTGGTCGCTCAACGCATCGCCCGGGACGCGCAGCAACGGCGTGGCGGCGCCGCTCTTCAGGTCGAGCTTCCACAGGCCATCGCTCTGGCCGCCGACCCACACCGTGTCGCCGTCGACCAGCACGGCCCAGGTCGCGCTCGCGGGGTCCCGCCCGGGCCAGGCGATGCGATGCAGGTGCGTGCCGTCGGCGCTGGCGCAGTACAGCCCGCCCTTGGTCGCGATGTAGACGCTGCCGTCGCTGGCGCGGTCCATGCCATACACCGTGCCGGGCGGCAGCGCGCCGTCGGGCCGGTGCGGGTCGGGCCGCAGGCCGCCGACGCGCACACCGCTCGCATCCAGGATCTCGATGCCGGTCTTGTGCGTACCGAGCCAGATCCGGCCCTGCGGCATCGGCAGGATCCAGCTGACCTCGGTGCCGGCGCGCACGGCCGCCGGCGCGCCCGCACCAGCGGCGCCAAAACGGGTCAGGATCGCCGACTGGCGTGGGTCGTGCCGGCTGATGCCCCGGTCAGTCGCCACCCAGACCAGGCCGGCGCGGTCACGGTACAGCGCGTGCAAGGCGTTGTTGGGCAGGCTCAGCGGCCAGCTCGGCACGTTGCGGATGCGGCGCGTCTGGCGCGCCGCCCAGTCGGCCGCGACGATGCCCTGGCCGTTCGTCGCGAGCCACATCTCGCCCGGCCTGACCTCGTGGATCGCGATGACCTGCTGGTGCTCCAGCCCTACCAGGCCGTCCGGCAGGGCCTGGGCCGGGGGGCTCTCGCGCACCGGTTGGGCCGGCCCCTGCGCGCCATGCGCGAGCACGAAAGCGCCGTGCTGCTGTGTGCCGGCCCAGACGCGGCCCGCGCTGTCCTGCGCCAGGCTCTGCAGCTCGGGCTGGGGCACGCCGGCCGGCAGCAGCGGCACGGCAGCGAAGCGGTCGCCGGTCGCGCCCCGATGGAACAGGCCGGCCGAGGTGCCGGCCCACAGGCCGCCCTGCGCATCGCGCAGCAGCGCGTTGATGCGCAGGCCCTCGAGCGCAGACTCGCCGACCTCGTCGCGGGCGAACTTTCCGCTGGCCGGATCGAGATGGTCCAGCCCGCCATCGGTGGCCACCCACAGCCCGTCGCGCCCGTCGTCGATGATCGCTCGCACGCTGACGTGGCTGAGCCCGCCCGGCCCGACCGGGTAGCGCACGAAGGCGTCCGCCACGGCGTCGTAGCGCGCGAGGCCCGCGGCGCTGGTGCCGATCCACAGCCGCCCGGCGCGGTCACCGTGCAGCACCTGGATGTAGTTGTCGGGCAGCGCCCCGGCGGTGCGCGGGCTGGCCTGGTAGACGCGGAAGCGGTAGCCGTCCCAGCGGGCCAGGCCGGACAGCGTGCCGACCCAGAGGAAACCGTCGCCGTCCTGGGCCACCGCGGTGGCGATCTCGTTGGGCAGGCCGTTGTCCTGCGTCAGGTGCTGGAACGCCACCTCGGTCACCTGCGCCCAGCGTGTCGGCGCCGGCGCCGCCACCGCCGGGCCCGCGAGCAGCCCGACCGCAAGCCAGACCGCAAGCCCGGTCGCCAGCCAGCCCGTCAAACAGCGACACAGGGCCAGCACGACACGACGGTGACGGTAGCTGCAGAGCACGGTTGTTATGGTTTCTGCGATGGCGGCATCCCGGAGCCGCTCCGGCCGATTCTCTCCGACCGCAGGTGGGGTGCCATGTGCCGAATTGCGCATTGGGTGCCGCAATGAACCCCAGGCCGGCTCAACGCCGCCGAAGCGCCTGTTGGGCCGCCAGCCAGGCCTCGATGTGCGCCTGCAGCGCGCCCAGGGGCACCGACCCGGTCGCGAGCACCGCATCGTTGAAGTCGCGCAGCTCGAAGCGCTCACCGAGCGCCGCTTCGGCCCGGCGCCGCAGTTCCGAGATCTTCAGCTCGCCGAGCTTGTAGGCCAGCGCCTGGCCCGGGTCGCCGATGTAGCGATCGATCTCGTTGACGATGTCCAGCTCCGTCTTGGGCGTGTGGTCCATGAAGTAGGCGATCGCCTGCTCCCGCGTCCAACCCTTGGCGTGCATGCCGGTGTCGACCACCAGCCGCACCGCGCGCCACATCTCGTAGGCAAGTTGGCCGTAGCGATCGTAGGGGTCGCCGTACAGCCCCATGTCGTAGCCCAACCGCTCGGCATACAGCGCCCAGCCCTCGCCATAGGCGACGAAGTAGGCGGTCTTGCGGAACATGGGCAGGCCCCGCAGTTCCAGGGCACGGGCGAATTGAAGGTGGTGGCCCGGCACCGCCTCGTGCAGCGTCAGCGGCAGCATCTCCCAGCGGGGGCGCGATTCGGGCCGGTAGAGATTCGCGTAGAAGTAGGCTGGGCGGCTGCCGTCGAACGCGCCGCCGGTGTAGTAGCCGGCGGTCGCGTCCGGCGCCGCCTCGGCCGGCACGGGCCGCACGCCGTAGGGCATGCGCGGCAGCGTGCGGAACACGCGCGCCAGCTCCGGGTCGATGCGCTTGGCCACAGCGCGGTAGGCCTGCAGCAGCGCTTCGGGCGTGGGCTCGAAGAACTTCGGGTCGCTGCGCAGGTGCTGGAAGAAGGCTTGCCGGCTGCCGGTGAAACCGATCTCGGCCTGCAGCTTGTCCATGGCCTCGCGCAGGCGCGCCACCTCCTTCAGCCCGATCTGGTGGATCTCGTCGATGCTCAGGTCGGTGGTCGTGTTCAGCCTGGCGCGCCAGGCGTACCAGGCCGCGCCGTCGGGCCGGTCGGTGGCGGCGATCGTCGGGCGTGCCTTGGGCAGGTACTCGGCCTGCACGAAGGCCTGCAGCCGGCGGTAGGCCGGCACGACGGCCTCGCGGATCGTGCGCGCGGCGTCGGCCTCCAGCACCGCGCGCTCATCATGGCTCATCCCGCCCGGGAAACGCAGGAACGGCCGGTAGAACGGGCTCGCGGCCGGGTCGTCGACGACCTGCGCGCCGATCTGCGCCGGCACCCGCTCGATCAGCACGCGCGGCGTCACCTGGCCGGCGCGCAGGCCCTCTCGCATCAGCACGATCACCTGGTCCACGAGCCGCGGCAGCGCGGCCAGGCGCGCGAGGTAGCGGCGGTAGTCGGCCGGCTTGTCGAACGGCATGATCTCGGCGATGTCGGACGCCAGCTGGACCCCGCTGCGCTGGTTGATCGGCTCGAGGTATTCGCGAAAACGCTGGCCCTCGATGCGGCGCTCGAGCTGCCACGCGAACGTGTCGTAGTCGAGCCGATCGTCGGGCCCCAGCGCGCGGCGCTCGATCCGGCGCAGCCTGGCGAGCGCCGCGCGGTCGCCCGCTTCGGTGGTCGCGATGGCCGCCGGGCTCAGGTCGCTCCAGCGGTCGTCGTAGCGGGTGTCGCCCTGGTAGCTCGCCATTTCAGGGCTCTCGCGCAGCGCGCGCTCCCATTCCTCGGCGAACAGCGCATGCAGAGCACGGGCGGCAGCAACCGGCGCCGCCCACGCCGGGCCGAACAGGCCCGCGGCCAGCAGCGGCAGGATGAACAGGCAGCGCAGCAGTCGCATCGGCACCCTCCCCCTCACGGAGCAAAGCGGCGATGGTAGCTACCATCGCCGCGTGAAACTCTCGCAAATCCTGTTCAGCCAGGGCTTCGGCACCCGGCGCGCCTGTGCCGGCCTGATCGACGCGGGCCTGGTACGCATCGGCGGCCAGGTCATGGACGACCCGGCCGCCGACGTCCCGACCGAGGGCCTGGTGTTCGAAGTCGAGGGCCAGGCCTGGCCCTTCCATGAGAAGGCGCTGGTCATGCTGCACAAGCCGGCCGGCTACGAGTGTTCGCAGAAGCCGCGCCACCACCCCAGCGTGTTGACGCTTCTGCCCGGCCCGCTGCGCGAGCGCGGCCTGCAGCCGATCGGCCGGCTCGACGAAGACACGACCGGCCTGCTGCTGCTGACCGACGACGGCACGCTGATCCACCGGCTGACCTCGCCGAAGCACCATGTGCCCAAGGTCTACGAGGTCGGCTGCAAGCACCCGGTCGATGCCACCCAGGTCGAGCGGCTGCTCGCCGGCGTGGTGCTCGACGACGACCCCGCACCGGTGCGCGCCGCGGTTTGCGAGGTCGTCGGCGAACGAGGCATTCGCCTGACCCTGACCGAGGGCAAGTACCACCAGGTCAAGCGCATGGTCGCGGCGGTAGGCAACCGCGTGGAGGCCCTGCACCGCAGCAGCTTCGGGCCGCTCGTGCTGCCGGCCGATCTGGCCCCCGGCCGATGGTGCTGGCTGGCGGGCTGGCCGCCAGGGTGAAGAAAAGGCCGGGCGCGCGGCCCGGCCTTCAGCGGCGGGAGACGGTGCTCA
>NZ_DATFAN010000214.1:0-4697 GCF_035254525.1 Ideonella sp. | reverse complement strand
CCGCTGCCGACCCGGGAAGCCCTTGCCGCGACGCTGGCCCGCTGGGGCATCGGCGCGGGCACGCCCGTCGTCGCCTACGACGCCCAGGGCGGCGCCTACGCGGCACGGGCCTGGTGGCTGCTGCGCTGGCTGGGCCATCAGGCGGTCGCGGTGCTCGACGGCGGCGTCGCCGCCTGGCAAGCCACCGGCGGTCCGCTCGAACAGGGCCTCACGCCGCACGCCCCCGCGGCCGAGGGCTACCCGCTGCGGCCCGCCGCGATGCCGGCCGTGGACGCGTCCGAGCTGCTCGCCGCGCCCGGGCGCCTGCTGGTCATCGACGCCCGGGCGCCCGAGCGCTACCGCGGCGAAGTCGAGCCGCTGGACGCGCAGGCCGGCCACATCCCCGGGGCGCGCAACCGCTTCTTCAAGGACAACCTCGAGCCCAGCGGCCGCTTCCGCCCTGCCGCCGAGCTGCGCCGGGTCTTCGAGGCCTTCGGCGCGGCGCCCGCGCAGATCATCCACCACTGCGGTTCGGGCGTGACGGCCTGTCACAACCTGCTGGCGATGGAGCTGGCGGGCCTGCCCGGGTCGGCGCTGTACCCCGGCTCATGGAGCGAATGGTCTGCCGACCCGGCGCGGCCGGTGGCGCGGAGCTGACACGAGCAACGCGGCCTTGACGGGGGTCAAGACAAGCAGCGACGAACGCGTAACACTTCGGCCGAGGGCCGGGCCGTTCCCGGTAAACGCAAGGAGCGACGCATGTACCGCAACATCCTGGTCCCCACCGACGGATCCGAGATCACCGAAAAAGCGGTGAAGACTGCGATCACGCTGGCCAAGACGCTGGGTGCCAAGTTGTCGACGATCAGCGTGAAGGAGCCCTTCCCCTACAGCGCGATCTCCGAGATGCAACCGGTGCCGCCGCAGGAGTTCTATGACGCCCAGGAGCGCATCGCCTCAGCGCGGGTGAAATCGGTCGTCGATGCGGCCGCGCTGGAAGGCCTGAGCTGCGCCGGCCACACGATCGAGGCGCTGCATCCCTGGGAAGCGATCACCGACCACGCCAAGGCGCAGGGCTGCGACCTGATCGTGATGGCCTCGCACGGCCGCCGCGGCGTCAGCGCGCTGCTGCTGGGCAGCGAGACGCAGAAGGTGCTGACGCACTCGACGGTACCGATCCTGATCGTCAAATGAGCGCAGCAGTCAGCTGTGCATCCACCGGCTGGCGATCAGGATGATCGCCAGGCCGGCGCCGATCCACGCCACTTGGGCAAGCAGCTCGCGCCACGGCAGGTGGCGCTGCATCTGCGGAATCAGGTCGGCCACGGCCACGTAGATGAAACTGCTCGACGCAACGACGAGCAGGTAGGGAAACAGGGCGTCCCAGGCACCGACCACGAAGTAGCCGAGCACGCCGCCCACCACGGCCGTCAGGCCCGATGCCGCGTTGTACAGCAGCGCCTTGCGGCGGCTGAAGCCGGCGTTGATCAGCACGATGGTGTCGCCCACCTCCTGCGGGATCTCGTGCAGGATGATTGCCAGCGAGGTCGTCGCGCCCAGCTCGGGGCTGGCGAGGAAGGCGGCGGCGATGATGATGCCGTCGCAGAAGTTGTGGATGCTGTCGCCCACCAGCACGCTGAAGCCGCCCCGGCCGGCCTGCTCGGCATCGAAGTGGTGGTGGTGGCCGTGCCCGTCGCCCTCGTGGTGGTGGGCATGGCGGTACAGCTCGGCCTTCTCGAGCAGGAAGAAGAACAGCAGCCCGCCCAGCAGCGTGGCGAACAGCGCGTGCGGGTCGACCGGGCTCTCGAAGGCTTCGGGCAGCACGTGCAGCAAGGCCGTGGCCAGCAGCACGCCGGTGGACAGGCTGACCAGGTGCCTGACCAGCTGGCCGAGCACCGCGAAGGTCAACGAGGCGGCGATCACCACCGACAGCACGCCGCCGACCAGGGTGACGGCGACGATGTAGAACAGCGTCATGCGGGGCGGAAATGAAAAAACGAAACCGCGCCCGTTGGGGCGCGGTGGCGTGATTTCATCTTATCAACGCTGTCAAGAAGCGCCCAGCCGGATCACCTTGGCCTTCGACGGCACGCCATCGGCATTGAGGGCGAACAGCATGTAGAAGCCCGGCGGCGCGTTGTGCGCCGAATCCGGCAACGTGACCGTGAGGCTCGTGCCTTTCTGGGTGAAGCTCAGATCCTGGAAACGCTGCTCGTTGCTGAACGCGTGGGTGACGGCGCCGAAGCGCACCAGCGACATGCGGGCGACCGGGTTCTTGTTGTTCATCGTCACGGCGATGCTCTGGCCCCAGCTTCCGGCCGTCGGCGCGGTGGCGATGCCCGGCCGCGTGGCGGGCAGGCCCGAGCCGTCCTTCTTGTACAGGTAGGGCGGGAAGTAGATCTCGGCGTTCAGATTGGCCACCGGACCGGGCGCCCCGCCGCCGCCTGTCAGCACGGTGCCGTCGGGCATCAGCATCGAGATGCTGTGGTAAAGCCGGGGCTTGACCGCGGTGGCGGTCATCGTCCAGCCGCCCGTGGCCGGATCCCACAGCTCGGAGTCGTACACGGCGCCGACCAGATCGTTGCCGGTGGACGAGCCGCCGTTGACCCAGACCTTGCCGTCGGCCAGGATCGTCGCGTTGCCGTACTGGCGGTCCGCCGACAGCGGCGCGGCATCGGTCACGACGGGTGCGGCGCCGTTGATGTCGACCACCACCGCCTTGCCCGCATCGCGCACCGAGAGGATCTTGCCCGGCTGGTACATCGCCGCCGGCAGCATGAAGGCGCCCAGCGGCAGCGTGCCGGGCAGCTGCGTCAGGGCACCGGTGCCGGCCACGTCGAGCGAGAAGATCTTGCCGGTCACCGTGAAGATGACAACCCGCCCGTCCGGGCTCCACCAGGCGCGCGGGTAGTTCCAGCTCTGGATCTTGGAGCCGTAGGCGTAGTCGCTGGTCGCGTTCGTCAGCGTGCGCCAGCCGCTGGTCGGGCTGTAGACCTCGGGCGTGCTGGCGTAGGTGTCTTCGGTCGGCGGATACTGGCTGTCGCCCTCGTAGAACTTGTCGATGCGCCCGCCGAGCACGGCCTGCTCGCCGCTGGCGGTGGTGATCAGCGTGGCGTACCAGCGCTGGTAGGCCATCGACTGGCCCTGCTTGGTCAGCGCGTTGTCGACCGGCGTGAAGACGTTGACGTCGTTGTTGGCGTAGTTGCGCTGGCCGTTGACGACGCGGTCGCCGCCGACGATCAGCACGTTGCCGGTGTCGGGCAGCAGCACCTGGCCGGCGCAGAAGATGTCGGTGCCGGTCGTGTTGGACAGCAGCAGCTTGGATTTCGAGCCCATGCCGAGCGACGGATCCCACACCGCGTAGTGCAGCAGGCCGCCCTGGATGCCGCTGGGCTTGGTGCCGTAGCTGAGCACCCGGCCATCGGCGAGCAGGATGGTGTGCAGCGGGATGATCGGCCAGGTGAACGGCGCGCCGAACACGCCCTTGAGGTAGGCGTCGCCCGGGCCGGTGGGCACCGAGATCGCCTGCGCCTGCAGCTGGCCGAGTGCCGATTCGCGGCCATCTTGCTGCGTTTCGTCGTAGGCCACGCCCGGGCCGGCGCCGTAATCGATCGGCGCGCTGCCGAAGGGGCTGGGGCGGTCCTCTTCGACCTGCGCGCCGGCGTCTGGCGCGTTCGAGCCGCCGCAGCTGGCCAGCGCGGCCACCGCCATCAACTTCAGCGCATGCCGCGCCACGCGGCCAGGCGACAGCCGGGTGGAAGGTTTCTCGGACACCGACAGACAAGGCATGGGCACAGCTCCACTGGATTCTGGTTTGCTGGGAATTCTGCCCGTTCACCCCCGGGTTCGCCTGCACAATTCGTGGCCATGCCCCTAACTTTGCCTAGCCCCACCGGCCTGCTGGCCGCGATCGACATGGGCTCCAACAGCTTCCGGCTTGAGATTGGTCAAGTCCGGGACGGCCGCTACCGCCGGCAGCTCTACCTGAAGGAAACCGTGCGCCTGGGCGCCGGCCTGGACGCCGAGGGCATGCTGACCGAAGAGGCCGCGCTGCGCGGCCTGGGCTGCCTGAAGCGCTTTCGCGACAGCCTCGGCGGCCTCAGCGCCGCGCAGGTGCGCGCGGTCGCCACGCAGACGCTGCGCGAGGCGCGCAACCGCAACGCCTTTCTCGAGCGTGCCCAGGCCGCGCTCGGCCAGCCGATCGAAGTGATCTCGGGCCGGGAGGAGGCCCGGCTGATCTACGCCGGCGTCTCGCACCTGCAGCCCTCGGACAGCAAGCGGCTGGTGATCGACATCGGCGGCCGCTCGACCGAAATGATCCTCGGCCAGGGCCGCGTGCCGCACGAGGCCGAGTCGTTCCAGGTCGGCAGCGTCAGCCTGTCGATGCGCTACTTCACCGACGGGCGCCTGAGCGCCCCGGCCTTTCGCGCCGCGCAGGTCGCGGCCGGCGCCGAGCTCGAGGAGGCGCTGGCCACCTTCACGCCCGGCCGCTGGAAGGAGGCGCTCGGCTCGTCGGGCACGGCCGGCGCGGTGTCCGAAGTGCTCGCCGCCAGTGGCAAGACCGATGGCCGCATCACGCCCGAGGGCCTGCGCTGGCTGATCAACGAATGCATCACGGCCGGTTCGGTGGACCGCATCGCGCTGCCGGGCCTCAAGCCCGAGCGCCGGGCCGTGCTGGCCGGCGGCCTGGCGATCCTCTACACGCTGGCGACGCACTT
>NZ_DATFAN010000213.1:0-138347 GCF_035254525.1 Ideonella sp. | reverse complement strand
CCTGCCGCTGGTGGCGGGCGGCAAGTCGTTCGGGGGCCGCATGACATCGCAGGCGCAGGCGGCCGAGCCGCTGCCCGGCGTGCGCGGGCTGGTGTTCCTGGGCTTCCCGCTGCACCCGGCGGGCAAGCCCGCGCGGGAGCGCGCCGCGCACCTGGCGCAGGTCGACTGCCCGATGCTCTTCCTGCAGGGCACGCGCGACGAGCTGGCCGACTTCGCGCTCATCACCGACGTGACCCGGGCGCTCGGCCCGCGCGCCACGCTGGAGCCGATCGCCGAGGCCGACCACTCTTTCCATGTCCTGGCGCGCAGCGGCCGCACGGATGCCGAGGTGCTGGAGGGCCTGCTGAACGTGGCCGCCAGTTGGATCGCCCGGCCCGCGTGAGCCGCCTCATTCTCCCGGCGCGGCGGCGGCACCTGACGCCAGATAACGCGCCAGCGCGAATTCCACCGCCTTGTCGGTGCCGGTGGCCTGGAAGCCCACCGCGATGATCTTCCCGTCCGGCTGCAGCGTGGCGCCATTCGCCCCGCCGTTCAGGTCGCCGAACGAGGTGCGCACCCTGCCGTTCTTGCCGAAGCTGGGGTCGAGCTTGCCGCCCGCATCCAGCCGGGCCAGCACGAAATCGGAATCCGACGACTCGGAATCGGGGAAGCCCACGACCACCACCTTGCCGTCGGCCTGCAGCAGCACGCTGCTGGCCCGCTCGCAGCAGCTGCCGAAGTGCAGCCGCGTCTTGCCGTCGCCGCTGAAGGCGGGATCGAGCGTGCCGTCGGCGCCATAGCGCGCCACGGCGTACCGCGTGTCGCCGAATGCCAGGCTGGCGAAGCCGGCGGCGACGATCTTGCCGTCCGGCTGCAGCACCGCCGCATGCGCCCGGTCGAAGTTCTGGGCGCCGAAGTCCGTCCGCACCTTCCCCGCGTTGCCGAAACCGGTGTCGAGCGCCCCGTTGGGCAGGTAGCGCGCCAGCGCGAAGTCGTAGAAATTGGCCGGGTTCTTGGCCGAGCCGACCGCCACGATCTTGCCGTCGGGCTGGATCAGTACGGCCATCGCGTCGTCGTTGAAACCGTCGAAGTCGGTCATGACCTTGCCGCCGGTGCCGAAGCTCGTGTCCAGCGTGCCGTCGGCGTTGTAGCGCGCCAGCCCGAAATCGGTGTTGGACGAGTCGTCGCTGGAGAAATCGACGAAGACCGTGCCCGCGGCGACGATCTTGCCGTCGGACTGCAGGGCCAGGCCGAAGGCATAGCTGCCGTGGCCGAAGTTCGTCGTGACGATGCCGCCGCTGCCGAAGCCGGCATCGAGCGTTCCGTCGGGGTTGTAGCGGGCCAGCTCGAAGTTGCCGGCGAAGACGAACAGCGGGAAGGCGCCGCCCGCGACCAGGATCTTGCCGTCGGGCTGCACGACCACCGCCGAGGCCACCGCCGCCAAGCCCGGGAAATCGGTCGTCACGCGCCCTTTCGTGCCGAAGCTGTCGTCGAGCTTGCCGCCGGGGGTGTAGCGCGCCAGGGCGAAGTCCTCGTGCGAATAGTCGTTGTTCTGGTAGGTGTTCCCCACCACGACGATCTTGCCGTCGGCCTGCACCGCCACCGCATGGGCCAGGTCGGCGCCGCCGTGGAAGTCGGTCATCTTCTTCCCGCTTCGGCCGAAGGCGGGGTCGAGGTCGCCATCCGTGGCGAACGCCGGCGGGCCCACGAGCCCGCACAGGAGTGCAAGTGCTGCGGCGGCGGCCTTGTCCATTTCGATGCTCCGGTTCGACGTGCCTGGCGGTGAGTGCCGTCCCGGCGGCCGGGCGTTGCCCTGCGCGGTTCAGGCCGGGTTGAACGCCCCGTGGAAGCCGAAGGGCACCACCTGCGGCATCTCGACCAGGGCCAGGCATTCCATGCGCCGCGGGTCGAGCACGGCCAGCCTCGTCGACACGTCGCCATCGGCCAGGGTCGACACGAGCAGCACGCCGTCGTCTTCCTCCGTGCCGCCGGGCCGCGGGACGAACAGCGGCTCGAGCTGGACGGCGTTCGGGCGTTGCCATTCCCGCCGCTCGCCGGTGCCGAGGTCAATGCGCACCGTGCGGTCGAGGAAGTGCGCCCGGTCCTCCGGGTCGTAGCCGGCGCCCCAGGCCCAGCGCGCCGCGCCGGTCTCCGGCCGGTCGGGGTGCACCTGCGGCAGCTCGAAGCCGCTGCCCAGCGGCTCGATGCGCGCCTCACCCTGCCCGGGGCGCAGGCGGTAGCGCGTCACCCGCGCGGCCGTCCGCTGGCGCATGCCGGACCGCAGGGCCGCGAGGGCGAGATCCTCGAACACCGTGGCGTCGGGGTAGTCGCACAGGTCGAGCACCAGCTCGTCTCCGTCCTCGAAGGCCTGCACGGCGTGGAAGCACATCATGGGCGGGATCTCCCAGCGGCGCGAAGAGCCGTCGGCCAGCGAGATCGCGTGGATGGCCGAGCCCGTGGCGGGCTCCCAGCGGAAGTTGGCCTGGTACGCCCGGTGGGTGAACAGGAAGCCGAGCGGCTGCGCGCGCAGCGCGGTCTCCCACACCAGCATGTGCCGGGCGCTGCGGGCAAAGGCATGCAGGTAACCCGGCTTGCGGACCTGGATGGCGCCGACCTGCTCGCGGCGCGTGCTGCCGGCGCGGATGCGGAACAGCTGGTAGAAGCTCTTCGGGCCGAATTCCACGCCGACGTTCCAGTAGTCGCCCCGGCTGTCGGTCATGCCGTGGGCGGCCATCAGCGCCAGGTCGAGGCCGTCGTTGTGCCTCAGCTCGCCGATCGTCGCCAGGCTGGCCGGGTCGAACTCGATCAGGTGAGGCGATTCGGTGCAGGCGATCCAGCGGTCGCCGATGCGCGACATCACCACCGCCGGGTTGTCGCTGCTGCGCGGGTGGAAGAAATGGGTGATGCGCGAACGCCAGGGCTCGGTGTCGGGCGTGGCGAACTCGCCGACCACGGGCCGGCCGGCAGCGCGCGCCAAGTCGAAGGACTGGCTGCGGGCGAACCGGCTGCGGTAGGCCGCTCGCCCGCCGTCGAACTGCACGCGGTGCAGCATGGCCAGGCCGTCGAACCAGTGCGCATAGCGCCCCTGCGGCAAATCCCACAGCGCCGGGCCGTTGAGCAGCAGCGAACCGCGCAGCCATTCCGGCACGGCGCCCTGCACGGGACACGGCGTGTCGTCGAATTCGACCGCGCCGGAATCGAAGCCGCGCAACCGGCTCAGCGAGGAGGCCCGCCCGTCGGCGGCCATGGTTCGGACAGTGGATCTTTCCAGAACGGCAGACATGGAACCTCCTGTACCCGCGCAGCCAGGCGTCGCGACCCAGCTTCGTGAGTTCTACGCCCGCCGCCGGCGGTCGGATGCCCGGGATTACCTGAACATCGTGGACGGCCCTGCCATACTTGCCGGCTCGCCACCGCCAGCCCCATCCTGAGCCGGGAGTCTCCCCCCGGTCGATCGCCCGATGTCCGCTCACGAGTTCTCCCCCGGCCTGTTCACCCGCGGCTTCACCCCGCCCCTGGCACTGACTGATTTCCGCCTGATCGCGTTCGACATGGATTCGACGCTGATCAACATCGAGTGCGTCGACGAGATCGCTGCCGAGGCGGGCCGCAGGGCCGAGGTGGCGGCCATCACCGAAGCAGCCATGCGAGGCGAGATCGCCGATTTCAAGGACAGCCTGCGGCGCCGGGTTTCGCTGCTGGCCGGCGTGCCGGAATCCGCTTTGCACCGGGTCTACCAGCGGCTGCGCCTGAATCCGGGGGTCGAGGCCTTCGTCGCCGCCTGCCGGGCTGCCGGCCTGAAGACGCTGCTGGTCTCGGGCGGCTTCACCTTCTTCAGCGAGCAGGTGCGCCAGCGCCTGCAACTCGATTTCGCCCGCGCCAATCTGCTCGAGATCGTCGACGGCAAGCTGACCGGCCGCATGGTCGACCGGCCCTGGGGCGACATCGTCGACGGCGCCGAGAAGCGCCGCGTGCTGCTCGAGGTCTGCGAACTGATGGGCATCGACCCGGCCCGGGCCATTGCGGTGGGCGACGGCGCCAACGACCTGCCGATGATGGCAGCGGCCGGCCTGTCGATCGCCTTCCACGCCAAGCCGGCCGTGCGCGAACAGGCCATGCTGTCGATCTCGCAAGGCGGCATGGACCGCGCGCTCGAAGTGCTGCGCTGATCCCCCTCTTCTAGGGGCTGAACGTCCTCCTCCTGGGGATGTCCACCCGGCCCCGCCGTGCCTACCGTGAGGATTGCCATCCAATCACAGGGAGTCACGCCATGGCTTACTACCTCAAGGGAACGCTCAAGGGCGCGCTCTGTTCCGACTGCATCGAACCGCTGGAGGGCCTGGTCCTCAAAGCCTATGCGCTCGCGCCGGGCCGCGACGTGGCCGCGCTGGCCGTCGCCCGCACCAAAGACACCTTCGAGGGCGTGCCGGACGACGAACGTGACGCCAAGGCCGCGCGCCTGCTCGCCGAGGCGACGATCGATGCTGCCGGCAACTACACGCTGGACTTCAGCCGCGCCAAGGGCTACCAGGGCGAGGCCTTCGAATTGGATCTGTACTGCACCACGGTGCCGCGCCGCAAGAGCCAGGAGGGCCTGCCGCCGCCGATGCAGTTCATGCTGACGGTCGTGCAACCGCAATGGCGGCAACTGCGCGACGACCGGGTCGCCGCATGGGACTACACCATCCCCTACCGCACCTGGTGCGGCATACGCGGCCGCTTCGGCGCCTGGGTGATCTGCGGCCAGGTGCGCCACTGCGAGACCAAGGCCCCGATCGGCGGGGTGCGCGTGCGCGCATTCGACGTCGACTGGCTGCAGGACGATGCGCTGGGCGATGGCGTCACCGATGGCACCGGCCACTTCCGCATCGACTACCTCGCGGCGGATTTCAAGCAGACCATCTTCTCGCCGACGATCAACCTCGAATGGACGGGCGGGCCTGACCTGTACTTCAAGGTCGAGACGCTCTCCGGCACCCCGCTGCTGGCCGAGCCGCCTTCGCGCGGCCGCGCGTCGGACCGCGAGAACGCCGGCCCGTGCTTCTGCGTCGATCTGTGCCTGCGCGAGCAGCCGCCGATGCCCGAGCCGCTGCCGGTCTTCGACGCGCTGGGCGGATACCTGTACGCGAGCCAGATCGACAGCGCCGTGCCCGGCAGCGGCTTGACCCTGGGCGACCACCGGGCGTTCTATTCGACCGTGCGGCTGAACGGCGTGCTGCCGAAGACGATGAACGGCCAGCCGATGGAGTACCGCTTCGAGTTCCGCACGACCGACGCGCTGGGCAATGCCGTCGGCCCCTGGACGCCGGTCGCGACCACCCAGTTCGCCGCGACGGTGATCGGCAAGGTCGAGCGCTACGCGCCGGCCTTCCCTGGCGATCCGAACCCGGTCAAGACGGCCAACATGGTGGCCGACCCGGCCAGCCCCGGCGCAGGGCCGACGAACGCCGCCATCGTCGGCGGCTGGGTCCAGGTCCCGCAGTTTGCCAACGTGTTCGGGCCGGACGGGTTCTTCGTGCCCAACGGCAACATGCTCAATGTGATGACGCCGGCACTGGTGCCCCAACCCGCGCTGAGCATGGCCGGCGTGATCGGCGGCGAGAGCAGCACCGCCCATGGCGCGGCACTGGCAAACAACCGCCACGTCGCGCTGCGCATGCGGGTGCGCGTGGTTGGCCAGCCTGGCACCGAGGCCGATGCCGGCTTCTGCCCCCACGTGGCGATCGAGAACACGGTCTACAACCAGGTGCACAAGGGCGGCTCATGGGCACCGGTGGATGTGAGCGGCCAGCTCTGCGCGGCCTCGGTCGACTCGCTGCAGCTGCGCGCGGGTGGTTGCGCCGGCCTGAACGCGGCGCTGGACGTGGTGTTCACCGCGGCCCACCCCAACCTCGGCGCGGTCTCGGTCAGCATGAACGGGCCGGGCGGGCCCTACGGCTTCGGCATGCCGGCGATTCCGACGCCGGGCGACTGGTTCGGCCAGGCCATCAACGGCGCCCCGCCGCCGGCCGGCGGCTGGACCTTCGCCGCCCTGCCCGACTGCGCCTACATCGTGACGCTGTCGGTGCAAGTGCTGCTGACCACCGGCGACTCCGTGCCGCTGCCAGTGCAGGACCAGATCGCGTTCTGCAAGAAGTAGGGCCCGGAGCAGCGCCTCGCCGGCCGGTGGCTTCGGTCGCAGGCCGGCCGGCTTCGCACCGGCGCCGGGGCGCTTCGTCGCCCCGGCGCCCGTCCCGGCACCGGCAGGCGGACAATTCCACCCCATGCCGATCGACACGCACGCCCCTGCCGCCTCGCGCTGGGCCGTGTTTCGGCGGGTGCTGAGCCCGACCCACGTCGCAGCCGCCTTCTGGCTGGCCTTCGTCTTCGCGCTGTCGCGCATCATCGTCTGGCAGGCCCAGACGACCGACCCGGCCGAGTGGCTGTTCTCGCTGGCGCGCTACACCCGCCAGTCGATGATCAGCGGCCTGAGCATCCTGTTGTGCGCCGCCATCGGTGAAGCCGCGCTCGCCGGGCGCAGCCTGGGCAACCGCGCCGCGCTGGGCTGGCGCGCGCTGGCGATCGGCGTCGGCACGCTGCTCGGCGCCGCGCTGCGCTACGTGGTGGCCTACGCGCCGGACTTCTACGAGCCGCTGGAGTGGCCCTGGCTGGTCTACACGACGAGCCTGTGGTGGCTGCTCGGCTGCAGCGGCTACGGGCTGTTGCACCTGGCCCAGATCGAGCGCGCCAGCCGCGAGCGCCTGGCCGCCGCGCGCCAGGCCCGCGAGGCCCTCGCCGCGCAGCAGATGGAGGCCGAGCTGTCGGCCCTGCAGGCGCAGATCGAGCCGCACTTCCTGTTCAACACGCTGGCCAATGTCAAGCGGCTGTACGACGTGGCCCCGGGGCGCGGCCGCGACATGCTGGCCAGCCTGATCGCCTACCTGCAGACGGCGCTGCCCGGCATGCGGCGCCAGCGCGCCTGCCTGGGCGACGAGCTGGACCGCGTGCAGCACTACCTGGCGATCCTGCAGATGCGCATGGGCGATCGGCTGCGCTTCGAGATCGACGCACCGGCCGCCCTGCGCAACGCCGAAATGCCGCCGATGGTGGTCGCCACCCTGGTCGAGAACGCGATCAAGCATGGCCTGTCGCCGCTGCCCGAGGGCGGGCGCCTGTGGGTCACGGCACGCGAGGCCGCCGATGGCCGCCTGGTGGTGGACGTGCGCGACGATGGTCGCGGTTTCGTCGGCGCCGGTGGCAGCGGCGTGGGCCTGGCCAACACCCGTGCACGGCTGGCGGCGCTGTATGGCGCCGAGGCGGGCCTGTCGCTCGAGTCGGTCGAGCCGCGCGGCGTGCTGGCGCGCGTGCGCCTGCCGCTGCGCTGGGTCGCCGATGGCCACCCGGAGGAAGCAGACGTCGCTGCCCGCGACGCCATGCCGGCAAGCCTCGCATGAGCGTCGTCCTGCCCACCGCCGCCACCCCGCTGGCGCCCGCGCACGGCGCCGCGGCCGGATTGCGCCACCTGATCGCTGCGTGGCGCTCGGTGCGCTGGTACGAACTCGCCGGTTTCCTCGCCCTCGGCCTGCTCTATGGCGTGGTCGATCTGGCCGCGCTGGCCGATGTGAAGCACCTGGAGCACCCGTGGGCGCTGTTCTGGCGCCTGCTGCTGTCGCCGCCGATCTGCACTGTGGTGCTGCTGCTGGCCTGGCTGCCGGCCGACCGCAGCGACCCCGGCCACCGGCTTCGCAGCAAGCGCCTGATGCTGGCCGCCGCGCTGGGCAGCCTGATCTCGGTGCCACTGCTGTGGGGCATCGGCGACCTCGCCGGCTGGCCGACCTGGCAGGACCTGTGCACCGAGCCCAGCTGCAAGGCGCCGCTGTCGATCAAGCAGCGATTCGCGGCCGACTTCCTCTACACCTTGCTGCCCAGCTCGCTGTCGCTGGCGCTGATCGAGATGCTGCGGCGGCGCTGGAGAAGCGAGGCGATGCTGCAGTCGCTGCTCAACGAGCAGGCCGCGCTGGGCCGGCAGGCCATGGCGGCGCGCCTGGCCGCGATGCAGGCCCAGGTCGAGCCACACTTCCTGTTCGAGGTGCTGGTCGACGTGCAGCAGCAGTACGCGCTCGGCCAGGGCGAGGCCGCGGCCGAACAGCTCGAGCGCCTGATCCACCATCTGCGCGTCGCGCTGCCGCGGCTGCGCGACCAGAACGTGACCACGCTGGACGCCGAGGCGGCGCTGCTCGGCAGCTACCTCAGCCTGCGGCGCGGGCTGGAGCGGCGGCCGGTCGAATTCGACGACCGGCTGCCCGCCACGCTGCGCTGCGCGGCGCTGCCCGCAATGCTGCTGCTGCCCCTGCTGCAGCGCGCGCTGCGGCTGGCGCCGGGCGGGCTGCCGCAGCGCATCGAGTTGACGGCCTGGCGTCACGTCGGCACGCTGGGGCTGCGCCTGACCGTCAGCGCGCCGGGCCTGTGCGGCGACGATGCCGACCTCGCCGCACAGCGCAACCGGCTGCATGTGCTGGCCGGCGACGCGGCCCGCCTGCACTGCGAAGAAGACGCGCACGCCACCCGCTTCACCTTGGAACTGCCCACATGAGGAACCCGACCGCCCAGAGCCCGACAGCGCTGGTGGCCGAAGACGAGGCCACGCTGCGTGCCGAACTGACTGAGCAGCTCACCCGGCTGTGGCCGGAGCTGACGATCGTCGGCGAGGCGTCCGACGGCGTGCAGGCGCTTCGCCTGCTCGACGAACTGCGCCCCGAGGTGCTGTTCCTCGACATCCAGATGCCCGGCGCCACTGGGCTCGACGTGGCGCGCCAGGCCAGCGGCCGCAGCCACGTGGTCTTCGTGACGGCCTACGACGAGCATGCCGTGGCCGCGTTCGACCACGGCGCGGTCGACTACCTGCTCAAGCCGCTGCAACCGGCGCGCCTGTTCACCGCGATCAGCCGCGTCAAGCAGCGCCTGGGCAGCGCGCCGCCGAGCGACCTGGGCGCCGTGCTGGATCGGCTCGCCGCGCTGCCGGGCGCCGGGCCGGCCCGCCCCTACCTGCGATGGATCAATGCCTCCGTCGGCCAGACGCTGAAGCTGATCACCGTCGACGAGGTCGTCTACTTCGCCGCCGACAACAAGTACACCCGCGTCACCACGCGCGACAGCGAGGCCCTGATCCGCAAGCCGCTGAAGGAGCTGGTCGAGGAGCTCGACCCGCAGCAGTTCTGGCAGATCCACCGCTCGACGCTGGTCAACGCGACCGCCATCGCCGGCGCCAGCCGCGATTTCCGCGGGCGGCTGCAGTTGAAGCTCAAGGAGCGCAACGAGACCTTGCTGGTGGCCGAGAGCTACGCGCACCTGTTCAAGCAGATGTAGCGCCGTGCAACCGCCTGCAATAAGGCGGGTCTTCGGGGCTCTTTTCCCCCTTTAGTTTTCTCACGCGACGCGGCGGCGGGCCGATGAACGGCTCATCGCCCGACTCGCTTCCTCTGGTGCACCGAGATGCGCCGGGCGCCAAGCAGCGTCAGCGCTTCGCGGCCCGCCGGGCCCGGCGTTGCACGCCGAGGAAGCGTCATGAAAGTGTTCTCCCTGTCCCTGTGGGCGACGGCGGCCGTGCTCGCCTCGAGCTTCGCACCGACCTCTGCCCATGCCACGGCCCAGGCGCAAAGCGTGCCACCGGGCTACAACGCCAACTGCAACTGCTATCGCAATGTGGCGTACGGCTCCGTCACCTGGTTCGAGCCGACGACCCGCAAGTACGCGAAGCAGATCATGGACATCTGGATGCCGAACGGCGTGACCCAGCCCGACGGCCTGCCCATCGTCTACTACGGCCACCCGAATGGCTCGACCCACTCGATTCCGCTGGACAAGACGGCCGGCTCGACCTGGAGCAAGCTGATCAAGCCGTTGACGGACCGTGGCTATGTCTTCGTCTCGTACGAATTCCGCCACCCGGTGGTGAACTACGTGGAAGGCAAGCCGGCGCCGCGCTACGACATCCAGAAGGCGATCAACTTCTTCAGCGGCAACTACGCCCTGTCGCTGGGAGCGGACCCGGGCAACTCGTTCATCACCGGCCAGTCGCGCGGCGGCGGCCTGGGCATCCTGACCGCGCTGACCGGCACGTTCAGGAACGGTACCGAGGTGCGCGCGGTCTGGACCTACCAGGCGCAGACGAGCTTCGATTGCAACGAGATGGCGAGCACCTTCGTCATCGAGAGCGACCGCGCGGCCTTCCTGGCCCAGTGCAAGCAGGTGCCCGGCGCCGGCTCGTCGCTGTCATCGGTCACGCCCGCTGCGCCGCCCATCGTGGCCAGCTACGACCGGCTGTTCCACAAGGTGCTGGTGCCGGCCAGCGAGGTCGACGTGCACTACCCCGACTTCGGCTGGCAGCTGTGCGTCAACTACGGTGCCCAAGGGGTGGCGGCCCAGTGCCAGCCCAACGAGACCATCGACCAGGCCAACGCCTGGGTCGGCATGGCCGACTACTTCACGGCGCACCTGCAGCCGCCGATGTGACGGCCGGGCTCAGCTCGTGAGCTGGGCCCACACGCGCTCCAGCCGCTTCACCGACACCGGCTGCGGCGTGCGCAGCTCCTGCGCGAACAGGCTGATGCGCAACTCCTCGAGCAGCCACCGGAACTCGTCGAGCCGCGCATCGGCCTGGCCCTTCAACTCGGCCAGGCGGCGCTGCCAGCGCTGCTCCAGCGGCCGGATCTCGGCCAGGCGCTGCGCATCGCGTGCCGGGTCGGCGCGCCACTTCTCCAGCCGCATCACAACCCCCTTGAGATAACGCGGGAAGTGCTGCAGCGCGGCCCACGGGGTCTGCACCAGGAAGCGCTTGGGCACCAGGCGCTGAAGCTGCGCGGCGATGTCGTCGGCCACCTCCTTCGCCGGCTTGCTGTCCTTGAGCTTGCGCGCGGCAGCGGCGTATTCGGTGAGCACGGTGCCGGCCAGGCGCGCCACTTCCTGCGCAATCAGGTTCAGGCGCGTGCGGCCCTCCTCGATGCGGCGCGTGAACGCCGCGGCGTCCTGGGGCAGCGGGTCCTGCAGGAAGGCGCGGTCGAGCGCGACACCGATGATCTGGTCGCGCAGATCCTCCATCGTGCCGAGCGGCATGTAGGCCACCGCCATCTTCTGCAGGTCGGGGATGTTCTTCTCGAGGTACTTCAGCGGCTCCTTGATCTGCAGCGCGATCAGCCGACGCAGGCCGGCGCGGTGCAGCTGCGCCGCGACATCGGGCTCGTCGAAGACCTCGATCTCGACGTGCGTGCCCTTGTCGATCAGCGCCGGGAAGCCGATCAGCGTCTGGCCCTTCTGGCGGATCTCCATCAGCTCGGGCAGTTCGCCGAAGCTCCAGCTGGTGTGGTGCGCGGGCGGAGAATCGGCCGGCGGCGGGGGGGGCGCCTTGACCACCGCCACGACGCCACGCGAGGCCGACGCCGCCGAGGCAACCACCGGCGCGGGCGTGGCGGCCGGTGTCTCGGGTCGCTTCAAGGCTGCCAGGGCCTGGAAGGCCGTGCGCGCCTGGCCACCCCACTCGGCCTTCAGGCTGGCGAGCTGGCGGCCCATGCCGAGCTGGCGGCCGTGCTCGTCGACCACGCGGAAGTTCATGAACAGGTGCGGCGGCAACTGCTCGAGCTTGAAGTCGTTGCGCTGCACCGCGAGCTGGGTGCGTTCGCGCACGGCCTTCAGCAGCGCGTCCATCAGCGGCCCTTGCGCGAACGGCGTGCTCGCGCCGAATTCGGCGGCAAACTCGGGCAGCGGCACCAGGCGCGAGCGCGGCCGCTGGTGCAGGCTCTTGACCAGCGCCAGCACCTTGGCCTCCAGCATGCCGGGCACCAGCCACTCGCAGCGCTCCTCGCTGACCTGGTTCAGCGCGTAGATCGGCACGTTGACCGTGACGCCGTCCTTGGCGTCGCCCGGCTCGTGCAGGTAGGCGGCCGCGCAGTCCACCCCGCCCAGGCGGATCGTCTTCGGGAAGGCCGAGGTCGTGATGCCCGCCGCCTCGTGGCGCATCAGCTCCTCGCGGCTGAGCATCAGCAGCTTGGGCTGGCGCTTCAGCTCCTCGCGGTACCAGCGCTCAAAGCTCGCGCCGCTGACCACCTCGGCCGGGATCTGCTGGTCGTAGTAGGCGTGGATCAGCTCGTCGTCGACCAGCACGTCCTGCCGGCGCGCCTTGTGCTCCAGCTCCTCGACCTGCGCGATCATCTTGCGGTTGTGGGCCAGGAAGGGCAGCCGGGTCTCCCACTCGCCGTTGACCAGCGCCTCGCGAATGAAGATCTGGCGCGCCGCCACCGGGTCGACCCGGCCGAAGTTCACCCGGCGGTTGGCGTAGACGACGATGCCGTACAGCGTGGCCCGCTCCAGCGCGATGACCTCGGCCGCCTTCTTCTCCCAGTGCGGCTCCAGCAGCTGGGTCTTGAGCAGATGGCCGGCGACCGGCGGTATCCACTGCGGCTCGATCGCCGCCAAGCCGCGGCCGAACAGCCGCGTCGTGTCGACCAGCTCGGCGGCGATCAGCCAGCGGCCGGGCTTCTTGCTCAGGTGCGCGCCCGGGTGGCGCCAGAACTTGATGCCGCGGGCGCCGAGGTACCAGTCGTCGTCGTCCGCCTTGCAGCCGATGTTGCCCAGCAGCCCGGCGAGCATGGACTGGTGGATCTGCTCGTAGGTGGCCGGCGCGCCGTTCAGTCGCCAGCCGTGTTCGGCGACCACCGTCTGCAGCTGGCTGTGGATGTCGCGCCACTCGCGCACGCGGCGCGGGCTGACGAAGCTGTCGCGCAGGCGCTGCTCCTGCTGGCGGTTGCTGAGCTTGTGGACGTCGTTCTTCTCGCCCGCGTGGCCGTGCACGCCGCGGCCTTCCTCGATCCACTTCCACAGCTTCAGGTAGCCCATGAACTCCGACTTCTCGTCGTCGAACTTCTTGTGCTTCTCATCGGCGGCCTGCTGGGCTTCAAGCGGACGGTCGCGCACATCCTGCACGCTGAGCGCGCTGGCGATGATCAGCACCTCGGTCAGCGACTGCCGATCGCGCGCCTCGAGGATCATGCGGCCGACGCGCGGGTCCAGCGGCAGTTTCGCGAGCTCCTTGCCGATCGGCGTCAGCTCGTTCGCTTCGTCCACCGCGCCCAGCTCGGCGAGCAGGGCATAACCATCGGCGATCGCCTTGCGCGGCGGCGGTTCGAGGAACGGAAACTCCTCCACCAGGCCGAGGTGCAGCGCCTTCATCCGCAGGATCACGCCCGCCAGCGACGAGCGCAGGATCTCGGGGTCGGTGAAGCGCGGCCGGCCGGCGAAATCCTTCTCGTCGTACAGGCGGATGCAGATGCCGTTGGCCACGCGGCCGCAGCGGCCGGCGCGCTGGTTCGCGGCGGCCTGGCTGACTGGCTCGACCTGCAACTGCTCGACCTTGTTGCGGTAGCTGTAGCGCTTGACCCGCGCGTGGCCGGAGTCGACCACATAGCGGATGCCGGGCACCGTCAGCGAGGTCTCGGCCACGTTGGTGGCCAGCACGATGCGCTTGCCGCCGCCGGGCTCGAACACGCGGTCCTGCTCGGCCTGCGACAGGCGGGCGAACAGCGGCAGGATGTCGGCGTGCCGGTGCATCGGCTGGTGCGCCAGGTGCTTGCTCAAGTGGTCCGCCGCCTCGCGGATCTCACGCTCGCCAGGCAGGAAGACCAGGATGTCGCCCGAGCCCTCGCGCCAGAGCTCGTCCACGGCGTCGGCGATCGCGTCGTTCAGGTCGAACTCGCGACTCTCCTCGAAAGGCCGCCAGCGCTGCTCGACCGGGAAGGTGCGACCGCTGACCTGGATCACCGGCGCCGGGCCCTTGGCCGACGCGAAGTGGTTGGCGAAACGCTCGGCGTCGATCGTCGCCGAGGTCACGATCACCTTCAGGTCGGGCCGCCGCGCCAGCACCTCCTTCAGGTAGCCGAGCAGGAAATCGATGTTCAATGAGCGCTCGTGCGCCTCGTCGATGATCAGCGTGTCGTAGGCCTTCAGCAGCGGGTCGGTCTGCGTCTCGGCCAGCAGGATGCCGTCGGTCATCAGCTTGACCGAGGCGCCCGGCTGCAGGCGATCCTGGAAGCGGACCTTGTAGCCCACCACCTCGCCCAGCGGCGAATTGAGCTCCTCGGCGATGCGCTTGGCCACCGAGCTCGCGGCGATCCGCCGCGGCTGCGTGTGGCCGATCAGCCCGGCGCCGCCGGCGCCGAGGCCGCGGCCCAGCTCGAGCGCGATCTTGGGCAACTGCGTGGTCTTGCCCGAGCCCGTCTCGCCGCTGACGATGATCACCGGGTGCTCGCGCAGCGCGCGCGCAATCTCCTCGCGCCGCGCCGAAACGGGCAGCGACTCCGGGTAGCTGATGGGCGGAACGGGGTTCGCCTGCACCGGCCGCGGCGGGCGCGCCGGGCGTGGGCCGGGTGGCCTGGGCGATGAGCGCTGGGGCGGCCGCTGAGGCGGTCGTTCGTTGGGAGGGGTCGACATGGGCAGGGCGCGGATTATCCGCGCCGCGTCCGCGGCGACCCCCTGGGGCAAAATGAGCGCCGATATGGATCTGGTCTTTCCCCACACCTTCGTGCCCTGGTTTCGATCAGTCGCGCCGCACATCCACGCCTACCACGGCAAGACCTTCGTCGTCGGCATCACCGGCGAGCTGATCGCCGCCGGGCGACTGAACGCCTTCGCGCAGGATTTGGCCATCCTGCACGCGATGGGCGTTCATATCGTGCTGGTGCACGGCTTTCGGCCGCAGGTCAACGAGCAGCTCGCGGCCAAGGGCCACGTCTCGCGCTTCTCGCACGGCATGCGCATCACCGACAGCGTCGCGCTCGACAGCGCCCAAGAGGCCGCCGGCCAGCTGCGCTTCGAGATCGAGGCGGCGTTCTCGCAAGGCCTGCCCAACACGCCGATGGCCAACGCGACGGTGCGGGTGGTCTCGGGCAACTTCCTGACCGCCCGGCCCGTGGGCATCGTCGACGGCATCGATTTCCAGCACAGCGGCTTCGTGCGCAAGGTCGACGCCGGCGCGATCCGCAAGGTGATCGACATCGGCGCCCTGGTGCTGCTGTCGCCGTTCGGCTTCTCGCCCACTGGCGAGGCCTTCAACCTGTCGATGGAAGACGTGGCCACCCAGACCGCGATCGCGCTGCAGGCCGACAAGCTGCTGTTCCTGACCGAGGTGCCCGGCATCCACGAGGTGCCGAGCGATGCCGAGACCCCGGTCGACACCGAGCTCGCGCTGGCCGATGCCGAGCGACTGCTGGCCTCGCTGCCGGCGCCGATGCAGCCCACCGACGTCGGCTTCTACCTGCAGCACTGCGTGCGGGCCTGCCACGGCGGCGTCGAGCGCTCGCACATCCTGCCCTTCGCGACCGACGGCGCGCTGCTGCTCGAGGTCTTCACCCACGACGGCATCGGCACGATGGTGGTCGACGAGAAGCTCGAGAGCCTGCGCGAGGCCACCAGCGACGACGTCGGCGGCATCCTGCAGCTGATCGAGCCGTTCGAGCGCGACGGCACGCTGGTTAAGCGCGACCGCACCGAGATCGAGCGCGACATCGCCAACTACACCGTGATCGAGCACGACGGCGTGATCTTCGGCTGCGCCGCGCTCTACCCCTACCCCGAGGCGCGCACCGGTGAGATGGCGGCGCTGACCGTGTCGCCCCAGGTCCAGGGCCAGGGCGACGGCGACAAGATCCTCAAGCGTGTCGAGCAACGTGCCCGCACGATGGGGCTCGAATCCATCTTCGTGCTGACGACGCGCACGATGCACTGGTTCATCAAGCGCGGCTTCGTCCAGGTCGACCCTGACCGGCTGCCCGAGGCCCGCAAGCGCAAATACAACTGGGATCGGCGCTCGCAGGTCCTGTTCAAGAAGCTCAACTGATTCCACCTTTCACGAAAGGCGCCCCATGGCCCGCACCATCCAATGCACCTACCTGAAGAAGGAAGCCGAGGGCCTCGACTTCCCGCCCTACCCCGGCGAGCTCGGCAAGCGCATCTACGACAACATCAGCAAGGAAGCCTTCGAGCTGTGGAAGCGCCACCAGACCATGCTGGTCAATGAAAACCGGCTGAACCTGGCCGATGCGCGGGCCCGCCAGTACCTGGCACGGCAGATGGAGCAGTTCCTGTTCGGCGGCGGCGCCGACCAGCCCACCGGCTACGTCCCGCCCAGCGCTTGATCCACCTCAACGAACGCAATTGCGAAGCATTCTCGTTATCAGATAGACTGAACGCACCCGTTTGGTCTCTGGAGTCTTCGATGCGTTCGGTCCGCCGGTTCCTGCCCTCGTTCGTCGCCGCCCTCGCCGCCGCGCTGCCCCTGGTTTCGCAGGCCGAAGAGAATGTGCTGAATCTGTATTCAGCCCGCCACTACCAGACGGACGAGGCGCTCTACGACAATTTCACCAAGGCCACCGGCATCAAGATCAAACGGGTCGATGCCGACGACGCCGGCATCCTCGCCCGCCTGAAGAGTGAAGGCAGCGCCAGCCCAGCGGACGTGATTCTGCTGGTCGACGCCGCCCGGTTGTGGCGCGCCGAGGTCGATGGCCTGTTCCAGCCCGCGCGTGACAAGCTGCTGGAAAGCCGCATTCCGGCGAACCTGCGCAGCAAGGACACGGGCGAAGGCTCGCAGTGGTTTGGTTTCTCGACCCGCGCCCGGATCGTCGTCTACAACAAGCAGGTCGTCTCGCGCGACGACGTCGATACCTACGAGGAACTGGCCGACCCGAAAAACCGCGGCAAACTCTGCACCCGCTCCGGCTCGCACCCTTATAACCTGTCGCTGTTCGGCGCGATGATGGAACACCTCGGGCCGCCCAGGACCGAGGCGTGGCTGAAGGGCCTGGTCGACAACATGGCCCGCCCGCCGAAGGGCGGCGACACCGACCAGATCAAGGCGGTGGCCAGCGGCGAGTGCGCGATTGCACTGACCAACAGCTACTACCTGGCCCGGCTGATGCGCTCCGACAAGGCCGAGGACAAGGCCACTGTCGAACAGATCGCCGTCGTGATGCCCAACCAGGCCACGACCGGCACACATGTGAATATCGCCGGCGGCGCGGTGGCCCGCTACGCCAAGAACCGTGCGGCCGCGGTGCGTTTCCTCGAATACCTCGCGAGCGACGCTGCCCAGTCGTATTTCGCCAACGGAAACAACGAATGGCCCGCCGTGGCGAACCTGAAAATTGCCAACCCGGCCCTCGACAAGCTGGGCAGCTTCAAGGCCGAATCGGTGCCGATTTCGGTGATCGGCATGAATCAGGTGAAGGTGCAGCAAATGCTGGATCGGGTCGGCTATAAGTAGTTTCCTAAAGCCGGCCCGCCGCGGCCGATCCATGCGATATGATCTGCTCGCCCACGGGTATTTCAGGAGTATTCGCATGGAATCCATCCAAGAATTGCTGGCGCAAAAAGCCGCCCTCGAGAAGAAGATTGCCGAAGCCCAGCGCACCGCCAAGGCGGACGCGATCGCCAAGGTCAAGGCGCTGATGGCCGAATATGGCCTGACGGCTGCCGATCTGGCCGGCAAGGCGGCCGCGCCCAAGGCCGAGCCCGGCAAGAAAGTGGCCGCCAAATACCGCGACCCCGCCTCGGGCCAGACCTGGACCGGCCGAGGCCTGAAACCCAAGTGGTTGCAGGCCGCGCTGACGGGTGGCAAGACGCTCGACGACTTCGCGATCTGAGCGCCTTCGCCGGGCCGGCGATGCCGGCCTTGTGCGAAGATCACGAACCCGCATCGGGGCAGCTTCGGCTGCCCCGATCTCGTTTGCGAAACGCCCCGGCACCCCCAACTGCTCTTTCGTGATCCCGTCCGGCTTCATCCAGGATCTGCTTGCCCGCACCGATGTGGTGGCGGTGGTGGGTCGCCATGTCGAGCTGAAAAAGGCGGGCATCAACTACAAGGGCCTGTGCCCCTTTCACGGCGAGAAGACGCCGAGCTTCATCGTCAGCCCGTCGCGGCAGACCTACCACTGCTTCGGCTGCGGCGCGCACGGCGACGCGATCCGCTTCCTCACCGAGCACCACGGCATGAGCTTCATCGAGGCGGTGAAGGATCTGGCGCAGGAAGCTGGCATCAGCGTGCCCGAGGACGAAGCCAGCCCCGCCGAGCGCGCCCAGGCCGCCGAAAAGCGCGAGCAGCAGCTGGGCCTGATCGACGTCCTGGAAAAGGCGGCCGAGCACTATCGCAAGCAGCTCAAGAGCAGCCCGCGCGCTGTCGCCTACCTGAAGGGCCGCGGCCTGACCGGCGAGATCGCCGCGCGCTTCGGCCTCGGCTACGCGCCCGAAGGCTGGCGCACGCTGGCCAGCGTCTTCCCCCGCTACGACGACCCGGCGCTGGCCGAATCGGGCATGGTCATCGTCCAGGGGCAGGATGAAGGCAAGAGCGAAGCCGAGCAGAAGCGCTATGACCGCTTCCGTGACCGCATCATGTTCCCGATCCGCAATGTCAAGGGCGAAACCATCGCCTTCGGCGGCCGGGTGCTGGACCAGGGCGAGCCCAAGTACCTGAATTCGCCCGAGACACCGATCTTCGTCAAGGGGCGCGAGCTCTACGGCCTGTACGAATGCCGCAGCGGTCTGCGCGCCAAGGGTTATGCGCTGGTCACCGAAGGCTACATGGACGTGGTCGCGCTGGCCCAGCTGGGGTTTCCGAACGCCGTGGCCACGCTCGGCACCGCCTGCACCGCCGACCACGTTCACAAGCTGCTGCGCTTCACCGACCAGGTGGTGTTCAGCTTCGACGGTGACGCCGCCGGCCGCCGCGCCGCCGGCCGGGCGCTCGAAGCCGCCCTGCCCCACGCCAGCGACACGCGCAGCTTCCGCTTCCTCTTCCTGCCGCCCGAACACGACCCCGACAGCTACGTGCGCGAGTACGGCGCGGAGGCCTTCGAAGCGTTCGTTCGCAACGCGGTGCCGCTGTCGCGCCAGTTGCTCGACCACGCCGCTGTCGATTGCGACCTGTCGTCGGCCGAGGGCCGCGCGCGCATGCTGTCGCAGGCCAAACCACTCTGGCAGGCCCTGCCGGACGGCGCGCTGAAGCTGCAATTGCTCGGCGAGCTGGCATTGCGTGGCGGCCTGCCGGCCGACGAGCTCGCGCGGCTGTGGCAGGTCGGTGGCACGCCGCGTGAGCGGCACGACGCCGAGCCAGCCGCCTCACCTCGCCATGGTCATGGCAGCGGCGGCGGCGAGCGGCGCAATCGCTGGCCCCGCCGAGACGAAGGCGATGGCCTGCCCCGACCCCAGGGCCGCCGCCAGGCGCCCAAGCGGCCGGAAGACCGCGTGGTGCAGATGCTGTTCGGCCAGCCTGGCTGGTGGCACGACCTGCCCGCCGACGAGCACGACCTGCTGCATCAGCTCCCGCCCCCCCACGGCACGATCATCGCGTGGCTGGAGCGCGAGCTGGCCGAGCACGGTGTGCGCCCCTGGGCCGTGATCCGCGAAGCATTGGCGGCCGATCCGGAGTTGGCGACCGACGCCAGCGCACTCGCCGACGGCGACGCCGATCCCGGTGCCACCCCGGCCGACCTGCGCCGCGCGATGGACACGCTGCTGGTTCGCGAGCTCGGCGCGCGGCTGAAGGCGCTGGTCGCCGAGTCGGCCACGCGGCGCGACGCGCTGGCCGAATACCGCCTGGTCGAGCCGCGCTGGAAGGAAGCCAAGGAGCGGCTGACTGCCACACCTTCCACGGATTGAGGTCATTGCCCCAGCACCACGAGGGGCTTGTAGGTATAATCCACGTTTCAGCGGCAAGAGTGACAGCAGCTCCTGACGGAACCGGCCCCCCGCGACACGGGGTACGACACAGGCCACCTCCCGCAGGGCTGCACTTCCAGACGTTCACGCCAGCTTGCCTGCCCGACCCGTGCCGCCGCTCTCGTCCTCGGTGGCCGGTGGGTGTTTTGTTCCGCCTGCCCGATGGATTCGCTTCCGGGAGTTATCCCGCGTGGCGCCATTCGCATGCAAGCGGCACGGAACCCGCGGGCTGTTGAAGGATCACCCTCATCGAGACACTCTGCATGACCGCGAAGAAGCCCGCTGCCGCAGCCAAACCCGAGACCAAGACCGCCACTGCCAAACCCGCGCCGGCCGCGCCGGCAAAGCCCGCCGCCAAGGCGGCCGCGAAGGCAAGCGCGTCGGTCGAGGAAACCAAGAAGGCCGTTGCGGCCAAGGGCAAGGCTGCGCCCGCGAAGGCCGCTGCCAAGAAGGGCGCCAAGGCCGCCGAGCCGGCCAAGAAGACGGCCGAGCTGGACGAGGACCTGGCCGACATCGAAGCCGACCTGGAAGGCGAGGTCGAAGCCGAGGTCGTCGAGGTCGACGAGGCCGAAGACAAGCCCAAGGCCAAGCCCCTGCGCATGAAGGTATCGCGCGCCAAGGAGCGCGCGCTGATGCGCGAATTCGGCCTGGATGAAACGGCGCTGACCGAGGAAGAGGTCGCCAAGCGCCGCCAGGAGCTGAAGACGCTCATCAAGATGGGCAAGACGCGTGGCTACCTCACGCACCAGGAGATCAACGATCACCTGCCCGAGAAGCTGGTCAACGAGGAGATTCTCGAAGCCATCATCTCGATGCTCAACGACATGGGCATCGCGGTCTACGAGCAGGCACCGGATGCCGCCACGCTGCTGATCGCCGGCGGCGCCACCTCCACCGCGACCGAAGAAGAGGCCGAAGAAGCCGCCGAGGCGGCGCTGTCGACCGTCGACTCCGAGTTCGGCCGCACGACCGACCCGGTGCGCATGTACATGCGCGAGATGGGCTCGGTCGAGCTGCTCACGCGTGAGGGCGAGATCGAGATCGCCAAGCGCATCGAAGGCGGCCTGCAGGCCATGATGCTGGCCATCTCCGCGTCGCCGACGACCATCGCCGAGATTCTCGCGATGGCCGACAAGATCGCTGCCGGCGAGATGCAGATCTCCGAGGTCGTCGATGGTTTCGTTGCCGAAGACGAGGCCGACGACTACGTCGCCGAAGAAGACTTCGACGAGTTCGACGAGGAAGACGACGACGACGGCAACGGCGGCTCGAAGGCGCTGACCAAGAAGCTCGAGGAGCTGAAGAGCCAGGCGCTGGGCAAGTTCACCGAACTGCGCGTGCACTTCGACAAGATGCGCCGCGCCTTCGAGAAGGAAGGCTACCAGTCGGCGGCCTACAACAAGGCCCAGCACGCGATCAGCGACGACCTGATGACGATCCGCTTCACGGTCAAGACGATCGAGAAGCTGTGCGACATCCTGCGCTCGCAGGTCGACGACGTGCGCCGCTACGAGCGCGAGATCCGCAAGATCGTGGTCGACAAGTGCGGCATGCCGCAAGAGCACTTCATCAAGACCTTCCCGCCGAACTCGCTGAACCTGAAGTGGAGCGAGAAGGAAGCCGCCGCCGGCAAGGCCTACAGCACGGTGATGGGCCGCAGCCTGCCCGCGATCCAGGAGTTGCAGCAGAAGCTGGTCGACCTGCAGGCGCGCGCCGTCGTGCCGATCGACGACCTGAAGCACATCAACCGCCGGATGAACGAGGGCGAAAAGGCCTCGCGCGACGCGAAGAAGGAGATGATCGAGGCCAACCTGCGCCTGGTGATCTCGATCGCGAAAAAGTACACCAACCGCGGCCTGCAGTTCCTCGACCTGATCCAGGAAGGCAACATCGGCCTGATGAAGGCGGTCGACAAGTTCGAATACCGCCGCGGCTACAAGTTCTCGACCTACGCGACGTGGTGGATCCGCCAGGCCATCACCCGCTCGATCGCCGACCAGGCGCGCACCATCCGCATCCCGGTTCACATGATCGAGACGATCAACAAGATGAACCGGCTGTCGCGCCAGCACCTGCAGGAGTTCGGCTTCGAGCCGGACGCGCCGACGCTGGCCGAGAAGATGGAGATGCCCGAGGACAAGATCCGCAAGATCATGAAGATCGCCAAGGAGCCGATCTCCATGGAAACGCCGATCGGCGACGACGACGATTCGCACCTGGGCGACTTCATCGAGGACACCAACAACACCGCGCCGATCGAGGCTGCCATGCAAGCCGGCCTGCGCGACGTGGTGAAGGACATCCTCGACTCGCTGACCCCGCGCGAGGCCAAGGTGCTGCGCATGCGCTTCGGCATCGAGATGTCCACCGACCACACGCTGGAAGAAGTGGGCAAGCAGTTCGACGTGACGCGCGAGCGCATCCGCCAGATCGAGGCCAAGGCGATCCGCAAGCTCAAGCACCCGAGCCGCTCGGACAAGCTGCGCACCTATCTCGATAACATCTGATACACAGATACCCAAGGGGGTGCCGATCCGGCATGGGGTCGGCAGTTAAACTGCTTGGCGCATGACCACCATCAAGCGTCGCACCGTGCTGTTCGCCGATCTGCGCGGCAGCACGGCACTGTACGAATCGCTCGGCAACGCGCAAGCCACCGCGGTCGTCACCCAGACGATCAACGCGCTGGCCCAGCGCGTGCCGGCGATGGGTGGCCAGGTCATCAAGACGCTCGGTGACGGCCTGATGGCGGTCTATGCCGTGCCGTCGATGGCGGTCGCCAGCGCGATGCAGATGCATGACCTGCTGGAATCCACGGTCGCGGCGCCGCACGCGGCGCCGGGCGTCGCGCGGTTGCGCCTGCAGATCGCGATGGCGCTGGGCGAGGTGGTCGAGGTCAACGGCGATTGCTTCGGCGATGCCGTCAACGTGGCCGCCCGCCTGCTCGACCATGCAGGCGACAACGAGACCTTGATCACCGGCGAGCTCTTTGACGAGCTGCCGTTCGACACCCGCGGCAACTACCGCTCGCTCGATCGCGTGCACCTGCGCGGCCGCGCCGAGCCGGTGGAGGTGCACATGCTGCCGCCGCCCAGCTCCGACAGCACCGCCACGCTGATGGAGACGCGCTTCGATCTCGCCGAGCCGCAGGGCCTGCAGCTGCTGTGGCGCGATGGGGTCTATCGCTTCACTCGCTCCGACCTGCCGGTGCTCATCGGCCGCGGGTCGGCCTGCGGCCTGATGATCGACGAGGCTCGAGTCTCCCGTACGCACGCGCGCATCGACTGGATGGGCGGCTCGCTGCAGGTCACCGACCTCAGCATCAACGGCACCTATGTGCGCTTCGCGGGCGACGACGAAGTGCTGAGCCTGCGCCGCGGCTCCTGCACCCTGCACGGCAGCGGCGACATCGGCCTGGGCGGCTCGCCCAACGAACTGGGCGTGCCGGTGCTGCGCTTCAACGTGATGGCCAGCCTCGACGACACCCTGCCGATGCGGCTGGTGCCGCCACCCGGCGAAGCCTGAGCGCCGTGCCGGCCTCGCCTGCCCCACCCTACCGCCACGGTCAGGCCTCTCCGGTCGGCGTGCTGCTCGCCAACCTGGGCACACCCGACGCACCGACGCCGGCGGCCCTGCGCCGCTACCTGGCCGAGTTCCTCGGCGACCCGCGCGTGGTCGAGATCCCGCGCCTCGTCTGGTGGCCGATCCTGCACGGCATCATCCTGCGCACGCGGCCGGCCAGGTCGGCCAGGAAATACGCCAGCATCTGGCTGCCCGAAGGATCACCGCTCGCGGTATGGACCGACAAGCAGGCCAAGCTGCTGCAGGGCTATCTCGGCGAGCGCGGCTGCATGGTCAGCGTGCGGCCGGCGATGCGCTACGGGCAGCCCTCGATCGCGTCGGCGCTCGACGCCTTTGCGGCCGAAGGCGTGCGGCGCATCCTCGTGCTGCCGGCCTACCCGCAGTATTCCGGCGCCACCACCGCCAGCACCTTCGACGCGGTCGCGGCCTGGGGCCAGCGTGCACGCTGGGTGCCCGAGTTCCGATTCATCCACCAGTACCACGACGACCCGGCCCACATCGCGGCGCTGGCCGCCAGCGTGCGGGCGCACTGGCAGCGCGAGGGCCGCGGTGACGTGCTCGTGATGAGCTTTCACGGCATGCCCGAGCGCACGCTGAAGCTCGGCGACCCCTATCACTGCCAGTGCCAGAAAACCGCGCGCCTGCTGGCCGAGGCGTTGCAGCTCGCGCCGGCGCAATGGCGCATCAGCTTCCAGAGCCGCTTCGGCCGCGCCCGGTGGCTGGGGCCGGCCACCGACGCCTCGCTGCGCGAGCTGGCCGCCGCCGGCACGAAGCGGGTCGACGTGATCTGCCCCGGCTTCGCGGCCGACTGCCTGGAGACGCTCGAGGAGATCGCCCAGGAGGGCCGCGAGACCTTCCTGCACGCCGGTGGCCGCGAGTACCGCTACATCCCCTGCCTGAACGACGACCCGGCCGGCATGGCGGCACTGGCCGAACTGGCCAGGCGCCACCTGTCGGGCTGGGTTGATGCACCGGCGGCGGCCGGCGCTGCCGATCGCGAGGCCCAGCGCCAGCGCGCGCTGGCGCTGGGCGCCTCCGACTGACTACACCCGCACCACCGCATCCGGCTCGTGCTGCGGCTTGAGCCACTTCACGACGCGCGGCAGGATCAGCACCGTCAGCACGACGACCAGCAGCACGAGCGACATCGGACGCTGCAGGAAGATCGTCCAGCGCCCCTCGCCGATCGACAGCGCGTTGCGCATCTGCGCCTCGGCCAGCGGGCCGAGGATCATGCCGACGACCACCGGCGCGGTCGGGAAATCGAAGCGCCGCATCGCCACCCCGAGCAGGCCGATCGCATACAGCAGCACCAGATCGAAGGCCGATTGGCGCATGCCGTACACGCCCACCGTCGCGAAGATCAGGATGCCCGCGTACAGCGGCGCCTTCGGGATCTTCAGCAACTTGACCCACAGCCCGACGAGCGGCAAGTTCAGCACCAGCAGCATCACGTTGCCGATGTACAGCGACGCGATCAAGGCCCAGACCAGCGCCCCGTTGGTGTCGAACAGCTGCGGCCCCGGCTGGATACCGTAGTTCTGGAAAGCCCCCAGCAGGATCGCCGTCGTGTTCGAGGTCGGGATGCCCAGCGTCAGCAGCGGCATCAGGGTGGCGGTGATCGCCGCGTTGTTGGCGGCCTCCGGCCCGGCCACACCCTCGATCGCGCCGATGGTGCCGAACTCCTCCTTGTGCTTCGAGAGCTTCTTTTCGGTCGCGTAGCTGAGGAAGGTCGGAATCTCGCTGCCACCGGCGGGAATCGTGCCGAAGGGCACGCCGATGAAGGTGGCGCGGATCCACGCCGGCCACGAGCGCTTCCAGTCGCTGCGGCTCATGTGCACGCGGCTCATCCGGTTCTGCGTCTCGACCGCGCGGCCCTCGTACAGCACGTTGTAGAGCGCCTCGCCGACCGCGAACAGGCCCACCGCGATCAGCACGACCTCGATGCCGTCCATCAACTCCGGCACGCCGCCGGTGAAGCGAGCGGTGCCCGAGATCTGATCCAGCCCGACCAGGCCGAAAGCCAGCCCGACCGCCAGCGCCGTCAGCCCGCGCAGCGTGCTCTGCCCCAGCACCGCCGACACGGTGGTGAAGGCCAGCAGCATCAACATGAAGTACTCGGGTGGTCCGAGCTTGACCGCGTAGTTCGCGACGATGGGGGCGCAGAACGTGACCAGGACCGTGGCGATCGTGCCCGCGACGAAGGAGCCGATCGCCGCGGTGGCCAGCGCCGCGCCGGCACGGCCGCTCTTGGCCATCTTGTTGCCTTCCATCGCGGTCACCATCGACCCCGATTCGCCCGGCGTGTTCAGCAGGATCGAGGTCGTCGAGCCGCCGTACATGGCACCGTAGTAGATGCCGGCGAAGAAGATCATCGAGGCGGTCGGCTCGACCTTCAGCGTGATCGGCAGCAGCATGGCCACCGCGGTGGCCGGCCCGATGCCGGGCAGCACGCCCACCGCCGTGCCGATGATGCAGCCCAGGAGCGCCCACATCAGGTTGATCGGGGTGCCGGCGGTCGCGAAACCGTGCAGCAGTTGATTGAGGATTTCCATTTCAAATCCATCCGGTCGAGGTGAGGCCCGGCAGGCCGATCGCCAGCAACTGGGTGAACATCCAGAACACCGGGGCCGAGATCGCCACGCCGATCAGCGCATCTACGGCAATCGCCTGCAGGCCGACGCCGCGCGCCCCCTGGGCCCATTTGAAGCCGCGCGCCGCGAGCACGAAGCACAAGGTGCAGCTGAGGATGAAGCCGATCGTCGTGATCAGGGCCGCGTTGGCGAGGATGCCGGCGCTGACCCAGGCGAACCCGACCCAGTCGCCCCGCGCGGCGCCCGACGCCTCCTCCATGTTCCGGAAGCCGCCCGTGGCGGCCTCCCAGACCAGCCAGCCGCCGCACAAGGCGAGCATCGCGCCCACCAGAAGGGGCAGGAAGTTCGGGCCGACGCCGGCATAGCCGGCCTCGGCGCTGAGCTGCAGCCCGCCGACCAGGAACAGCGCACCGGCGCCGAGCACGCCGGCACCCAGGAGGGCTTGCTTCACGTCCACGTCAGATCATCCCGGCCTTGACCATCACCGCACGCAGGCTGGCGAACTCGTCGTCGACGAACTTGTCGAAGTCGGGGCTGGTCAACAGCGCCGGCGTCCAGCCGTTCTTCTGCAGCGCCTCGGCCCAGGCCTTGGTCTTGGTGGCCTTCACGATCATGTCGACGAGCGCCTTGCGCTGCTCGGGCGTGATGCCGGGTGCAGCGTAGACACCGCGCCAGTTGCCGATCACGACATTGATGCCCTGCTCCTTCAGCGTCGGCACGTTGATGCCCTTGAGCCGCGCATCGGAGGTGACGCCGATCGCGCGCATCTTGCCGGCCTCGATGTAGCTCTGGAACTCGCTGTAGCCGCTGCCACCGATGGTGACGTTGCCACCCAGGATCGCCGCCGTCGCCTCGCCGCCCCCGCGGAACGGCACGTAGTTGATCTTGGCCGCATCGACACCGACCTCGCGGGCGATCATCGCCGCGGCGATGTGCTCGGTCGAGCCGCGCGAGCCGCCGCCCCACTTGATGCTGCCCGGGTCCTTCTTCATCTGCTCGACCACGTCCTTCATCGTCTTGAAAGGCGAATCGGACGGCAGCACGAAGACGTTGTACTCGCTCGTCAGGCGGGCCAGCGGCGTCGCCTGCGACAGGCTGACCGGCGGCTTGCCGGTGATGATGCCGCCCAGCATCACCGCGCCCATCACCATGATCGCGTTCGGATCGCCCTTGCTCGCATTGACGAACTGCGCCAGGCCCAGCGCCCCGGCGGCGCCACCCTTGTTGTCGTAGCTCACCGTCGCCGCGGCGCCCGCCTCTTGCAGCGCCTTGCCCAGCGCGCGGCCGGTCGCGTCCCAACCACCACCCGGGTTCGCCGGGATCATCATTTTCAGGTTGGCGCCGGCGGCGAGCGCCTGCAGCGGCAGGCCGGAGCTCGCGGCCAGTGCGGCCAGGGATTTGAGGAAGGTATCGCGGCGCATCGCACAGTCTCCTTGTGATGATTGGGTGTGGACGTTCGCATGCTCGCGAATGGGGCTGTCATCCGGCTGTCGGCGGGGCTAGGGAAACCCCGAATGCCTGGGCGGACACGGTCGGCCGCCGGTGCTAAGGTCGCGCCCGTGAAACTGCTGTTGATCGAAGACGACCCCGCCCTGCAGGCCACGCTGCAACGCACGCTGGAACGGCGCGGCATGCGCGTGGCCACCTGCAGCGATGGCGCGCGGGCATTGGAGCGCTGGCAGGCCGCCGTGCCCGACGTGGTCCTGCTCGACTTGAGCCTGCCCGGCCTGGATGGCCTGAAGGTGCTCGAACGCGCCCGGGCCGAGGGCCTCACCACACCGGTCATCGTGCTGACTGCCCGCGGCACGATCGGCGACCGCATCATCGGCCTGAACACCGGCGCCGACGACTACCTGCCCAAGCCCTTCGACCTCGACGAGCTGGAGGCGCGCATCCGGGCGCTGGCACGCCGGCACGCGCAGGCCGGCGCCGCGCCAGCCGCGCCCGAGTTCGCGGGCCTGCGATGCGACCCCGACAGTGGCGCGGTCTACTTTCGCGGCGAGGCGATGGAGCTGCCTCCGCGCGAGGCCACGCTGCTGCGCGCGCTGCTGCAGCGCCCGGGCCATGCGCTGGCCAAGGAGCGGCTGTTCGAGACGGTGTTCCCGGGCCAGCCCGAGGTGCAACTGGAAGCGATCGAGGTCGTGGCCTACCGGCTGCGCAAGCGCCTGGCGCCCACCGGCGTCCAGCTCGTCACGCTGCGTGGCCTGGGCTACCTGCTGAAGGCGCCGGCGTGATCCGGCGCTGGTGGGCCCGCCGCTCGCTGCGCGATCGGCTGATGATCGGCATCCTGGCGCCGGTGCTGGTGTTCTCGCTCGTCAACACGACCGTGCTGTACCGCCAGGCCTTGAAGGCCGCGGACACCGCCTACGACCGCACCCTGCTGGCCACCGCCAAGTCGATCGGCGACCTGCTGGAGGTCAGCCTGGAGGCCGACCGCCCGCACCTGAAGTCGACGCTGCTGTATTCGGCGCTGGAAGCCTTCGAGGCCGACAACCGCAGCCGCCTGTACTACCGCGTGACCGGCTTCGACGGCGAGATCGTGTCGGGCTTCGACGCCCTGCCCGCCTGGCACGGCAGGATCCCGCAGAAGGGCCCCTACGCCGCCCTGGTCGACTTCTACGACGACCACTACCGCGGCACGCCGGTGCGCGTGGCGGTGCTGCTGCAGCCGGTCACCTGGGCCGGCGGCCAGGGCATGGCGACGATCCAGGTGGCCGAGACGCTGGAGCTGCGCGAGACGCTGGCGCGCAGCCTGCTGCTGGACACGCTGTGGCGCCAGGCCGCGCTGCTGCTGCTGATCGCCGGCGTCGTCGTCTTCGTCGTGCAGCGCGCGACGCGCCCGGTGCAGGATCTCAGCCTCGCGCTGCGCTCGCGTGCCGAGGGCGACCTGGCGCCGCTGGACGACAGCGGCGTGCCGCGCGAGCTGCAGCCGTTGGTGGCGGCCACCAACCACCTGATGGGGCGCCTGAGCCGCTTGCTGGACCACCAGACGCGTTTCGTGCGCGACGCGTCGCATCAGCTGCGCACCCCGCTGGCGGTGCTGAAGACCCAGGTCCAGTCGGCCCAGCGCGGCGATCTTGAGCCGCAGCAGGCGCTCGGCGAGATCGGCGACACCGTCGACCGGGCGACCACGCTGGCCAACCAGATGCTGGCGCTGGCCAAGGTCGAGCAGGTGCGCCAGCAGGCCGACGCACCGGTGCTGGACTGGGCCGAGATCGTGCGCGCGGTGGCACTCGACCTGTCGGCGTTGATCGTCGAGCACCAGCTCGATTTCGACATCGACACCCAGCCGGCGCCGGTGCGCGGCCACGAATGGGCGCTGCGCGAGCTGTCGCGCAACCTGATCCACAACGCGATCAAGCACGGGCGTGACGGCGGCCGGCTGGCGATCCATCTCGTGACCGACGCTCGCCACGCCGCACTGACGGTGTCCGACAGCGGCATGGGCATCACCGACGAGCAGCGTCATCGGCTGTTCCAGCCCTTCTCGGCCGGCCTGGGCGCCGGCAACGCCCGCGGCGGGTCGGGCCTGGGGCTGGCCATTTGCCACGAGATCGTCTCCACGCTGGGCGGCCAGATCGAACTTGACAACCGCATCGTGCGCGGCGCGGTCGAGGGCCTGGATGCGACCGTACGCCTGCCGCTCGCCACGACACCGAAGTGACGATCGGCCTGAGCGAAAATCAAGCCGTGAAGGAACCCAAGCTGACGACAGCACCGGTCCGCCTGGACAAATGGCTCTGGGCGGCGCGCTTTTTCAAGACCCGTGCGCTGGCGGTCGAGGCCATCGGCAAGAACCGGGTCGACGTGAACGGCCAGCCGGCCAAACCCTCGCGCGACCTGCGCGTGGGTGACCAGCTCAGCCTGCGCGAGCCGGGCCTCCCGCCACGTACCGTGCAGGTGCTTGGCCTGAGCGAGATCCGCGGCCCGGCGCCGGTGGCGCAGACCCTGTACACCGAGACCGCCGAGAGCCTGGCAGCCCGCGAGGCGGCGCGCGAAGCCAGGCGCCAGGGCATCGAGCCGGCCCAAGCCATCGAGCATGGGCGCCCGACCAAGCGCGATCGCCGCCAGTTGGCCGACTGGAACCGCTGGAGCGCCTCGGCCGACGAATAGGCCCGCTGCGCCGCCAGCACAGATTCGCGGTTTTCTTGCGCCCGAGCGCAAAAAGCCCTCTTGAACCGGTGGGAAACGGCCCCAAATGGCGGCGGAACCCGGTAATTCGACGTCCTTCGACCCTTTCGACAATGAGCAACAACGACGCCACCCCGACCCCGCAGCCCGAAGCCACGCCCGCCGCGGCGAACGCCGCCGACGCCACCACCAGCCCGGAGGCCCAGCTGGCGCAGGTGCAGGCGCAGCTGAACGAGGCGCAGGATGCCTTCCTGCGCGCCAAGGCCGAGACCGAGAACGTGCGCCGGCGCGCCGACGAAGAGATCAGCAAGGCGCGCAAGTTCGCCGTCGAATCTTTCGCCGACAGCCTGCTGCCGGTGAAAGACAGCCTCGAAGCGGCCATCGCGATGCCCGACGCGCCGGCGCAGAAGGTGCTCGAAGGCGTGCATGCCACGCTGCGCCAGCTGAGCCAGGCGCTCGAGCGCAACAAGGTGGCCGAGATCAACCCGCCCGCCGGCACCAAGTTCGACCCCCACCAGCACCAGGCGATCAGCATGGTGCCGGCCGAGCAGGAGGCCAACACCGTGGTCGCGGTGCTGCAAAAGGGCTACCTGATCGCCGAGCGCGTGCTGCGCCCGGCGCTCGTCACCGTGGCGGCGCCCAAGTAAGCCGCTTCGAGGGCAGGTTTTTCACAGGCCCCGGCCCTTGAAGATGCCCGAGTTATCCACAAATCGAAACCAGACACCCTAACGATTCAGGAGCCACGAACATGGGAAAGATCATCGGCATTGACCTCGGCACGACGAACTCGTGCGTTGCCATCATGGAAGGCAACAACACGAAGGTCATCGAGAACTCGGAAGGCGCGCGTACCACGCCGTCGATCATCGCCTACCAGGAAGACGGCGAGATCCTCGTCGGTGCCTCCGCCAAGCGCCAGGCCGTGACCAACCCCAGGCACACCTTCTACGCGATCAAGCGCCTGATCGGCCGCAAGTTCACCGAGAAGGAAGTGCAGAAGGACATCAACCTGATGCCCTACTCCATCGTGGCCGCCGACAACGGCGACGCCTGGGTCGAAGAGCGCGGCAAGAAGCTGGCGCCCCCGCAGGTCAGCGCCGAGGTGCTGCGCAAGATGAAGAAGACCGCCGAGGACTACCTCGGTGAAGAGGTGACCGAGGCCGTGATCACCGTGCCGGCCTACTTCAACGACAGCCAGCGCCAGGCCACCAAGGACGCCGGCCGCATCGCCGGCCTGGACGTCAAGCGCATCATCAACGAGCCCACCGCGGCGGCCCTGGCCTTCGGCCTGGACAAGCACGGCAAGGGTGACCGCAAGATCGCCGTGTTCGACCTCGGCGGCGGTACCTTCGACATCTCGATCATCGAGATCGCCGATGTCGATGGCGAGAAGCAATTCGAGGTGCTGTCGACCAACGGCGACACCTTCCTGGGCGGCGAAGACTTCGACCAGCGCATCATCGATTACATCGTCACCGAGTTCAAGAAGGAACAAGGCGTCGACCTGACGAAGGACGTGCTGGCCCTGCAGCGCCTGAAGGAAGCGGCCGAGAAGGCCAAGATCGAGCTGTCGAACAGCACGCAGACCGACATCAACCTGCCGTACATCACGGCCGACGCCTCGGGCCCGAAACACCTGAACATCAAGCTAACGCGTGCCAAGCTCGAAGCGCTGGTCGACGAGCTGATCGAGCGCACGATCGAGCCTTGCCGCACCGCGATCAAGGATGCCGGCGTCAAGCTCAGCGAGATCGACGACGTGATCCTGGTCGGCGGCATGACCCGCATGCCCAAGGTGCAGGACAAGGTCAAGGAGTTCTTCGGCAAGGAGCCGCGCAAGGACGTCAACCCCGATGAAGCCGTCGCCGTGGGCGCGGCCATCCAGGGCCAGGTCCTGGGCGGCGAGCGCAAGGACGTGCTGCTGCTGGACGTCACCCCGCTGTCGCTCGGCATCGAGACGCTGGGCGGCGTGATGACCAAGATGATCAAGAAGAACACCACGATCCCGACCAAGTTCAGCCAGGTGTTCTCGACCGCCGACGACAACCAGCCGGCCGTGACGATCAAGGTCTACCAGGGCGAGCGCGAGATGGCCTCGGGCAACAAGAGCCTGGGCGAATTCAACCTCGAGGGCATTCCGCCGGCGCCGCGCGGGCTGCCGCAGATCGAGGTGACCTTCGACATCGACGCCAACGGCATCCTGCACGTCGGCGCGAAGGACAAGGCGACCGGCAAGGAAAACAAGATCACCATCAAGGCGAACTCGGGCCTGACCGAAGGCGAGATCGAGAAGATGGTGAAGGACGCCGAGCTGAATGCCGCCGAAGACGCAAAGAAGCTCGAGCTCGTGCAGGCTCGCAACCAGGCCGACGCGATGATCCACTCGGTCAAGAAGAGCCTGGCCGAGCACGGCGACAAGCTCGACGCTGGCGAGAAGGAAAAGATCGAGTCTGCACTGAAGGACGCCGAGGAAGCGCTCAAGAGCGACGACAAGGCGACCATCGACGCCAAGACCGAAGCACTGATGACGGCAAGCCAGAAGCTCGGCGAGAAGATGTACGCCGAGCAGCAGGCGGCACAGGGCGCGGCAGGCGGCGCGGGGGCTGAGCAGCCCTCGGCGTCGCAAGCGCAGCAGCCGGCCGACGACAACGTGGTCGACGCGGAGTTCAAGGAAGTCAAGAAGTGATGAGCCGTCACGCCAACAGGCGTGACGTCCTATCTCGCCGAGTTCGAACGTCAGGCCAGGCGCCTGACGCTCAACTCGGCGGTTTGCGTTGAGACACCGAGACCTTGCATGGCAAAGCGTGACTACTACGAAATCCTGGGCGTGGCCAAGAACGCCTCGGATGACGACATCAAGAAGGCCTACCGCAAGCTGGCCATGAAGTTCCACCCTGACCGCAACCAGGGTGACGGCGCGAAGGTCGCCGAGGAAAAGTTCAAGGAGGCCAAGGAAGCCTACGAGATGCTGTCGGACGCGCAAAAGCGCGCGGCCTACGACCAGTACGGCCACGCCGGCGTCGACCCGAACGCGGGCGGCTTCCGCGGCGGCCCGGGGCCGGAAGGCTTCGGCGGCTTCGCCGAGGCGTTCGGCGACATCTTCGGCGACATCTTCGGCGGCCAGGGCGGCCCCGGCGCCGGGCGCCGGGGTGGCGGTGGCGGCCAGAAGGTCTACCGCGGCAACGACCTCTCGTACGCGATGGAGATCACGCTGGAGGAAGCGGCGCTCGGCAAGGACAGCCAGATCCGCATCCCCAGCTGGGAGCATTGCGAAGCCTGCAGCGGTACCGGTGCCAAGCCCGGCACCAAGGCCAAGGCCTGCACCACCTGCAATGGCGGTGGCACGGTCCACATGCGCCAGGGCTTCTTCAGCATCCAGCAGACCTGCCCGCACTGCCATGGCACCGGCAAGATCATTCCCGAGCCCTGCACCGTGTGCGACGGTGCCGGCAAGGTCAAGAAGCAGAAGACGCTCGAGGTCAAGATCCCGGCCGGCATCAACGAGGGCATGCGCATCCGCTCGGCCGGCAACGGCGAGCCGGGCACGAACGGCGGCCCGCCGGGCGACCTCTACATCGAGATCCGGATCAAGCAGCACGACATCTTCGAGCGCGACGGTGACGACCTGCACTGCACCGTCCCGGTCGGCCTGATCACCGCCGCGTTGGGCGGCTCGATCGAGGTGCCGACGCTGACGAGCAAGGTCGAGATCGAGCTGCCCGAGGGCACCCAGCACGGCAAGACCTTCCGCCTGCGCGGCAAGGGCATCAAGGGCATCCGCTCCAGCTACCCTGGCGACCTGTACTGCCACATCACGGTGGAGACGCCGGTCAAGCTGACCGAGCACCAGCGCAAGCTGTTCAAGGAACTGGACGAATCCTTGAAGAAAGGCGGCGACCGCCACTCGCCCAACGCCAAGAGCTGGACCGACCGGGTCAAGGACCTGTTCAAGTAAACGGCCCGGGCAGCCGATAAGCCCAGGGAAAGGCCCCCCGGCAGTCCGCCGGGGCCGCTCTGCTCGACCTTGGGCCCGGCTGCATGTTGTTTCGCCAGCTTTACACCGTCGACGATGCCGGGCCGGCTCGCCAAGGAGCGCAGCCGTGACGCGCGCCGACCGTGACTTCAGCTCCTGCAAGGCGCTGATCATCGACGGTCACCCGACCTCGCGCAGCATTCTCGCGGCCCAGTTGCGCGACCTCGGCGTCGGCACCGTCATCCAGTGCAGCCGCATCGCGGACGCCCGCAGACAGCTCGAGGCGCGTGAGTTCGACCTGGTGCTGTGCGAGCAGCACTTCCAAGACGGCAAGGCCTCGGGCCAGTCGCTGCTGGACGACCTGCGCCGCGCCCAGTTGCTGCCCTTTTCCACCGTGTTCGTCATGGTGACCGGCGAGGCGAGCTACACCGCCGTCGCCGAGGCCGCCGAATCGGCGCTCGACAGCTACCTGCTCAAGCCGTTTGCCGCTACGTCGCTCGCCGAGCGCCTGCTGCAGGCCCGCAAGCGCAAGCGCGTGCTGCGCGAGATCTTCACCGCCGTCGAGTCGGGCGATTTCGACCACGCCGCCCGGCTGTGCCTGGTCCGGTTCCATGACCGGGCGCCCTACTGGCTGTACGCGGCGCGCATCGGCGCCGAGCTGCTGCTGCGGCTGGGCCGGCACGACGCCGCGCAGAAGCTCTTCCAGGCCGTCATCGACGCCCAGGCCCTGCCGTGGGCGCGGCTGGGCATCGCGCGCTCCCAACTCGAGGGCGGCAAGGTGCAACAGGCCAGGCGCACACTCGAGGTGCTGATCTCCGACGATCCCAGCCATGCCGATGCCTACGACGTGATGGGCCGGGTGCACGTCGAACAAGGTGCGTTCGGCGAGGCGCTGGAAACCTACCGCATGGCGACGCAGCTCACGCCCGGCTCGATCGAGCGTCTGCAGCGCCAGGGCATGCTGGCCTTCTACGTCGGCGAGCACGCCGAGGCCCGGCGCGCGCTGGAGCGGGCGGCCAGCATCGGCATCACATCGAAGATGTTCGACCTGCAGTCGATGGTGCTGCTGGCTTTCGCGCGTTTTCGCGACAAGGACGGCAAAGGCCTGCAGCGCTGCGCCGACAACGTGCGCCACGTGCTGGAGCGCAATGCCGAGAGCCCGCGGCTACGTCGTTTCGGCGCGTTGATCGACACGCTGGTCCTGATGCTCAACCGCCAGGTCGCGCGGGTGCTCGACCAACTGCGTTCGATGGCACACGAGATCCGCCGGCCCGACTATGACGTGGAAGCCGCGCTGAACATGGTCACGCTGCTCTCCGAGCTGGCCGCCGCCGAGCTGCGGCTCGAGGAAGCCGACGAGTGGGTCGACAACCTGGCGATGCGCTTCTGTGTGTCCAAGAGCCTGTCCGAGTTGTTGGCCAAGGCCGCGGGAACCCACCTGCCCTATGCAGACCGCGTGCGTGGCGCCCACGCCAAGGTAACCGCGCTGGCCGAGGCGTCGATGAACCACAGCCTCAACGGCGAGCCGCGGACAGCCGCCAAGGCCCTGCTCGCCCACGGCGCCAAGACGCAGAACACCAAGCTGATCGACATGGCCCGCATGGTGCTACAACGCCACGCCGAGAAGATCGACGACGCGGCCGACCTGCATGCCATGGCTGACGAGCTCTACGCCAAGTTCGCCTCGTCCACCACGCCGGGCTTCAATGCGAGCAACCACAACCGCCAGTCCGGCGGTCTGGCGCTTCGCGCGTCGGCGACACCCTCAGTCGCCGCGCCCATGGCCCCTGCCGACCGCACCGTGTCGGCCGCCTAGAACAGGCTCTGCTGCAACGGCGCTGCACCCGCCGCCGGCCCGCGGCGCACGAAGCGTGTCAGATCCAGCTCGACGCGCTGCTGGTTCAACCCCAGCCTCGCCGCCGCCTTCTCGAACCGCTGCCGCACCAGTTCGGCCCAGAGCCCTTGGCCGGTCATGCGCTGGCCGAAGCGCGCGTCGTAATCCTTGCCACCGCGCAGGTCCCGCAGGCGCGACATCACCCGTTTCGCGCGCTCGGGGAAATGCGCCTCGAGCCATTGCTGGAACAGCGGGTTCACTTCCCAGGGCAGACGCAGCACGATGCTGAACGCGCTGCGTGCGCCAGCCTGGGCCGCGGCTTCGAGGATGCGCTCGATCTCGGGCTCGTTGATGAACGGGATCACCGGTGACACGCTCACCCCCACCGGCACCCCGGCTTGGGCCAGGCGCTCGATCGTGCGCAGCCGCCGCTCGGGCAGCGCGGCGCGTGGCTCGAGGATGCGCGCCAGCGCGCCATCCAGCGTGGTGATCGACACATAGGCAGCCGCCAGGCCCTGCGCAGCCATCGGCCCGATCAGGTCGAGGTCACGCTCGATGCCGGAAGATTTCGTGATCACCGAGAACGGGTGCTTGAACTCGGCGAGCACCTCGATCACCGAGCGCGTGATGCCGAGCTTGCGCTCGGCCGGCTGGTAGGCATCGGTCGCCGAGCCGATGTTGAGCGCCAGCGGTTCGTAGTTGGGGTTCTGCAGCGTGGCCCGCAGCCGCTCGGCTGCGTTGACCTTGGCAAAGACCTTGGTCTCGAAATCGACGCCCGGCGACAGATTCAGGTAGCTGTGCGTCGGGCGTGCAAAGCAGTAGATGCACCCGTGCTCACACCCGCGGTACGGGTTGATCGACACGTCGAAGTTGATGTCGGGCGAGTCATTGCCGGTCAGGATGGTCTTGACCCGCTGCTCGATGACCTGGGTGACCGCCGGCGCCGGCTGCTCCACGACGCGCTGCTCGAGCGTGCCCCAGCCGTCGTCGAAGCTCTCGTGGCGCTCTACCGTGAACCGGTGCTCGATGGCCCATCCGGTGCCCCGGCCCTTGGGCGGCACGATGAGCATGGGCTGGGCGACCCCGGTCGGCGTCGGGCGCTGGTGCGAAAGTTGGCTTGGCATACTGTGAATATATACAGTATGCCGGCACGTGCCAAGCGCCCGGGCGAATCCGGGACTCCGGCAGGGTCAGTATTCCTGCCCGTAGGCGTCCGGCGCCATGTTGTCGAACTTGGTCAGTGGCTTCAGGAAGGTCAGCTTCACCGTGCCGACCGGGCCGTTACGCTGCTTGCCGATGATGATTTCGGCGACGCCGGGCTCCTTCGAGTCCTTGTTGTAGTAGTCGTCGCGGTAGATGAACATGATCACGTCCGCGTCCTGCTCGATGGCGCCCGATTCGCGCAGGTCGCTCATCATCGGTCGCTTGTCCGTTCGGGTTTCGACCGAGCGGTTGAGCTGCGACAGCGCGATCACCGGGCAGTGCAGTTCCTTGGCCAGCGCCTTCAGGCCGCGCGAGATTTCGCTGATCTCGGTCGCGCGGTTCTCGCCGCTGGAGCTGTTGGTGCCGCTCATCAGCTGCAGGTAGTCGATCACGATCAGGCCCAGCTTGCCGCACTGGCGCGCCTGGCGCCGGGCGCGCGCGCGCAGCTCGGCCGGATTCAGCGCGGGTGTCTCGTCGATGAAGACCGAGGCCTTGGAGAGCTTGTCCACCGCTTCGGTCAGGCGCCCCCAGTCGTCGTCGCGCAGGCGCCCGGTGCGCAAGCCCGACTGGTCGATGCGGCCCAACGAGCCGACCATGCGCAAAGCCAGCTGCGACGCGCCCATTTCCATCGAGAACACGACGACCGGCAGGCCCTCTTGCACGGCAACGTTCTCGGCGATATTCAAGGCGAAGGCGGTCTTGCCCATCGACGGGCGCGCCGCCAGGATGATCAGGTCGCCGCCCTGCAGGCCGGCCGTCATGCGGTCCATGTCGAAGAAGCCGGTGCGGACGCCCGTCACCTCCTCGGCGCCGTTCTCGGCCAGCTCGGTGACGCGGTCGATCAGCTGCATCACCAGCTGATCCATGCTCTGGAAACCCTGCTTGGTGCGCTGGCCCTCCTCGCCGATCTTGAAGATCTTGCCCTCGGCCTCGTCGAGGATCTGCGAGACCTGGCGACCCTGCGGGTTGAAGGCCTGGGTCGCGATCTCGTCGCTCGCCGCGATCAGCTTGCGCAGGATCGCGCGCTCACGAACGATCTCGGCGTAGCGGCGCAGGTTCGCCGCGCTCGGCACGCTCTGCGCGAGCGCGTTCAGATAGGCCAGGCCGCCACATTCCTCGGCCTTGCCGAGCGACTGCAACTGCTCGAAGACCGTGATCACGTCGGCCGGCTTGGTCGCGTTGATCAAGCCGCCGATGGCGCCAAAGATCAGCCGGTGCTCGTAGCGATAAAAGTCGCTTTCGTTGAGCACGTCAGCTGCCCGATCCCAGGCGCCGTTGTCGAGCAGCAGGCCGCCCAGCACGCTCTGCTCGGCTTCGATGGAGTGCGGCGGCACCCGCAGCTTGGCGACTTCTTCGTCGCGCGGCTCGGCGCGCGGGTCGTGAGCGTCGAAGATCGTGGTCATGTCAACGGTGGATGTGACTCAACTGGTGAACAACCCTGTGGATTCTTGGCCGGAGGCTGTGGAAAACCATTGGGCCAAAACGCGAAAGGGCCGGGGTGACCCGGCCCTTTCATCGATCAGGAATCTACGCTGATCAGTCGGTTTCGCCAACCACCTTCACGGTGATCTCGGCCACCACATCGGTGTGCGCCGCAACGCTCACCGGGAACTCGCCGACCGCCTTGAGCGGGCCGTTGGGCAGGCGAACCTGCGCCTTGGCGACCGGGAAGCCGGACTTGCCCAGCGCTTCCGCGATGTCGTGGTTGGTGACAGAACCGAACAGGCGGCCGTCAACGCCGGCCTTCTGGCTGATCGTGACAGTCAGGCCGCTCAGCTTCTCGCCCACCGCTTGCGCGGCGGCCAGCTTGTCGGCGGCGACCTTCTCCAGCTCGGCGCGACGGGCTTCGAATTCCTTGACCGCGGCCTCGGTCGCGCGACGGGCGCGCTTGGTCGGGATCAGGTAGTTGCGGGCAAAGCCGTCCTTGACCTTGACGATGTCGCCCAGGTTGCCCAGGTTGGCCACCTTGTCCAGCAGGATGATTTGCATGGCGGGTGCTCCTTAGACCTTGTGTTGATCGCTGTACGGCAGCATCGCCAGGAAGCGCGAACGCTTGATGGCGTTGGTCAGCTGGCGCTGGAAGAAGGCGCGCGTGCCGGTCAGGCGAGCGGGCGTGATCTTGCCGTTCTCACCGATGAAATCGCGCAGCAGATCGACATCCTTGTAGTCGATCGACTCGACGCCGGTCACGGTGAAGCGGCAGAACTTCTTGCGGCGGAACAGCAGCGACTGCTGGTTGCGCTTCGGACGGCGATCCTTGGAAAAACGGGATTTGGGCGGGGGCATGATGACCTCTGAAAATTGATGATCCGGTGTTCAAACAGGTTCGTGGGCTCGTCAGGCGTCGATCTCGGTCACGTGGAACACGAGGCCTTTGCCGTTGCGCGAGGCAGCCAGGAAGCCGGCGAAGGTGGCCGGGGCTCCGAGCGCCAGGGCTGCGGCGGGCCGCGTGATCGCCCCGATCGCCACCGCCTTGAGCTGCATCGCAACCTGGCGGGGCTGGCCATCTTCGCTGACCTGGGACTGGTGCTTGAGCATCAGGTCCAGGGCCGGCAAACCGGCGGGGGTGTAACGCATCGCGCCTCGCTCGACCACCTCGGCGGCCAGAACCAGCCGGTTCATGGCGTGACCTCGGCGCCGGGCGACGAACCCGCGGGCTTCAGGCGGCGGACTCCTGGGCGGCCTTGCGGGCCTCTTCCTTTTCGACCGACTTCATCATCACCGACGGCGTCGTCTCGGCCTTGTCGACCTTGACGGTCAGGTGGCGCAACACGGCGTCGTTGAAGCGGAAGCCGGTTTCCAGCTCGGTCAGCACGTCCTTCGAGCACTCGATGTTCAGGCACAGGTAGTGCGCCTTCGCGAGCTTCTGGATCATGTAGGCCAGCTGGCGGCGGCCCCAGTCCTCTACACGATGCACCTTGCCACCACCGTTGGTGACCAGGGTCTTGTAGCGCTCCAGCATGGCCGGAACCTGTTCGCTTTGATCCGGATGGATCAGCAGAATGATCTCATAGTGACGCATGAACTCTCCTTGTGGATTCCGAAGAATGGAAGCCGCCCCGCGCGTCAAATGCAGGTGCGGCAAGGGGAAAAGCCGACCATCATAACAGATCGGGCCGATTGAACTGGGGCACGCGGTGCCGAGGAGTCCGGCACCACCCTCCGAGAGGGCGCACGGCCCCCTTCGGAACGGCCGTGCGCTGGCCGCGCAACCCGGCCCTGATCAGCGGACGCCAGCCAGGCGCGTCCAGGTCTCGATCACTGAATCCGGATTCAGCGAAATCGACGCAATGCCCTCGGCGGCCAGCCATTCGGCGAAATCTGGGTGGTCGCTCGGGCCCTGGCCGCAGATGCCCACGTACTTGCCGGTTGCCCGGCAGGCGGCGATTGCACGCGAGATCAGCGCCTTGACGGCCGGGTCGCGCTCGTCGAAATCCTCTGCCAGCTGCGCCAGGCCGGAATCGCGGTCCAGGCCTAACGTCAGCTGGGTCAGATCGTTCGATCCAATCGACATGCCGTCGAAGTGCTGCAGGAACTGCTCAGCCAGGATGGCGTTGCTCGGCACCTCGCACATCATGATCAGGCGCAGGCCGTTCTGGCCCCGCTTGAGGCCCCGCTCGGCCAGCGCCGCGGCCACCCGCTCGGCCTGCCGCACGGTGCGCACGAAGGGGACCATGATCTCGACGTTGGTCAGCCCCATGTCGTTGCGCACCCGCTTCAGGGCCTCGCACTCCATGCCGAAGGCATCGGTGAACTCGCCGCTGATATAGCGCGAGGCACCGCGGAAGCCCAGCATCGGGTTCTCTTCGTCCGGCTCGTAACGCGAGCCACCGATCAGCTTCTTGTACTCGTTGGACTTGAAGTCCGACAGGCGCACGATCACCGGCTTGGGCCAGAAGGCGGCGGCGATCGTCGCCACGCCTTCGGCCAGCTTGTCGACGTAGAAGGCGCGCGGCGAGGCGTGCCCGCGGGCCACCGACTCGACCGCCTTCTTCAGGTCCGGGTCGACGTTCGGGTAGTCGAGGATGGCCTTGGGGTGCACCCCGATGTTGTTGTTGATGATGAACTCGAGCCTGGCAAGGCCGACGCCCGAATTCGGCACCTGCGAGAAGTTGAACGCGAGCTGCGGGTTGCCCACGTTCATCATGATCTTCACCGGGCAATACGGCAGCTCGCCCCGCGTGACCTCGGTGACCTCGGTTTCCAGCAGCCCGTCGTACACGTGGCCGGTGTCGCCTTCGGAGCAGACCACCGTGACCAGCGCGCCGTCATGCAGCGTCTCGGTCGCGTTGCCGCAGCCGACGACCGCCGGAATGCCCAGTTCGCGCGCGATGATCGCCGCATGGCAGGTGCGCCCGCCGCGGTTGGTGACGATCGCGCTGGCACGCTTCATCACCGGCTCCCAGTTCGGGTCGGTCATGTCGGTGACCAGCACGTCGCCCGGCTGCACGCGGTCCATCTCGGCAATCGAGTGCACGAGACGCACGGGCCCGGTGCCGATCTTCTGGCCGATCGCGCGGCCTTCGGCCAGCACCGTCGAGTGGCCCTTGAGCTTGTAGCGGTGTTCGACCTGGCCGTCGGCCTGGCTGCGCACGGTCTCGGGCCGGGCCTGCAGGATGTAGAGCTTGCCGTCGACGCCGTCCTTGCCCCACTCGATGTCCATCGGGCGGCCGTAGTGCTTCTCGATCACCAGCGCGTACCTGGCCAGCTCGGTCACCTCAGCGTCGTTTAGCGAGTAGCGGTTGCGCTGCTCGGGCGGCGTGTCGACCGTCTTCACCAGCTTGCCGCTCTTGGCCTTCTCGTCCGGCGACGCGAACTCCATGCGGATCAGCTTGGAACCCAGGCTGCGGCGAATGACCGCCAGCTTGCCGGCTTCGAGGGCCGGCTTGTGCACGTAGAACTCGTCCGGGTTCACCGCGCCCTGCACCACCGTCTCGCCCAGGCCGTAGCTGGCGGTGATGAAGACGACGTCCTTGAAGCCCGACTCGGTGTCGATCGTGAACATGACGCCGGCGGAGCCGACGTCGGAGCGCACCATGCGCTGCACACCGGCCGAGAGCGCCACGTCCGAGTGGGCAAAGCCCTTGTGCACGCGGTAGCTGATCGCGCGGTCGTTGTACAGCGACGCGAAGACCTCCTTCATCTTGTGCAGGACCTCGTCGATGCCGTGCACGTTGAGGAAGGTCTCCTGCTGCCCGGCGAACGAGGCATCGGGCAGGTCTTCGGCCGTGGCCGACGAGCGCACGGCCCAGGTGGCGTCCGGCGAGTCGCCGGCCACGCGGGCGTATTCGGCACGCACGGCAGCATCCAGCGCCGGCGGGAACGGCGCATCGACCACCCATTGCCGGATCTCGGCGCCGGCCTCGGCCAGCGCGCGCACGTCGTCGGTATCCAGCGCAGCCAGGCGCTTGTTGATGCGCTCGGTCAGCCCGCCATGGGTGAGGAATTCGCGAAACGCGTGCGCCGTGGTGGCGAAACCGCCGGGCACGCGCACACCCGAGGCGGCCAACTGGCTGATCATCTCGCCGAGGCTGGCGTTCTTGCCGCCGACCGCCTCGACATCGGTCATTCTCAGGTGTTCGAACGGGGCGACCAGGGCGGTCGCCAGGTGGCTGGATGACATGGAAAAGCTCCTTGATGACAAAAAACCTGGCGCCGTGCCACCCCTGTTGCCACGCCGGGGGCCCACGCTGCAGCGCGTTGGAAGGATTGTTCGAGGCTGCAGGGGCTCATTTTCCGCGGCATGTTCCGGTGCGGTTACGCAACCGGACTCAAGGAGCACGTCATTGGCTTCATTCTACGAAGGGATTGCCTATCATCGCTGACTCCTGGCTGAAACCGAGCAGCGCATGCCCAATCGCACCGTGTTCTTTGTCTCCGACGGCACCGGCATCACCGCCGAAACCTTCGGTAACTCGATCCTGGCCCAGTTCTCGGCCAAGCCGCGCCACATCCGGCGGCCCTTCATCGACACGGTGGAGAAGGCCGAAAAGGTGGTGGCCGAGATCAACGCCACCGCCGCCACCGAGGGCAAGCGGCCGATCGTCTTCATCACGCTGGCCAACGAGACCGTGCGCGCCATCCTGACCACCGACCACTGCAAAGGCATGGTGATGGACATGTTCGCCGCCTTCGTCGAGCCGCTGGAGATCGAATTCGGCATCAAGTCGAACCACCGTGTCGGGCGCTTCTCGGATGCCGCCAAGAGCCAGGAATACAACGACCGCATCGAGGCCATCAACTTCTCGCTCGCCCACGACGACGGCCAGTCGGCCAAGAATCTGCAGGCGGCCGACGTGATCCTGGTCGGGGTCAGCCGCAGCGGCAAGACGCCGACCTCGCTCTACCTCGCGATGCAGCACGGGATCAAGGCCGCCAACTATCCGCTGATCCCCGAGGACTTCGAGCGCGGCCACCTGCCCTCTTCGCTCGCGCAGCACAAGCGCAAGTGCTTCGGCCTGACGATCGACCCGGAACGGCTGGCACAGATCCGCAACGAACGGCGCCCCGGCAGCAAATACGCAGCGATCGAGAATTGCCGCTACGAGGTGCACGAGGCCGAGCAGATGATGAAGCGCAGCGGTATCTCCTGGCTCAGTTCGACCCACAAGTCGATCGAGGAGATCGCGACGACCATCCTGCGCGACATCCGGCCGGACCGGCTGGTCTACTGACCCTCACCGAGCGTCGCGGCGAACAGGCACACCGCCGCGGCCGCCGCGACGTTGAGCGACTCCTCCCCGCCCGGCTGCGGGATGCGCACCGTCTGTGCGCAGCGCGCCATCAGCGCCGGGTCGACGCCCTGCCCCTCGTGGCCCAGCACCCAGGCGCAAGGCCGCGGGAGCCTGGCCTGGCCCAGCAGCAGGCCACCGTGCGAACTGGTGGCCAGCAGGGGCACCTGCAACTCGGCCAGATCACCAGCCTGCAAGCCCTCGATCAGGCGCAGGCCGAAATGCGCGCCCATGCCGGCACGCAACACCTTGGGCGACCACAGCGCCGCCGTGCCCTTGATCGCAAGAATCTGCCGCACCCCGAAGGCCGCGGCGCTGCGCAGGATGCTGCCGACGTTGCCGGCGTCCTGCAGCCGATCCAGCACCACGCTGGCGGCGGCAGGCTCGATGGCCGGCGCGTCGGGCGTCGGCAGCAACGCACCGATGCGCCCAGGCGACTCGAGCCCGCTCAGGCCCTTGAACATGGCGTCGGGCACGCGCAGCACGCGGCGCGCCCGGCCCGCCCAGGCGCGCCAGTCCGGCCGGTCGAGCCAGGCGCTGTCGGCGAACACCAGCGCGTCCAGCATGACGCCGCGCTGCAGCGCCGCCCCGACCAGGTGGTCGCCCTCCAGCCAGACCTCGCCCAGCTTGCGGTAGGCACCCGGGTCGCCCGCCAGCTTGCGCACCCGCTGCAGCAGCGGGTTGTCGCGCGAGCTGATCAGCAGCGGTTCGGTCACCAGGTTCTCTCCAGCGCTTCGCGCACCGGTGCGAATGTGCGCCGGTGCACCGGCGAGGCGCCGTGCAGACGCAAGGCCTCGAGGTGCTCGGGGGTCGAGTAACCCTTGTGAGACGCGAACCCGTACTGGGGATGGGCCGCATCGAGCTCGAGGCAGAGCCGATCCCGGTGCACCTTGGCCAGGATCGATGCCGCCGAGATCGACGGCACCGTCGCGTCACCCTGGACGATGGCCTCGGCCGGAATGCGCAGCACCGGCAGCCGGTTGCCATCCACCATCACCTTCGCCGGCAGCAGGCGCAGGCCCTCGACCGCGCGCCGCATCGCCAGCATCGTGGCGTGCAGGATGTTCAGGGTGTCGATCTCCTCGACACTGGCCTGGGCGATGCTGCAGCACAGCGACTTCGCGCGAATCTCGTCGAACAGCGACTCGCGGCGCTTCTCGGTCAGGACCTTCGAGTCCTTCAGGCCCTTGATCGGCTTCAACTCGTCGAGGATCACCGCCGCGGCCACCACCGGCCCAGCCAGGGGCCCGCGGCCGGCCTCGTCCACGCCGGCCACCAAGCCGGGCGCATCGAACACGAGCGTGATCTGCTCAGGCTTGCTGGAGGATTTGCGCGATCGCATCGCCGGCCTTGCGCGCCGTATCCTGGCGCAGTGACAGGTGCAGTTCATTCAGCCGGGTCGCCAGCGTCTCGCGGCGAGGCGCGTCGTCGAGCCAGGCCAGCGCCTCGCGGGCCAGGGCCGATGGGGTCGCGGCATCCTGCAGCAACTCGGGCACGATGAACTTGCGGGAAAGGATGTTGGGCAGGCCGAACCAGCGCTGGTAGGCCCGGCGCTTCATGTACTGCCAGTTGAGCCAATGCATGCGGTAGGTGATGACCATCGGCCGCTTGAACAGCGCCGCCTCCAGCGTGGCGGTGCCGCTGGCGATCAGCGTCACGTCGCAGGCCGCCAGCGCCTGGTGCGAACGGCCGTCGACCAGTTGGATGGCCGCGCCCCCTGCGTGTTCGGCGAGCAGCGGTTCGACCATCGGGCGCAGCCCGGGCGCCACCGGTAGCACGAAACGCAGGCCGGGCCGCATCCGCGCCATCAAGGCAGCGGCTTGCAGCAGCACCGGCGCGATGTAGCGGATTTCGCTGCGCCGGCTGCCCGGCAGCAAGGCGACCACGGTGTCTTTCTCGGCCAGACCGAGCGCGCCGCGTGCGGCGGCGCGCGGCGGTTCGAGCGGGATCGTGTCGGCCAGCGGATGGCCGACGAAGGTGGCCGCGACGCCGTGTTCGGCCAGCATCGCCGGCTCGAAGGGGAACAGGCACAGCACGTGGTCCGCCGCGGCCGCCAGCTTCCTGGCCCGCTCGCCGCGCCAGGCCCAGATCGACGGACAGACGAAGTGCACGGTCTTGATGCCGGCCTCGCGCAGCGGCGCCTCGAGGCCGAAGTTGAAGTCCGGCGCGTCGACGCCGATGAACACGTCCGGCCGCTCGGCCAGCAGCCGCTTGCGCAGCGCGTTGCGAATGCCGACCAGTTCGCGGTAGTGGCGCAACGCGTCCACGTAGCCGAAGACGGACAACTTCTCGCTCGGCCACCAGGCGTCGAACCCTTGGGCCAGCATGCGCGGGCCGCCGATGCCCGCCGCCCGCGTGCCCGGCCAGCGTTCACGCAGGCCTTGCAGCAGAAGGCTGGCCAGCAAATCGCCGGAAGCCTCACCGGCCACCATCGCGAGGCGCGGCGCTGTCGAAGCCACCACGGCGGCCCCTCAGCGCACGATGCCGCGCTTGGCGCCGGCGAGGAAGGCGAGCATCACCTCGATGTCGGTATCCGCCTCGGGCTGCGTACCGCGCAAGGCGCCGAGGGCGGCCACGGCCTGGTCGAGCGGCAGCGAATCGCGATACAGCAGCTTGTGCATCCGGCGGATCACGGCGATGCGCTCATCGCTGAAGCCGCGCCGCCTGATGCCGGTCAGGTTGACCGCACGCACCGTCAGCGGGTTGCCGTCCACCGTCATGAAGGGCGGCACGTCCTGCGCCACGTGCCCCTGGAAGCCGATCATCGCGTGGGCGCCGATGTGCACGAACTGGTGCACGCCCGACAGCCCCCCGATCACGGCCCAGTCACCCACATGCACGTGGCCTGCAAGCGTGGCGTTGTTGGCCAGCACCGTGTGGCTGCCCAGGCGCACGTCATGGGCGACGTGCACGTAGGCCATGATCCAGTTGTCCGAGCCGATGCGGGTGACGCCCTCTTCCTTCATCGTGCCGAGGTTGAGCGTGCAGAACTCGCGAATCGTGTTGCGGTCGCCGATCTCGAGCCGCGTCGGTTCGCCGCCGTAGCTCATGTCCTGCGAGATCGCGCCGATCGAGGCGAACTGGAAGATGCGGTTGTCGCGGCCGATCGTCGTGCGGCCCTCGATCACCGTGTGCGGGCCGACCGTGGAGCCCGCGCCGATGCACACATGCGGACCGATGACCGCATAGGGGCCGACCGTGACCGAAGCGTCGAGCTGCGCCGCCGGATCGACGATCGCGGTGGGATGGATCGTGGCCATCGCGGGTCGCCTCAGCTCAACCTACCTTGCGCATGGTGCACATCAGCTCGGCCTCGGCCGCCATCTCGCCGGCGACCGTCGCCTTCGCCTTGTACTTGTAGATGCCGCCGCGCACGCGGTCGATCGAGGCCTCGAGCATCAACTGGTCCCCTGGCTCGACGGGGCGCTTGAAGCGCGCGCCGTCGATGCCGGCGAAGTACACCACCATGTCGTCGCCCGGGTCGACATCCATCGAGGCGAACGACAGCAACGCGGCCGATTGCGCCATCGCCTCGAGGATCAGCACCCCCGGCATCACTGGCCGGTGAGGAAAGTGCCCGGTGAAAAAGGGTTCGTTGAAGGTGACGTTCTTCAGCGCCAGGATGCGGACATCCTTCTCCAACTCGACGACCCGGTCCACCAGCAGCAAGGGGTAGCGGTGCGGCAGACGCTTGAGGATCTGGTGGATGTCCATGACGGTCATGTTGAGCTCTTCTTCTCGAGCGCGCGCAACCGCGCGCGCAGGGTGTGCAACTGGCGCAGCGTCGCTGCGTTCTTTTCCCAGTTGGCATTTTCGTCGATCGGGAACACGCCGCTGTACTGGCCCGGCTTCGTGATGGAGCTCATCACCACGCTCGCAGCCGAGATGTGCACGTGATCGGCGATCTGCAGGTGGCCGAGGATCATCGCCGCACCGCCGAAGGTGCAGTGCTTGCCGATGCGCGCGCTGCCCGCGACGCCCACGCAGCCGGCCATCGCGGTGTGCGCGCCGATGTGCACGTTGTGGGCGATCTGGATCAGGTTGTCGAGCTTGACGCCGTCTTCGATCAAGGTGTCGTCGAGTGCGCCGCGATCGACACAGGTGTTGGCCCCGATCTCGACATCGTCGCCGATCCAGACGGCCCCCAGCTGCTCGATCTTCTCCCAGCGGCCCTCGCAGGGGGCAAAACCGAAGCCGTCGGCACCGATCACCGCACCGCTGTGGACGATGCCGCGCGCGCCGATGCGGCAGCCGAAGCCGAAGGTCGCGCGCGCGCGCAGCTGGGTGCCCTCGCCCAGCTCGGCGCCCTCGCCGACCACCGCATGGGCGCCGACCGCCACATGCTCGCCAATGACGGCGTGGGCTTCGATCACCGCCATCGGCCCGATGCTGGCCGAGGGGTGGACCTGCGCACCGGGCGCGACATACGCACTCGGGTGCACGCCCGGCCCGGGCGCCGGGCGTGTGCGTGCAGCCCACCAGCGGGTCAGCCGGGCGAAGGCGAGGTAGGGGTCGGGCACCACGATCGCCACGGCGCCGCGAGCAAGCGCCGCCTCAGCTGCCTCGGCGCGCACGATGACGGCGCCGGCGGTGGTGCTCTGCAGCAGGTGCTTCAGGCGCGGCTGCGACAGGAAGCTGATGGTGTCGGGGGTCGCCGCTTCAAGCGGGCCGATGCGCTCGACGAGGCGCTCGCCATCGCCGCGCAGCTCGCCGCCAAGGGCGGCCGCGATGTCGGCCAGGCGGGCGGAGAGGGTCACGCCCGGCCGGGAGGGCATGGTCAGTCCGCCATTCACTTGCCGGCGTTCATCGCGTCGATCACCTTCTTGGTGATGTCCACGCGGGGGCCGGCAAAGATGACTTCTTGCAGGATCAGGTCGTACTTCTCCTGTTCGAAGATCTGCTTGATGACCTTGTTGGCCCGCTCGACGACGGCGGCGAGCTCTTCGTTCTTGCGCTGGTTCAGGTCCTCTTGCAGCTCACGGCGCTTGCGCTCGAAGTCGCGCTGCTGCTCGGCGAGCTCTCGCTGGCGGCGCCCGCGCTCGGATTCGGCCAGCGTCGGGCCTTCCTTCTCAAGCTTCTCCATCGCGGCGCGTACACGGCCGGCCTGGTCGTTCATCTCGGTCTCGCGCTTCTTGAACTCGGCTTCCAGCTTGGCTTGCGCAGCCTTGGCCGGGGCGGCCTCGCGCAGCACGCGCTCGCTGTTGACATAGCCGATCTTCAGTTCCTCGGCACTGGCGCCGACTGCCGCGAACGAAAGGGCCGCCGCAGCGACGAGAAATTTGCTAAGCGACATCTTCATCAAAAGGCCGTTCCGACTTGAAACTGGAAACGTTGGATTTTATCGCCCCGGAAGGAGCGAAGCGGGGTGCCGTAGCTGAGTTTCAGCGGGCCGACCGGCGAGATCCAGCTCAGGCCGAGGCCCGCCGAAACCCGCAGATCATCGAGCGTGCCGGATTGGCCGCGGTCGCGGTCATTCTGCGTCACACCGCCCGAATGATCGCGCCAGACGTTGCCGGCATCGGCAAAAAGGAAGATTCGCAGCGACTTGTCGTTCCCCGAGCCCGGCACCGGCAGGTAGAGCTCGGAATTCAGGTTCAGCTTCTTCGAGCCGCCGTCGTAGGCGCCGGTGACGTCGACGCCGCCGAACGAGTTCTGCTCGAACACGCGCACCGAGCCCAGACCACCGCCGTAGAAATTCTTGAACAGCGGATAAGGCTTGCCGCCCAGGCCGTAACCCGCCCCGACCTCGCCGTTGACACCCAACGTCAGCTTGTTGGTCAGGGTGAAGTACTGCTGGTACTGCGCATTCAGGCGCGCGTAGTGCACGTCGCCCGCCAGGCTGAAATCAAGGTTCACGCGCTGATACCGGCCCTTGGTCGGAATCATCGGGTTGTCGCGCTCCTCGCGCGCCCAGCCGACCGTCAGCGGCACGCTCAGCGCATGGTTGCCGAAGTTCTCGACGAAGGTGTAGTAGCTGTTGGGCACGCCTGCCGACGTGCCGATGATCGTCTGCTCGAGGCCGATGCCGAAGAAGACCGTGTCGTATTCGGTGAACGGCACACCGAAGCGCACCGAGGCGCCCGGGGTCGCCAGCTGGTACGCATCGCCCAGGCTGTTCAGCGGCTTGGAGGTGCGGTAGTACACGTCGATCGCGCGCGAGACGCCATCGTCGGTGAAATACGGGTCGACCGTGCTGATCACCAGGTTGCGGGCGAGCTTGCTGGTATTGACCTCGAGGCCGAGGTAGTTGCCCGTGCCGAAGACGTTCTCCTTGCGGATCGCGCCCGAGAACGACAGGCCGGCGGACGAATAGCCAGCGGCGAGCTGCAGGCTGCCGGTGGCCTTTTCCTTCACGTTAAGGATCAGGTCGACCTGGTCCGGCGCGCCGGGCACCTCTTGCGTGTCGACCGTGACCTCCTCGAAGAAACCCAGGCGCTCGACGCGATCGCGCGACAGCTTGATCTTGGCGCTGTCGTACCAGGCCGATTCGAACTGGCGGAACTCGCGCCGGATCACCTCGTCGCGCGTGACGGCGTTGCCGGCGATGTTGACCCGCCGCACGTTCACGCGAACGCCCGGGCTGCCCTGTAGCACCACCACGACCTGGCCCGTCTTGCGGTCGATGTCCTGCCGCGGCTCGATGCGTGCAAACGCGTAGCCGTAGGTGCCGTACAGGTCGGAGAACGCGCGCGTGGTCGCCGTGACGTCGTCGCCGCGATACGGCTCGCCCGGCCTGATCAGCACGCGCTGCTTGAAGTCTTCCTCGCGGCCGAGGTATTCGCCCTCGAGCTTCACGCCGGCCACCGTGAAAGGCTGCCCTTCCTCGACGACGACGGTGATCGAGATCTCCTGCTTGTCCGGCGAGATCGTGACCTGGGTCGACTTGACGTCGAACTCGAGGTAGCCCTTGTTCAGGTAGTAGGCGCGGATCTTCTCGAGATCGGCGTTGAGCTTGGCGCGCGAGTAGCGGTCGGACTTGGTGTACCAGCTCAGCCAGCCGCCGGTCGTCAGATCCATCAGGTCGAGCAGCGTCGACTCGCTGAAGGCCTTGGTGCCCTCGATGTGGATGTCCTTGATCTTCGCGACATCGCCTTCGACCACGGTGAAGGTCACGTTGACCCGGTTGCGCTCGATCGGCGTTGCGGTCGTCACCACCTCGGCGCCGTACAGGCTGCGCGTCAGGTACTGGCGCTTGATTTCCTGCTCGGCGCGGTCGACGACGGCCTTGTCGTAGGGTTGACCCTCCGAGATGCCGTTTTCCTTCAAGGCCTTGGCCAGCGTGTCCTTGTCGAACTCGCGCAGACCGATGAAGTTGACCGACGCGATCACGGCGCGCTCTTCGACGATGACGACGACCACCTGGCCGTCGATGTCGATGCGCACATCCTTGAACAGGCCCGTGGCGAACAGCGCGCGCAGCGCGGCGGCACCCTTGTCGTCGTTGTACTGGTCGCCCACACGAAACGGCAGCGCCCCGAACACGCTGCCCGGGTCACCCCGCTGCAGGCCCTCGATGCGGATATCGCTGATCGTGAAGGGTTCGACGGCCCGGGCTGACGTGGCGACCGTGGCCGCAGCCACGAGGGCCACGTACGCGGGAACCGGACGCAGCGATGTCAAGGCAAAGGGAAATGGCATCGGGAGGTGTCACTGCAGGCCCAGCAAGCGGGCCACGTCATTGGAGAGAGCGATGGTCATCATCAGCAGGAGTACGAAGGCCCCACTGCGCTGCAGCCACTTGTGCCACAGATCCGAGACCGGTCGACCGGTCACGCCCTCGAAAAGATAATACATCAGGTGCCCCCCATCGAGCATCGGCAGCGGCAGCAGGTTCAATACGCCGAGGCTCACGCTGACCATGGCGAGGAAGCCGAGGTAGTAGCTCAGCCCCAGCTGGAGCGACTGGCCGGCATAGTCGGCAATCGTCAAGGGCCCGCTCAGGTTGCGCAGCGAAGCCTGGCCGACCAGCATGCGGCCCAGCATCTTCAGGCTCAGGCTCGCCATCTCCCAGGTGCGCTGCGCGCCGCGCACCAGGCCGTCCACGGGGCCGAGTCGTACCGTCACCATGCGGGGCGCGCCGCCGACCTGCGCGTCGATCCGGCCCAAGGTCTTGTCGCCTTCGGTCACCTGGCGCGGCGTCACGTCGAACTCGAGCCGCTCGCCCCGCCGCTCAACGACGAAATGCATCGGCGGCTGCGCCCCGCCTGCGTGGGCGCGAATGCGCTCGATCAGTGCCTGGGCGTCAGGCACCGGCCGGCCGTCGATCGCGAGCACCTGGTCGTCGGCCCGCAGACCCGCCTTGTCAGCCGGCCCGCCCGCCGCCGGCCGGCTGATCGTTGGCGTGCGGAAGGCTGCGCCGATCCCGACGTGTTGCATCGCGGCGGCATCGACCTCCTCACCGGCCAGCGCCGACAGGCGCAACGCGACCAGGCGCCGATGGCCACCGTCGGCATCGCTGACCTGCAGTTGCAGGTCTTCCCCGCGCAGCACGGCCTGGGTGGCCTGCCACTGCAATTCGTTGATCGAGGCGATCTCCTGCCACTCGCCGTCGGGCCCGGCGGTCGCCTGCACCCAGTCGCCTGCGGCCAGGCCCGCCTCGGCGGCCAGCGTGCGCGCCGGCGGCGTTGCGAGGATGGCCATCGGCTCATCGGTCCCGACCCAGTGCGCTGCTGCGTAGAGCAGTACCGCCAATGCCAGGTTGACCAGCGGGCCGGCCGCGACGATGGCAGCCCGCCGGGTCAGCGACTGGCGATCGAACGCCTGGTGTGCCTGCTCGGGCGGAACCGGCCCTTCGCGGTGATCCAGCATGCGCACATAGCCGCCCAGCGGGATGGCCGAGATCGTGAACTCGGTGGCGCCGCGCTGGCGCCGCCAGATCACCTGGCCGAAGCCTACCGAGAAGCGCAGCACCTTGACGCCGCACCAGCGCGCCACCTGGTAGTGGCCATACTCGTGCACGACGATCAGGATGCCCAGGGTCAGCACGAAACCGAGAAGCATGTTCATGCCGGGTCCCATCAGCGGCGCAACGCCAGCACGCAGGTCTCGGCCTGCTCGCGAGCGAGACGATCCAGGTCCAGCAAGGCTTCGACCGGCGCATCCAGGGCCAGCTGCGGCGACAACGCGTCCAACGTGCGCGCATTCACCTGGTGGATCGCGTCAAAGCCGATGCGCCGATCGAGGAAGGCCGCCACCGCCACCTCGTTGGCGGCATTCAGCACGGCCGTGCTGCCATGCGGGCCCTGCAACGCGTCCCAGGCCAGGAACAGGCCGGGAAAGCGGCTGCGCTCGGGTGCCTCGAAGGTCAACGCGCCCAGCTTGAGGAAGTCCAGCCCTTCCGCGCCGGATTCGATTCGCTCGGGGAACGACAGCCCATAAGCGATCGGCACCCGCATGTCGGGCGTGCCGAGTTGCGCCAGCACGGATTGATCTCGGCACACGACCATCGAATGGATGATGCTCTGCGGGTGGATCACCACCTTCACCTGCTCGGGCGCGAGGTCGAACAGCCAGCGGGCCTCGATGACCTCGAGTGCCTTGTTCATCATCGTCGCCGAGTCGACGGAGATCTTGCGGCCCATGACCCAGTTCGGATGGGCACAGGCCTGATCGGGCGTCACGCCGGCCAGCGTGGCCGGGTCGCGCTGCCGGAAAGGCCCGCCGGAGGCGGTGAGCACGATGTGGTCGATGCGCTGCTTCCAGGTCGACCGGTCTTCGGGCAGGCACTGGAAGATGGCCGAGTGTTCGCTGTCGATCGGCAGCAGCGTCGCGCCGCCTTCGGCCACGGCGGCCATGAACTGCGCACCGCCGACGACCAGCGCCTCCTTGTTGGCCAACAGCAGGCGCTTGCCGGCCCGCGCCGCCGCCATGCACGGCGGCAGGCCGGCCGCTCCGACGATCGCTGCCATCACGGTGTCGACTTCGGGGTGTGCGGCCAACTGGATCAGCGCATCGTCGCCGTCGAGCACTTCGGTGCGCGAGCCGGCTTCGCGCAGACGGTCGCGCAGCACGCGCGAGGCCTGCGCATCCGCCATCGCGGCAAAGCGGGGCCGCCACCGAAGGCACTGCGCCAACAGCTCATCGACTCGCAGGTGGCCCGTAAGCGCGACGACCTCGAAGCGCTCCGGGTGACGCGCGGCGACATCGAGCGTATTGCTGCCCACCGAACCGGTGGAGCCCAGGACACAAAGGCGCTGTCGCATCAGTTCCACTTCACAACCACAACTTGAACAGGGCGCCGTTCAGGCACCCGCGAACGCCATCACCGCCGGCAGCACCGGCAGCAGCGCGTCGATGCGATCGAGCACGCCGCCATGGCCAGGCAGCAGGCCGCTCGAATCCTTCGCGCCGGCGGCACGCTTGGCCAGCGATTCCATCAAGTCGCCGACGACACTCAATCCGCACAACGCCACGATGCCCAGCATGAGCCCGAACGCCCCCGCCTGCCGCAACATCACGGCAAACACGCTGGGCCCAATCGCCGGCCACACGGCCTCGAGCGATATCCAGCCCCAGGCCAACAGGCCGACGCCCACCATCCCCGACCATACGCCTTCCCAGCTCTTGCCGGGGCTGATGGATGGTGCGAGCTTTCGGCGCCCGAACCGTTTGCCACCAAAGTAGGCGGCGATGTCGGCGGCCCAGACGATGCAGAAGGCCGAGAGTATGAAGCCCAGGCCGCGCTGCTTCGCCGCCGCGATGGCCAGCCAGGCCACCGAAAGCATCAGCCAACCCAGTGCCAACCGAGCCACCCGGGGTGCATGAGGCCATGCCGCGGGCCCTGCCCGCAATCCCAGGGCGCCCCCCAGCAACCAGCCCGCCACTGCAAGCCACCAGACGGCCGCCGGTGCCGCCACGGCCCAGCCCGCCAGCCACGCCAGGCCACAGGTCAGCGCGATCGCGGCGCCCATGGCGACCGCACCGGGCATGCGAAGGCCGTTCAGCCGGCCCCACTCCCAGCCCGCGGCGCCGATCATCAACAGGGTCAGTGCAGCGAACGGCAACAGGCTCTCGGCCAGCAGCGCCGGCAACAACAGCGCCACCAGCACCAGCGCCGTGATCACACGCTGCAGCAGCATGACGGGTTCAGGCCGAAGCCTCGTTCAGCGCAACCGGCACACCACCGAAACGGCGCTCTCGCGCCGCAAAGGCGGCGATCGCCTTGTCCATCTCCGCGGCATCGAAGTCGGGCCAGAGGCACTCGGTGAAGTACATCTCCGCGTACGCCAGTTGCCACAACAGGAAGTTGCTGACCCGCACCTCGCCGCCGGTGCGGATGAACAGGTCCGGGTCGGGCGCATGCGCCAGGGCCATGTAGCGGCTGAGGATGTCTTCGCTCAGGGCCTCGGGTGTCACCCCATCGGCCAATGCCCGCTTGCAGGCTTGCACGATGTCCCAGCGACCGCCGTAGTTGAAGGCCACGGTCAGCGTCAGGCCGGGATTGTCCTTGGTCAGTTCCTCGGCTTCGGCCCAGGCCCGGCGGACCTTCTCGGACACGGCCGAGCGGTCACCGATCACCTTGATGCGGATGCCGTCCTTCGCCAGCCGCGTCAGGTATTTCGACACGCCGACCAGCACGAGGTTCATCAGCCCCGAGACCTCTTCGTCCGGCCGCTTCCAGTTCTCGGACGAGAAGGCGTAGACGGTCAGGTACTCGATGCCACGGCGCGCGCAATCGTCGATCACGCGCACCACGGTCTCCATGCCGTACTTGTGCCCGAACACGCGCGGCATGAAACGGCGCTTGGCCCAGCGGCCGTTGCCGTCCATCACGATGGCCACGTGGCGAGGCACGCCGGGGTTGCGGCGAGGCGCCGCCGGGGACGGATGGGCCATCAGGCTCAGACCGCCAGGACGTCGGCTTCCTTGGCCTGGACCAGCCGGTCGATCTCGGCGACGGTGCGGTCGGTGAGCTTCTGCACGTCTTCTTGCGCGCGGCGCTCGTCGTCCTCCGAGATCTCCTTGTCCTTCAGCAGCTTCTTCAGGTGCTCGATCGCATCGCGGCGCAGGTTGCGCACGGCCACCTTGGCGTTCTCGCCTTCGTGCCGCACGAGCTTGGTCAGCTCCTTGCGGCGCTCCTCGGTCAGCGCCGGCATCGGCACGCGAAGCAGGTCGCCCTGCGTCGACGGATTCAGGCCCAGGTCGGATTCCCGGATGGCCTTTTCGATCTTCCCGCCCATGCCCTTTTCCCAGGGCTGCACGCTGATCGTGCGGGCATCGAGCAGGCTCACGTTGGCAACCTGGCTGATCGGCACCATCGAACCGTAGTAGTCCACGTGCACCTGATCCAAGATGCCGGGATGGGCGCGGCCGGTGCGCACCTTCTGCAGGTCGTTCTTCAGGGCCTCGACGGACTTGGCCATCTTCGTCTCGGCGTTCTTCTTGATGTCGGCAATCGTCATGTATCGATCTCCTCAGACATGCACCAGCGTTCCCTCATCCTCGCCCTGCACCACGCGCTTGAGCGCACCGGGCTTGAAGATCGAGAACACCTTGATCGGCAACTTCTGATCGCGGCACAGCGCAAAGGCCGTCGCGTCCATCACCTGCAGGTTGCGGGCGATGGCCTCGTCGAACGTGATGTTCGCGTAGCGGGTTGCCTCCGGATCCTTCTTCGGGTCGGCGGTGTAGACGCCATCGACCTTGGTGGCCTTGAGCACGAGCTCGGCACCGATCTCGGCGCCACGCAGCGCCGCCGCCGTGTCGGTGGTGAAGAAGGGATTCCCGGTGCCCGCCGCGAAGACGACGACCTTGCCCTCTTCGAGGTACTGCAAGGCCTTGGGCCGCACGTAAGGCTCGACGACCTGCTCGATGCTGATGGCCGACATCACGCGGGCGGTCATGCCTTCCTGGCGCATGGTGTCCGCCAAGGCCAACGCATTCATCACGGTGGCCAGCATGCCCATGTAATCGGCTGTGGCGCGGTCCATGCCCACCGAGCCGCCCGCGACGCCGCGGAATATGTTGCCGCCGCCGATCACCACCGCCACCTCGCAGCCGAGCTGGGTGACCTCCTGGATCTCGCGCACCATGCGGACGATGGTGGCGCGGTTGATGCCGTAGGCGTCGTCGCCCATCAGGGCCTCACCGGACAGTTTCAGCAGGATGCGTCGGTACGCCGGCATGCAGGGCTCTCCTTGGGCGCCAGGGGTCGGTGACAGGGGCGCGGTGCTCTCGTGGATTTCCGCTGGAAGTGTACGCGGCGACCCGGGTGACGGGCCGCCGCGCGAAGCGCTCGAAACGCTTACTGCGCCTTCGCGGCAGCCACCTGGGCAGCCACTTCGGCGGCAAAGTCGTCGGTCTTCTTCTCGATGCCTTCGCCGACCACGTAAAGGGTGAAGCCCTTCACCGGGGTGGCCTTTTCCTTCAGCATCGCACCGACGGTCTGCTTGCCGTCGGCGGCCTTTACGAAGACCTGGTCGAGCAGCGAGACTTCCTTCAGGAACTTCTGCACCGAGCCTTCGACCATCTTGGCCACGATCTCGGCCGGCTTGCCCGACTCGGCGGCCTTCTCGGCAGCGATCTTGCGCTCCTTCTCGACCAGCTCGGCCGGCACCTCGGCCGACGACAGCGCGGCCGGCTTCATCGCCGCCACATGCATCGCCACGTCCTTGGCCGCCACGTCGTCACCGGTGTACTCGACGATCACGCCGATGCGGGTGCCGTGCAGGTAGCTGGCAAGCTTGCCGCCGCCCGCGTAGCGCTTGAAGCGACGGATCGACAGGTTCTCGCCGATCTTGCCGATGAGGCCCTTGCGAACATCCTCGACCGTCGGGCCGAAGCCGTCCTGCGACATCGGCAACGCGGACAGCGCAGCCACATCGGCCGGGTTGTTGTCGGCCACGAGCTGGGCGCAGGTCTTGGTGAAGGCGAGGAACGAGTCGTTCTTCGACACGAAGTCGGTTTCGCAGTTGACTTCCAGCAGCGCGCCGACGTCACCGCTCACGGCTGCGCTGATCACGCCCTCGGCGGTCACTCGCGAGGCGGCCTTGCCCGCCTTGCTGCCCAGCTTGACGCGCAGGATTTCCTCGGCGCGGGACATGTCGCCGTCGGCCTCGGTCAGCGCCTTCTTGCACTCCATCATCGGGGCATCGGTCTTGGCGCGCAGTTCGGCGACCATGCTGGCGGTAATTGCAGGCATCTTCATCTCTCCGTTTGCTGTGGCACCAGGCCGTGGCCCGACGCCGAAAGGTATGAAAAAGGGGCTGTGACAGCCCCTCGTTCGGCGGGCGCTGCTCGCGCCGCGATCAGGCGCTGCCTGTCAGGCGTTGTCGCTGACTTCGACGAACTCGTCGCCGTCAGCAGCCACGGCCTGCACCAGATCGCTGGCGGCATTGGCCTTGCCTTCGAGAACCGCGTCGGCCACCGCACGGGCGTACAGCGCCACGGCCTTGGCCGAGTCGTCGTTGCCCGGGATGACGTAGTCCACGCCTTCGGGCGAGTGGTTGGTGTCGACCACGCCGATGACCGGGATGCCGAGCTTCTGCGCCTCGGCGACGGCGATCTTGTGGAAACCGACGTCGATCACGAACAGGGCATCGGGCAGCGCGTTCATGTCCTGGATCCCGCCGATGTCCTTCTCGAGCTTGGCCAGCTCACGGTCGAACAGCAGCGCTTCCTTCTTGATGCGCATCTCGGCGCCAGATTCCTTCTGCGCCTGCATGTCCTTGAGCTTCTTCAGCGAGCCCTTGACCGTCTTGAAGTTGGTCAGCATGCCGCCCAGCCAGCGCTGGTCCACGAAGGGCATGCCGGCGCGCTGTGCTTCCAGGGCGACGACTTCGCGTGCCTGGCGCTTGGTGCCCACCATCAGGATCGTGCCGCGCTTGCTCGACAGCTGGCGCACGAACTTCATCGCTTCCTCGAACTTGGGCAGCGTCTTTTCGAGGTTGATGATGTGGATCTTGTTCCGATGGCCGTAAATGAACGGGGCCATCTTGGGGTTCCAGAAGCGGGTTTGGTGGCCGAAATGGACACCAGCTTCCAGCATTTCACGCATCGAAACGGACATGGAGGGACTCCGAAGGTTGGGTCTAGAATCCCGGCACACATCGCGACAATGCTTGCCTTCTGTAACAGAGGCCTGAGCACTGTACGCGACACCTTGATCAGCCGGGTTCGCGAACTTCGGAAGGCGCGGCGGTCTTGCACTGCCTCCCGGCTTCCCTGGCCGCCTGTTGATGGCTGCCAGCAAAACCCAAAGATTATAGCAGGCCGCTTCCGTCGCCCGGCCGCTGCCAACCACTCCAGCATGCACATTGCCGTGATCGGCGCCGGCCTGGCCGGCGTCACGACAGCTTACGAACTGGCCCGTGACGGGCATGAAGTCACCGTCTTCGAGCGCCGTGGTGGAATTGCCGCCGAAGGCAGCTTCGCCCCGGCCTGCGTCGTCGCGCCGGGCCTGTGGCTGGCCCACGCCGCCGTCGGGGCGGCGCCTGGGCTGGATCCGCTGGCCGCCCGCGCGCGCGATCTGCCGTGGCGCTATCGCCGCTGGCGAGCCGTGCGCCACGGTGCCCAGACGGACCGCCTGAAATGCATGGCCGACCTGGCGCAATTCAATCTGGATCGCCTCCAGGCACTGACCGCGGCGCACCAGCTCGAATACGAGCGCCACACCGGCGTCATGGCCCTGCTGCACACGGCGCGTCACGCCAAGCACGCCCGGGTCCTGCTCGACGAGCACGCCGGTCTGGCCCTGCCCGTACGGTGGCTGACGGCCGAGCAGGCGCGCGCCGTCGAGCCCGCGCTCAACCCGGCGCTGCCACTCGAAGGCGCGCTGCACTGGCCTGCGGGGGAAACCGCCAACGGCCGCCAGTTCGCCCATGCCTTGAAGGGCGTCGCGCAGCAGCTCGGGGCGCGCTTCCAGTTCCAGCTCGAGGTCGAGGCGATCGCTGCAGCGTCGGGCCCTGGCCCGCAGGTCGAATTGCACGTCGCCCGCCGCCATGAGCTCGGCGACAGCGCGCTTGCCCCGCATGGCACCGGCGACACGACGGTCCCGGACGACGCGATGCCTGACTTCGACGCCGCCGTGTTGTGCAGTGCCGAAGCCGTCGCCCACCTGCTGGGCAACCGGATCGCGTCACCGCACTTCATTCCCGGGCACCAGCACTCGGTCACCGCCCCGCTGCGCGAACCGGCCGAGGCCGGCGAGGCCTTCGCCCCGCTGGGCGCCGTGCTGGACCCGGCGTCGCGGGTCACTGTCAGCCGGATGGGCGAGCGCGTGCGGGCAGCGGGCGGAGCCGCGTACGGCGCGCCACCGGTGCGCGCCAACGAAGCCGCGTTGAGGCACCTGTATCGCGCGCTCGAAAGCTGCTTCCCCGGCGCCGCACGCACGGCCAAGGCCCTGCCATGGGTGGGCCGGCAAAGCTCGTCGGCCGACGGCCTTCCGGTCGTCGGCGCCAGCGGCCTGCCCGGCGTCTGGCTTCACTGCGGTCACGGCGCCAGCAGCTGGGCCTGGGCCGCCGCATCTGCCCGGCTGCTGGCCGACCAGATCGCCGGCAAACCAGCGTTGCTTGACACGGCACTGCTCGCACCCGACCGCCTGCGATAAGCTGGCCGCTTCGATGCCTTCGCGGCCGCCCCCGGCCGTGCACCTGCGATGACGCTGCCCCGCCGCCTGCTGCCTGGTGACGAGCCCGCCCCGCTTTTCGACAGCCGCGCCAGCCGCGCCATCGAGCAGGCGGCCCTGGCGGCCGCATCGCCGCATGCGCTGATAGAGGCCGCCGGCCTCGCCGTGGCCCGCCTGGCCCTGGCGCTCGCACCGCAGGCAGAGCACATCTGGGTCGCCGCGGGGCCCGGCAACAACGGCGGCGACGGCCTGGTGGCCGCCCGCTGGCTGCACCGCCTGGGCAAGCGCGTCCACGTGACCTGGCTGGGCGACCCGCAGCGCCTGCCGGCCGACGCTGCCCATGCACGCACCGAAGCTTTGACCGCCGGGCTGGTGCTGCATGCGCCGTCTACCCGGCCAGCCGACAGTGCGCCGCCGCCGCAATTGGTCATCGATGCGCTGTTCGGCCTGGGCCAGACACGCGCTCCCGAAGGCGCGTTCGCCGACACGATCGCCGCCCTCAACCGATGCCGCGAGCGTGGCGCGACACTGCTGTCGGTCGATCTGCCGACCGGCCTGTGCACCGACACCGGCCGCCGGCTCGGGAAAGCCTGCGTGCAGGCCGATGCAACCTTGGCACTACTGACGGCGAAGCCTGGCCTGTTCACCGCCGACGGGCGCGACGCCGCGGGCAGCGTGTGGTTGAGCGACCTGGGTGTCTCGCCCGACGAAGGCGTGCCACCAAGTGCCCGCCTGGCCGGCCGCCCCGATGCCCGCGCGGCCCTGGCGCCGCGCCTCGAGGCCGAACACGCCTCGCACAAGGGCCGCTTTGGCGACATCTGGATCGTGGGTGGTGCGCGCGGCATGGTCGGCGCCGCGCAGCTGGCGGCCCGTGCCGGGCTGCGCGCTGGCGCGGGCCGGGTCTACCTCAGCCTGCTGGCCGACGAGGCGCCATCGGCCCTGACCTCAGACGGGTTGGAGTTGATGCGTCGCTCGTGGGCCGACGCCCGCGCGATGGGCTTGGCGGAGCACGCCACGGTGGTCTGCGGCTGCGGCGGTGGCGACGCGGTTCGTCTCGTGCTGCCGGAGCTGCTCAGCCGCGCCCGGCGCCTCGTGCTCGATGCCGATGCGCTCAACGCGATCGCGGCCGACCCGACGCTGGCCACCCTGCTGGAAGCGCGCGGCCGGCGCGGCCCGCCGACCATCTTGACCCCGCACCCGCTCGAGGCCGCCAGGCTGCTCGACACGACCTCGGTCGCGCTGCAGGCCGATCGATGCGCAGCAGCGCGGCGGCTGGCCGACCGCTTCGGTGCGGTGGTGCTACTCAAGGGCTCGGGCAGCGTGATCGCCGCGCCCGGCACGACGCCGATCATCAACCCGACGGGCAGTTCGCGCTTGGCCACCGCCGGCACCGGCGACGTGCTCGCCGGCTGGATCGGCGGCAGCTGGAGCGGCCATGCCGGGCTCGACCTGGCAACCGCATCGCGCGCCGCGGTCGGCTCTGCCTGGCTGCATGGCCGCGCCGCGGAAGTACCTGGCGGTCGATCAGGCGGCCTGCCGCTGCCCGCCGGCGGCCTGATCGACGCGATGGCCGGCGCCGCAGCCCTGCTGACCTGAGCATCGCCGGCACGTTGGGACGCTTCAGCGCTTGGTGCGGCGCTTGGCCGGTGCAGCCGGCGCTCCGGCCTCCACCACCTTGCCAGCGCGCCCTTCGGCCCCTGCGCGCGACGTGCCGGCACGCGACGACGACACGGCGCGCTTGCCTTTCGCCGCCCCCTTGCCCGCACTCTTGCCCGTCTTCGCGGCGGACTTGGCCGCCTTTGCCGCGCGTTTGTGCGCACGATCCGCGATCTCCACGCCGGCCAGGGCCTCCGATGCCGTCGCCGGCTCGCCACGCGCCGAGGGGCGCCCGCGTCCGAGCAGTCGCTCGCCCTCGCCTTCGCGCACCATGCGGAAGTCGATCCGCCGGCCGTCGAGGTCGACCCGGCTGACCTGCACCCGCACCCGTGCGCCGATCGCGTAGCGGATGCCTGTGCGCTCGCCGCGCAGCTCCTGGCGCACCTCATCGAAACGGTAGTACTCGCCGCCCAGCTCGGTGATGTGGACCAGGCCATCGACGTACAACGCGTCGAGTGTGATGAACAGGCCGAAGCTCGTCACCGCGCTCACCGTGCCGGCGAATTCCTCGCCCAGGTGCTCGCGCATGTAGCGGCACTTGAGCCAGGCCTCGACGTCGCGCGAAGCCTCGTCGGCGCGGCGTTCGTTGGCGCTGCAGTGCACGCCGGCGCCTTCCCAGTGCTCCTGCTCGCTGATGTGCGGCTTGGACGTCTTGCCGGCCTTGCGCAGCCTGACCGCATGCGCGCTGGCATCGGCCAGTTCGCCCGTGGCCAGGTGATAGCGCTTCTTCGCCAGAATCGCCTTGATGACCCGGTGCACGAGCAGGTCCGGGTAGCGGCGGATCGGGCTGGTGAAGTGTGTATAGGCGGGATACGCCAACCCGAAGTGGCCACTGTTGGCTGGCGTGTAGATCGCCTGCTGCATCGAGCGCAGCAGCATCATGTGGATCTGGCTCGCATCGGGCCGGTCCTTCGTCGCCTCGGCGATCGCCTGGAATTCGCGCGGCGTCGGATCCTCGCCGAGGCCCAGGCCGACCCCCAGCGTCTTCAGGTAGTTCTGCAGCGTGGTGCGCTTTTCCGGCGTGGGGCCCTCGTGCACCCGGAACAGCGAGGCATGCTCGGCGCTGGCGATGAACTCCGCTGAGCAGACGTTGGCCGCCAGCATGGCTTCTTCGATCAGGCGATGGGCGTCCGTGCGCACGCGTGGAACGATCTTCTCGATGCGGCCGTTCTCGTCACAGACGATCTGCGTCTCGGTGGTCTCGAAATCGATCGCGCCGCGGCGCTGGCGTGCCTTTAGCAGCGCGCGATAGACCTCGTGCAGGTTCAGCAACTGCGGCATGATGTCTCGTCGCTTTGCCGCCTCGGGGCCACGGGTGTTGGCCAGGGCGGCCGCCACCTCGGTGTAGGTCAGCCGCGCGTGCGAACAGATCACCGCCGGGTAGAACTGATAGGCATGCAGTTCGCCGTCGGCATTGACGAGCATGTCGCAGACCATCGAGAGCCGATCGACCTGGGGGTTCAGCGAGCACAGGCCGTTCGAGAGCTTCTCCGGCAGCATCGGGATCACGCGGCGCGGGAAGTACACCGAGGTCGCCCGTTCGTACGCGTCGTCGTCAAGCGGCTCGCCAGGCTTCACGTAGTGGCTGACATCGGCGATCGCGACCAGCAGCCGCCAGCCATTGAAAGCCGACCTGCCACGGCCGCTCTTGTGCGGCTCGCAGTACACCGCGTCGTCGTAGTCGCGCGCGTCCTCGCCATCGATGGTGACCAGCGGCACGTCGGTCAGGTCGATGCGGTGCTTCATGTCGACTGCGCGCACCTTGTCGGGCAGCGCCGCGGCCTGCGCCAGCGTCTCGGGCGAGAAACGATGCGGCACCTCGTACTTGCGCACCGCGATCTCGATTTCCATGCCAGGGTCGTCGATCTGCCCGAGCACCTCGGTCACGCGACCCACCGGCTGCGAGTACATCGACGGCGGCTCGGTCAGCTCGATCGCGACCACCTGGCCCGCCGTGGCACTGGCGGTGGCGTTCTTGGGGATCAGGATGTCCTGGCCATAACGCCGATCCTCAGGGGCGACCAGCCACATGCCGTTTTCGTGCAGCAGCCGGCCGATGATCGGCGCCTTGCGCCGCTCGAGGATCTCCACGATACGGCCCTCGGGACGACCCTTGCGGTCGTAGCGGATGATGCGTGCCCGCACGCGGTCTCGGTGCAGCACGGCCCGCATCTCTTGCGGTGCGAGATAGATGTCGGGCTCGCCGTCATCGCGTTGCACGAAGCCGTGGCCGTCCCGGTGGCCGAGGACGGTGCCCTCGACTTCGCTCATCAGCGCGCCACCCAACACGGGGGCACTTGCATTCATTTTTGTTTTGATGGTATAGTCCTATCTTTCGTTGCAGCGCACTCAAGCGTACAGCGAATTAAGCCCAGGTGGCGGAATTGGTAGACGCACTAGTTTCAGGTACTAGCGGGTAACTCCGTGGAGGTTCGAGTCCTCTCCTGGGCACCAAAGATCAAGAGTAACAAGAACAGAAGAACAAGAAGAATCCAAGAAACTCAAGAAGGGCCGGCACGCAAGTGCTGGCCCTTTTTTCTTTCCCGGGCGCAGGTGTCGTGGCCACGCACGCCAGGACGACGTGCCCGGCATCAAACGGACAGCTTCCTGGCCAGCCCTTCCGGCCGCAGGTTGTCGTAGTCCTCGAAGGGCTGGTGGATCCACGGGCTCGTCGCCAGCATTTCCACATAATAGTCCGGCGTGTAGCTCGAGACCGCCTTCGTCCAGATGACGGCCGAACGCAGCTCGCTGATCGACGGAATACCGCGCAGCCGGTCCACCACCGCCTTGAGCGTCACGCCGGAGTCGGCCAGGTCGTCGACCAGCAGCACGCGGCCGGCCAACTCCCCTTTCGGCATCGTGATGTACTTGGCCAGATCGAGCCGGCCCTGGATCGTCCCGCCCTCGGCGCGGTATGAGCTGGTCGACATGATGGCCAGCGGCTTGTCGAACACGCGCGACAGCACGTCGCCCGGGCGCATGCCGCCTCGCGCCAGACACAGGATCTGGTCGAACTGCCAGCCCGAGTTGTGCACCTTGAGCGCCAGGCGCTCGATCAGCAAATGGTATTCGTCCCAGGAGACGTACAGGTGTTTGCCGTCGTCGGTGAGCATCGTGATCCTCTGGTCTCTCGGTGGTCGTCAGCCGGCCTGGTAAGGGTGGCGCAGCAGGATGGTGTGATCGCGGTCGGGACCGGTCGAGACCATGTCGATCGGCGCACCGATGAAGGCTTGAACGCGCTCGAGATACCGGCGCGCGTTCAGCGGCAGCTGGTCCCACTGCGTCAACCCGGCGGTCGAGCCTTCCCAACCGGAGAAGGTCTCGTAGACCGGCCGGCATGCGGCGATGTCGTCGGCATCGAGCGGCAGGATGTCCAGCGATTGGCCGCCGAGTTGGTAGCCGACACAGACCTGGATCTCCTTCAGGCCGTCCAGCACGTCGAGCTTGGTGATGCACAGGCCCGAAATGCCGTTGATGATGATCGAGCGCTTGAGCGCTGCGGCATCGAGCCAGCCGCAGCGGCGCGCGCGCCCGGTCACCGTGCCGCGCTCCTGCCCCACCGTCGACAGATGGTGGCCGACGGTGCCGGCCTGATCGATTGGCAGCTCGGTCGGGAATGGGCCCGAGCCGACGCGCGTGGTGTAGGCCTTCGTGATGCCCAGGATGTAGTGCAGCATGTCCGGCCCGACGCCGGCCCCGGCGGCCGCGTTGCCGGCCACGCAATTGCTCGACGTGACATACGGGTAGGTACCGTGGTCGATGTCGAGCAACGTGCCCTGGGCGCCTTCGAACAGCAGGTTGGCACCGGCACGGTTGGCGGTATAGATGCGATAGCCCACGTCGGCCATCATCGGCCTGAGGGCTTCGCCCATCTTCATCGCCTGGTCGAAGATCGGCTGGAACTCCAGCGGCGTGGACTTCAGGTAGCCGCTCAGCGCGAAGTTGTGCAGCTCGAGCAGTTCACGCAGCCTGGCGGCGAAGCGCTCGGGGTGCTTCAGGTCCTGAACGCGCAATGCGCGCCGCGCGACCTTGTCCTCGTAGGCCGGGCCGATGCCCTTGCCTGTCGTGCCGATCTTGCCTGCGCCGCTCGTCTCGCGCAGCGCCTCGCGCGCCTTGTCGACCTCGACGTGGAACGGCAGGATCAGCGGACACGACTCGCTCAGGTACAGGCGCGAGCGAACCTCCAAGCCGATCTTCTCCAGCCGCTCGATCTCTCCCAGCAGGTGCGACGGGTCGACCACCACGCCGTTGCCGATGTAGCAGGCCACGCCATCGCGCATGATGCCCGAGGGAATGAGCTGCAGCGCGGTCTTCACGCCCTTGATCACCAGCGTGTGGCCGGCATTGTGGCCACCCTGGAAGCGCACGACGCCCTGAGCGTGGTCGGTCAGCCAGTCGACGACCTTGCCCTTGCCTTCGTCACCCCATTGGGTGCCGACGACGACGACGTTGCGGCCGTGCGCGACGGCCGTGGAGCTGCTTTGTTGCATCGATGTCATCAGTTCAGTGGATTCGAGAGAACGGGCCGCGCGGCGGCTTCAGAGCGCGCGCACTGCCCATTGGCCGCCGACGGCGGCCAGCTCGCGGTCGCAGTCGAATTCCTGCGTTTCATGCTCGTGACCGGGCAGAATGCACACGACGGTCTCGCCGAGCGCCCGCAGGCGGCGAACGGCGGCGCGCAGCGAGGCGTCTTCGCCCCACGGCGCGCGGATGGCGGCGCGCGGCGGCGCAGGGGGCGTGACCTCGGTCAGGCCCTTCAGGTCCAGACTGCAACCGACTGCCGGCCGGTTGCGGCCGAACACCGCACCGACCTCGTCGTAGCGGCCGCCGCGCACCAGCGCATTGGTCGAGCCCGCCCCGTAGACCGCGAAGCGAACACCGCTGTAGTAGGCGTAGCCGCTCATGTCCGACAGGTCGAAGCCAATCTTCACGTCGGGGTTGGACTGGCGCAGATGTCGCGTAAGCCAGGCCAGGTCGTCCAACGCTGCGGCGATCGGCGCGCGGGCCGGTAGGCGCGCCCTCGCCTGCTCGAGCACCTCGTCGCCACCGTAAAGCTCGAGCAAGGCTGCGAGACCGGCACGGGCATCGGCTGGGCAATCGCGCGACATCGCCTGCACGGCGCTGCCGTCCTTGGCTGTCAGCGCGGCCACCAGCTCGGTCAGTGCCGCAGCGTCGAGCGGCACCCCGGCCAGCACCGAGCGCACGACGCGCGCGTCGCCGAGGTCGATCGTCAATTCACGGGCGCCGATGGCGGCCAGGCCATCCAAGGCGAGCTCCTGCACTTCGAGGTCGGCTTCCAGGCCGGCGTGGCCGAAGATCTCGGCACCGAACTGCAGCGGCTCGCGTGTCATGTGAAGGCCCGAGGGCCGGGTGTGCAGCACCGGGCCGCAGTAGCACAGGCGCGTCACACCTTCGCGGTTCAGCAGGTGGGCGTCGACGCGCGCGACCTGGGGCGTCGTGTCGGCGCGCAGGCCCAGCGTGCGGCCGGAGAGCTGGTCGACGAGCTTGAAGGTCTTCAGATCCAGTTCACGGCCGGTACCGGACAGCAGCGAGTCCAGGTACTCCAGCATCGGCGGCATCACCAGCTCGAAGCCGTAGCCCCGCGCGCGATCCAGCCATTGGCGCCGCAGTTCCTCGATGCGCCTGGCCTCGGCGGGCAGGACATCGGCAATGTGCTCTGGCAGCAGCCAAGCAGAGGACATGAAAATGCACCGGGGTTAAAACCGGCATTGTACAGGGGGGTCCCCTGAAGCGAAGCTGACGTCAGCCGCCGAAAAGCAGCAGCAAGGACAGCCCGATCAGCATGCTTGTCAGTCCGATGAATCGGATCTGGCCGTCGGTCATCTGCGTCGCGCGCAGGAAGATCTCGCGCCAACGGCGCGGGCTGAAGAACGGCAGCAGGCCCTCGAACACCAGCATCAGCGCCAGCGCCCCCAGCAGCAGATCACCCATCGCTCCGGCCCTGCCGGGTTACTTCTTGGCCGGCGCCGAACCGGCGCCACTGCCACGCATGGCCTTGAAGAAATCCGACGAGGGGTCCACGACCATCATGTCGGACTTGTTGCGGAAGCTCGCGCGGTAGGCCTCGAGGCTGCGGTAGAACTGCGCAAACTGGGCGTCGCGGCCGAAGGCCGATGCGTACAGCGCAGAGGCCTTGGCATCGCCTTCACCCTTGATCTTCTGCGCATCGCGGTAGGCCTCGGCGACGATCACCTCGCGTTGACGATCGGCATCGGCGCGGATCCGCTCGCCGTCGGCCTGCCCCTTGGAACGCAACTCGTTGGCCACCTGCTGGCGCTCGGACTGCATGCGGCGGTAGACCGAATCAGTGATGCTGGCGACGAAATCGACGCGCTTGATCCGCACGTCGATGATCTCGATGCCGAAGGACTTGGCCGGCTCGGCCAGGCGGGCCTTCACGTCGCCCATGATTTTCTCGCGCTCGGTCGCGAGGACGGCGCCCACCGTGCGCTTGGTCACCTCTTCGTTGAACGCGGCTTGCACGACCGGGCTCAGGCGATTCTCGAGGTTGCGCAGGTCCACCCCGTTGTTGCGGATGAACTGGCGCGAGTCGGCAATGCGCCACTTGACCAGCCAGTCGATCGCCAACGTCTTCTTCTCGGCGGTGAAGATCGGACGCGTCTCGGGGCTGTCCAGCGTCTGGATCCGGCGGTCGAGGAAGACCACGTTCTGCAGCGGTGGCGGTAGCTTGATCTTCAGGCCCGGCTCGGTGACGACCTCCCTGATCTCGCCCAGGGCGTAGACCACCGCCACCTGGCGTTGATCGACGACGAACAGCGTCGAGGCGGCGAGCACCAGCAGCACCAGCACGCTGCCGACAATCACGGCGAATCGGTTCATGGAGTTTTCTCTGTGTTCTGTTCTTGCGGCGCTTCGGGGGTGGACGGTCAGCGGCTGTCGCGATCGCGGCTGCGGATGTCGCGCGAGCGGTCGGTGCCGGCGCTGTCGGCCGGAACGGCGGGCGCGGGTGCCGGAGCGGCCGGCGCTGCGGCGCCGGTCTGCTGGACCAGCTTGTCCAGCGGCAGATACAGCAGGTTCGAGCCGCTGCGGCTGTCGACCATGACCTTGGTGACGTTGGCGTAGACGTCACGCATCGCATCGATGTAGAGGCGGTCACGCGTCACGCCGGGGGCCTTCTGGTATTCGGCCAACACCGAGTTGAAGCGCTCGGCATCACCCTCGGCGGTGGCGACGATGCGTGAGCGGTAGCCTTCGGCCTCTGCGCGCAGCCGGGCCGCCGTACCCTGAGCCTTCGGGATCACGTCGCTCGCGTAGGCCTGGCCTTCGTTCTTGAAGCGATCACGGTCGGCCCCGGCCTTGACCGCATCGTCAAAGGCGGCCTGCACCTGCTCGGGCACCTGCACGTTCTGCAGGTTGACGTTCTTGATCGTCACGCCGGCATTCAACCGATCGAGCTGCAACTGGATCGAGCGGACCAGATCGGCCGCGATCGCGTCGCGCCGCTCGTACAGCACCGAGTCGACCTTGCTGCGGCCGACGATCTCGCGCACGGCCGATTCGCTGGCCTGCACCACGGCCTGGTCGGTGTCACGGTTCTCGAACAGGAACGCGCGCGCATCCTTCAGCACATACTGGACGATGAAGCGGACGTCGACGATGTTCTCGTCCTGCGTCAGCATCGACGAATCGCGCAGGCCGGTGCCTTGGCTGACCGTGTTGCGGCCCACCTCAACCGAGCGAAGCTGGGTGACCGGCACCGTCTCGTGCGCCTGGAACGGGTACGGCAGCCGGTATTGCATGCCTGCCATCACCGTGCTGCTGTACTTGCCGAAGGTGGTGACGACCGCCTGGTGACCTTCCTGCACGATGAACAGGCCGCTGCCCGCCCAGATCAGCAGCACCAGGCCACCGATCAGGCCGGCGCCAATGCCGGCGCCCTTCATGTCGGGCTGAAAGCGGGGCTCGTCGCCCCCATCGCCGCGCGGTGACGTGCCGCCACCCTTGCCGCCGAACAGGTTGGACAGCTTGCGGTTGAAATCGCGCCAGAGCTCGTCGAGATCGGGCGGGCCGTCGTTGCGGCCATTGCTCATCACCAGCGCGCGCGCCGCATGCGCCAGCGCGGCCAAGCGGGCTCGCAAGCCGGGAGCGTCGGGTTCAAGGGTTCGCATGCTCATCCCAAGGGGCCAGGTTTGTTGATTCGAAGTGGTATGCCGCTCAGTGCCGTGGCGCGGGCGCGAGGCTGCCGTCGGGTAAGGTGATGGCCGCTGGCGTGGAACTCAAGGGCGGCGGCGCGGCATGGGTCGCAATCAGTTCGCGCAGCAGGCTCAGGCCTTCGCCGGTGAGCGCGCTGACGAACACGCGCGGAACCCGCACCCCGGGCGCGCGCTCGATCTCGTCGTGCAGGGCGCGCGGGCGCTGACCGGGTTCAATGCGATCGAGCTTGTTGTAGACGAGGATCTGCGGGATCTTGTCGGCGCCGATCTCCTCGAGCACCCGCTCGACCTCGGCCTGCTGCTCCAGCAGCACGGGGCTGCTGGCATCGATCACGTGCAGCAGCAGGTCGGCATCGGCCGCTTCCTGCAGCGTGGCCTGGAAGGCCTCGACCAGCTTGTGCGGCAGGTCGCGGATGAAGCCGACCGTGTCGGACAGCGACACCGAGCGCCCCGCCTCGCCGAGGTAGAGCGAACGCGTCGTCGTGTCCAGTGTGGCGAACAGCTGATCCGCCGCATAGGCCCGGGCCTTGACCATCGCGTTGAACAGCGTCGACTTGCCGGCGTTGGTATAGCCGACCAGCGAGACCTTGAAGGTGCCGCTGCGTTCGCGCGCGCGCCGCTGCGTGCCGCGCTGGCGCTTGACGCGCTCGAGCCGCTCCTTCACCGACTTGATGCGATCGCCGATCATGCGGCGGTCCAGCTCGATCTGCGCCTCACCAGGGCCGCCCCGGTGGCCGACACCGCCGCGCTGGCGCTCCAGGTGGCTCCAGCGACGCACCAGGCGGGTCGAGAGGTATTGCAGCCGCGCCAATTCGACCTGCAGCTTGCCTTCGTGGCTCTTCGCCCGCGCGGCGAAGATCTCGAGGATCAACGCGGTGCGGTCAGCCACCGGCACGCCCAGGTGGCGTTCGAGGTTGCGCTGCTGGGCGGGGGACAGGGCCTGGTCGAAGATCACACCATGGGCATGGTGCGCCTGCACCAGCAGCTTGATCTCGTCGGCCTTGCCAGAGCCGACGAACAGCGCCGGATCGGGCGCCTTGCGCTTGGCCGTGATCCGCGCGACCGGCTCGTCGCCGGCCGACTCGGCCAGCAGCGCCAGTTCGTCCAGCGTCGGATCGAACGAGGAACCGGGACCGAGATCAACGCCGACCAGCACCGCCCGCGCCGCCTCGGTGTCAGCGGGCCGGGGCTGGGAAGGTTCGGCGCTCAAGGTCGGGAATGGGCCAGGTCGCCGTCAGCGGCGACAGGTGGGTGAGGTTCAGGCGTTGTCGCCCGAATCGGCGGCGTGAAAGTTGACGGCGCGGCCGGGCACGACGGTGGAGATCGCGTGCTTGTAGACCATCTGCGTCACGGTATTGCGCAGCAGTACGACGTACTGGTCGAATGATTCGATATGGCCCTGCAGCTTGATGCCATTGACCAGGTAGATGGAAACCGGAACATGCTCCTTGCGCAGCAGGTTCAGGAAGGGGTCTTGTAGGAGTTGCCCTTTGTTGCTCACGATATGCTCCGTGTTGGAAAAGTGTTGGAGTGGTCACGTTAACACAGCAGGCCGACAAAGGCCTGCTGAATCTCAGTGTTCTCCCTCGGCGAAAGGGTTCCGGGAGAGTTTCATCTCGATTCTCATCGGCGTGCCGACGAGCTTGAAGTGGTCCCGGAAACGCCCTTCGAGGTAGCGCTTGTAGGCGTCGGTCACGTGCTCCAGCGAGTTGCCGTGGATCACGATGATCGGCGGATTCATCCCGCCCTGGTGCGCATAGCGCAGTTTGGGGCGAAATGCGCCGGCACGCTTGGGCGCCTGATGCTCGACCGCCTCGTGCAGCAGCCGCGTGAGCACCGGCGTCGGCAGTTTCTTGGTCGCCGAGGCGTGTGCATCGGCGATCGCCTTCCACAGCGGCCCCAGGCCCTGGCGCTTGAGCGCCGAGATGTGCAGGATCGGCGCGAACTTCAGGAAGGCCAGCCGCTGCTCGATCGACCGCTCCAGCATCTGGCGCTGGTAGCCATCGATCGCATCCCACTTGTTGATTGCGATCACGACTGCGCGGCCTGAATCGAGGATGTAGCCGGCGATGTGGGCATCCTGGTCGCTGACGCCCTGGGTGGCGTCGACCATCAGCACGACCACGTTGGCGTCGGCGATGGCCTGCAGCGTCTTGACGACCGAGAATTTCTCGATCGCCTCGAACACCTTGCCCTTGCGGCGCAGGCCCGCGGTGTCGATCAACTCGAAACGCCTGCCCTCGCGCTCGAAGGGCACATGGATCGCGTCGCGCGTGGTGCCCGGCATGTCGAAGGCGATCAGCCGCTCTTCGCCGAGCCAGGTATTGATCAGCGTCGACTTGCCGACGTTCGGCCGACCGGCCACCGCCAGCCGGATCGGCGCATTCGCGTCGACCTCGGCCGATTCGTCTTCTTCCTCTTCCGGGAAATCGACCAGCGCCGCTTCCAGCAGGCTGCGGATGCCCTGGCCGTGCGCGGCCGACACCGGGTGGGGCTCGCCCATGCCCAATTCGTGAAACTCGGCCAGCAGCGGCGAATCGGCCATGCCTTCGGCCTTGTTCACCGCCAACAGCACGCGCTTGTTGGCCTGCCGAAGGAACCGTGCGATGTCCTGGTCCTGGCCGGACAGGCCGGTGCGAACGTCAGTGACGAGGATCACCACATCGGCCTCAGCCACCGCCTGGCGCGTCTGGCGCGCCATTTCCTTGACGATGCCGGTCGAACTGTCGGGCTCGAAGCCGCCGGTGTCGATGACGATGTACTCGCGGCCGCCCAGCCGACCGTCGCCATAGTGCCGGTCGCGGGTCAGCCCGGCGAAATCGGCCACGATGGCGTCGCGGCTCTTCGTCAACCGGTTGAACAGCGTCGATTTGCCGACATTGGGGCGGCCCACGAGGGCGATGACGGGTTTCAAATTATTCCGGTTTGAAGGCAAAGACGCCGCCGGCGCGGGTGACGACCAGCAGCGTGTTGTCGGACAGTACAGGCGGCGCGATCACGCGCGAGCCGTCGGTGGGCAAGCGCAGCAGCGCCTTGCCCGCATCTTGCGACAGGAAGTGCAGTTGGCCCTCGAAGTCGCCGAACACCACCGTCGTGCCCAGGGCCACCGGGGCACTCAGGGCCCGATTGAGCAGCAGTTCGCTGGTCCAGGCCAGCTCACCGCTGGCGCGCTTGCGCGCGCTGATGCGATCGCTGCCGTCCGCCGAAACGACGTATTCGTCATTGCCGCCCACCGCCTCGACGCCACCGCCGTTCTGCACCCACTTCAGGGTGCCGCGCTCGGCGTCGATGCAGCCGACCGCGTTCTGGAACGCACGCATGCAGAACACACTGCCGGTACGCGAAGGCGGGCCCACCAGATCAGCCAGGCGCTCGACCTCGTTGGTGCCGCGCGGCGTGGTCAGCGCCGTGTCCCAGCGGACAGTGCCCTTCAGCGGGTCGACGCCCAGCAGCCTTGCACCCTGCCCGACCAGCAAGGTGTCCTTGTAGGCCGCCAGCACGCCGGCTTGCGACAGCGTCAGCGCGTCACCCGGGCGCTTGAGCGTCCACAGGCGCCGCCCATCCAGCACGTCGAAGGCATGGACGATGCGGTCGACACCGACGATGAAGACGCGCTCACCGGCCACCAACGGGGCGGTGACGACCGGGGATTCGAGCTTCAGGCGCCAGGTGACCGTGCCGGCGTCGAGCACGACCAGTTCGTTGTCGCGGGTCACCACGGCGGCATAGCGCCCGTCGGTGCCGACTCCGGCCGAGATTCGCCCGCCGACATTGCCGCGCCAGGCTTCCTGTCCGGTGGCGGCATCGAGTGCCAGTACCGTGCCATCGTCACTGGCCAGATGAAAGCGCCCGCCGCGCACCACCACCGACAGCGGGAAGGTGACCCCACCCAGCCGCGTACTCCACACCTGGCGGCCCGCGATCGGCGATTCGATCGGCTGCAAAGGGGCGGGCTTGGGCTTGTCGGCCGAGCAGCCGGCCAGGCCAGCCAGCGCGGACACCAGCGCCAGGCCAGTCGCGGCCAGCACGCGACGGTTCACGCACGCCACCGTCATTTGGCCACCCCGCTGGCCGCAGCGGCCGCCTCGGGCGCGGCGCCGAGGCTGGTCAGCTTCGATTCGACGACACGGCGGTAGTCGAGCTGCTCGTTCATCGCCTTCCAGGCGGCCTGGAAGGCCTTGACCGCTTCATCCTTCTTGCCCTGGGCCAGCAGGATGTCGCCGCGGCGGTCGTCAGCCAGCGCTGCGAACTCGGGCGACTTGACCGCGTCGACCTGCTTCTGCGCACCGTCGTAGTCCTTCTTGTCGAGCAACAAGGCGGCCAAGCGCAGGTGCGCCAGGGCCTGGTATTCCTCATCGCTCGCGTGTTCGGCCACCCAGCCAAGGCTCGCCTGCGCGGCATCGGCCTGGCCCTTGTCGGCCTGCAGCTTGGCGGCCAGCAGGCCGCCCTGGGCGGTGTAGGTGGCGCGCGAGTAACGTTCTTTCATGTCGTTGAAGACGCGGCCGGCCTGATCGGCGTTACCGGCCTGCACGGCACGGTCCAGCTCGTCGAACATCGCGCCAGCCTTGGCGCCCTGGTCGCGTTGCCACCAGTTCCAGCCATTGAGCGCGGCGAAGCCGGCGAGCACCAGCGTCAGGCCCCAGGTGATCAGGTTGCCGTATTGCTTCCAGAACGCCTTGAGCTCGTCAAGCTGTTCTTGTTCCTGCAGATCGAGATTGCTTGCCATGAACCGATGGGCCCGGTGGGTTCGGGCGGGCCGTGAATGTCGAAAGCCCGACGAGGTGTTCGCTCGGTCGGGCGGAAGCCGGGATTATGCGTCCCGGCGCTTGCTGCAAAGTGTCTCGGCCCAGCCGGCCACGTCCGCGAGGGGGCGCTCGACCTGGGCCACGCCCGCATCGCGCAGGGCCTTCACGCCGACCATGCCGCGCGCGAGCTCGTCGCCGCCGAAGACCAGTGCGAAGCGCGCGCCACTCGCGTCAGCCTTCTTGAACTGGGCCTTCATGCTGCCGCCGCCGGCATGCATCTGCACGGCAACACCCTCGCCGCGCAGCGCCTCCAGCGTCGTCAGCGCCTGGGGCAGTGCAGCTGCGTCGGCGACCACGGCATAGGCGTCGGCCGCGCCATCCGGCACCGGCAGGCCCAGCTCCTGGATCAGCAGCAGCAGCCGCTCGATGCCCAGCCCGAAACCCACTGCCGGCGCGCTCTTGCCGCCGAGCTGCTCGATCAGCCCGTCGTAGCGGCCACCGCCGCACACCGTGCCCTGCGAGCCGAGGTGGTCGGTGACCCACTCGAACACCGTCAAGTTGTAGTAGTCCATGCCGCGCACCAGACGCGTGTTCACCCGGTACTCGAGGCCGGCTGCATCGAGGATCGAGCGCACGGCGTTGAAGTGCGCGAGCGACTCGGCACCGAGAAAATCCATCAGCCTCGGTGCCGCTTCGACCAGCGCCTGCATCGCAGGATTCTTGGTGTCGAGGATGCGCAGCGGGTTGCTGTGCAGCCGGCGCTTCGCGTCCTCGTCGAGCTGGGCCGCGTGGTCCTGGAAGTAGGCAATCAGGGCGGCTCGGTGGGCCGCGCGCTCCGAAGGCTGGCCCAGGCTGTTCAACTCCAGCCGGACATGCTGGCCCTCGACCAGGCCAAGCTCCTTCCACAGGCGCCGCACCATCAGGATCAGCTCGGCATCCACGTCCGGGCCGGCGAAGCCCAAGGCCTCCACGTCCAGCTGGTGGAACTGGCGGTAGCGGCCCTTTTGCGGGCGCTCGTGGCGGAACATCGCGCCCAGCGTCCACAGCCGCAGCGGGCCGTTGTACAGCGCGTTGTGCTCGACCATGGCGCGGACGATGCCGGCGGTGGCTTCGGGCCGCAGCGTCAGGTGGTCACCGTTCATCGCGTCGTGCCAGGAGTACATCTCCTTCTCGACGATGTCGGTCACTTCGCCGAGGCCGCGCACGAACAGCGCGGTCGGCTCGACCAGGGGCGTCAGGATGTACTGGTAGCCATAGCGCGAGAGCACCGAGCGGACGGTGGTCTCGAACCATTGCCAGAGCGCAGAGTCGGGCAGCTTGTCCTTGCGCGGGACGCTGCCCGGCAGGATGTCGTTCATGCCCTTGATGGCCTTGAGAACGTCGGTCATGAAGAAGTGGTCTGGTCGGCCGCCACGGCGGCCTGGCCGGTGCCGTAACGACGCTCGATGTACTGCTCGACAATGGTCTGGAATTCGCGGGCGATGCCTTCGCCGCGCAGCGTCAGGGCCTTCTCGCCGTCGATGAAGACGGGGGCGGCCGGCGCCTCGCCGGTGCCCGGCAGGCTGATGCCGATGTCGGCATGCTTGCTCTCGCCCGGGCCGTTGACGATGCAGCCCATGACGGCCACCTTCATCCGCTCGACACCAGGGTAGCGGGCGCGCCAGACCGGCATCTGCGCGCGCAGGAAGTCGTCGATCTGCTTGGCCAGCTCCTGGAACGTTGTGCTGGTCGTGCGGCCGCAGCCGGGGCAGGCGGTGACGCTCGGGTTGAAGCTGCGCAGGCCGAGCGCCTGCAGGATCTCGAGCGCGACCACCACTTCCTGCGTGCGGGCCTCGCCGGGCTGCGGCGTGAGCGACACCCGGATCGTGTCGCCGATGCCCTGCTGCAACAGCACCGACAACGCCACCGCCGACGCGACCGTGCCCTTGGTGCCCATGCCGGCCTCGGTCAGGCCCAGGTGCAGCGGGTAGTCGCAGCGCACGGCCAGGGCCTGGTAGACCGAGATCAGGTCTTGCACACCGCTGACCTTGCAGCTGATGATGATCTGGTTCGGATCCAGCCCCACGTCGCGCGCGGCCTGCGCCGACTGCAGCGCCGACTGCACCAGCGCCTGGTACATCACCTGCTTCGCGTCCCAGGGCTCGGCACGGCGGTGGTTGTCGTCCATCAGCGAGGCCAGCAGTTCCTGGTCCAGGCTGCCCCAGTTGACGCCGATGCGCACGGCCTTGCCGTAGCGGCACGCGGCCTCGACCATCTGGGCGAACTGCCGGTCGCGCTTGTCGCCCTTGCCGACGTTGCCGGGGTTGATGCGGTACTTCGACAGCGCCTCGGCGCAGGCCGGATGCTCGCTGAGCAGGCGGTGGCCGTTGTAATGGAAATCGCCGATCAGGGGCACGTCGATCCCCATGCGGTCGAGCTGCTCGCGAATGTGCGGCACGGCCGCGGCCGCCTCGGGCGTGTTGACCGTGATGCGCACCATCTCGGAGCCGGCGATCGCCAGCTCCTTGACCTGGATCGCGGTCTCGATCACGTCGACCGTGTCGGTGTTGGTCATCGACTGGACGCGCACCGGCGCGTCGCCGCCGACGGTCACGACGCGGTCACCCCAGGCGACGCGTGCCTGGCGCGTGCGGCGCGCGGCCGGTGCGGCGGGGATGATCGGCTGTTCGTCGCCATGCGACGCCCGGCCGGGGTCTGTCTGTGCGGTCATGCGCCCACTCGTCATTTCAGTTCCAGCTTCGCAACGTTGTCGCGCGCCGCGGCGGTCAGGTCGACCGGCTTCCCCTGAAAGCTCAGCTGCGTGCCAGCGACGTTGCCGATCTTCACACGCAGCGGCAAGACCCCATCCAATCCGACGGCTTCTCCCGGCGCCAGCGTGCGCGCCAGCAGCACCTGCGAACGCCCGTCGACCACTTCGATCCACGAAGCCGCGCGGGCAGTCAGCTGCAGCACCGTGCGAACGGCCGGTGCCGGCATCGGTGCCGATGCGGCGGCTGCCGACGGCGCCGCAGGCTGCAGCGGCCGTGCAGCCTCGGGTTGGCTGGCCGGCGCGAGCGCCGGTGCGCTGGCCTCGGGCATCGCCATCGGTGCCGGCGCCGGCGCCGGCGCAAACGTCGGCTCGGGCACCGGCGCGGTGGTCGCCGGCAACGGCACACTGACGGTGCTCGTGCCGCTCGATTCCGGCGCCGCAGCCGACGACCCCAGGTTCGGCAGGCGCCAGTTGGCCGGCCACCACAGGAACGCCAGCGCCCCGAGCAGCAGCACGACCACCAGTCCCATCACGGCCCGGCTGACCAGCGGCGCGTCGGACGATTCGCGCCGCGCGCCCCGCTCGCGGAACGGCGTGTTCAGCCCCCGCTCGAGCTGGCTCAGGTTGCCACTGTCCTGCTCCGGCAGACGATCGAGCACCGGCGCGGGATCGACCTTGAGCGTGCGGCAGGCGGCCTGCGCCAGGGCCCGCACGAAGGTAGCGCCCTGGAATTCGTCGTAACGGTCGGCCTCGAGCGCCTCCAGCTTGCGCGGCGGCACCTTGAGCATCGTGGCCAGGGCCGCGATGTGCAGCCCCTGTTTCTCGCGCGCCGCGCGCAGCAAGGCGCCGGCGCTCTGTGCTGCCTCACTCATCGAAGCGACCCTTTTCGAACGACAGGGCTTCAGCGGATTGGGGGAACCGGTTGACCAACTGATTGCCCAGGAGCCTGACCTGGCCGGCCTGGCCCAGCTTGTTTTCGATGCGTATGGCCAGCCACAGCGTCTGCGCGCTGACCAGTTCGTCCACGGCGTTGACGCGCCGGATGTAGAAGCGCGCACGCTCGAACTCGCCACGCCGCAGCAGCACCTCGGAGAGGTTCACGGCCGTCGTCGGATTGGCCGGATCCAGCTCATAGGAGCGCTGCAGCGTGCGTTCGGCTTCGGGCCACTGGTTGTTCCGGGCCTGGCAAACACCCATCGTCAGCAGCGTGCGCGTTACGTCACGGTAGTTCGGCACGGCCAGCGCCGCATTGAACTGCACCTCGGCATCGGCGAAGCGGCGCTGCTGGCAGAGGAACCAACCGTAGTTCTGCATCGCATCCGCGTCGCGCGGGTTGAGCTGCAGCGCCTGCTTGAAGCTGTCCTCAGCCAGGCCGGCCTCGCCCATGCTGGCGTAGATCAGCCCGCGCAAGTTGTGGGCATCGGCCAAGTCCGGCTTGGCTTGCAGCGCGAGCTTGACCTCGTCGAGTGCCGTGGCCGCCTGGCCACGGCCGAAATAGGCTGCCGCCAGCTCCAGCCGGACGCGCGCACGGCGATCGGTATCGGTCTGGTCGGATTCGGTTCGCACGTCCTGCGGGGGCTTGGACGCAGGCGTCGTGCACCCTTGCAGGAGCCCCGACGCGAGCACCAGCGCAATGCCGGCAGCCAGCCACCATGTGCGGGCATTCCCGCTGTGCTTGGACGTCAATGCAGTGTCTCCTTCGGTGAACCGGTTCCGGATCAATGTGGCTTGTGGCGGGCGTCAGCCGGTGCCGCGACGACGCGCACCGGCAAGCGCTTCATGCGCTCGGCTGCACGCGTGCGATCCTGCACCTCGCCGGCCAGTTGGCCGCAGGCAGCGTCGATGTCGTCGCCGCGCGTCTTGCGCACAGTGGTGACGATGCCCGCGTCCTGCAGGATCTTCGCGAAGGCCAGCACGCGCGCGCGGGGCGAGCGCAGCAGGCCGGATTCGGGGAAGGGGTTGAACGGGATCAGGTTCAACTTGCAGGGCACGCGGTGTTCGCCGCGCCCGTGCACCAGCGCGAGCAGCTGCCGCGCGTGCTCGTCGCTGTCGTTGACCCCGTCGAGCATGCAGTACTCGAAAGTGATGAAGTCGCGCGGCGCCGCTTCCAGGTAGCGCATGCACGCGGCCATCAGCTCGGCAAGCGGGTACTTCTTGTTCAGCGGTACGAGGTCGTCGCGCAGCGCATCGTTCGGCGCGTGCAGCGACACGGCCAGCGCGACCGGGCAGTCCTCGCGCAGGCGATCCATCATGGGCACCACGCCGGAGGTCGACACCGTGACCCGCCGGCGCGACAGGCCGTAGCCATGGTCGTCGAGCATGACCTTCAGCGCCGGCACCAAGGCACCGTAGTTCTGCAAAGGCTCGCCCATGCCCATCATCACGACGTTGGTGATGGCGCGCTCGCCTGGCGCGAGCTTCAGCCGCGCGCGCAGGTGGTGCTCGGCGTACCACAGCTGCGCCAGGATCTCGCCGGTCGTCAGGTTGCGCGAGAAGCCCTGGTGGCCGGTCGAGCAGAAACGGCAGCCGACCGCGCAGCCGGCCTGCGAGGACACGCACAGCGTGCCGCGGTCGTCTTCGGGAATGAAGACAGCCTCGACGGCATTGCCGCCGCCGACGTCGAAGAGCCACTTGATGGTGCCGTCGGCCGAGGCCTGCTCGGCCGCCACCGGCAGCGGCCGGACCTCGGCCACCCCGGCCAGCTTGTCACGCAAGGACTTGGCCAGGTCGGTCATCGCGCCGAAATCGGCGGCACCCTTCTGGTGGATCCAGCGAAAAAGCTGGGTGGCGCGAAAGCGCTTCTCGCCCAGCCCTTCGCAATAGGCGGCGAGGCCGTCCAGGTCGAAGTCCAGCAGATTGATCAGTGCCATCGTTGCGACCTACGCCGCCCGCGCCGAGAGGTCAGCGCGAGTGGATCTGCATGCCGGGGAAGAAGAACGCCACTTCGACGGCAGCCGTCTCGGCGGCATCCGAGCCGTGCACGGCGTTGGCGTCGATCGAGTCGGCGAAGTCGGCGCGGATGGTGCCCTTGTCGGCCTTCTTCGGGTCGGTCGCACCCATCAGCTCGCGGTTCTTCAGCACGGCGCCCTCGCCTTCGAGCACCTGCACCATCACAGGGCCGGAGATCATGAAGGTGACCAGATCGTTGAAGAACGGGCGGGCCTTGTGCACGGCGTAGAAGGCCTCGGCATCGGCGCGCGACAGCTGCATCATGCGCGCGGCGATGATCTTCAGGCCGGCGCCTTCGAAGCGGGCGTAGATCTGGCCGATCACATTCTTCGCGACGGCGTCGGGCTTGATGATCGACAGGGTACGTTCGATGGCCATGGGGCTTCTCCTTGGATTACTTGAGCAAAGCTTTGAATTCTATCGCTGCAGGGTGATGCGTCGATGGCAGCGGTGCTGTCCCCTGCCCTAGCGGCGGCCGCCGCGGCGCCCGCCCTTGCCGTGGGCCTTGCGCGTGAACGCGTCCGCACCGATGTAGCCGACCGAGGTCTGCATCGGATCGGGCTCGCGCGGCGCGCCGCCCTTGCCGGGGCCGCCCTTGCCCCCGCTCTTGCCGCCGAAGCCGCGCTGCGGCTGGACGAAGCGCTTGTCATAGGTCTGCTGCAACGGATTCGGGATCGGGCCGTTCTCGTAATCGTCCTCGCGCCGCGTCGAGCGTTCGCGCTGGATCGCGCGCTTGTCGAAGGTCTGCTGCAAGGGGTTCGGGATGCGGGCCGGATCGCCCGGCTCACGCAGCTCGCCGGGCAGCCGATCCGCGTCGAAGCGTTCGGGGCGGTCTGGGCGGTCGGGCCGCTCGATGCGCTCGGGGCGCTCGCGGCGCTTGTCCTGCGGCTTCTTCTTGCCCTGCGGTTGGCCGCGCTCGGCCTGCCGCTCGGGCCGGCCTGCCTCGGGCCCGCGCTTGCCGGGGCCGCGGTCGTTGCGCTGTTCGCGCCGTTCGCCGCCGCGCTGGTCAGGGCGGCCGCCGTCGGTCATCTGGCGCAGTGCGCGCAGGTCGTTCTCGCCCAGGTCCACCCAGACGCCGCGCTTGAGCCCACGCGGCAGCACGACACAGCCGTAGCGGATGCGGATCAGCCGGCTGACCGCCAGCCCGACCGCGTCGAAGAGCTTGCGCACCTCGCGGTTGCGGCCTTCGGTGATGACGACACGGTACCAATGGTTCACGCCTTCGCCGCCGCCGTCCTCGATCGACTTGAAAGCCGCGGTCTGGCCCTCGATGTCGACACCCGCAAGCAGCTTCTCGCGCGCTTCCTTCTCCAGCGTGCCGAGCACGCGCACTGCGTACTCGCGCTCGACGCCGAAGCGCGGGTGCATCAGCTTGTTGGCGAGGTCACCCGAATTGGTGAACAGCAGCAGGCCTTCGGTATTGATGTCCAGCCGGCCGACCGACTGCCACTTGCCCTGCGGCAGTCGCGGCAGCTTGCGGAAGACGGTCGGGCGCTGCTGCGGGTCGTCGTGCGACACCACCTCGCCGACCGGCTTGTGGTAGGCGATCACCCGCGCCGGCCCCGGGGCGATGCGGATGCGCACCGGCTTGCCGTCCAGCGTCACGCGGTCGCCGAACGAAACGCGCATGCCGGTGTGGGCCACTTCACCGTTGACCTCGACGCGGCCGTCGATGATGGCTTGCTCCATGTCGCGGCGTGAGCCGATGCCCGACTGGGCCAGCACCTTGTGCAGCTTGGGCGCATCGGGGTCGGGTTGCAGGACACGCTTGTCGGCCCCCTCTTCCACCACCGGTGCGGCCGCCTCGTCGACCGGGGCCATATCGGCCGCCTCGGGCACCGCCCGGTCCTCCTCCGGTGCCGTGTCGGGCTCGGTTGCCAACGGCTCTTCGGCGACATTGTCGAATTCGCCCGCCACGACCGCCGCGAACAACTCGCCCGCGTCCGGCGCCGGCACGGCGGGCTGTTCGGTGACCACCGGGCGCGCAGCAGCCGCGGCCGGCTCGTCGCGCTCGGCCCGATCGCCACGGCGACGGCGGCGCCGATTGCGGCCGCGACGCGATTCCCCGTCACCCGCACCGCCCTCGGCGCCGTCGGCACCTTCGCCCACGTCACCGCCTTCGCCCTCGCCAAGCGTCTCGGCGCGGCCGGCCTCGCCGGTCTGCACCGCCGATTCGGGTGGCACAGGCGCCACCACCGCCGGCTCAGGCGCCGATGCGGGCGACTCGCTCACCGCCATTCCGGCTTCCGAGGACTCGGCATCCTGTCGGGCAGCGCGCGTGCGAGGCTTGCGTACAGGCCTCTCTGCAGCGGCCTCGGCCACCACCTCGGCCGGCGGCGCACCTTCGGCGCCCTCGGTGGCTTGCGGCGCATCGGCCTTGCGAGCGCGCGTGCGCCGCTTGGGCGCCGCGGGCGCGCCTTCGGCAGCGGCATCGGGCGCTGCCGGCACCACATCATTGGGCATCGGCTGGTCGGGCTTCGAATCGGTGTTCATGCTTCGGGCGCGTTGGTGGGGGTGGCAAGGGGTTCGGCCGCATCGGTAGCGGTGGCGGTGGCGTTGGCCGGGATCGGATCGGCGGCGGGTGCCGCACCGTCGTCGGTGATGGGTTCGCCGGTCGCTTCGGCCGGCGCCTCGGTGGCTTCGGCTTCTGGCACCGGAGGTTCGAGCGGCAGTTCGCCCTGGTCGGTCAGCAGGTCGACCTGCTCCTTGCCCAGGGCAACCAGCGCTTCAGCACCCGGCGGGCCGTCCAGCACCGGCAAGCGGTCGAGGCTCTCGAGGCCGAGGTCGTCGAGGAACTGGCGGGTGGTCGCATACAGCGCAGGCCGGCCGGGCGCATCGCGATGGCCGATCGCTTCAATCCAGTTGCGGTCCTCGAGCTGCTTGATGATCTGGCTCGAAACGACCACGCCGCGAATGTCTTCGATGTCGCCCCGGGTCACGGGTTGGCGGTAGGCGATGATGGCCAGCGTCTCGAGCACGGCGCGCGAGTATCGCGGCGGTTTCTCGGGATTCAGGCGATCGAGGTATTCGCGCATCTCGGGCCGGCTCTGGAAACGCCAGCCGGTGGCCAGCGCGACCAGCTCGACGCCGCGTCCGGTCCAGTCGCGGTTCAGTTCCTCGAGCAGCGAACGCAGCGTATCCGCCCCGAGCTGATCGGCGAACAGCGCCCGCATGTCGCGCAGCGGCATGGGCTGGCTGGCGCAGATGAGCGCAGTTTCGAGCACGCGTTTGGCGTCCTGGGTATTCATCGGCTCGGGTCACAAGCTGCGTCCTGGCAGCGGCAGACTTCAACAAGCCCATCAGTTCGCGCGGCGGCCGAGTGCCATCTAGGGCATCTCACGCTCGTCGCACGCTCAGGCATCGACCAGGGGCGTCGATAGGGCGCTTCGTTGGCATTGGTCGGTGGCGCGGCTGCGGCGAATCTGGCCGGCCCTTGGGGCCCTGGGGCAGATGGCGGCGGCAGCGGCCCGACACCGAGGCTCGATCGGCACCTTTTGAATGGCGCCACCCGCGGGGCGGCTCAGCACCCTGGGCGGTTGACCCCCGGCATTCCGGGTGGATCGATCGGCTTGAGTGCGTATTGTAGCCTCCGCTGGCGATGGCGTTTCGGGGAAAGCCCGCTGCGTCAGCCCGATACGACAGCAGCCCACGCCGCGGCGAAATCGGGCGGCGGCGCGGCTTCGAAGCGAAGCACCGCACGCGTGATCGGATGTGCCAGTTCCAGCTCGGCGGCGTGCAGCGCCTGTCGCTCGAGCCCCAGCGCGGGCCGGCCGCCATACAACGTGTCGGCCACCAACGGGTGGCCGCGTGACGCGAGGTGGACCCGGATCTGGTGCGTGCGACCGGTGTGCAGCACGCAGCGCAATGCGCTGACGGTGCCTCCATCGATCTGGCGGCGGGCCTGCGGGAACACGTCGGTGCGCGCCGGCTTGCCCTGCGGGGTCACGGCCATGCGCACGCGCACCACCGGGTCGCGCCCGACCGGCGCGTCGATCGTGAACGGGTCGGCGCCCACGTCACCATGGGCCAGCGCGAAGTAGCGGCGATGGATGTCGCGCGCCGCCATGTCGCGAACCAGGGCCGTGACCGCTTCGAGCGTGCGGCCGACCACCATCAGCCCCGAGGTGTCCTTGTCCAGCCGGTGCACGATGCCGGCCCGCGGCAAGCGCGCGGCGCCGGTGTCGCGCGCCAACAGGCCGTTGAGCAAGGTACCGGACCAGTTGCCCGCCGCCGGGTGCACGACCATGCCCGCCGGCTTGTGGATCACGAGCAGGTCGGCGTCTTCGTACACCACGTCCAGGGCCATGGCCTGCGGCGTGAACGCACGAGCCTCGGCCGGCAGCACCAGGGTGATCGTCAGCTTCTGGCCGGCCTTGACCTTGCGCGAGGCCACGGTCGCCACGGCATCGTCGAGCCGGGCCTCGCCGGCCTCGATCAGGTCCTGCAGGTGGCTGCGCGAGAACTCCGGCACCAGGCCGGCGAGCACCTTGTCCAGCCGCTGCCCATGGGCCGCAATGTCCAGCCGCCATTCGCGCGTTTCCGGGCTGCTGTCGATCTCGCTGTCGTCGCTGGCCGGTTCGATGGCCGCAGCGCGGGCTGCGGCGCCGGGCCCGGGTAGGCCACCCATATAATCCTTCGCGTTGCTTGGCAAGACCTCGTGCGGCGCGTTCGTTCGCCGCGCGCCCACCGATGATCCATGATTCGTTCCGCCGGCCGCTCAGGCGTGCCGCGATGATGTCCCTGGCCCTGCTGCTGGCCGCCTGCAGCATCTTCGACAAGGACGACGGCGACATCCAGGGCTCGGCCGAGAAATTGTATGCAGACGCCAAGGCCGACATGGCCTCCGGCGGCTGGCAGAACGCGATCAAGCTGCTCGAGCGGGTCGAAGGCCGCGCGGGCGGCACGTTGCTGGCGCAGCAGGCCCAGCTCGACCTGGCCTACGCGAACTGGAAGGCCGGCGAAAAGGCCGCCGCGCTGTCGACGCTGGACCGCTTCATCAAGCTGAACCCGTCGAGCCCCGGCCTGGACTACGCGCTGTACCTGCGCGGCCTCGTCAACTTCAACGACAACATCGGCTTCCTCGCCGCCCTGTCGAACCAGAAGCTGTCCGAGCGCGACCAGCAGGCCGCGCGGGATGCCTACCAGTCGTTCAAGCAACTGGTCGAGCAGTTCCCCGAATCGAAGTACACGCCCGACGCCAAGCTGCGCATGGACTACACGGTCAATGCGTTGGCCGACTACGAAGTGCACGTGGCGCGCTATTACCTGCGCCGCGGCGCCTACATCGCGGCAGCCAACCGCGCCCAGCAAGCCGTCACGACCTATCCGCAGACGCCGGCGATCGAGGAAGCGCTTTACATCATGGGCCGCGCCTACGACAAACTGGGCCTGGCCGAGCTGCGCGACGACGCCGACCGCGTGCTCAAGGGCAATTTCCCGAACAGCCGGTTCCTCATCGACGGCAACGCGCGGCCTGACGACAAGCGCTGGTGGCAGCTCTGGTAGGCGGTCGCCGCCAGCAGGGCCCACCACACCGCTAGGCGGGGTTCAGGCTGCGCAGCCAGGCAAGTGCCTGTTCGCCGCTTTCGAGCGCTTGCATCGGCGGCAGTGCCCGCAGCAGTCGTGCACCGTAGCGCGCCTGCCGAAGCCGGGTGTCGCAGATCACCAGCAGGCCATGGTCGGTCTCGGTGCGGATCAGCCGACCGGCGCCCTGCTTCAGCGAGATCGCAGCTTCGGCGACGAAATAGTCGTTGAAAGCATCACGGCCCTGCGCCTTCAACTGGCGCACCCGCGCCTCGACCAGCGGGTCGTTCGGCGGCGGAAACGGCAGTTTGTCGATCAGCACGCACTGCAAGGCCTCGCCGGGCACGTCGATGCCTTCCCAGAAGCTCTGTGAGCCGACCAGCACGCAGCCGCCCTGCTGGAAGCGCGCCAGCAACGCCCGCTTGGCCGCGCTGCCCTGTACCAGCACCTCGAGCGGCTGGCCGAGTTCGGCGAGCTCGTTGGTGAGCGCCTCGGCCACCACCTTCATCGCGCGCAGGGTCGTCGTCAGCACGAAGGTGCGGCCGCCCAACGCCGCGGCGCAATGGGCCGCCGCACGGCCGACCATCGTGTTGTGGGACGCCTCGTTCGGCGCCGGAAAGCGCGGCGGCACATAGACCCGCGCATGCGCCGGGTAGTCGAACGGGCTGCCGACGCGCAGGTGTCGCGCATCCTCCAGGCCCGCCGCCTCGCTGAACCAGCTCAGGGCCTCGTCGTCGCCCAGCGTGGCCGAGGTGAAGATCCACGCCCGGCGGGCCGCAGCGCGCTGCTGGGTCAGCATCGCGCGGATGTCCAGCGGTGTTTCGACCAACCGTGCCTGGGACGGCGTCAGGTCGACCCAGCGCACGTGGTCGTCGGCCCCCGGGCCCTGGAAACGCGCGGCCTGCGCCACGAGCTCGGCGGCGCGCCCCTGCAGCCGTGCAAAGTCAGGCGCCGTCTCGACCACGCCCTGCACGGCCTCGCCAGCGGCCCTCAGCGCGTCAATCAGGGCACGCAGCGCTTCGGCCAGGCCCTCGCCGCGCGCGGCCTCCTCCCAGCGGCGCTTGACCAGCGCGCGCACGTCGTGCAGCTCACCGGCGGCGGCCAGGCGCAGATCGCGTGCCGCCTTCTCGCAGGCACCGGCCAACTCGCTCCAGGGCAGCAGCCCGCGGGCATGCTGCAGGCCCGCGGCGAGCAGGTCGCGCGAGAAGTCGATCACCTGGCCCGTGCCCAGCGTCTGGCCGAGGAACTGAACGCCCGCCTCGACCATCTGGTGCGCTTCGTCGAACACCGCCACGTCGACCGTCGGCAGCAACTCCGCCACGCCGCTGTCGCGCAGCGCGAGATCGGCGAAGAACAGGTGATGGTTGACGACCACGATGTCGGCCGCCATCGCCTCGCGCCGCGCCTTCATCACGTGGCAGGCGTGGAACTCGGGGCACTCGCCGCCGAGGCAGTTCTCGCGCGTCGAGGTGACCAGCGGGATCACGTCGGAGCGTTCGTCCAGGCCTTCGAGCTCGCCGATGTCGCCGCTGCTGGTGCCCTGGGCCCAGGTCTCGATGCGGGCCAGCGCGCGCACGGCAAGCCGATCCGGCAGCATCGCGCCTTCGCGCGCCTGCGCGAGACGATGCCGGCACAGGTAGCTGGCACGCCCCTTCAGCAGCGCCACCGTCGCGGGCAGGCCCAGCGCGTCGCGCAGGCGTGGCAGATCGCGGAAGAACAGCTGATCCTGAAGGTTCTTGGTGGCCGTGCTGACCAGGGTGCGTTTGCCCGAAAGCAGGACCGGCACGAGGTAGGCGAAGGTCTTGCCGACGCCGGTGCCCGCCTCGACGACCAGCGCTTCACTGTCGTCGATGGCCTCGGCCACCGCATCGGCCATGTGCAGTTGCGCCTCGCGCGACGCATAGCCGGCATCGGCACGGGCCAGCGGGCCATCGGATCCGAAGCTGCGCGCCACGGCGGGCCGCAGCCCGTCGGGGGCCGTGTTGTCGGTCATCTACGCGGGTTCCGGAGGCTCGAGCTGGGCCTCGAGCCGGGCGATCTGGTCGCGCAGCAGCAGCCGGCGCTTCTTCAGGCGCCGCAGGGTCAGCTCGTCGCCGCTGCCTTGCTCGCCCACCTGGTCGATCAGGTTGTCGAGGTCGGCATGCTCCATCCGCAGTTCGATGAGCAGTCGTTGCGGGGAATGCAGGTTATCGGGGGGAACCGGGGCGTCGCTCACAGCCCGTGCAGTTTATATTGCGAGACATGATGACAACCGCTCCCCAAGGATTCCGCCTGTCTGCTGCCACCGGCCTGCACCGGGGCGACCGCGCCTATCAGCAGGACCAGGTCGAGATCCTGGCGCACAGCCGCGTGCCGGGCTGTGCGCTCGCGCTGGTGGCCGACGGCATGGGCGGCAAGAGCGGCGGCCGCACGGCGGCAGACCAGGTCGTGATGATCGCGCGCCAGGTCTTCGAGCGTTACTCCCCGACGGGCGACGACCCGGCCGCGATGCTGCGCCAGTTGGTCGTCGAATCGCACCTGATGATCAAGCTGACCGCGATCACCGCCGACGAGGAGCCCCACAGCACGCTGGCCGCCTTCCTGGTCCTGCCGAACCTGAGCGCCTGGACGGTGCATGCCGGCGACTCGCGCATCTACCACTTCCGCGGTGCCGAACTGGTGCGCCGCACGATCGACCACTCCTATGTTCAGCGCCTGATCGACGAGGGCAAGATCACCGAGGCCCAGGCCAACACGCACCCTCAGTCCAACCTGTTGACTGGCTGCCTCGGTACCCAGGCCGACCCGCCCGTCGAGATCAGCGAGATCGAGCGGCTGGAGATCGGCGACACGCTGCTGGCTTGCTCCGACGGCTTGTGGCACTACCTGACGCCCAAGGAGTTCGGTGCGATCGTCAATGCGTTGAACCCGCGCGAAGCCAGCGAGATGCTGATCAGCAAGGCGCGCCAGCGTGCCCGCGGCACGGGCGACAACCTCTCGCTCGCGCTGATCCGCGTCGAAGCGCTGAAGACCTGAGCGTTCAGGTCAGGCTGGTGTCGACCTCACGGTGCTCGAGCGCGAGGAATTCGGCCGACTGCATCTCGTTCAGGCGCGACACCGTGCGCGGAAACTCGTGGGCCAGCGGCCCTTCGGTGTAAAGCGACTCCGGCGGCACGGCCGCCGACATGATCAACTTGACCCGGCGGTCATAGAGCACGTCGACCAGCCAGGTGAAGCGCCGCGCTTCGGACGCCAGCCGCGGCGGCATGTGCGGCACATCCGACAGCAGCACGGTGTGGAATTGCGCGGCGAGCTCCAGGTAGTCGTTCTGCGAGCGCGGCCCCCCGCACAGGGTCGCGAAATCGAACCACACGATGCCACCGGCGCGCCGGCGCGCGCGGATTTCGCGCTGCTCGATGTGCAGCACCGGCGATTCGTCGCGCGCCTCGGCCAGTTCTTCGAAGGCCCGCAGCATCGCCGCATCGGCCTCGTCACCGAGCGGCGTGTGGTACAGCTTCACATGCTCCAGCGTGCGGCGCCGGTAGTCGGTGCCGGCGTCGACGTTGATGACCTCGAGCTTGTCCTTCAGCAGCGCGATCGCGGGCAGGATGCGGTCGCGGTGCAGCCCGTTCGGGTACAGGCCATCGGGATGGAAGTTCGAGGTGGTGACGATCGACACCCGGTGCGCGAACATCGACTCAAGCAGCCGGTGCAGGATCATCGCGTCGGTCACGTCGGCCACGTGGAACTCGTCGAAGCAGATCAGCCGGTGCCGGCGGGCGATGCGTGCGCCCAGTTCCTCGAGCGGGTTCTGCACGCCCTTCAGGTCCTGCAGCTCACGGTGCACCTCGCGCATGAACTCATGGAAGTGAAGCCGGGTTTTGCGGGTGAGCGGCACCGACTGGAAGAAGCAGTCCATCAGGAAGCTCTTGCCGCGCCCGACCCCGCCCCACATGTAGACGCCCCGAGGAAGAGGCGGGCGCACCAGCATCTTGGTCAGCGCGTTGCCGCGCCGGGCCTTGTAGGCGACCCACTCGTTCTCGCAGCGCTCCAGCGCGGCGATCGCGCGCAGCTGCGCCGGATCGCTCGCAAACCCCCGCTCCGCGAGGGTCTGCTCATACAGCGCGCGAACCGGCACGACCTCAGAAGTTCAGGGTGCGCTTGTCGACCGCCAGCGCCGCTTCCTTGGTCGATTCGGACAAGGACGGGTGGGCGTGGCAGATGCGGGCGATGTCTTCCGACGAGGCCTTGAACTCCATCGCCACCACCGCTTCCGAGATCAGCTCGGAGGCATACGGCCCGATGATGTGCACGCCCAGGATCTCGTCGGTCTTCGCATCGGCCAGCATCTTGACGAAGCCGGTCGTGTCACCCAGCGCCCGCGCGCGCCCGTTGGCCAGGAACGGGAACTGGCCGGCCTTGTAGGCACGGCCCTCGGCCTTGAGCTGCTGTTCGGTCTGGCCGACCCAGGCGATCTCGGGGCTGGTGTAGATCACGTACGGGATGGTGTTGAAGTTGACGTGCCCGTGCTGGCCGGCGATGCGTTCGGCGACCGCCACGCCTTCTTCCTCGGCCTTGTGCGCGAGCATCGGGCCGCGCACCACGTCACCCACCGCCCAGACACCCGGCAGATTGGTCCGGCATTCGCCGTCGACGACGATCGCGCCGCGCTCGTCCAGCTTCAGGCCCACGGCCTCGGCGTTCAGGCCGACCGTGTTCGGCACGCGGCCGATCGAGACGATCAGGCGGTCGCAGGCCAGCGCATGCTCGGCGCCCTTGGCGTCGGCGTACTTCACCGTGACACCGCCCTTGCCCTTCTCGACGGCACTGATCTTCACCCCGAGCTCGATCGCCAGGCCCTGCTTCTTGAAGACCTTGGCGGCTTCCTTGGCCACACTCTCGTCGGCAACCCCCAGGAAGGCCGGCAGCGCTTCCAGGATGGTGACCTCGGCGCCCAGGCGGCGCCAGACCGAGCCCATCTCCAGGCCGATGACGCCGGAGCCGACGACACCCAGCTTCTTCGGCACGGCCGGGATGCGCAGCGCGCCGTCGTTCGACAGGATCAAATCCTCGTCGAACGCGACGCCAGGCAGCGCGCGCGGGTTCGAGCCGGTGGCGACGATGACCTGCTTGGCAAACAGCGTTTCCTCTGCCGCCCCGGCGACCTTGACCTCGTAGCCGCCGTCCTTCGCCGCCACGAACGAGCCGCGGCCGTGGAAGAAGCTGACCTTGTTCTTCTTGAACAAGTACAGGATGCCGTCGTTGTTCTGCTTCACGACGGCGTCCTTGCGACCGACCATCTTGGCCACGTCGATCTTCAGGTCGGCCAGCGTGATGCCGTGGTCGCCGAAGTGGTGGCCGGCATGCTCGAAGTGCTCGCTCGACTGCAGCAACGCCTTCGACGGGATGCAGCCGACGTTGGTGCAGGTGCCGCCGGGCGCCGGGCCGCCGGCCGTGTTCTTCCACTCGTCGATGCAGGCGGTGTTGAAGCCGAGCTGCGCCGCGCGAATCGCAGCGATGTAGCCCCCCGGGCCGCCGCCGATGACGATGACGTCGAAATTCTTGCTCATATGTCGTTTCAGATGTCGAACAGCAGGCGCGCGGGGTCTTCGAGCGCTTCCTTCATCGCCACCAGGCCCAGCACGGCTTCGCGACCGTCGATGATGCGGTGGTCGTAGCTCATCGCCAGGTAGTTCATCGGGCGAACGACGACCTGGCCGTTCTCGACCACGGCGCGGTCCTTGGTGGCGTGCACGCCGAGGATGGCCGACTGCGGCGGGTTGATGATCGGCGTCGACAGCATCGAGCCGAAGGTGCCGCCGTTGCTGATCGAGAACGTGCCGCCGGTCAGCTCCTCGATGCCCAGCTTGCCGTCCTTGGCCTTCTGGCCGAACTCGGCGATCTTCTTCTCGATCTCGGCGAAGGTCATCTGATCGGCGTTGCGGACGATCGGCACCACCAGGCCGCGCGGCGAGCCCACCGCGATGCCGATGTCGAAGTAGCCGTGGTAGACGATGTCGTTGCCATCGACCGAGGCATTGATGACCGGGAACTTCTTCAGCGCGTGCACGGCGGCCTTGACGAAGAAGCTCATGAAGCCGAGCTTGACGCCGTGTTCCTTCTCGAAGCGGTCCTGGAACTTCTTGCGCATCTCCATCACCGGGGCCATGTTGACCTCGTTGAAGGTGGTGAGGATGGCGTTCGTGGCCTGAGACTGCAGCAGGCGCTCCGCGACGCGAGCGCGCAGGCGCGACATCGGCACGCGCTGCTCGGGGCGGTCGCCCAGGCTCGGTGCGACAGGCACGCTGACGGCGGGCAGCGGCTTGGCCACAGCGGCGGCCGGCGGCGCAGGCGGCGGCGGTGCGGCAGGCTTGGTGCCGGCAGCGAGCGCACCCAGCACGTCACCCTTGGTGACGCGGCCGTCCTTGCCGGTGCCGGCCACCGAGCCGGCGGCCAGCGCGTTGTCGGCCATCAGCTTGGCCGCGGCGGGCATCGCGACGTCCGACTTGGCGCCTGCGCTGACGGCTGCAGCAGCCGACGGCGGGCTCGGCGGCGGCGGCGCCACCACGGCCGGCGCGGGGGCAGCAGCGGCGGCACTGACCTTGCCGTCGGTGTCGATCTGCGCGATGACCTGGTCGCTGACCACCGTGCCACCGTCGCCGACCACGTGAGCGGCCAGCACGCCGGCGGCCGGCGCCGGCACCTCGAGCACGACCTTGTCGGTCTCGATCTCGATCAGGATCTCATCCATCGCCACGGCTTCGCCGGGCTTCTTCTTCCACTGCAGCAGCGTGGCCTCGGCCACCGATTCGGAGAGCTGCGGAACCTTGACTTCTACGATTGCCATGATGTGACTCTTGTGCGTGTGCAGGCACGCGCCACGGGTTCACCGCGGCGCGCGCGCTTGTTCGATGCTTACTTCGAGAGGACGAAGCCCTTGAGCTTGCCGTAGGCCTGGTCCAGCAGCGCCTTCTGCTGGTCCTGGTGCAGGTGGGCGTAGCCCACCGCCGGCGAAGCCGACGCCGGGCGGCCGGCGTAGCCGAGCTTCTGGCCGTCGAGCATGTTCTCGTGGATGTAATGCTGCACGAAGAACCAGGCGCCCTGGTTCTGCGGCTCATCCTGGCACCACACGATCTCGGTTGCGTTGGCGAACTTCTTGATCTCCGCAGCGAAGGCCTTGTGCGGGAACGGATAGAGCTGCTCGACGCGGATGATCGCCACGTCGCTCGCCTTCTTGTCCTCGCGCTTCTTGACCAGGTCGTAGTAGACCTTGCCCGAGCAGGCGATGATGCGCTTGACCTTGGCCGGGTCGATATCGGTGTTCTGCTCGGTGATCACCGTGCGGAACTCACCCTTGGTGAACTCGGACAACGGCGAGGTCGCGTCCTTGTTCCGCAACAGCGACTTCGGCGTCATGATGACCAGCGGCTTGCGGAACATGCGCACCATCTGCCGGCGCAGCAGGTGGAAGATCTGGCTCGCCGTGGTGGGCTGCACGACCTGCATGTTGTTGTCGGCAGCCAGTTGCATGAAGCGCTCGAGGCGTGCCGACGAGTGCTCGGGACCCTGGCCTTCGTAGCCGTGCGGCAGCATCATCGCCAGGCCGTTCGCGCGGCCCCACTTGACCTCGCCCGAGGCGATGAACTGGTCGATCACGACCTGGGCACCGTTGACGAAGTCGCCGAACTGGGCTTCCCAGATGATCAGCGTGTTCGGGTCGGCCGAGGCGTAGCCGTACTCGAAGCCGAGCACCGCCTCTTCCGACAGGATCGAATCGATGACGACGAACGGCGCCTGGTTCTCGGCCACGTTCTGCAACGGCACGTAGGTGCCGATGTCCCACTTCTCGCGGTTCTGGTCGTGCAGCACGGCATGGCGGTGCACGAAGGTGCCGCGGCCGCAATCCTCGCCCGACAGGCGCACCGGGTAGCCCGAAGCCACCAGCGACGCGAAGGCCAGGTGTTCGCCCATGCCCCAGTCGACGTTGACCTCGCCGCGGCCCATCGCGGCGCGGTCGGCGATGACCTTCTCGACCAGCGGATGGGCCTTGAAGTTCGCGGGAATGGTGGTGATGCGCTCGGCCAGGCGCTTGATCTCGGCCAGCGGCAGCGCGGTGTCGGCCGCGTCGGTCCACTTCTTGCCGAGGAAGGGTTGCCAGTCGACCGCGTACTTGCTCTTGAAGTTGGTCAGCACCGGGTCGTAGTGGTGCTTGCCCGCGTCCATCGCCGCGCGGAAGGTCTTCACCATCTCATCCGGCGCACCTTCCGTCAGCACGCCCTGCGCGACCAGCTTGTCGCCATACAACTTGCGCGTGCCCGGGTGCTGGCCGATCTTCTTGTACATCAGCGGCTGGGTCAGCGCCGGCGTGTCCTGCTCGTTGTGGCCCAGCTTGCGGAAGCAGATGATGTCGACGACGACATCCTTGTTGAACTGCTGGCGGTAGTCGAGCGCGAGCTGGGTGCACCAGACGACGGCGTCCGGGTCGTCGCCGTTCACGTGCAGCACCGGCGCCTCGATCATCTTGACGACGTCCGAGCAGTACAGCGTCGAGCGCGTGTCGCGCGGGTCGCTGGTGGTGAAGCCGATCTGGTTGTTGATGACGATGTGCAGCGTGCCGCCGGTGTAGTAACCACGGGTCTGCGCCAGCGCCAGCGTCTCCATCACGACACCCTGGCCGGCGAAGGCGGCGTCGCCGTGCACCAGCACCGGCAGCACCTGCGCGCCTTCCTTGTCGCCACGACGGTCCATGCGGGCCTTGACCGAACCCTCGACGACCGGATTCACGATCTCCAGGTGCGAGGGGTTGAAGGCCAGGCTGAGGTGGACCGGGCCACCGGCGGTGGAGATATCGCTCGAGAAGCCCTGGTGGTACTTCACGTCACCGGCCGGCAGCTCTTCCGGCGCAGTGTGGTCGAACTCGCTGAACAGGTCCTTCGGCGCCTTGCCGAGGGTGTTGACGAGCACGTTCAGGCGGCCCCGGTGGGCCATGCCGATGACGATCTCCTGCACGCCCTTCTCGCCACCGCGTTGGACGACTTCGTCCATCGAGGCGATGAAGCTCTCGCCGCCTTCGAGCGAGAAGCGCTTCTGGCCGACGTACTTGGTGTGCAGGAAGCGCTCCAGTCCCTCGGCGGCGGTGAGCCGATCGAGGATGTGGCGGCGCTTCTCGGCGGTGAAGGTCGGCTTGCTGCGCGCACTTTCCAGGCGCTCCTGCCACCAACGCTTCTCGGTCGGGTCGGTGCAGTGCATGAATTCGGCGCCAATCGAGCCGCAGTAGGTCTCGCGCAGCGCCTGCATGATCTCCCGCAGCGTCATGTTCTCGGCGCGCGAGAAATAGGTGTTCGCGGCGCTGAACGTGATGTCCATGTCGGACTCGCTCAGGTCGTAGAACGCCGGCTCCAGCTCGGGAATCTTCGGGCGCTCGGTGCGCTTGAGCGGGTCGAGATCGGCCCAGCGCGAGCCGAGGAAGCGATAGGCCGCGATCAACGACTGCACGTGCACCTGCTTGCGGGCCACGGCCAAGTCGGCCGAGCTGGCCTTGACGGCGAACGCATTCGACTTCGCGCGCTGCGCGAAGGATTCGATCACGGGGGCGTGCGCGACGTCGCGGCTGTCGGAGCCGTCGGTCGCGGGCACGTTCTGCAGCGCGTCGAAGTACGCGCGCCAGTTCTCCGGGACGGCGCCCGGGTTGTCGAGGTACGCCTCGTACATCTCTTCGACGTACGGCGCATTGCCGCCGAACAGGTACGAGTTCGACCTGTATTGCTGCATCATCTTTCGCTCACCTTTCGCTCCGGTTTCCAGAGCTCCGATGGGTTGATCAACCTTCCGCGGCCCGGCTCGACCGGTTGGCGGACTAGCGACCCGCCTTGCTGTTTGTCTCTCAGAAACCAGCAAGGGGACACAGAAGGACCTACGTTTTCACGGCAGGCACTGTATCACTGACGCGCCCTTGTTCTCCGTGCGCGGTATTACGCATGACGAAACCCACCACTTTCCTGACAAGGTCGTGGCGGGCACACAAGAAGTTGGACGGCCGGGCAGGATCAGGCGGCCACGCGGGCACGCGCAGCGGCGTACTCTCGTGCCAGGCGGGCGACGAGCTGGCCGGCCGGTTGCACCTGCTTGATCGCGCCGATGCCCTGCCCGCAGCCCCAGATGTCCTTCCAGGCCTTCTTCGCGTCGCCGCCGAAGTTCATCTTCGAGGGGTCGCTTTCGGGCAGGTTGTCCGGGTCCAGCCCCGCGGCGCGGATCGACGGCTTCAAGTAGTTTCCGTGCACGCCGGTGAACAGGTTCGAGTAGACGATGTCGTCGCTGGAGCCGGCGACGATGGCCTCCTTGTAGGCGTCGATCGCCCGCGCCTCCTCGGTGGCGATGAAGGCCGAGCCAATGTAGGCGAAGTCGGCCCCCATCGCCCGTGCCGCCAGCACGCCGCCGCCGGTGGCCATGGCACCGGACAGCGCAAGCGGGCCGTCGAACCACTCGCGAATCTCCTGGATCAGCGCGAACGGGCTCTTGACGCCCGCATGGCCGCCGGCGCCGGCGGCCACCGCGATCAGGCCATCAGCGCCCTTCTCGATCGCCTTCCTTGCGAAGGTGTTGTTGATCACGTCGTGCAGCACCACGCCACCCCATGCGTGCACCGCGTCGTTCACGTCGGTGCGGGCACCCAGCGAGGTGATGATGATCGGCACCTTGTACTTGGCGCAGACCTGCAGGTCATGCTCGAGCCGCTCGTTGCTCTTGTGCACGATCTGGTTGATCGCGAACGGTGCAGCCGGCTTGTCCGGGTTCGCCTTGTTGTAGGCGGCCAGCGTCTCGGTGATCTCGGCGAGCCACTCGTCGAGCAACTCGGCCGGCCGCGCGTTCAGCGCCGGCATCGAGCCGACGACGCCGGCCTTGCATTGCTCGATCACGAGCTTCGGGTTGGAGATGATGAACAGCGGCGCGCCGATGATAGGCAGCGGCAGGTTCGCGAGGATGGCGGGCATCGTCATCAGTAGGCCTCCAGAGCCATGTCGGTGATGCTGGCGGCGCCGTCGACGATGCTGTCGCGCAGGCCGGGCACCTTGGAAAGAATGTGGTCGCCATAGAAGCGCGCGGTGGCGATCTTGGCCTTCATGAACTCGATGTCCTCGCCAGCGGCGAGCCGATCCTCAGCGGCCAGCAACGCCCGGGCCATCTGCCAGCCGGCCACCAGGTTGCCGGCGAGCATCAGGTAGTTGACGCTGCCGGCGAAGACCGCGTTCGGGTTGCTTCTGGAGCCGGCGACAACGAAATCGACCACGTCGAGGAAGGCTTGCCGCGCCGGGGCCAGTCGCTTGGCCAGTGCCTTGGCGGCCTCGCTGTTGCGGGCCGCCAGGGCCATCTCGGTGCTTTCGACCTGGGCGGCAATGGCCTTGGCAGTGCGGCCGCCGTCGCGGGCGGTCTTGCGGCCGACGAGGTCGTTGGCCTGGATCGCCGTGGTGCCCTCGTAGATTGTCAGGATCTTGGCGTCGCGCATGTGCTGCGCCGCACCGGTTTCTTCGATGAAGCCCATGCCGCCGTGGACCTGCACGCCCAGCGACGTGACCTCGAGGCTCATCTCGGTCGAGTAGCCCTTGATCAGCGGAACCAGGAACTCGTAGACGGCCTGGTTCTGCTGGCGCGTCGCAGCGTCGGGGTGGTGATGTGCGGCGTCATAGGCCGCCGCGCCGACCAGGGCCATCGCGCGGCAGCCTTCGGTGTAGGCGCGCATCGTCATCAGCATGCGGCGCACGTCGGGGTGGTGGATGATCGGCGCCGCGGTGTTCATCGAGCCGTCGACCGGCCGCGACTGCACCCGCTCGCGGGCATACGCGACCGCGCGCTGGTAGGCGCGGTCGGCCACCGCCAGCCCCTGCACGCCGACGCCGAAGCGCGCGGCGTTCATCATCACGAACATGTATTCGAGGCCGCGGTTCTCCTCGCCGACGACGTAGCCGATCGCACCGCCGTTGTCGCCATACTGCAGCACGGCCGTCGGGCTGGCCTTGATGCCCATCTTGTGTTCGATGCTCACGCAATGCACGTCGTTGCGCGCGCCTGGCGAGCCGTCTGCGTTCAGGAGGAACTTGGGCACGATGAACAGCGAGATGCCCTTCACGCCCTCAGGTGCGCCCACCACGCGCGCCAGCACGAGGTGGACGATGTTCTCGGCCATGTCGTGCTCACCCCAGGTGATGAAAATCTTCGTGCCGAAGATCTTGTAGCTGCCGTCGGGTTGCGGCTCGGCGCGGGTGCGCACCATCGACAGGTCCGAGCCGGCTTGCGGCTCGGTGAGGTTCATCGTGCCGGTCCAGGTGCCGTCGATGAGCTTCGGCAGGTAGGTGGCCTTCTGCTCGTCGGAGCCGGCAGTCAGCATCGCCTCGATCGCGCCGTCGGTCAGCAGCGGGCACAGCGCGAAGCTGAGGTTGGCGGCATTCACCATCTCCTGGCAGGCCGCGTGAATCAGCTTGGGCAAGCCCTGTCCGCCGAACTCGACCGGGTGATGCAAGCCCTGCCAGCCTCCCTCGGTGTACTGCTGGAACGCCGCCTTGAAGCCGGGCGTCGCCTGGACCTTGCCGTCGCTGAACGACGAGGGGTTCACGTCGCCGTCCACGTTCAACGGCGCGACCACGCCCTCGTTGAGTTTGGCGCATTCTTCGAGCACGGCCTGGGCCGTCTCGTAGCCGGCATCTTCGAAACCGGGCAACTGGGCCACAGCGTCGATGCCGGCAAGCTCCTTCATCGCGAACAGCATGTCCTTGACGGGCGCGCGGTAGGTCACTTTGTCGTCTCCTGCAGTCGTGAAAAGGGCGCCACGCGGGCGCCCTTCGATTCGTCGCAGCGCGCGGCAGCCGCCACGCGCGGGGCACGCGGATCAGAGGGCGCTGATCAGCTCGGGCACGGCGGTGAACAGGTCCGCCTCCAGGCCGTAGTCGGCCACGCTGAAGATCGGGGCTTCCGGGTCCTTGTTGATCGCGACGATCACCTTGGAGTCCTTCATGCCGGCCAGATGCTGGATCGCGCCCGAGATGCCGCAGGCGATGTACAGCTGCGGCGCGACGATCTTGCCGGTCTGCCCGACCTGCCAGTCGTTGGGCGCGTAGCCCGCGTCCACCGCGGCGCGGCTGGCGCCGAGCGCGGCCCCCAGCTTGTCGGCCAGCGGCGTCAGCACCTCGTTGAACTTCTCGCTCGAGCCCATCGCGCGGCCACCCGAGACGATGATCTTGGCGGCGGTGAGCTCGGGCCGGTCGCTCTTGGTGACCTCGCGGCCAATGAAGCTCGTCTTGCCGTTGCCGGCGACCGCGGCCACCGTCTCGATTGCGGCCGAGCCGCCGGTGCCGGCCGCATCGAAGCCGGTGGTGCGCACGGTGATGACCTTGACCGCATCGGCGCTTTGCACCGTGGCGATGGCGTTGCCGGCGTAGATCGGGCGCTCGAAGGTGTCGGCGCTGATGACCTTGCTGATTTCGCTGACCTGCGCGACATCCATCTTGGCGGCCACGCGCGGCGCGACGTTCTTGCCGTGCGCCGTGGCGGCGAACAGGATGTGGGTGTAACCCGATGCGATGGCCAGCACCTGTGCGGCCACGTCTTCGGCGAGTTGCTCGGCCAGGCGCGCGTCGTCGGCATGCAGCACCTTGGCCACGCCGGCGATCTGCGCCGCCGCCTGGGCCGCGCCGCTGGCGTTCGCGCCAGCGACCAGCACATGCACATCGCCGCCGCACTGGGCGGCGGCCGTGACGGTATTGAGCGTGGCGCCCTTCAAGGTGCCGTGTTCGTGTTCAGCAATGACGAGGACGCTCATGTTCAGATCACCTTCGCTTCGTTCTTCAGCTTCGCCACCAGCGTGGCCACATCCGGCACCTTCACGCCCGCGCCGCGCTTGGGCGGCTCGGAAACCTTGAGGGTCTTCAGCCGCGGCGTCACGTCCACGCCGAGGTCGGCCGGCTTGAACACCTCGAGCGGCTTCTTCTTGGCCTTCATGATGTTGGGCAGCGTCACGTAGCGCGGCTCGTTCAGGCGCAGGTCGGTCGTCACCACCGCCGGCAGAGCGAGCTTGAGCGTCTCGAGGCCGCCATCGACCTCACGCGTGACCGAGGCAGCGCCATCGGCGATCTCGACCTTCGAGGCGAAGGTGGCTTGCGGCAGGTCGGCCAGCGCGGCCAGCATCTGGCCGGTCTGGTTGCAGTCGTCGTCGATCGCCTGCTTGCCCAGGATCACCAGGCCCGGCTGCTCCTTGTCGACCAGCGCCTTGAGCAACTTGGCCACGGCCAGCGGCTGCAATTCAGCATCGGTCTCGACGAGGATGGCACGGTCGGCGCCGATGGCCATCGCCGTGCGCAGCGTCTCCTGGCACTGGGTGACGCCGCAGGAGACGGCGATCACTTCGGTGACGGCCCCTTTTTCCTTCAGGCGAACGGCCTCTTCGACAGCGATCTCGTCGAAGGGGTTCATGCTCATCTTCACGTTGGCGATGTCCACCCCCGTGCCGTCTGACTTCACGCGAACTTTCACGTTGTAGTCGACGACGCGCTTGACGGCTACCAATACCTTCATCTCGCGTTGCTCCTGGCTGATGATTGGGCTGAATTGACGTTTACGTAAACTGCGTGATTCTAGTGGTTGCCCCGATGCCGGACGGGGTCGGGCCGGCACCGTGCCCAACACCATGCGCGGGTAACGCGGCAAGAAGGATAGAACGAACGGTCGTGCTATTTTAGGTGCGTGCGACCAGAAACACCAGTCCTTCTGGCGAGACTGGCGTGCAGTGACGACGTGCCGCCGATCCGATGCCCACCCCGCGCAGGCGCGCCGGTTAGACTGCCCGCCGTCATGTCCCCATTCGCCTTGTCATCGTCTGTGCCCGCTGGGACCGACTCGGGCGTGACGACCCAGGTGCCTCCCGCGCCGATCGGGATCTTCGACTCCGGGGTCGGGGGCCTGTCAGTGCTGCGCGCATTGCACGGGCGGCTGCCGACTGCGTCACTCCTGTACGTCGCCGACTCGGCTCACGCGCCGTATGGCGACCGCGATGCAGCCCACGTGCGCCAGCGCACCGAGCGGGTCGTCGATCATCTTGTCGACCAGGGCGCACGATTGATCGTCATCGCCTGCAACACGGCGACCGCCTGGGCCATCGATGCGATGCGCGCGCGACACCCCGAGGTCGCTTTCGTTGGCGTCGAGCCGGGCGTCAAGCCCGCCGCGCTGCTGAGCCCAACGCAGCGCTTCGCCGTGATGGCCACGCCCGCCACGCTGGCGAGCGTGCGCTATGCGGATCTCGTGGCGCGCCACGCGCCAGGCTGCTTCGTTCACCCCGTGCCTTGCGCCGGCTTGGCCGCCGCGATCGAGCAAGGTGACGCCGGTGTCGCCGAGGTCGATCGGCTGCTGGACAACTACTGCGCGCCGCTGCCCGGCCTGGCCATCGACACCGTGGTCCTCGGATGCACCCACTACCCCTTCGTCATGGATCGCATCGCCATGCGGCTCGGCCCCGGCATCCACTTGTTGGACACCGCCGACGCCGTCGCACGACGGGTGGTGGAATTGCTTGCGCAGGAGGGCCCGCACCCTGCACTCGCGGCCGAAGCCCCGCTGCGGCTGCAGTCCACGGGCGCACCCGACGTCTTGTCGCGCATGGCGATGGCGGGCTTGGGGCGTGCCATGCATGTCGACACCGTCTTGCTGTGAAACGCCGAGGCCGCTGAATCTGTGGCTGGTGCCCGGAGCGGGGGTCGAACCCGCACGGACCTTTCGGCCCTGCGGATTTTAAGTCCGCTGCGTCTGCCTGTTTCGCCATCCGGGCGGCCGGCGGATTATGGGCCGAGCCCACTTCGCACCTCTCCCGCCATGAAAAAAGGGAAGCTGCAACGCAGCTTCCCTTCGACATGCTTGGAGCGGGAAACGAGGCTCGAACTCGCGACCTCAACCTTGGCAAGGTTGCGCTCTACCAACTGAGCTATTCCCGCGCAGGATCCAACAGGTCTGGAGGCGCGGCCCGGAGTCGAACCGGGCTAGACGGATTTGCAATCCGTTGCATAACCGCTTTGCTACCGCGCCCACGCATTCCACTGCTGGCCGTTCCCACCGATCGCCATGCCAGCGCTGCGACAAAAAAGGGAAGCTGGTCGGCTTCCCTTCGAGGCATCTGGAGCGGGAAACGAGGCTCGAACTCGCGACCTCAACCTTGGCAAGGTTGCGCTCTACCAACTGAGCTATTCCCGCATGGCTCCTGACGGAACACGCTCCCTGACAACGCGCTTGGTGTCGCTCGCTGAAGATTCACTTTTCAGTGCACCCCCAGCGCGTCAGGGAAGCTCGCATTATAGGAGGATTTTTCGCCTCCCCGCAAGCCTCAATGAGGCAATGTGTCGGATGCCGTTGCGGGCACACCCTTTCCAGCTTCCGCCGCCTTGGGCGCGCCCTCGGCGGCCGGTACCGCTTCCTCGTCGGGCAGCGGCTTGGGCATCGATTCGAGCGCGACCTCGAGCACCTTGTCGATCCAGCGCACCGGAACGATCTCGAGGTTGCTCTTGACGTTGTCCGGGATGTCCTGAAGATCCTTCACGTTCTCTTCAGGAATCATCACGAGCTTGATCCCGCCACGGTGAGCCGCGAGGAGCTTCTCCTTCAGGCCGCCGATCGCCGTGACCTCGCCGCGCAGCGTGATCTCGCCGGTCATCGCCACGTGCGCCTTGACCGGGATGCCGGTCAAGGCCGAGACGAAGGCCGTCGTCATGGCGGCACCGGCGCTCGGGCCGTCCTTGGGCGTCGCCCCGTCGGGCACGTGGATGTGCACGTCGCGCTTCTCGAACAACTCGTCCTTGATGCCCAGGCGCCGGGCGCGGCTGCGCACCACCGTGCGCGCAGCCTCGACCGATTCCTTCATCACATCGCCGAGCTGGCCGGTGCGGATGATGTTGCCCTTGCCTGGCATCGCCGTGGCTTCGATCGTCAGCAGGTCGCCACCGACTTCCGTCCACGCCAGACCGACGACCTGGCCGACTTGGTTGCTCTTCTCGGCGCGCCCGTAGTCGTACTTGCGCACCCCCAGGAATTCGTTGAGGTTCTCGTCGGTGACGACCACCTTGTCGGTGTAGGTCTTGAGCTGAACGCCCTTGACCACCTTGCGGCAGATCTTCGAGATCTCGCGCTCGAGCGAACGCACACCGGCCTCGCGGGTGTAGTAACGGATGATTCCGCGGATGGCGGCCTCGGTGACCTCCATCTCGTCGTCCTTCACGCCGTTGTTCTTGGCCTGCTTCGGCAACAGGTAGCGCTGCGCGATATTGAGCTTCTCGTCCTCGGTGTAGCCCGACAGGCGAATCACTTCCATCCGGTCCAGCAGGGCCGGCGGAATGTTCATCGAGTTCGAGGTCGCCACGAACATCACGTCGCTCAGGTCGAAGTCGACCTCGATGTAATGGTCGCTGAAAGTGTGGTTCTGCTCGGGGTCGAGCACTTCGAGCAAGGCCGACGAGGGGTCGCCACGGAAATCCATGCCCAGCTTGTCGATCTCGTCGAGCAGGAACAGCGGATTGCGCGTGCCGACCTTGGACAGGCTTTGCAGCACCTTGCCCGGCATCGAGCCGATATAGGTGCGGCGGTGTCCACGGATCTCGGCCTCGTCGCGCACGCCGCCCAGCGCCATGCGGACGAACTTGCGCCCGGTGGCGCGCGCCACGGACTGGCCGAGCGAGGTCTTGCCCACGCCCGGGGGCCCCACGAGGCACAGGATCGGCGCCTTGACCTTGTCGACGCGCTGCTGCACCGCGAGATACTCGAGGATGCGGTCCTTGACCTTCTCGAGGCCATAGTGGTCTTCGTTCAACACGTCCTCGGCCAACGCCAGGTCGTGCTTGATCTTGGTCTTCTTGGACCACGGCAAGCCGATCAGCGTGTCCAGGTAGTTGCGCACCACCGTGGCTTCGGCCGACATCGGGGACATCAGCTTGAGCTTCTTCAGCTCGGCGTCGGCCTTCTTGCGCGCATCCTTGGGCATGCGCGCGGCCTTGATCTTCTTCTCCAGCTCTTCGAGGTCGGCGCCTTCTTCGCCGTCGCCCAGTTCCTTCTGGATGGCCTTGACCTGCTCGTTCAGGTAGTACTCGCGCTGGCTCTTCTCCATCTGCCGCTTGACACGGCCACGGATGCGCTTTTCGACCTGGAGGATGTCGACCTCGTGCTCGAGCTGCTCCAGCAGCTTCTCCAGCCGCTTGGCGACGTCGAACAGGTCCAGCACCGATTGCTTGGCTTCGAGCTTGAGCGGCAGGTGGGCAGCGATCGTGTCGGCCAGGCGGCCCGGATCGTCGATCCCGGCGATCGAGGTCAGGATCTCCGGCGGGATCTTCTTGTTGAGCTTGACGTACTGGTCGAACTGCTGCGTCACCGCGCGGCGCAGCGCCTCGACCTCAGGCGAGGCCTCGCCGCCCGGCTCGATCGGCAGCACTTCGGAGATGAAGTGCTCGCCGTTGTCGGTGATCGACTGGGTCGACGCGCGCTGCACGCCCTCGACCAGCACCTTCACCGTGCCATCGGGCAGCTTCAGCATCTGCAGGATGCTGGAAACGCAGCCGACCTCGAACATGTCGTCCGGGCGCGGTTCGTCCTTGCCGGCCGCCTTCTGCGCCACCAGCATGATCTGCCGGCCGGCTTCCATCGCTGCCTCGAGCGCCTTGATCGATTTGGGCCGCCCGACGAACAGCGGGATCACCATGTGGGGAAAGACCACCACATCGCGCAGCGGCAGCAGCGGCAGCGTGATCGGCTCGGCGGGAAGAATCGGATGTCCTGACATGGGGATGCCTCACTTTCTCGAGCCCACATGGGGCCCGAGCGGTCGATTGCAAGGAGGGGCCGGGCTCATCAGGTTAGCCGGCTGCGGGAAGATCAAAGCCCGAAATAGCCGGGTCAGGCGCTCGCCTTGGCCTGTTCCCGATAGACCAGCAGGGGCTTGCCGCCTTCTTCGATGATGTGTTCGTCGACCACCACCTTGGCCACGCCGTCCAGCGTGGGCAGGTCGAACATCGTGTCGATCAGCGACTGCTCCATGATGGACCTCAAGCCGCGCGCGCCGGTCTTGCGGGCCAAGGCCTTGCGGGCGATCGCTGCCAGCGCCGACGGCCGGATCTCGAGCTCGACGCCGTCCATCGAGAACAGCTTCTGGTACTGTTTGAGCAGCGCGTTCTTCGGCTCGACGAGGATCTGAACCAGCGCCTCCTCGGTCAACTCGCCCAGCGTCGCGACGACCGGCAGCCGCCCGACCAGCTCGGGAATCAGCCCGAAGCGGACCAGATCTTCCGGCTCGGCGTGGCGGAAGACTTCCGAGACGCGCTTTTCCGACTTGCTGTGCACCGTGGCCCCGAAACCGATGCCGGACTTTTCAGTGCGGTTCTGGATGACCTTTTCCAGCCCGTCGAAGGCGCCACCACAGATGAACAGGATGTTGGTCGTGTCGATCTGCAGGAAATCCTGATTGGGGTGCTTGCGCCCGCCCTGGGGCGGCACGCTGGCCATCGTGCCCTCGACCAGCTTCAGCAGCGCCTGCTGGACGCCCTCGCCCGACACGTCGCGCGTGATGCTGGGGTTGTCCGCCTTGCGCGAGATCTTGTCGATCTCGTCGATGTAGACGATGCCGCGCTGCGCCCGCTCGACGTCGTAGTTGCAGTTCTGCAGCAGCTTCTGGATGATGTTCTCGACGTCCTCGCCGACGTAGCCGGCTTCGGTCAGCGTCGTTGCATCGGCGATCACGAACGGCACGTTCAGCAGGCGAGCCAAGGTCTGCGCCAGCAGTGTCTTGCCGGAGCCGGTCGGGCCGATCAGCAGGATGTTGCTCTTGGCGAGCTCGACATCGTCCTTGCTGGCACCCAGGTGCTTCAGGCGCTTGTAGTGGTTGTAAACCGCCACGGCCAGCGTGCGCTTGGCGGTCTCCTGCCCGATCACGTACTGATCGAGGCTGGACTTGATCTCGCTGGGCACCGGCAGATCGGACTTCGCTGCCTTGGCCGACGGGCCTTCGGCCGGCACTTCGTCACGGATGATGTCGTTGCAGAGCTCGATGCACTCGTCGCAAATGAACACCGACGGCCCGGCAATGAGCTTCTTGACCTCGTGCTGACTCTTCCCGCAGAAAGAGCAGTAGAGGACCTTTTCGCCGGAGGCGCCTTTCTTGTCGGGCATGGCTCAATGATAAAACAACCGCCGGCGAGCCAGCGAAGGCGGCGGCCCGAGGGCCGCCGGGGAATATGAATGCGCTCAGACGCGCTTTTCAAGCACCTGGTCGATCAAACCGTACGCTTTGGACTCGTCCGCACTCATGTAGTAGTCGCGCTCGGTATCGGCCTGGATCTTGTCCAGCGGCTGGCCGGTGCGCTCGGCCAGGATGCGGTTCAGCTGCTCGCGGGTTTTCAGGATCTCGCGAGCGTGGATTTCGATGTCGGTCGCCTGCCCCTGCGCGCCCCCCAGCGGCTGGTGGATCATGATCTTGCTGTTCGGCAGCGCAAAGCGCTTGCCCTTGGCCCCGGCCGCCAGCAGGAAGGCGCCCATGCTCGCCGCCATGCCGATGCACAGGGTGGACACGTCCGGCTTGATGAACTGCATCGTGTCGAAGATCGACAGGCCCGCGCTGACGCTGCCGCCCGGCGAGTTGATGTAGAACGAAATGTCCTTGTCCGGGTTCTCGCTTTCCAGGAACAGCAACTGCGCCACCACCAGGTTGGCACTCTGGTCATTGACCGGGCCGACGAGGAAAACGATGCGCTCGCGCAGGAGCCGCGAGTAGATGTCGTACGCGCGCTCGCCGCGGCCCGACTGCTCGATCACCATCGGGACCAGGCCCAGGGCTTGTGTGTCCAGTGCGCTCATGCGGTTTGCCTCGTGCAATTCGTTGGTCAAGGGTAGGTATTTATGCATTATGTCGCCGCCGTCAAGGGGGGCGATCGGGCGAAAAAAAGCCCGGCCGGGGCCGGGCGCTTCTCGGGCGGCCGTGGGGCTCAGGCCGTCATCAGCTCATCGAACGGCAGCGCCTTGTCGATGACCTTGGCCTTGCCGAGCACGAAGTCGGTGACGTTGTTCTCGATGACCACCGCCTCGACCTCGGACATGCGCTGGCGATCCGACAGGTACCAGCGCACCACCTCGGCCGGCTTCTCGTAGCTCTGGGCCATCTCCTCGATGTGAGCCTGCAACTGCTCGGGCTTGGCTTGCAGGTTGTTCTGGCGCACCAGCTCCGACACCACCAGGCCCAGACGCACGCGGCGCTCGGCCTGCGGGGTGAAGATCTCGGCCGGGATCGGCGCCGTGTCCGCGTCCTTCACGCCGCGCTGCTTCAGGTCGGCACGGGCCCCGTCGGTCAGGCGGCCGACTTCGGCCTCGACGAGCGCCTTGGGCAGGTCGAGCTCGGCGCTCTTGACCAGCGCGTCCATCACCGCCGACTTGTTGCGGGCCAGCACGCGGAACTTGACCTCGCGCTCGAGGTTCTTCTTCACGTCGGCGCGCAGCGCCTCGACCGTGCCACCGGCGATACCCAGGGACTTGGCAAACGCCTCGTCGACGGTGGGCAGATGCTGGGCCTCGACCTTCTTCATCGTGACCATGAAATCGGCTTCCTTGCCGGCCACGTCCTTGCCGTGGTAATCGGCCGGGAACTGCAGCGGGAAGGTCTTCGATTCGCCGACCTTCATGCCGCGAACGGCCTGGTCGAACTGCTCGAGCATCTGGCCCTCGCCGATCAGGAACTGGAAGCCTTCGGCCTTGCCGCCGGCGAAGGGCTCGCCGTCGATCTTGCCTTCGAAGTCGATCGTCACGCGGTCGCCGGCCTCGGCGCCTTCGGCGGCCGGGCGCTGGGCGAACGTGCGGCGCTGCTTGCGCAGGATCTCGACCGTCTTGTCGATCGCGGCCTCGTCGACTTCGGCCGACACGCGCTCGACTTCGGCCGTGCCCAGGTCACCGAGCTTGACCTCGGGGTAGACCTCGAACGTGGCGTCGAAGGCCATCTGGCCCTCGGGCGCGTCGTTCTTCTGCGTGATGTTGGGAACGCCGGCGACGCGCAGCTGGGCCTCGTTGGCGGCCTGGCTGAAGGCCTGGCCCAGCTTGTCGTTCATGACCTCGTACTGCACCGAATAGCCGTAGCGCTGGGCCACCACGGACATCGGCACCTTGCCGGGGCGGAACCCGTCGGCCTTGACGGTGCGGGCCAGCTTCTTCAGGCGGGATTCGACTTCCGAGTTGATCTCGGTGGCCGCCAGCGTCAGGGTGATGCGGCGTTCGAGCTTTTCGAGGGTTTCAACGTTGACTGCCATGGTGCGAACTCTGTTTGCGTTGCGTGTCTGCTGGTGCGCGGGGCCGGACTCGAACCGGCACGCCCGTGAAGGCGTCAGGACCTAAACCTGGTGCGTCTACCAATTTCGCCACCCGCGCGGGAAAAGCCCCGGGGCCGTTCTCAATCGACCCAGCCTTTGGAAATAGCTTGTGGTGCAGCCGCCCTGACGGCGCGGCAAACTGCTCCGCGCGCCCCAGGCCGCCCGCTACCCTAGCGAACCGGTAAACCGCGCATTGTATCGGGACCACGAGGTGCTTTTCGCACCCCGGGTGGTCCGATCAGGCGGGACGCCGCACCCGGAACCACGCCGCGTACATGGCCGGCAGCGCGAGCAGGGTGAGCACGGTCGCCACGATCAGCCCGCCCATGATGGCCACCGCCATCGGTCCCCAGAACAGGCTTCTGGACAGCGGGATCATGGCCAGCACCGCCGCGGCGGCCGTCAGCACGATGGGCCGGAAGCGCCGCACCGCCGATTCGACGATCGCGCTCCAGGCCGGCACGCCGCGCTCGCGATCCTGCTCGATCTGGTCGATCAGGATCACCGAGTTGCGCATGATCATGCCGGCCAGCGCGATGAAGCCCAGCAGCGCGACGAAGCCGAACGGCCGGTTCAACAGCAGCAGCGCGCCCGACACGCCCGCGATGCCCAGCGGCGCCGTGAGCACCACCAGCACGGCGCGCGAAAAGCTGTGCAGTTGAAGCATCAGCAGCGTGAACATGATGAACACCATCAGTGGCACGCCGGCGGCGATCGAACTCGTGCCTTTGGAACTTTCCGCCACCGCACCGGCGATTTCGATGTCCATGCCCTCGGGCATGCGCTCGCGCAGCTTCTGCATCTCGGGCCAGACCTGCGCGGTGACCGTCGCCCCCTGGATACCGTCGACCACGTCGCCCTGCACCGTCGCGGCATACTTGCGGCCCTCGCGCCAGAGCACGCCCGGCTCCCAGCCGAAGCCGATCTTCGCGATCTGGGTCAGCGGGATGCTCCGGCCGGTGGCGGTGGGGATGTAGGCATTGCCGAGGTCGGTGATGGCGTTGCGCTCGTCGGCCGGCTGGCGCAGCACGATGTCGATCAGGCGGTCGCCTTCGCGGAACTGCCCGATCGTGCTGCCCGACAGCATCACCCGCGAAGCCTGGGCGATCGATTGGCTGGTGACGCCCAGCGCACGCGCCTTGTCCTGGTCGATCTCGAGCCTGAGCGACTTCACGCGCTCGTTCCAGTTGTCGTTCACGCCGCGCATGCTCGGGTTGCGGCGCAGGATCTCCTTGGCCTCGTCGGCCCAGTGGCGCACGGTCTCCATGTCGGGGCCGACGACGCGGAACTGCACCGGGTACGGCACCGGCGGCCCGTTGGGCAGCAGCTTGATCCGCCCGCGCACCTCGGGGAACTCGTTGGCCAGGATCTCCGGCAACTTCACCCGCAGCGCCTCGCGCTCGGCCAGGCTCCTTGGCAGCAGGATGAACTGGCTGACGTTGGCCTGCGGAAAGATCTGGTCCAGCGGCAGGTAGAAGCGCGGCACGCCGCTGCCGACCCACGCCGTGACGCTTTCGATGCCGGGCTCGGTCGCGATGCGCTTCTCGAAGCGGCGGGCCACTTCATCGCTGGCCTGGATCGTCGAGCCCTCGGGCAGCCACAGGTCGACCAGCACCTCGGGCCGGCTTGAATCGGGGAAGAACTGCTGCTGCACCTTGCCCATGCCGACCAAGCCCAGCGCGAAGATCGCCAGCGTGGCGGCAATCGTCTTCCAGCGATGTTCGACGCACCAGTTCACCACCGCGCGGAAGCGGCTGTAGAACGGGGTGTCGAACAGCTCGTGCGACTCGCCTGCGTGCGTCTTCTTGGTCTTCAGCAGCCAGGCCCCCAGATAGGGCACGAAGTAGACCGACACGACCCACGAAATGACCAGCGCCGCCGATGTGACCGCGAAGATCGCGAACGTGTATTCGCCCACCGTCGATTTGGCCAGGCCGATCGGCAGGAAGCCGGCCGCGGTGATCAGCGTGCCGGTCAGCATCGGCATCGAGGTCACCTCGTAGGCGAAGGTCGCGGCGTGCGACTTGTCGTAGCCCTCTTCGAGCTTGCGCACCATCATCTCGACCGCGATGATCGCGTCGTCGACCAGCAAGCCCAGCGCGATGATCAGCGAGCCGAGCGAGATCTTGTGCAGGCCGACGCCCCAGTAGAACATCGTCACGAAGGTGATCGCCAGCACCAGCGGGATCGTGATGCCCACCACCAGGCCGGGCCACACGTCCACCCGCAGCGGGCGCATGTGCAGGCCCAGGCTGAGGAAGCTGACCGCCAGCACGATCACCACGGCCTCGATCAGCACGCCGATGAACTCGTTGACCGAGCGGGCCACCGCCTTCGGCTGATCCTGCACCTGCGACAGCTCGACGCCGATCGGCAGCTTGCCCTTGATCTCCGCCGTCTTGGCGCTGAGCGCCTTGCCGAGCTCGATGATGTCGCCACCCTTGGCCATCGAGACGCCCATCGCGACCACCGATTGGCCCTGGTGCCGCACCATCACCGACGGCGGGTCGACGTATTCGCGCCGGATGTCGGCGATGTCGCCGAGACGCAGCGAGCTGGCCTGCCCGGTCGACGGGTTCACCGCGCGGATCGGCAGCTGGCGCAGATCCTCCACCGAGATGAACGCACCGGCCACACGCACCTGCAGGTTCTGGCTGGCCGCGTTCAGCGTGCCGGCACCCTCGACGGCGTTCTGCGCGTTGAGCTGCGCGATCACCTGATTCATGTCCAGCCCGAGTTGGGCCAGGCGCTTTTGCGAGATCTCGACGAAGAGCTTCTCGGGTTGGACGCCGAAGAGCTCGACCTTGGCGACGTTGGGCACCCGCAGCAGCTGCGAGCGCACATCCTCGGCGTAGCGCCGCAATTCCTCGGTGGAGAAGCCGTCGGCGGACAACGCGTAGATCGAACCGTAGACGTCGCCGAACTCGTCGTTGAAGAAGGGGCCGATGACGCCGGCGGGCAGGCTGCTGCGCATGTCGCCCACCTTCTTGCGCACCTGGTACCAGACGTCGCCCACCTCTTTTGGCGGCGACGAGTCTTTCAACTGCAGGATGGTCAGCGACTCGCCGGGCTTGGTGTAGCTGCGGATGACGTCCGAGTGCGGCACCTCCTGCAGCGTGCGCTCGATCTTGTCGGTCACCTGCTCGGCCACCTGCTGGGCCGAGGCGCCGGGCCAGAAAACCTGGACCACCATAGCGCGGAAGGTGAACGGCGGGTCCTCGTCCTGGCCGAGCTGGAAGTAGGCGGCCAGGCCCAGCACCATCAGCACCACCATCAGGTAGCGGGTCAGTGGTGCATGCTCCAGCGCCCAGCGCGAAATGTTGAAACGCGAGCCGTGGGATTCGCTCATGGTCGTTCTCGTTCTTCGTCCTGCGGGCGATTCGGGTTCAGCGCGAAGCCAGGGATGCCGGGGCGGAAGCCGAGGCGGGAATCACGCGGCCGGCCGCAGCCTGTATTTCGACAAAGGGCTTGACCTTCTGGCCGGGAGTCAACACGTGCGTGCCGGCCACGACGACCTCGTCGCCCGGCTTGACGCCCTGGGCGATCACGACCGTGTTGCCGTCGGCCCCGGCCACCACCACCGGCTGGCTTCGAACCGCCATCGCATTGCGGTCGAGCAGCCAGACGATGGTCTGGCCTTTGGCTTCGGCCACCGCCGTGAGTGGCAGGCGGATCACGCCGGCCATGGCCTGGCCCGCAATCTTCACGTTGGCCGTCTGCCCAAGGCGCACCGGCGCATTGCCGACGTCGGCCTTGACGAGGAAGGTGCGGGTGACAGGGTCTGCCGCGGCCGCGACCTCACGCACGGTGGCCTTGGCCGGCTCCCCGCTGCCCCAGGGCACCAGCGTGACGCCGCCCGGCTGGCCGAGCAGTTGCCGCAGTGCACCCACGCGGTCCTCCGGCACCGAAAAGACCGCGTCCCGCGGACCGTCGTGCGCCAGGCGGACCACCGGCGTGCCGGCACCGACGACCTGCCCCGGTTCGGCCTCCACCGCCGTCACCACGCCTGCCGCGTCGGCCACCAGCGACGCATAGGCCGCCTGGTTGCCCTGCACGGTCGCCTGCGCCCGGGCTTGGTCGAGCTGGGCTCGGGCGGTCTTCATCGCGGTTTCGCGTCGCTCGAGTTCGGCGGCGCCGATGAAGCCTTGGTCACGCAGCTCCTTGAACCGCCTGTAGTCGGCGCTGGCCTGGTCGAGGTTCGTCTGGGCGGCGGCCAACGCGGCGCGGGCCGCCTCCTGCCCAAGGCGGAAGTCCTGCGCGTCGAGTTGCGCCAGCACCTGGCCAGCCTTCACCGAATCGCCCAGATTGACTGAACGGCTCTGCAGCTTGCCGCCCACGCGAAAGCCCAGGCGCGACTCGGTGCGGGCGCGAATCTCGGCAGCGTACTCGTGCGACGCCACGCTTTCGCTGCCGCTGACCGTGGTCGTGCGCACGGCGCGCACCGGCTCGGCGGGTGCTTCCTTCTTGGCGCAACCGGCCAGGCCAAACATCGACAGGCTCACGGCGGCGGCGACGAACAGGGGCTTGTTCATGGCAGGAACTCTTGGAAAGTACGGCCGCGGAGAATGCGCGGCCGGGGTGGAACAATACTGCTACTGACTGACCGGTCAGTAATATAGGTGCAACGTTGACAGGCGTCAATGCCCTTCGCGGTCGCGCGCCCGCCCGGCCGGGCGGGCACAATCCGCCCGCTGTGAGCGTCGAGCACTACGAAAACTTCCCGGTCGCGTCCTGGCTGTGCCCCGCGCCGCTGCGCCCGCCCATCACGGCGATCTACTGGTTCGCCCGTGTGGCCGACGACCTGGCCGACGAAGGCGCCGTGCCGCCGGCTCGGCGGCGGGCCGACCTCGCCGAGTACCGGGCTGAGCTTGCACGCATCGGCGCAGGCCAGGCACCGTCGCCCCGCTGGGCCGCGGTCTTTCAGCCGCTGGCGAGCGCCATTCGCGAGCACGATCTGCCCCTGAGCCTGCTCGACGACCTGCTCGACGCCTTCGTCCAGGACACGAGCAACCCGATCTACCCCGACCGCACCGCCTTGCTCGACTACTGCCGCCGCTCGGCCAACCCGATCGGCCGCCTGCTGCTGCATCTCTACGGCATCCGGGAGCCGGCGGCGCTGGCCCGCAGCGACGCCATCTGCAGCGCGCTGCAACTGATCAACTTCTGGCAGGACCTGAGCGTGGATTTGCCGCGCGGGCGGCACTATGTGCCGGCGGCCGACGCGGCGCGCCACGGACTGCAGGTCGAGTCACTGCGCGCAAAGCCGCCCTCGCCTGCCGAGCGCGCGCTCGTGCGCGAGTTGTGCGACTGGGCCGACGGCCTGATGCGCGAAGGCGCTCCACTGGCCCGTCAGGTGCCTGGACGCGCCGGATGGGAACTGCGCCTCGTGGTGCAGGGCGGGCTACGCATTCTTGAGAAAATCGCCGCCATGGACCACGCCACCTTCACCCAGCGCCCCGCCCTCACCCGATGGGACGCTCCCCGTCTCGTGTGGCGCGCCTGGCGCCAAACGCCGGGAGCAGCGTCTTGAGCGTGCCCGTCGCGCCTGGTACGGCGGCCCAATACGTGCAAGACAAAGCCGCCGGCAGCGGCTCGTCGTTCTACTACGCCTTCATGTTCCTGCCGGCGCCACGGCGCGCGGCCATCACCGCCTTCTACGCCTTCTGCCGCGAGGTCGATGACGTGGTCGACGAGGTGCACGACCCGCAGGTCGCCCGCACCAAGCTGGCCTGGTGGCGCAGCGAGGTCGCACAGGCCTTCGCCGGGCAGCCCAGCCACCCCGTGATGCATGCCCTGATGCCCCTGGCGGCGGACTATGCGATCGGCCCGCGGCATCTGAACGCCGTCATCGAAGGCTGCGAGGTGGATCTCGCGCAGAACCGCTTTCTCGACTTTCCGGCACTGGCGGGCTACTGCCACCTGGTGGCGGGCGTTGTCGGGGAGGTCGCCTGCAACATCTTCGGCCGCGAAGACGACGCGACGATCGCCTACGCCCACCGGCTCGGTCTCGCGATGCAGCTGACCAACATCATCCGCGACGTCGGCGAGGACGCCCGGCGAGGCCGCATCTACCTGCCGATCGACGAGTTGCAGCAATTCGACGTCAAGGCGCACGAACTGTTGCGCCGGGAGGCGCCCTGGGGCTACGGCGATCGCTTCCAGGCGCTGATGCGCTTCCAGGCCGACCGCGCGCACCGCCTGTACGACGAGGCCTTCGCGCTGCTGCCCGCGCGCGACCGCGCATCCCAGAAGCCCGGTTTGATGATGGCCAACATCTACCGAACGCTGCTGCGCGAGATCGAGAAGAGCGGCTTCCAGGTCCTGCACCAGCGCACCTCGCTGACGCCGCTGCGCAAGCTCTGGATCGCCGCGCGGACGCATGTCGCCGGGCGCTGAAGCCAAGCCGCCGCAGCGCGTTGCCGTGGTCGGCGGCGGCTGGGCGGGGCTGGCCGCGGCCGTGCACGCCACCACGCTCGGCCACCAGGCCAGCCTGTACGAAATGGCACCGCAGCTCGGCGGCCGCGCGCGCTCGGTAACCCACGACGGAATCACGCTGGACAACGGCCAGCACATTCTGATCGGTGCTTATCGGGACACGCTGGCACTGATGCGCCGGGTCGGGGTCGAGCCCGATCAGGTGCTTCATCGCCAGCCGTTGACCTTGCTGTATCCCGACGGCAGCGGCTTGTGCCTGCCGCCCGGACCGGCCCTGCCCGCCTTCGCGCGCGGCGTCTGGGCCTGGCGCGAGCTCCCATGGCGACAGCGCCTGGGCCTGCTGGCGCTGGCCGCGCAGTGGCGCTGGCAGGGCTTCCGCTGTGCGCCGGCGCTGACGGTGGCCGAACTCGCTCGCCGCTGCCCGCCGCAGGCCTACCGCGAACTCATCGAACCGCTGTGCGTGGCCGCCCTGAACACCCCTGCCGAGCAGGCCAGCGCCCAGGTGCTGCTGACGGTGTTACGCGATGCCCTGTTCGGCGAACCAGGAGCTGCCGATCTGCTGCTACCCAAGGGATCACTCGACGCGCTCCTGCCTCGGGTCGCCGGCGAATGGCTGCGGCAACACGGCGCCAGCGTCGCGCTCGGGCACCGCGTGATGCGGCTCGACGTCGATGCCAGCGGGGCCGACATCGACGGTGAGCGGTACGACCACGTGGTGCTCGCCACGCCACCGGGGGAAGCGGCGCGGCTGGTGGAAACGCTGGCGCCTGCCTGGAGTCGAGAGGCCGCCGCTTTTCGCTACCAGCCCATCATCACCGCCTGGCTCCAGGCATCCGCCGCCCGCTGGCCACAGCCGATGATGGCCTTGCGGGCCGACAACCGCCGGCCTGCCCAGTTCGGTTTCGATCTGGGCGCGCTCGGCGGGCCGCGCTCGACCTATGCCCTGGTCGTCAGCGGCGCCGCGGCGTGGGTCGATGCGGGCACGAATGCGACCCGGTCCGCCATCCTGAACCAATGGGACGAGGCCTTTCCGGCCAGGCAGCACGGGCCGGTGAAGTGGCTCGACAGCCGCACCGAAAAGCGCGCGACCTTCGCCTGCACACCCGGCTTGAAGCGCCCCGCCGCCCGGGTGCACGCGCGCGTCACCGTCGCCGGCGACCATGTCGAAGGTCCTTATCCGGCCACGCTCGAGGGGGCGGTCCGTTCGGGCTTGGCCGCAGTCCAAGCCCTGGGCAGGGCTGGATCGGGCGCCTGAACCATGCCCGCAGCCAGGCGGCGAAGTCTGTTCCCGCTTTCGTATGGACGCATGCTTTTTCGCCATGCAAAAATGCGCAGCTGGAAGGATCACCGAAGATGACACGAAAAGACAGTTCGTCCCCCAGCATCCAGGTGCTTGCGCGAGCCTTCAGCCTCCTCGACGTACTGGCCTCGCACCAGGACCCGGTGTCGCTGAAGGAACTGAGCGAAACCACCGGGCTGCACCCCTCCACCGCCCACCGCATCCTGAACGACCTGGCCGCCGGCCGCCTGGTCGACCGACCCGAGGCGGGCAGCTACCGGCTCGGCATGCGGCTGCTGGAGTTGGGCAACCTCGTGAAGGCGCGGCTGGACGTGCGCGACGCGGCGCTGGCTCCGATGCGCGAACTGCACAAGCTGACCCACCAGCCGGTCAACCTGTCGGTTCGCCAGGGCGATGAAATCGTCTACATCGAGCGAACCTACAGCGAGCGGTCCGGAATGCAGGTGGTCCGCGCGGTCGGCGGCCGGGCGCCACTGCATCTGACCTCGGTGGGCAAGCTCTTCCTGGCCTATGACGACCCGCAGCGCGTGCGGGCCTACGCCACGCGCACCGGGCTGGCCGGCCACACCCGCAACAGCCTGACCGACCTGCCTTCGCTCGAACGGGAACTGGCCTCGGTGCGGCGCAATGCGGTGGCGCGCGACGACGAGGAGCTTGAGCTGGGCGTGCGCTGCATGGCCGCCGGCATCTTCGACGACCAGGGCAAGCTGGTCGCCGGGCTGTCCATTTCGGCGCCCGCCGACCGGCTGGAAGAATCCTGGCTCGATCGGGTCAGGGCCACCGCGGCGCAGATCTCCACCGCCCTGGGCCACCGGGCCTGAAACGCCGACGGCACCTTGCTGGTGCCGTCGAGGGGGTCAAGCCAGCGCAGTCAGCCGGCCGGATGCACCTGCGCCGTCACGGCCGGAGCCGTGGCGCCACCGCCGGCAGGAACCGCCGGACTGCTGCTCATCAGCCACTTGCGAATGCGCTCGGCATCACCGATTCGCGAATACTTGCCGGCCGAATCCAGCAGCACCATGATCAGCTTGCGGCCGGCCAGTTGAGCCTGCATCACGAGGCACTGCCCGGCCTCGGTGATGTAGCCGGTCTTCTGCAGCCCGATATCCCAGCTCGGGTTCAGCACCAGCCGGTTGGTCGTGTGGTACTGGAGCTGGCGAGAGCCGATGGCAACTTGGTGCTCCGGCGAGGTGGTCAGTTCGCGCAGCAACGGCACCTCGTGGGCCGTCTTGACCAGCACGGCGAGGTCGCGGGCGCTCGACTGGTTCTGGCTCGACAGGCCGGTGGGCTCGACGTAGCGGGTGTCGTTCATGCCAAGCAGCCGCGCCTTGGCGTTCATCGCGGCGACGAAGGCCGACAAGCCGCCCGGGTAGTTGCGGCCCAGCGCGCTGGCCGCACGGTTCTCGGACGACATCAGCGCCAGGTGCAGCAGTTCGCCGCGGGACAACTGGGTTCCGACGGCCAAGCGGGACGAACTGCCCTTTTCGGTATCGACGTCGTCCTGCGTGATGGTCAGCACTTCGTCCATCGGCAGGTTGGCTTCGCTCACCAGCAAGCCGGTCATCAGCTTGGTGATGGAGGCGATCGGCAACACGGCCTTGGAGTTCTTGTTCAGCAGGACTTCGTTGGTGTCCTGGTCGAGCACGAAGGCGACGCTCGACTTCAGGTCGAGTGGATCGTCGGTCTGGTGCAGTCCGGCCAACTGCCCGAAGGACTGGCGGGCGGGCTCGGCCACCCTCACGACCGATCGGCGGGAGGCCACCGACCGGGTGCTGCGGCTCGGCACCGAGGCCTTGGCTCGGGTGGTCGTGCGGCTGGCGCTGGCCTTCTTGGCCGTACTGCCCGCTTGCGAGGCTTCGGCCTTGCGCGCGGCCGCGGCATCGGCCGGCGGGCCGCTCAGCGCCAAGCCGCAGGCCAGGCCCAACACGCCCAGCCAACGCCGTGAAAATCTGATCTTGAGCATTCTTCGGGTGCCTTTACCCACCGTCGTGGTCGCGAGTCTATTTGAAACAAAAAAGACATGCAAGATCAAAAACTTGCATGTCTTTCCTCAAGTGCGCCGGTGGGCGCACGGAGACCCGCGGACGGAGGGGTTTCAGCCTTGGGCAGCCACCCGTTCGTTCTTGGCGTGCAGCTTGTTCAGCGCCGCGAGATAGGCCTTGGCAGAGGCAACGACGATATCCGGATCGCTGCCCACCCCGTTGACCACCCGCCCGCCATGCTGCAGCCGGATGGTGACCTCGCCCTGCGATTCTGTACTGCCGGACGTGATCGCGTTGACCGAATACAGCAACATTTCCGCGCCACTTTGGACCTTTGACTCGATGGCCTTGAGGCTTGCGTCAACCGGGCCGTTGCCATCGCTCTCGGCCACGAACTCGTCGTTGCCGGCGCCGAAGGCGACCTGCGCATGAGGCCGCTCGCCGGTTTCGGAACGCTGGGACAGCGCAACGAAGCGGTAATGCTCGGCGTCGTGGGTCACGCTCTCGTCGCTGACCAGCGCGATGATGTCCTCATCGAAGATCTCGCTCTTGCGGTCGGCGAGGTCCTTGAAGCGGGCGAAGGCCGTGTTGATGTCGGCTTCCGATTCCAGTTCCACGCCGAGCTCTTGCAGGCGCTGCTTGAAGGCGTTGCGGCCCGAGAGCTTGCCCAGCACGATCTTGTTGGCCGACCAGCCCACGTCTTCGGCACGCATGATCTCGTAGGTGTCGCGCGCCTTCAGCACGCCGTCCTGGTGGATGCCGCTGGCGTGCGCGAACGCATTGGCGCCGACCACCGCCTTGTTCGGCTGCACGACGAAGCCGGTGGTCTGGCTGACCATGCGCGAGGCCGGCACGATCTGGGTCGTGTCGACGCCGACGTCCAGGCCGAAGTAGTCGCGGCGGGTCCTGACCGCCATCACCACCTCCTCCAGCGAGCAGTTGCCGGCACGCTCGCCCAGGCCGTTGATCGTGCATTCGACCTGGCGGGCGCCACCGATCTTCACCCCCGCCAACGAATTGGCGACGGCCATGCCCAGGTCGTTGTGACAATGCACCGACCAGATCGCCTTGTCGGAATTCGGGATGCGCTCACGCAACTGCCTGATGAACTGGCCATACAGCTCGGGAATCGCATAGCCCACGGTGTCCGGGATGTTGATCGTCGTGGCGCCCTCGGCGATCACTGCTTCCAGCACCCGGCACAGGAAATCGGGCTCGGAACGGTAGCCGTCTTCGGGCGAGAACTCGATGTCGCCGCACAGGTTGCGCGCGAAGCGCACGGCCAGCCGAGCCTGCTCGAACACCTGGTCCGGCGTCATCCGCAGCTTCTTCTCCATATGCAGCGGGCTGGTCGCGATGAACGTGTGGATACGGCCGCGCGCCGCGCCGGCCAGCGCCTCGGCGGCACGGGAAATGTCGCGGTCGTTGGCTCGGGCCAGCGAGCACACGGTGGAATCCTTGATGTGGCCGGCAATCGACTTCACCGCCTCGAAATCGCCGTTGGACGAAGCGGCGAAACCGGCCTCGATCACATCCACGCGCAGGCGCTCGAGCTGACGCGCGATGCGCAGCTTCTCGTCCTTGGTCATCGAGGCGCCGGGCGATTGTTCGCCGTCGCGCAAGGTGGTGTCGAAGATGATGAGCTTGTCAGCCATGGCGTTCTCGAAGGTAGGTGGACGGGAAAACAAGAACGGCCCGCTGCTTGCGCAAGGCGGGCCGTTGATCGGAGAGAAATTCGAAAGTGACGGACGTGGTCGATCAGCGTGCCCAGGAGACTCCTAGCAGTAGCAGCAACGTGGCAATGGTGATCGGCGACCGGATCATGGACTTCAATATAGCACGGGTGCGTTGATTCCCGAGGGCACTCAATGCAGGCCGCGCTCGTCGGGCTCGTCGGTCGAGGTCGCGATGACACTGACCGGCTTGCCCTTGACCTTGCGGTAAACGTAAACCGCGTAGCCCGAGATCCCGTAGGCGCAGAAGACACCGAAAAGCACGATCGGCGGGTGGATGTTGATCAGCGCGATCCCCAGCGCGATGGCCACGATCACGATGAAGGGCACGGTCCGCTTGAAGCTCACATCCTTGAAGCTGTAGAACGGCACGTTGGTGACCATGGTCAGGCCGGCATAGAGCGTCAACGCGAAGCCCCCCCAGGCGAGGCCGGTCAGGTGGCTCACGTCCTTGAAGCCGGCATCGTCCATCACCCAGATGAAGCCGATCACCAGCGCCGCGGCGGCCGGGCTCGGCAGCCCCTGGAAGAAGCGCTTGTCGACAATGCCGATGTTGGTGTTGAAGCGCGCCAGACGCAGCGCCGCGCAGGCGCAGTAGACGAAGGCGGCGATCCAGCCGGCCTTGCCCAGGCCCTTGAGCGCCCACTCGTAGACGATCAGCGCCGGCGCCGCGCCGAAGCTCACCATGTCCGACAGGCTGTCCATCTGCTCGCCGAACGCACTTTGCGTGTTCGTCATGCGCGCCACGCGACCATCCAGGCTGTCGAGCAGCGCCGCAATGAAGATGCCGTAGGCCGCCTGTTCGAAGCGCCCGTTCATCGCCATGACGATCGCGTAGAAGCCGCCGAACAGCGCCGCCAGCGTGAACAGGTTGGGCAGGATGTAGATGCCACGCCGGCGCGGACGGCGCGGCTCGGCCAACTCGACGTCGTCGTCTGGCGGCAAGGCCGCGTCGGGGTGAAGATCCTGTTCAGGCATGGGCGGGGAGCATAACGCAAGGAACCAATGGAAAAGGCCGCCCGCAGGCGGCCTTCGACGGGCAAGCAAGGTGCCCGATCAGTTGCGGCTCTTGTCGACCAGCTTGTTGGCCTTGATCCACGGCATCATCGCGCGCAGCTTCTCGCCGACCACCTCGATCGGGTGCTCGGCGGTCAGGCGGCGGCGCGAGATCAGCGTCGGCGCGCCGGCGCGGTTCTCGAGGATGAAGCTCTTCGCGTACTCGCCGGTCTGGATGTCGGTCAGGCACTGCTTCATCGCCTTGCGGGTCTCGTCGGTCACGACACGCGGGCCGGTCACGTACTCGCCGTACTCGGCGTTGTTCGAGATCGAGTAGTTCATGTTGCCAATGCCGCCCTCGTAGATCAGGTCGACGATCAGCTTCAGCTCGTGCAGGCACTCGAAATACGCCATTTCGGGCGCGTAGCCGGCTTCGACCAGCGTGTCGAAGCCCGCCTTGATCAGTTCCACCGTGCCGCCGCACAGGACGGCCTGCTCGCCGAACAGGTCGGTCTCGGTCTCCTCGCGGAAGCTGGTCTCGATGATGCCGGCCTTGCCGCCGCCGTTGGCCGCGGCGTAGCTCAGTGCCAGGTCGCGCGCCTTGCCGCTCTTGTCGGCATGCACGGCGATCAGGTGCGGCACGCCGCCGCCCTGGCTGTAGGTGTTGCGCACGGTGTGGCCGGGCGCCTTCGGGGCGACCATCCAGACATCGAGATCCTCGCGCGGCTGGACCTGGCCGTAGTGCACGTTGAACCCGTGCGCGAAGGCCAGCGACGCACCCTGGCGGATGTTCGGCTCGACTTCCTTCTTGTAGACCTCGGCGATCTGCTCGTCCGGCAGCAGGATCATCACGACGTCGGCGCCCTTCACGGCATCGGCGACTTCAGCCACCTTCAGGCCGGCCTTCTCGACCTTGGCCCACGAGGCGCCACCGCGGCGCAAGCCGACCGTGACCTTGACACCGCTGTCGTTCAGGTTCTGGGCATGGGCGTGGCCTTGTGAGCCGTAGCCGATGATGGTGACGTTCTTGCCCTTGATGAGGCTGAGATCAGCGTCCTTGTCGTAGTAGACCTTCATGGTGGTTCTCTCTCTGGCTGGCGGGAAAAGTGGGAATCGGGTGAAGCGGGCTCAAACCCGCAGGATGCGCTCGCCGCGGCCGATGCCGCTGGTGCCGGTGCGCACGGTCTCGAGGATGGCAGCGCGGTCGATGCCTTCGATGAAGGCGTCGAGCTTGCCGGCGTCGCCGGTCAGCTCGATGGTGTAGCTCTTTTCGGTCACGTCGACGATGCGGCCACGAAAGATGTCGGCCATGCGCTTCATCTCCTCGCGTTCCTTGCCGACGGCGCGCACCTTGATGAGCATCAGCTCGCGTTCGGTGAACTGGCCCTCGGTCAGGTCGACGACCTTGACCACGTCGACCAGCCGGTTCAGGTGCTTGGTGATCTGCTCGATCACCTCGTCCGAACCGGTCGTGACGATGGTCATGCGCGACAGCGACGCGTCTTCGGTCGGTGCGACCGTCAGGCTTTCGATGTTGTAGCCGCGGGCGGAAAACAAGGCCACCACGCGTGACAGGGCGCCGGGCTCGTTCTCGAGCAGCACGGCAATGATGTGTTTCATGGCTGAACTCCAAGCGTGCTCTTCACGGCCGGCGGCGGTAACCGCCGGCGCTTGGCCACGCTGTCAAGTCGTCGAACTAGAAAATCGGCCCGGGTTGCTCGGGCGCTCCGACCGGCGCCGCCCGCGCGGCGGTAACCGCGCGGATGGAACCGGCCTTCACGCCGTCACAGGTCCTCGGACCCCAGCAGCATCTCGGAGATGCCCTTGCCCGCCTGCACCATCGGCCAGACGTTCTCCGTCGGGTCGGTGCGCACGTCGAGAAAGACGGTGCGGTCCTTCAGGCGGATCAGCTCCTTCAGCGCCGGCTCCACCTCGGACGGCTTCTCGATCTTCAGCCCGACGTGGCCGTAGGCCTCGGCGAGCTTGACGAAATCAGGTAGCGCATCCATGTAGCTGTGCGAGTAGCGGCCACCGTAGTCGAGCTCCTGCCATTGCCGCACCATGCCGAGGTAGCGGTTGTTCAGCGAGATGATCTTGACCGGCGTCTGGTACTGCTGGCAGGTTGAAAGCTCCTGGATACACATCTGGATCGAGCCCTCGCCGGTGATGCAGAACACGTCCGAATCGGGCTTCGCGAGCTTGATGCCCATGGCGTACGGCAGCCCCACACCCATCGTCCCGAGGCCGCCGGAGTTGATCCAGCGACGCGGCTCGGCGAAGCCGTAGAACTGCGCGGCCCACATCTGGTGCTGGCCGACGTCGGACGTGATGTAAGTGTCCCGATTGCGGGTCAGCTTCCACAGCGTCTCGATCACGTGCTGCGGCTTGATAACGTCGTCGCTCTTGCGGTAGGCCAGGCACTCTTTCTTGCGCCAGTCGTTGATCTGCGACCACCAGCCGTTGATCGCGTCCTTATCCGGCTTGGCGGACGACTCCTTGAGGTGCGCGATCAACTCCTGCAGCACGTCCTTGACGTCACCGACGATCGGGATGTCGACCTTCACGCGCTTGGAGATCGACGACGGGTCGATGTCGACGTGGATGATCTTGCGCTCGACCGACGCGAAGTGTTTCGGATTGCCGATCACTCGGTCGTCGAAGCGCGCACCGACGGCCAGCAGCACGTCGCAGTGCTGCATCGTCATGTTGGCTTCGTAGGTGCCGTGCATGCCCAGCATGCCGAGGAACTTCGGGTCGCCGGAGGAGATGGCACCCAGCCCCATCAACGTGTTGGTGCACGGGAAGCCCAGCAGATCGGCCAGCTCGCGCAACTCGGCCGACGCGTTACCCAGGATCACGCCGCCGCCGGTGTAGATGTAGGGCCGCTTCGCACCGAGCAGCAGTTGCGCCGCCTTGCGGATCTGGCCGCCGTGGCCCTTCTTGACGGGGTTGTACGAGCGCATCTCGACGCGCTCGGGGTAAAGGAACGGGGCCGTCTTCAGCGAGACGTCCTTCGGGATGTCGACCACCACGGGGCCGGGCCGGCCGGTGCGGGCGATATGGAAGGCCTTCTTGATCGTCGAGGCCAGGTCGCGCACGTCCTTGACCAGGAAGTTGTGCTTGACGATCGGGCGGGTGATGCCGACCGTGTCGCACTCCTGAAAGGCATCCAGACCGATCGCCGGCGTAGGCACCTGGCCGGTGATGATCACCATCGGGATCGAATCCATGTAGGCCGTCGCGATGCCGGTCACGGCATTCGTGACGCCCGGGCCCGAGGTGACCAGCGCGACGCCGACCTCGCCGGTCGCGCGGGCATAGCCGTCGGCCGCGTGCACGGCCGCCTGCTCGTGGCGGACCAGCACGTGCTGGATGCTGTCCTGCTTGTACAGCGCGTCGTAGATGTAGAGGACCGCGCCGCCGGGGTAGCCCCAGAGGAACTTGACGCCTTCAGCCTGAAGACAGCGGACCAGGATCTCGGAGCCATTGGGCTCCGCAGCGGGGGATGAGGGGGAGGAAAGCGGTTGTGCCGAAGCGGCACGCTTGACTTCCGCGGCAGACATGTCCATTTCGAACCTCTGTGATTTTCTCTGACGAAAAACCATCGGTGCCCCTTCTCGCGCCCTCGTGAGGCGGACTCGGAACCTGCGCGATCAACATTGCCGACACCCTTGGTCGGGGCGGCCTGAACGACGAGTTCGCAAATTGTGCGAAGCAGCATTATTGCACTGAAGTCGCTGACCGACGGCTTTCGTGGGGCGAATGACATAATCGCCGCCGATTTCGCGCCGGGCCGAAGCCGCCTGTGTCGCCATAAGCCTTGGCCACTGACAAAGAACTCACCGACTTCCTGAAGAGTGTCGAAAAGCGCGCGTTCAAGCGCACGGCCTACGCCGTGCGCGACGACGACGCGGCGCTGGACATCGTCCAGGATTCGATGATCCGCCTGGCCCAGAAGTACGCCGACCGCCCCGCCGCCGAGCTGCCGCTGGTTTTCCAGCGCATCCTGTCGAACGCGACGATGGACTGGTTTCGCCGCCAGAAGGTGCGCAACGCGGTGATGCAGAACCTGTCGGACTTCGAGGGCTCCGACGACGGCGGTGATTTCGACCTGCTCGAATTGCTCTCGACGATGGAGGGTTCGCTCGGGGCCGAGAGCGCCGCAGACACCGTCGGACGGGAACAGATATTGCTTTTGATCGAGAAGGAGATCGGCCTGCTACCGGGGCGTCAACGCGAGGCCTTCCTGCTTCGTTACTGGGAGGAACTGGATGTTGCCGAGACAGCCACGGTGATGGGTTGCTCCGAGGGCAGCGTGAAAACGCACTGCTCGCGGGCTGTTCATGCCCTGGCCAAAGCACTCAAAGCCAAGGGAATTTCGCCATGAACGGCCACGTCATTCGTCCTGCCAACGATGTCGAGCGCATCGAGGCCCGTTTCGGTTTGCGCATTGGCGCCCTGCTGAACGAGCGGGCCGAGCGCACGCCGCACGACATCTCCGAGCGCTTGCGCGTCGCGCGCGAGCAGGCGATCGCGCAGGCTCGCGCAAGCCGGCTGGCCGGTGCACCGGCCGATCTGGTCGTCGGCACGGGCCGAACCGCCGTGCTGGGCCGTCAGCCCGGCTGGCTGTTCCGCTTTGCCTCGGTGGTCCCCCTGGTCCTGCTGGTGGCCGGCATGGTGCTGATCGACGAGTGGCACGATCGTGCGCAGATCGAAGCAGCAGCCGAAGTGGATGTGGCCCTGCTCGCGGACGAGTTGCCGCCCGACGCGTACAGCGATGCCGGTTTCGTCGAGTTCCTGAAGGAAGCCCCACAGTGAACAACCGGTTCTCTCCTGCCGTGGCCTGCCGTTGACGTGATCCTTCGCCGCACGCCTTTTTCCCGTTGCCTTCGCCCGGCCATCACCTTGGTGATGTGCCTTGCCCTGGCCGCGCCGGGCCTGGCGTCGGCCCAGGCGAACGCCGCGGGACCGAGCTGGGCCCAGCTCAGCACGGCCCAGCAGGCGGCGTTGGCGCCGCTGCGAAACGACTGGGACAGCCTCGATGCCAGCCGAAAGCAGAAATGGCTGGAAGTGGCCTCGCGTTTCGGACAGATGTCACCCAAGAGGCAGGAACGCGTGCGTGAGCGCATGACGGAATGGGCGCGCCTGTCGCCGTCGCAGCGCAGCGAAGCGCGGGTCAACTACCAGCAGTCCAAGCAGATCGCGCCGCAAGACCGCCAGGCACGCTGGGAGGCTTATCAGGCCCTGACGCCCGAGGAGCGCGCCGCGCTCGCCGCGCGCGCGCAGCCTTCCGCGCCGGCGGCCTCGCAGGCCAACCCGGCCCGGGCGCTGCGCAAGGCGCCGGTCGATGCACTGGCACCCAAGTCGAACCTCGTCGCCCCGGGGCGGGGTGCCGTCCCGGCACCCAAGCCGATCGCGCCGACGGTCGTCCAGGGGAATCCGGGTGCGACCACCCGCCTGGTCAACACGCCGTCGAAGCCGCCGCCCTACCAGCAACCCGGACAACCGAAGATCGCGGCCACGCCCAAGCAGGTGGACCGGGCCACCCTGCTGCCCAAGACCGGGCCCCAGGCGGCCGGCGTCGCACCGGCCAGGCCGGCGCGACCGACGACGCCCCCGCCGGCGCCGGCCCGGGCCGCGCCAGGCTCGTCGAATCCGTGACCGACGATCGGTCGTCTTCGCCGGCCGGCGCGGGCCCGTCCTCGCCCGTCGAGTTGCAGGCTCCTGCACTGAAGCGCCGGTTCGCGGCCTTCGTCTACGAGGGTGTGCTGCTGTTCGGTGTCTTGATGGTCGCGGGCTACCTGTACCTGGGGCTGGCCCGGATGTGGCATGCAGGCCAGGACACGCGGGGACTTCAGGTTTTCCTGTTCCTGGTGCTCGGCATCTACTTCGGCTGGTTCTGGTCGCACGGCGGTCAGACCGTCGCCATGAAGGCCTGGCATATCCGTCTGGTCGATGCGCTGGGCCGCCCAGTCGGGCCGGTGCGCGCCTTGGTGCGCTATGTGCTCAGCTGGCTGTGGTTCGCGCCGGGCTTGCTGGCGGCACACCTGTCCGGCCTGAAGAGCGGCGGCAGCCTGTTCGGCATCGTCGCGACGGGGATCGTCGCCTACGCCGCGCTGTCGCGCCTGAACCCGCAGCGCCAGTTCTGGCACGACGTGGTCTGCGGCACGCGCCTGATCGACGTTCGACTCCAAAAGCCCCGCGCCAGCTGAGCCCCGCGGGCCTCGCCCAGCGCCGGCTGTCAGAATCCAGGCCGAATGAATACCGCCCCGACCACCACCACGGCCCCCAAGCCGGCCCAGGGCCTGCCCCGCCTGCGCCAGGCCTGGCTCAACTCCATGCGCGGCCTGCGCCTGGCCTATGCCGGCGAGCGTGCCTTTCGGCAGGAAACCGCGCTGGCGGTGGTGCTGGTGCCGATGGCGTTCTGGCTCGGGCGAAGTTGGGTCGAGGTGGCGCTGTTGGCCGGTTGCGTCTGGCTCGTCCTGATCGTCGAACTGCTGAACTCGGCAATCGAGGCGGCCATCGACCGCATCGGGCCCGAGCGCCACGTGCTGTCGGGCCGAGCCAAGGACGTGGCGAGCGCCGCGGTGTGGATGTCGCTCACGCTGTGTGCGACGGTCTGGGGCGCGGCCTTGTGGTCGCGGTGGGCATGACGGTGCTCAGCGTCTGCGTCTACTGCGGGTCGCGCTTCGGCGCATCGCCCGCCTTTCTCGCTGCCGCGCAGGCGCTCGGCCAGGCGATCGCCGGGCGCGGCTGGCGCCTGGTCTACGGCGGGGGCAACGTCGGCCTGATGGGTGCGACGGCCGATGCGGCGTTGGCGGCTGGCGGTGAAGTGGTGGGCGTGATCCCCGAGCGGCTGGTCAATCGGGAAGTGGGCCACCGCGGCCTGAGCGAGTTGCACGTCGTCCCGACGATGCACGACCGCAAGCGGCTGATGGCCGAGCTCGCCGACGTGTTCATCGCCTTGCCCGGCGGAATCGGCACACTGGAGGAGTTGTTCGAGGTCTGGACCTGGCGCCACCTGGGCTACCACGACCAGCCGATCGGCCTGCTAAACGTCGAGGGCTTCTATGACCCGCTGCTCGGCTTCATGCGGCACACGCTCGACGCCGGCTTCATCGATGGCCAGCAGCAGTCGATGTTGACGGTCGCCGCCGAGCCGGCGTTGCTGCTGGATCAACTCGCCGCCCAGGCGGCAGGCGCGGCCGGACCGGAAGATTTCAGCCGGATCTGAGCAACCCGGCGTCAGGCGGCGTCAGACCGCCGCTTCGTCGGTCTCGCCGGTGCGGATGCGCACCACCTGCTCGACCGCAGTGACGAAGATCTTGCCGTCGCCGATCTTGCCGGTCTTGGCGGCCTTGACGATGGCCTCGATCGCGCGGTCGACGTCGTCGTCGCGCACCACGACCTCGACCTTCACCTTGGGCAGGAAGTCGACCACGTACTCGGCGCCGCGGTACAGCTCGGTGTGGCCTTTCTGGCGGCCGAAACCCTTGACCTCGGTGACGGTGAGGCCCGACACCCCCACCTCGGCCAGCGCCTCGCGCACCTCTTCGAGCTTGAACGGCTTGATGATGGCGGTGATCTGCTTCATAGCGGGCTCCAGTGAGAAAAGGGGATACGTCGACTCGATTTAAGCACGGAACTTCGAGGTGATCGGGTAGCGCCAGTCGCGCCCGAAGGCACGGTGGGTGATGCGGATGCCGACCGGCGCCTGGCGGCGCTTGTATTCGTTGACCTTGATGAGCCGGGTCACCCGTTCGACGTCGGCCCGCGCGAAGCCGGCCGCCACGATCTCCTCGATGCCCTGGTCGTTTTCCATGTAGCGCTCGAGGATCGCGTCGAGCACCGCGTAGGGCGGCAAGCTGTCCTGGTCGGTCTGGCCGGGCCGCAGCTCGGCCGACGGCGGCCGCGTGATGATGCGCTCGGGAATCACCGGGCCGATCGAGCCGTCGGCGCGGCGGCTGGGCTGCCGGTTCTTCCACTCGGCCAGCCGGTAGACCAAGGTCTTGGCCACATCCTTGATCACCGCGAAACCGCCGGCCATGTCGCCGTACAGGGTGCAGTAGCCCGTGGCCATCTCGCTCTTGTTGCCGGTCGTCAGCACGATGGCACCCGTCTTGTTCGACAGCGCCATCAGCAACGTGCCGCGCACGCGCGCCTGGATGTTCTCCTCGGTGGTGTCCTCAGGCAGGCCGGCGAACTGCGGCGCCAGCGCGGCGCGAAAGGCATCGAACATCGGCGTGATGCCGATCTCGTCGTAGCGCACGCCCAGGCGGGCGGCCATGTCACGCGCGTCGAGCCACGATATGTCGGCCGTGTAGGGCGACGGCATCATCACGCAGCGCACCTTGTCGGCGCCCAGCGCCTCGACCGCCACGGCCAGCACCAGCGCCGAATCGATGCCGCCGGACAGGCCGATGATCGCGCCGGGAAAGCCGTTCTTGCCAAGGTAGTCGCGCACGCCGGTCACCAGCGCGCCCCAGGCCTGGGCTTCGACCTCGGGCACCGGCGCGACGCTGCCGCGCACCAGTCCGCCGGCGCCGAGCTCGACGATCAGCGTCGCCTGCTCGAACATCGGCGCCCGGGCCTGCACGCGCCCTTGCGCGTCGACCGCGAACGAGGCGCCGTCGAACACGACTTCGTCCTGCCCGCCGACCAGGTGGGCATACAACAGCGGCCGGCCGCAGGCCTGGGCCCGCGCCGCCATGCGCTCTTCGCGCTCGCCGTGCTTGTCGACGTGGAACGGCGACGCGTTGAGCACGCACAACACGTCGGCCCCGGCCGCACAGGCGGCCTCGGCCGGCTCGTCGAACCAAGCGTCTTCGCAGATCAGCAGGCCGAAGCGAACGCCCTGCACGTCGATCACGACGGGGCCGCGGCCGGCATCGCGGCCAGAGGCGAAGTAGCGCCGTTCGTCGAACACCTGGTAGTTCGGCAACTCGCGCTTGCAGTAGGTGGCCTGCACGCGGCCGGCGGCAAGCACCGAGGCGGCATTGAAGCGCCGCGGCAGGGAATAGGACTTGGACCTAAGATCGGCCGCTTCGCCCCAGGCCAACGGATGCCCGACCACCAGATGCAGCCCCTCGCAATCGGCCAGTTCGACGGCCAGTGCCGCGAGCTGATCCTCGCAGGCACGCAGGAAGGCGGGCCGCAGCAACAGGTCTTCAGGGGGGTAGCCGGTCAATGCCAGCTCGGGCGCCAGCACCAGGCGCGCGCCCTCGGCATGGGCACTGCGAGCCGCCGCGGCCATCTGGCGCGCGTTGCCGGCCAGGTCGCCCACCGTCGCGTTGATCTGGGCCAGGGCCACCTTGACGGTGCCTGAGACGGTGTCCGGGCTGCGCATGAGCGATCTCGAAGGCGAAGCGGCAAATTATGTCATTCGGGTCCACGCCGACCTGTCGGACATCGACGCATCCGAGTGGAACGCGTTGCTTCTGGCCCAGCCCGATCGGCTGCCCTTTCTGCGCCACGAGTTCCTGCGCGCCCTGCACGAGACGGGCTGCGCCGCGCCTGATTCCGGCTGGGCACCCGCTTTCGTGACCTTGTGGCGCGAGGGCCGCCTCGACGGCGCGGTGGCTGCCTATCTGAAGTCGCACTCCTACGGCGAATACGTGTTCGACTGGGCCTGGGCCGATGCCTATCGGCGCCACGGCCTGGCCTACTACCCGAAGCTGCTGGCGGCGGTGCCGTTCACGCCGGTGCCGGGCCCCCGTCTCCTGGCACACCGGCCGGCCGATCGCCGGCTGCTGCTGCGCGCGCTGCGCGCTCTGGCGGTGCAAAGCGAGTTGTCGTCGGCACATTTGCTGTTCGGCAACGACGACGACTTCCAGGCGGCCGAAGCCGAAGGCTGGATGATCCGCCACGGCGTGCAGTTCCATTGGCGCAACCGCGCCGAGCCGCCGTATGCGGACTTCGCCGACTTCCTGGCCGCGATGCAGCGCGAGAAGCGCAAGAAGATCCAGCAGGAGCGCCGGCGCGTCGCCGAAGCCGGCATCGAATTCGACACCCTCGTGGGCCGCGAGATCAGCGACGCCGACTGGCGCTTCTTCCACCGCTGCTACACGCTGACCTACCAGGCCCACGGCGGAACGCCCTACCTCAACCTGGCGTTCTTCCAACGCGTGGCCGCCGAGTTGCCCGAACACTGGCTGATGTTCATCGCCCGACGTGAGGGCCGGCCGATCGCCGCCTCGCTGGTCGCCATCGACGCATCACGCGGCTGGGCCTGGGGCCGCTACTGGGGTGCGACCGAGCCCGTGCCCTTCCTGCACTTCGAGGCCTGCTACTACCAACCGCTGCAGTGGTGCATCGAGCAGGGCTACCGCTGCTTCGAGGGCGGCGCCCAGGGCGAGCACAAGATGGCCCGCGGCCTGACGCCCACGCCCACCCGCTCGGCCCATTGGCTGGCCCACCCGCAGTTCGCCCAGGCGGTGGAGGATTTCCTCGCCCGCGAGGGCCGCGGCATCGCCGCCTACCTGGATGAGCTGCGCGAGCACGAGCCGTTCAAGCGCGCCCTGCCCTGATCACTGGCCCTTGAAGTCGCCGGCGACTGCGCTGACGAAACGCTGCGGCTCGATGTACTTGCGCCAGGCCGCGCTGGCCTGCTCGGGCGTGACGGCCGCAATCGCATCGTCGAGCTGCTGGGCGACGGTGAACCTGCGGCCGAGGTAGTCGTTGTTGGCCAGGCCGGCCGCCAGGTTGCCGTCCTGCGCACGCGACAGGCGCCGGTAGTTCAGCAGCCCCGCCTTGGCCTGCTCGATCTCGGCCGCCGCGAAGCCGGTCTTCAGCGCGCGCTCGGCCTCGTCCTTGAACGCCGCTTCGACCTTGGCCCGGTTCTGCGGCGCGAAGATCGCGCTGGCCTGCCAACCCGTGTTGGCGTCCAGCGGGTTCCAGCTCAGCGTGCTGCGCACGTCGTAGCTCAGACCCTCGGACTCGCGGATGCGCTTCCACAGCCGCGAGTTGCCGCCGCTGCCGAAAGCGAAATTGGCCACCATCAGTGGCGCCTGGTCCGGGTCCAGTTCCTTCAGCGGCAGCGGCAGGCGCACGACCATCGTCGCGTTCTGCTTGTCGGGCGTCTCGAAGGCCAGCCGCTTGGGCGGCGCAGCGACCAACGGGCGCGGCACGCGGGTGAAGGCCACGCCCGCGCCCCAGCCGGCGAAGGCCTTGTCGAGCGCCGCCCGCACGGCGGGCACGTCCATCGCGCCGACCGCCGCGAACTGGGCCCGGCCCGCACCGACGAAACGCTGGTGGAAGGCCTTGATCTGCTCGACCGTCACCGCATTCACCTCGGCGATGGTCTCGTCGAATGTGCGGGCGTAGCGCACGTCGCCCGCCGGGTACGGGTTGCCGTGGCGGTCGAGTGCGTCCTCGACGATCGCCTCGGGCTCCTTTCGGCTTTGCTCGATGCTCGAGATCACCTGGCGGCGCACCTCCTGCAGCCCGTCGGCCGGCAGGCTAGGCTGGCGCAGCATCTGGCCCACCAGCTCGATGGTCGCGGGCAGATTCTCACGCGTCGTCATGAGGTTCACGACGAGGTTCTCGGCACCGCCGCCGATCTGCACCTCGGCCTTCAGCGCGGTCAGGCGGTCCTGTAGTTGCTGCCGGGTCAACTGGGTCGTGCCCTTGTCGAACATCGCGCCAAGCAGCTCGGCCACCGTCGACTGGCCCTTGAGGCTCTGCTCGTCGCCCAGCCGCAGCGACAGCTGCGCGTTGACCACCTCGCCGCGCGAGGCCTTGGGCAGCAGCGAGACCTTCAGCCCGGGTGCGATCTCGAAGCGCTGGGTGCGCGCCTCGATATTGGCCGGCGAGGCATCGAAGGCCTCGGCCCGGGCCAGCGTCTCGACCGGCTTGAAGCTCTTCATCTGCTCCGCGACATCGACGTTCTCGGGTTTCGGCGCACGCGCCGGCGCTTCGGTCGGCACGTAACTCGCGAGCGTGCGGTTGGCGCGCAGCAGGTAGGCCGCCGCCACGCGGTTCACGTCGGCCGTGCTGATCGTCTTCACGCGGTCGCGCAGCAGGAAGAACAGGCGCCAGTCGCCCTGGGCCACGGTCTCGGACAGCGCCACGCCGACCGTTTCGGGGTCCGAGAAGCGCAAGTCCCAGTCCTTCAGCCACTTGGCGCGGGCGCGGTTGACCTCCTCGTCGGTGACGGGCTGGCTGGCCACCGATTCGAGCGTCGAGAGCAGCGCATCGCGCGCCTTGTCGGCGTCCTGGCCGGGCGCCAGCTGCGCGCCGTACAGCGAGAAGCCCGGGTCGTGCAGGTCGGCATTCCACGAGAACACGCTGGCCGCGAGCTGGCTCTCGACCAGCTTCTTGTGCAGGCGGCCGGCCGGGACGTCGCTCATCACCAGGCCCAGCAGCTCCACCGCCGCGGTGTCCGGGTGCGCGCCGGGCGGCACGTGGTAGCCGGCGAACAGCAGCGGCACGCCACCCTGGCGGCGCAGCGTGACGGCGCGCTCACCGTCCTGCACCGGGTCGATCGTGTAAAGCTTGGGCAGCGTGCGCTTGGGGGCCGGCAGCCTGCTGAACTCGGCCTGCACCCAGCCGACGACCTTGGCGGGGTCGAACTTGCCGCTGACGATCAGCGTCGCGTTGTCGGGCTGGTAGTACTGCCGGTAGAAGGCCTGCAGCCGGCCGATGTCGACGTTCTCGACGTCGGCGCGTGCACCTATCGTGTCGTGGCCGTAGTTGTGCCACTGGTACATCGTGGCGAGCGTCTTCTCGAACAGGATGCGCGACGGGTTGTTCTCGCCCATCTCCATCTCGTTGCGCACCACCGTCATCTCGGTGTCCAGATCGCGCCGGGCGATGAAGCTGTTGACCATCGCATCGGCCTGCCAGCCCAGGTACCAGCGCAGGTTGTCCTCGTTGGCCGTGAAGCTGGCGAAGTAGTTGGTGCGGTCCAGCCAGGTGCTGCCGTTGGCACGCAGGCCGCGGCTGGTGAATTCGGCCCAGACCTTGGGGTGCTTGGGCGTGCCCTTGAACAGCAGGTGCTCCAGCAGGTGCGCCATGCCGGTCTCGCCGTAGTTCTCCTGCCGGGAGCCGACGCGGTAGGTCAGGTTGACGGTCGTCGTCGGCTTGGCGTCGTCAGGCGCCAGCAGCACCTGCAGGCCATTGGCCAGGCGGTATTCGGTGATGCCCTCGACCGTGCGAACGGGTTGCAGCGCGGCTTGTGCCGGCGCGGTGGCTGCCGGCTTGCGTGCGGGCGCCTTGGGTGGGGCCTTGCGGGCCGGCGCGGCCTGGACGGCACTGACGAGTAACGCACCGGCGATGATCGCCCACCGGGACGGGAAGTTGCGCATGGGATCGACTCCTGATCGGATTCAGGCGCCACCAAGACAAACGCCGCCCGCAGGCGGCGTGACGGTCAAACGCCGCCCGCAGGCAGCGTGGTGGTGGCGCGCCGCGGCCACCGGATCCGGCGGCCCACGAGCGGCGACGATACCTCAAGCAGCGCGGCCGGCGGCTCAGCCGTGCTTGGCCTTCCAGGCGGCCTGACCCTGGCGCACTTCCTCGCGCGCGGCATCGGGGCCTTCCCAGCCCAGCACCTTGACCCACTTGCCCGCTTCCAGGTCCTTGTAGTGCTCGAAGAAATGCTGGATGGTCTTCAGGCGCAGCGGGTTCAGGTCTTCGGGCTTTTGCCACTGGCTGTACAGCGACAGGATCTTGTCGATCGGCACCGCGATCAGCTTGTTGTCGCCACCAGCCTCGTCGTCCATTCGAAGCATGCCCACCGGGCGGCAGGTCACCACCACACCGGGGATCAGCGGCACCGGCGTGATAACCAGCACGTCGACCGGGTCGCCGTCGTCGGCGAGGGTCTGCGGGATGTAGCCGTAGTTGCACGGGTAGTGCATCGAGGTCGCCATGAAGCGGTCGACGAACAGCGCGCCGCTCTCCTCATCGACCTCATACTTGATCGGGTCGGCATTCATCGGGATCTCGATGATCACGTTGAACTCGTCGGGCGCCTTGGCGCCGGGGGTGACGTTGTGCAGGCTCATGGTGTTCTGGGGAGTGATGAGAAGCGGGGAAACCCCGATTCTACGAACCGCGCTTGCCAAGCCCTGACAGCGCCGACCTTTTGATGCACCGCAGGAAAACACCATCCCGAGCGCCCGGGTGTTCACTTAGCATGCCAGCGCGCCCCTGCGGGGTGGCCCGATGAGCATGCCCCAGTCACTGGGGCGCCAAGCACAAGATTAGTGTCAGTGAGCGGAAGGAGAACCCTTTGATATCGACCACCATGGCGCTGTATGTGGCGCTGGCGTGCGGCCTCGCGGCTGTGCTTTACGGCTTCGTCCAGCGCAGCTGGATCCTGAAGCAGGACCCGGGCAACGCCCGCATGCAGGAGATTGCCGGCGCGGTGCAGCAAGGTGCCGCGGCCTACCTGGCGCGCCAGTACAAGACCATCGCCATCGTCGGCGTGGTACTGGCCGTGTTGATCTTCTTCTTCCTCGGCCGGCTCACCGCGGGCGGGTTCGTCGTCGGCGCCATCCTTTCCGGTGCGTGCGGCTTCATCGGCATGAATGTTTCCGTTCGTGCCAACGTGCGCACCGCGCAGGCCGCGACCCAAGGCATTGCCCCGGCGTTGAACGTGGCCTTCAAGGGCGGGGCGATCACCGGCATGCTGGTCGTCGGCCTGGGCCTGCTGGGCGTCGGCGCGTTCTTCTGGTTCGTCACCGGCGGCACCGATGTGAAGCCTGAAACGCTCAAGCCGATGCTCGGCCTGGCCTTCGGCTCGTCGCTGATCTCGATCTTCGCGCGCCTGGGCGGCGGCATCTTCACCAAGGGCGCCGACGTGGGCGCCGACCTGGTGGGCAAGGTCGAGGCCGGGATCCCCGAGGACGACCCGCGCAACCCCGCCGTGATCGCCGACAACGTGGGCGACAACGTCGGCGACTGCGCCGGCATGGCGGCCGACCTGTTCGAGACCTACGCCGTGACCCTGATCGCGACCATGGTGCTGGGCGCCTTGCTGGTCGCTGGTGCCGGCACCAGCGCGGTGGTCTACCCGCTGGCCCTGGGTGCGGTGTCCATCATCGCCTCCATCATCGGCTGCTTCTTCGTCAAGGCCGCCCCGGGCATGAAAAACGTGATGCCGGCCCTCTACAAGGGCCTGGCAGTGGCCGGTGTGCTGTCGCTGGTCGCCTTCTTCTTCGTCACGATGTGGCTGATCCCCGACAACGCGATTGCCGCCTCCGGCAGCCAGCTGCGCCTGTTCGGCGCCTGCGCCGTGGGCCTGGTGCTAACCGCCGCCCTGGTGTGGATCACCGAGTACTACACCGGCACGCAATACGCCCCGGTGCAGCACATCGCGCAAGCCTCCACCACCGGCCACGGCACCAACATCATTGCCGGTCTGGGCGTCTCCATGCGCTCCACCGCCTGGCCCGTGATCTTCGTCTGCATCGCCATCTGGGTTGCCTACCAGCTCGCCGGCCTGTATGGCGTGGCAGTGGCTGCGACCTCCATGCTGAGCATGGCCGGCATCGTGGTGGCGCTGGACGCCTACGGCCCGATCACCGACAACGCCGGCGGCATTGCCGAAATGTCCGAACTGCCCTCCAGCGTGCGTGACATCACCGACCCGCTGGACGCCGTGGGCAATACCACCAAGGCCGTCACCAAAGGCTATGCCATCGGCTCGGCCGGCCTGGCCTCGCTGGTGCTGTTCGCCGACTACACCCACAAGCTGGAGTCTTTCGGCAAGGTCATCACCTTCGACCTCAGCAACCAGATGGTGATCATCGGTCTGATCATCGGCGGCCTGATCCCCTACCTGTTCGGCGCCATGGCCATGGAAGCCGTCGGCAGGGCCGCCGGCTCGGTGGTGGTTGAAGTGCGCCGCCAGTTCCAGACCATCAAGGGCATCATGGACGGCTCGGGCAAGCCCGAGTACGACACCGCGGTGGACATGCTGACCACCGCCGCCATCAAGGAAATGATGATCCCCTCGCTGCTGCCGGTGGTGGTGCCGATCCTGGTCGGCCTGGTCCTCGGCCCGGCGGCGCTCGGTGGTCTGCTGATGGGGACCATCGTTACGGGCCTGTTCGTCGCCATCTCCATGTGCACCGGCGGCGGCGCCTGGGACAATGCCAAGAAGTACATCGAAGACGGCCACCATGGCGGCAAGGGCAGCGAAGCCCACAAGGCCGCCGTCACCGGTGACACGGTGGGCGATCCCTACAAGGACACCGCCGGCCCCGCCGTCAACCCGCTGATCAAGATCATCAACATCGTGGCGCTGCTGATCGTGCCGCTGATGATGAAGTTCCACGGCGGCTAAACCCGGCTCCCCCGCTCCCAACCCAAGCCCGCTTCGGCGGGCTTTTTATTTGCTGCATTTGCCCATTGTTATTCGCTACATTTTTAATAGCACCACGCACAGAAACGACGGCGCCTACACCTTAAAACGTCCGAGATCTTCAAATTTGCAAACTGCCGACCGACTCGTCCGAACCACCCGCAAGCGCCTCTGGAGTGTCTGTGGCACGCACATCAGCGCGCTGGCGCCGGCCCGTCGGTTTTCTCGAACCTCACGGATTCGCCTCCTGTCAACCCGGAGTTGCGTCCCGGACACAGCATGGCCGCCGCTGATCGCCTGCGGCGGCAGCGCCTCTTGCCAAAACGCCGATTCCCTTACACTGGAGCCATGTCGGACAGACCCGGGGTACATCGGGCTGAGCCAGCCAAGACACTCAGGGGAAACATTGACATGTTCGGATTTTTCGGAATCGGACGAGCCGGGCGAAAGCAGAGGGACGACACAGCGACGGATTTTGCGTCCCTGCCGTCGTCCTCATTACCGCTCAGCACCCAACAACATACCGCCACTCACCGGGAGCTGGTGCGTGTTGTGCTGCGCGACACCTTGCGCATGAATGGCATTCCGCCGGAATGGGTGGGCTGTGAAATCCTGACCCGCTCTCGCAGCGTCGGCGATCCGGTCCTGCAAATCCAGGTGCTGATCCACCAGTGGCACGAAGGGCTGTTGCGCTACGCACCGTTGATCCAGCAGCAACTGCTGCAGGCACTGCAGCGTTTCGACCCCGCCACCGACCATTCCCGGCACACCGTGGTCTGGCGTTTTTCCCCCGCCTGCGAGTGCCCGTACACGTCCATGCCTGAGCCCGGTTACTGGACATCGGCCACGGCCTTGCCGAAATTCGACCTCAGCCCCTCGGACCTCGGCCATCGAGACAACGGCTTTGCCCCGACCCAGCAAGGCCACTGGCGCTGAGGCGACTCTGGCAACGGCAGCGGCGCGTGATTTGCCCGACAGGGCATCGAACTTCAGCTACCATGCTGGCTGCCCCTGACGAAAGCCGGAGAGAAAGTTGAAAATTCTCGTCGTTGACGACCATGCCTTGGTTCGCGAAGGCCTGCGCCAAGTCCTCAAAGGACTTGATGC
>NZ_DATFAN010000212.1:0-3235 GCF_035254525.1 Ideonella sp. | reverse complement strand
AGGGCTTGGCGCCGCGCATGCGCTTGGTGTCGGCTTCCATCACCGACAGGTCGGCCCCTACGTAAGGCGCGAGGTCGGTCTTGTTGATCACGAAGAGGTCGCTCTTGGTGATGCCGGGGCCGCCCTTGCGCGGGATCTTCTCGCCCGCGGCCACGTCGATCACGTAGATCGTGAGGTCGGAGAGCTCCGGGCTGAAGGTGGCGGCCAGGTTGTCGCCGCCGGATTCGATGAACACGATGTCGGCGTTCGGGAAGCGCTCGAGCATGCGGTCGACCGCCTCGAGGTTGATCGATGCGTCTTCGCGGATGGCCGTGTGCGGGCAGCCACCGGTCTCGACGCCCATGATGCGCTCGGGCTCCAGCGCGCCGGCCACGGTGAGCAGGCGCTGGTCTTCCTTGGTGTAGATATCGTTGGTCACGACGACCAGGTCCCAGCGCTCGCGCATGGTCTTGCACAGCATCTCGACCAGCGTGGTCTTGCCCGAGCCGACCGGGCCGCCGACGCCGACGCGCAAAGGGGGAAGGGGCTTGGTGCGCAGGGCGGGCGAGGTGTTCATGGTGCGCATGATGGCATGCACGCCCCGTGCCAACTGTGCGCCAGCATGGCGCCGGGAGTTGTGCAGGCGGCCACCGACCTCGGGGTGAGGGAGGGGGCACCGCGGCCGGCAGCCGCCTGCACAGATGCATGATCCTGCCCTGGCATTGCGCCCATGTTGCTGTGTCTTGCTGCGCGGCAAAGCCCGGGCGTACAGTGGCCCGCATGCTCGACGACGGCCCGGTCCACGACAGCAGGCTCGCCACGGCGCCAACGGCCGGGGCGCCGGAGCCGGTCACCGTGCGGCACCTTCGCCAGGTGTTGCTGTGGCCGCTGCGCCTGATGCCCGGCCGGCGCGACGATGGCCAGCCGCCCTGGCAGCGCCTGCGCGAGGCCGGGCCCGCGTCACCGTGGCGCGAGCAGGTCGACGAGTACACCGGCGACCCGAAGCAGTTTCACGAGCGGCACTACAACGAGTTCGTCACCTTCCTGCCCTACGTGCAGCGCTTTCTCTACGGCGAGGGCCGCGTCGCGCGTGACAGTGACGAAGGCGACGACGAGTACCACGGCGCGCCGATGCGCGTGTTCCGCCGGCGCGACGTGGCGCGCGCACGCGTCTGGCCGCGTGCGGGGGCGCAGCCCGTCGAACTGCGCGTCGTGCACGTCGACCTGTACTTCTTCTTCGACGTCGATGTGGTGCTGCTCAACGTCGAGCTCGAGGCCGATGCGCTGAGCCTGCCGCTGGCGCAGGAGCTGCTCTACCGCACCGGCCGCGCCTACCCGCCGGGCTGGGACGCGGCCGGCCGGCCGCAGCACTGCCACTTCGCTGCCGAGTGGCTGGCGGCCGACGGGCGCGTGCTCGCGCAATCCGACGCGCAGGCGCGCGAGGTCTATCTGGCCCACGTGGCCGAGCACCGGGCGCCGCGCATCGCGGCGCACTGGGCCTGGCTCCTCGAGCCGCTGGTGCCCGACCACTCGGCCGTGGAGGGCGCGCTGCGCTACCGCCAGATCGAGTACTACCGCATGCCGATGATGGCCTACCTCGCGTTGGACGACCCGCGCGCGCTGTCACGCGCCGACTTCGTTCGCCTGGGCCTGGTGACCGGGGCCGGCGGCGCGCAGGGGGCCGATGGCGCTGGCGAACTGCCCTATTCGGAGCGGCACCTCGCCGACTTCGAGGCACGCCATTGTTACGACCGCTTCTGGTCGACCACCGGCGCGGCGCCCGACACGCGCTACCTGTGCAGCGGCCACGCGCTGGTGGTCGTCGGCCGGGCCGACGCGGCTTTCTTCCGCTGCGGCGATCGTGGCGTGTTGGCGCAGTTCCGCCACCCGCACTTCATGATCTTCCTGATCGCGCATTTCCAGAAGGCGGCGTTGCTGATGTTCAGCGACCGGCTGGTCGCGGCGCTCAAGCGCCTGAACGTGCGCAACCCGTCGAGCGTCAAGCGCTTCAAGCGCGAGATCCGCGCCTGCTTCGAAGGCTTTCTGCGCTTCACGCACCGCTACTGGTTCCACCAGGTGGCGGAGCAGGCGCAGGCCCGTGCGCTGTTCGAGCTGACCGCGCGCCACCTGGGCTTGGACGCGCTGTATGCCGACGTGAAGGAGCGCATCGCCGACATGAACGCCTACCTCGATGCGGACAGCCTGCGCCGCCAGGCCAACACGGTGGTGCGGCTGACGGTGGTCACGATGTTCGGCCTGATCGGCACGGTGACGACGGGCTTTCTCGGCATGAACCTGCTGGCTGAAGCGGACGCCCCGATGTGGCGGCGCATCGCCTGGTTCGGCGGCGTGTTTGCGCTGACGACCTGGCTCACGCTCTACACGATCGCCAAGTCCAAGCGGCTGTCGGACTTTCTCGACGTGCTGTCCGACGAGCGCATGTCGCCCTGGCGCAAGGCGCGGGTGCTGTTCGCGGTGTGGGGCCGCGAGAAGGACTGAAGCCTACGAGCGGAACAGCCGCGAGTACTGTGCCTCGTGCTGCGCCGAGGCGATCGCCAGCATTGGCGTGAAGGCCTGGCGCGTGTCGTCGGGCATCGCGAGCGCGGCGTCGACCACCGGCTCGATCGCTGCCACCGCCTGGTCCAGCATGCGCTGGCCGGCGCTCTGGCCGAGCGGCACGGCCTTCAGCGCGGCCTGCACCATGTTCTCGGCCCAGCCGAAGGCACAGGCCAGCAGCGCTTCGCGCACCGGGGCGCTGGCCAGCAGCGCGGCGAGCGCGAAGGCGACCGGCCAGGTCGGTGCGGGGTTGAGCCGGCCGAGGAAGGCGACGCGCTCGTCATCGGGCGCGCGCTGGCGCAGCCACTCGCCGAGCGAACGGCCCATCTGCTCGGTCTGCTGGCGGAACTCGCTGCTCTCGCGCGTGCAGCGCACCCAGTCGTTCAACGCGGCGGCGCGCGGCAGGTCGGCCTGCTGCCATGCGGCCCAAGCCTGGGCCAGCAGCGGCAACTCCGATCGTCCGAGCGCGAGCTTGAGCTGGTCCAGTACCCAGGCGGCCGCGCTCGCCTCGTCGTGCACCCGGCCGGCGTCGACGGCCGCCTCCAGCCCTTCCGAATAGCTGAAGCCGCCGACCGGCAGGGCCGGCGAGGCCAGCCACATCAGCCGCAGCAGCGTGGGGGCCGGCAGCGCGGCGGGCGGCATGTCAGTGGCGGTGGCCGCCGTGGCCGTGGTCGTGCTTGCAGCCCGGCCCGTGGACGTG
>NZ_DATFAN010000211.1:0-87304 GCF_035254525.1 Ideonella sp. | reverse complement strand
CTACCATCGAACCGGTCGCGTCCGACACTGGCAAACCGGCGCCGATCGCAGCCGCCATCGGCTCTTCAATCAGGAATACCTGGGAAGCACCGGCTCCCAGCGCCGACTCGCGGATTGCGCGGCGCTCGACCTGGGTCGATCCGCAAGGCACGCAGATGATGATCCGCGGGCTCGGCTTGAGCACCGAGCGCGGGTGGACCATCTTGATGAACTGCTTGAGCATCTGCTCCGTCACGGTGAAGTCGGCGATGACGCCGTCCTTCATCGGGCGGATGGCCTCGATGTTGCCGGGCACCTTGCCGAGCATGGCCTTGGCCTCGTGGCCGACGGCCTGGATGGTCTTCTTGCCGCTCGGCCCGCCTTCATGGCGGATCGAGACGACCGAGGGCTCGTCGAGCACGATGCCCTTGCCGCGAACATAGATCAGCGTGTTGGCGGTGCCAAGGTCGATGGCGAGGTCGGTCGAGAAGTAGCGACGCAGGGGAGCGAACATGTTCGGTCAGTGAAAGGAGCGAAGCTGCACCGGGCCGAGCGTGCTGCGGGCGCCGACGTGGCGCGCGGGGCGCCTGGGCTGCATCGGCGGCACGGCAGGCTCGAAACCTCGGGGCTGCATGAATTTGGGGGGCGCGGTGGTGATGGCGCTTTGAGTCAAGCGGCCCGGCGCAGTGTCGGGCCAGAACGCGGCAGTCGGGGGATTCCAAACGTGACCCACGACACCGCGTGTTTCGCGCCGCCATACCGGTCGAGCCGGGCTGGCCGCCGTAGCGAACCGGGGGCTTGTGGATAACCGGGGATAATACCGCAAGCCCCCTGGGCCACCGAGGGCTGACGCCCCTATTTTTGAGGCCTGGCGCGGCCTTCCGGCCCCTCGCAGCCCGTCACGCAGGCCGCTGCCGGCCGCGCGGGCTACCCTTGCTGCCAACGAATCCTTCTCCCATGCCACTGACCACCGAGGACGTGAGCCGCATCGCCCATCTGGCGCGGCTTGAACTGGCGCCTGCCGAAGCCGACGCGATGCTCGGCCAGCTGAACGGGTTCTTCCGCATCGTCGAGCAGATGAGCGCAGTCGACACGCGCGGCGTCGAGCCGCTGTACACGCCGCTGTCGGCGGTGCACGCGGTCGAGCTGCGCCTGCGCGACGACGTGGTCACCGAGCCCAACGACCGCGAGGCCAACCAGGCCAGCGCGCCGGCGCTCGAGAACGGGCTGTTCCTCGTGCCGAAGGTGATCGAATGAGCCGGGCATTGCACGAGCTCGGCGTGGCGGCGCTGTCGCGCGCCCTGGCCGACAAGCAGGTCTCCAGCGCCGAACTGGTCGACCACCTGCTCGGCCGCATCGGCGATCACCAGCACCTGGGTGCCTTCCTGCACCTGGACAGCGCCGGCGCCCGCGCCGAGGCCCGCGCGGCCGACGCGGCGCGCGCCGCCGGCCAAGCCGGCGCGCTGACCGGCGTGCCGATCGCCCACAAGGACATCTTCGTCACCAAGGGCCAGCCCTCGACCGCCGGCTCGAAGATGCTCGAGGGGTATGCCAGCCCGTTCGACGCGACCGTCGTGGCCCGCCTGGCGGCCGCCGGGGCAGTGAGCCTGGGCAAGCTGAACTGCGACGAGTTCGCGATGGGCTCGGCCAACGAGAACTCGGCCTACGGCCCGGTGAAGAACCCCTGGGACACGACGCGCGTGCCGGGCGGCTCGTCCGGCGGTTCGGCTGCGGCGGTGGCCGCGCGCCTGGTGCCGGCGGCGACCGGCACCGACACCGGCGGCTCGATCCGCCAGCCGGCCAGCTTCACGGGCATCACCGGCATCAAGCCGACCTACGGCGTGTGCTCGCGCTACGGCATGATCGCCTTCGCCTCCAGCCTGGACCAGGCCGGCCCGATGGCCCGCTCGGCCGAGGACTGCGCGCTGCTGCTGTCCGCGATGAGCGGCTTCGACGAGCGCGACGCCACCAGCGCCCAGCGCCCGCCGCAGGACTTCCACGCGCAGATGCTGCAGGCGCGTGAAGGGGCTTCGGCCGCCAAGCCGCTGCAGGGCCTGCGCATCGGCCTGCCGAAGGAGTTCTTCCCCGCGGCGCTGGCCTCCGACGTGAACGGCGCGGTGCGCGCGGCGCTGGCCGAATACGAGAGGCTCGGCGCGACGCTGGTCGACGTGAGCCTGCCGCGCACCGAGCTGTCGATCCCCGTCTACTACATCATCGCGCCGGCCGAGGCGAGCTCGAACCTGTCGCGGTTCGACGGCGTGCGCTACGGCCACCGTGCGGCCAAGTACGGCGACCTGCTCGACATGTACAAGAAGTCGCGCTCGGAGGCCTTCGGCCCCGAGGTCAAGCGCCGCATCATGATCGGCACCTACGTGCTCTCGCACGGTTACTACGACGCCTACTACCTGCAGGCACAGAAGCTGCGCCGCATGATCGCCGACGATTTCCAGGCCTGCTTCCAGCAGTGCGACCTGATCGCCGGCCCGGTGGCGCCGACGGTGGCGTGGAAACTCGGTGAGCAAGGCGACGACCCGGTCAAGGCCTACCTGGCCGACATCTTCACGCTGCCGGGCAGCCTGGCCGGCCTGCCCGGCATGAGCGTGCCGGCAGGCTTCGGCGAAGGCCACATGCCGGTCGGCCTGCAGCTGCTGGGCAACTACTTCGCCGAAGGCCAGCTGCTGCACGCCGCCCACGCCTTCCAGCAAGCCACCGATTTCCATACCCGCACACCATGAGCACCGCCGCCCTTGTTCGTGGCTACGAGGTCGTGATCGGCCTCGAGACGCACGCCCAGCTCTCGACCGTCTCGAAGATCTTCTCCGGCGCGTCGACCCGTTTCGGCGCCGAGCCGAACACCCAGGCCTGCCCGGTCGACCTCGCGCTGCCCGGCACGCTGCCGGTGATCAACCGCGGTGCGGTCGAGCGCGCGATCCGCTTCGGCCTGGCCGTGGGCGCGAAGATCGCGCCGCTGTCGATCTTCGCCCGCAAGAACTACTTCTACCCCGACCTGCCCAAGGGCTACCAGATCAGCCAGTACGAGATCCCGGTCGTGCAGGGCGGGACGGTGCATTTCTTCGTCGGCGACCGGCCCCATACCGTGCATCTGACCCGCGCCCACCTCGAGGAGGACGCCGGCAAGTCGATGCACGAGGGACTGGAGACGCCCGGCTGCTCGGGCATCGACCTGAACCGTGCCGGTACGCCGCTGCTGGAGATCGTCACCGAGCCCGACATGCGCTCGGCCGCCGAGGCGGTCGAGTACGCGAAGACGCTGCACGGCCTGGTCGTGTGGCTGGGCATCTGCGACGGCAACATGCAGGAAGGCTCGTTCCGCTGCGATGCCAACGTCTCGGTGCGCCGGCCCGGCGCGCCCTACGGCACGCGGCGCGAGATCAAGAACCTCAACAGCTTCCGCTTCCTGCAGGCCGCGATCGACGCCGAGGTGCAGTGGCAGATCGACGAGATCGAGGACGGCCGCGCGATCCAGCAGGCCACCGTGCTGTTCAACCCCGACGCCAACGGCGGCCGTGGCGCGACCCGGGCGATGCGGACCAAGGAAGACGCGCACGACTACCGCTACTTTCCCGATCCCGACCTGCCGCCGCTGGTCATCGCGCCGGAATGGATCGCCTCGGTCAAGGCCGCGATGCCCGAGTTGCCCGGCGCGATGGCCGAGCGCTTCATGATCGCCGACGGCCTGCCCGAGTACGACGCGTCGATGATGACGCAGAGCCTGGCCTTTGCCCGCTACTACGAAGCAGCGCGGGACGCGAGCAAGGCGCCCAAGCTGGTCGCGAACTGGCTGATGGGCGAGATCAGCAAGCGCCTGAACGCCGAGGACCGAGACATCGCCCACGCGCCGGTGGCGCCCGCCACGCTGGCCCAGCTCATCGGCCGCATCCAGGACGGCACCGTCAGCAACAACGCCGCCCGGCAGGTCTTCGATGCCCTGTGGAGCGGCGAGGACAACGAGGTCGACCGAATCATCGAGGCCAAGGGCCTGAAGCAGATGAACGACACCGGCGCGCTGGAGAAGATCGTCGACGAGGTGATCGCCGCGAATGCCAAGTCGGTCGAGGAATACAAGGCCGGCAAGGACAAGGCCTTCAACGCACTGGTCGGCCAGGTGATGAAGGCCAGCAAGGGCAAGGCGAACCCGGCGCAGGCCGGCGAGCTGCTGAAGGCGAGGCTCAGCTAGTTGATTCAGCGGCTGCGCTGCCGCTGGGCGATGTAGGCCCGCACCTGCGCCCAGCTGACGCTGCCGTGGCCGGCGCTGTCGATGGCGTCGAAGTGGCGCGCGACGAAGCCCAGGCCCGCGGCCTCGGCCTGGGCCCGGCTGATGTGGCCCTGCCCGTTCGTGTCGGCGGCGTCGAAGCGCGCGCGCAGCTTGGCCTCGACCTGGGCCTGCAGCACGGCGCCACGGGTGGCTGGCGCGGGCGCGGTGTGGCGCAGCTCTTCGGGCACGGCAGGGTCGCGCAGGGCCCGCGGTGCAGGCTGCGCCGACGCCGTCAGCACTGCGCAGCACCCGAGCGCTGCGGCAAGCCGGCGAAGCCAGCGCCAGCTCATCGCGCCGCCCCCGCCGCCGCCATCGCGGCCTGGTAGAAGGCCGCCAGATCGGCCTTCTGCATCACCCGCGAGCTGTCGTCGAGGTAGGTCATGTGCCCGCCGACATAGCTGCGCACGGTCAAGCGTGGCGCCAGGTCGGGCAGCCGCGTCAGGTCGCGCTCGGTCTGGTAGAACGGTGTCGCGAGGTCGTCGACGCCCGACAGCGACAGCACGCGCAGCGCCGGGTTGAGCGCCATCGCGGCCGCGAGGTCGGGCACCGCATCGGGCAGTTCGTTGCCGTCGTGCCCGAAATTCCAGTAGGCGATCGCGTCCGCGAGGCTCGTGTAGCGGCTCGCCGTGCCGTAACCCAGCACCTGCGGCAGGTAGGCGTCGATCGCCGCATCGAATTCGGCACTGATGACGGTCGACGAGGGGTCGCCCTCGTTGGCCAGCGGGCTGCCTGTGGGCACGGCCATGCGCGCGTCGTAGCGGCCGGTCAGCTGCCCGGCCTTCAGCGTGCGCTGGAAACGATCGGGCCCGAGGCTGAACTCGAGCTGCCACTGCGACAAGGCTTCGCCGGTGTTCGCGACCAGCTCGCCGAGCAGCCCGGCCGGCGGCGCGATCGAGGCACTCAGCCAGTCCACCACGGCGGGGTGGTAGCCGTCTTCGGCGAAGCCGCGCATCTCGACGAGGAAGGCGCCCAGGTCGTCGGGCACCGGCGTCGTCAGGCCGAACCAGGCACCGACCGCCGAGTAGCTCGGCAGGTAGCCGGTGCAGTCGACCGCGCCGGGCGAGAACACCGCGCAGTTGCTGTTGTAGTTCAGGATCGACGACTGCAGGACCACGCCGGCCAGCGGCACCCCGGCCGACTCCAGCCGCTCGGCCAGCAGCGCGCTGCGCAGCGTGCCGTAGCTCTCGCCGAACAGGAACAGCGGCGAGGCCGAGCGCCCGTTCAGCGCGAGCCAGCGCCGGATGCTGTCGCGAAACAGGTCGGCGTCGGCGTCCACGCCCCAGAAGCTGAGGTTGCGGCTGGGCGCGATCGCCTCGGACAAGCCGGTGCCGACCGCATCGATGAAGACCAGGTCGGAGACATCCAGCAGCGACTCGCTGTTGTCGACCAGCGCGAAGGGCTTGGTCGGCGAGGCGCTCGGCGCGCCCGTCACCAGCCGCTTCGGTCCGAACGAGCCCAGGTGCAGCCAGACGCTGGCCGAGCCCGGGCCGCCGTTGTAGAAGAAGGTCACCGGCCGCGTCGCCGGGTTGGCGCCGTCGAGCGTGTAGGCGACGTAGAACATGCTCGCCAGCGCCGCGTCGCCGACCAGCGCGTGGGCCGTCAGGTGGCCGGCGGTGGCCGTGTAGGCGAGTGTGCGGCCGCCGAGCGTGAGCTGGTGCGGGGTGACCGCGGCGGCCTCGGTGGCGCTGGCGAGTGCGGCATTCGGGCCGCTGGCGTAGACCACCGGGTCGTTATAGGCGAGCGGCGGGCTGTCGGGGCGGCCGCTCCCGCCTCCGCCCCCGCAGCCGGCGAGCAGCAGGGGCACGAGCAGCCACGCCGCCAGCCAGGTGGTGGCGTGCCGCCTGGCGAGCGTGATCGGGTGCGTGGCGGGCCGGCGCATGGCGGCAGCTTAGCGCCGCCGCGTTGCCGGTGTGTGTGTTTGTGCGCGGCGCGTCAGCGCTGCGCTGCGCTGTCGGCAGCCGCCGGCGCCACGCCGAGGGCCTCGGGCCGCAGGGCGCGCACGACGAGCTTGCAGGCCAGCGACGGCTGGCCCTTGCGCTCCAGCGTGGCCTGGTTCTTCAGCAGCGTGATGCTGACGCCGGCGCGCGAGACGTAACGCGCTTCGCGCGCCTCGCGCACGCGCTGCAGCGTCCAGTGCTGGCCCTCGTAGCGCACCTGGGCGGCGCGGGGCGAGAAATCGGCGGTCAGCGTGCCACCGTCTTCGCATTGGTAGTCGGCCGGGCTCGCGTATGCAGCCACGCTGGCCAGCGCGAGCGCCAGGCCGGCGGCGAGCCGAGGGCGTTTCAGAAGCGGCATCCGGGCGATTCCTCGTTCAAGGGGCGGAGGCGCCGCGTGCCGGCGCCGATGGCACGACGATCGGCCCCATGCGGCCCGGGGCCGCGCCGGCCCACAGGGCGCGCAACCGCGCCAGCTCGGCGTCGAACTGCAAGGTCAGGCGCTCGCGCTCGGCTTCCTGGTCGCGCAGGATCGTGCGCTGCGCCTCGATTGCCCCTTCGTTGGCGGCGACGCGGGCGCGCATGGCCTGCGGCATCGGTTTCTTGCCCAGGGCTTCGCGCTCGCTGGCCAGGGCCTGGGTGTCGACCTCCAGCTCGGCCAACCGGCGCCGCGCGGCCTCGACCTGCCGCGTCACCGGCTCCTGGGCGCGGGCCCGGGCCTCGTCGTGGGTGGCCTGGTCGGGGTAGCGTGCCAGCAGCGCGCGGTCGCGCCGCGCCTCGGCCTCGCGCGCCAGCCGGATCTGCTCGGCCTGGCGCTTGGCCGCCTCTTGCCTGGCCTTCTCTTCCGGGCTCTGCGCCGGCGGCACGACGGCCTTCAGCGTGCCGTCGCGGTTCAGCAGCCGCTGGTCCTGGCTCAGGCACTCGGGAATCGGGCGGTCGGAGCTCAGCCGGTGGCCCTGGGCGTCGACGCAGGTGTAGATCGGCGTGGCCGGAGCGCTCTCGCCCGGACGGGGCGGCGTCGCGGCGCCTGCCGACGCAGCGGCTGCGGCGATCAGCAGGCCCGCGGCGACAGCGCGCATGGTGGCTCAGACGCCGTAGCGGGCACGGTAGGCCGCCACGCGTTCGGTGTTGGCCTTCAGCGCCGGGTCGTCGGTGGCGGCCAGGAACTGCATCAGGTCGGCCAGCGTCGCGATCGAGACGACCTTCAGGCCCAGCTCCTGCTCGACGTACTGCACGCCGGAACGGCGGTCGGCCGACGTGTCGCTCGCGCGCTCCTGCCGGTCCATCGTGATCGCCACGCCGACCGGCGTCGCCCCGGCGGCGCGGATCATCTCGGCGGCTTCGCGCTTGGAGGCGCCGTCGGTGATCACGTCGTCGATGATCAGCACCCGGCCCTTGACGGGGGCGCCGACCAGCGTGCCGCCCTCGCCGTGGTCCTTGGCTTCCTTGCGGTTGTAGGCGTAGGGCACGTTGCGGCCCTCGCGCGCCAGGCCGATGGCCACCGCCGCCGCGAGCGTGATGCCCTTGTAGGCCGGTCCGAACAACATGTCGAAGCCGAGCCCCGAGGCGATCAGGCGGCGTGCATAGAATTCGCCCAGCCTCGCGAGCTTCGCACCGTCGTCGAACAGACCGGTGTTGAAGAAGTAGGGCGACTGGCGGCCGGCCTTGGTCTTGAAGTCGCCAAAGCGCAGCACCCCGGCTTGCACCGAGAACTTCACGAAATCCTGCGCCAGCGGATCCAGCGACTCAGTTGCGGCCATCTCAGACATCAAGGACTTTCACCCATGGGTTTTCGCCTGGTCACGCTCAACCTGAACGGCATTCGATCGGCCGCCACCAAGGGCTTCGTCGAATGGGCCGAGCAGACCCAGGCTGATTGTATGGGGGTGCAGGAAGTCAAGGCCCAGGCCGCCGACGTGGCCGGCCGTTTCGAGCGTGTGGCCGGCATGGACGGCCATTTCCACTTCGCGCAGAAGAAGGGATATTCGGGCGTCGGCCTGTACACACGCCACGCGCCGAGCGAGGTGATCACCGGCCTGGGCGTGAACGAGTTCGACGACGAGGGCCGCTACGTCGAGGTCCGCTTCGACAAGCCCGGGCGCAAGTTCAGCGTGATCAGCTGCTACTTCCCCAGCGGCTCCTCGGGCGAGGAACGCCAGCTCGCGAAGTACCGCTTCCTCGAGGTGATCTACCCGCACCTCATGTCGCTCAAGGGCCAGCGCGAGTTCATCCTGGTCGGCGACGTGAACATCGCCCATAAGGAGATCGACCTGAAGAACTGGAAGGGCAACCAGAAGAACTCGGGCTTCCTGCCCGAGGAGCGCGCGTGGATGACGCGCCTGCTCGAGGAAGCCGGCCTGGTCGACGTGTTCCGGCGCCTGAACGACAAGCCCGAGCAATACACCTGGTGGAGCAACCGCGGCCAGGCCTGGGCCAAGAACGTGGGTTGGCGGCTCGATTACCAGCTGGCCACGCCGGCCATGGCCGAGCACGCCAGGCAGGAGCACATCTACCTCGAGAAGCGCTTCTCCGACCACGCGCCGCTGTCGATCGACTACGGCTTCGAGCTCTGAGCGTCCCGGGGGCACGCCCCGAAGGCCGTCTGGCCGAGAATTGCGGGTGGCGCGCCGCGCGCCGTCCTCCGCCCCGATCCTCCCGCCCGCCGCCCCGGCCGGCCGACTGCTGAACCACACCATGCCCGCCTACCGTTCCAAGACCTCCACCGCCGGCCGCAACATGGCCGGTGCACGCGCCCTGTGGCGCGCCACCGGCATGCAGGACGGCGATTTCGACAAGCCCATCGTCGCGATCGCCAACTCGTTCACCCAGTTCGTGCCCGGCCACGTGCACCTGAAGGACCTGGGCCAGCTGGTGGCGCGCGAGGTCGAGGCCGCCGGCGGCGTGGCCAAGGAGTTCAACACCATCGCGGTCGACGACGGCATCGCGATGGGCCACGACGGCATGCTGTATTCGCTGCCCAGCCGCGACATCATTGCCGACTCGGTCGAGTACATGGTCAACGCGCACTGCGCCGACGCGCTGGTGTGCATCTCCAACTGCGACAAGATCACCCCGGGCATGCTGATGGCCGCGATGCGGCTGAACATCCCCGTCGTGTTCGTCTCCGGCGGGCCGATGGAGGCCGGCAAGACCCGCCTGGGCGTGCACAAGCTGGACCTGATCGACGCGATGGTCATGGCCGCCGACCCGAAGGTGTCGGACGAGACCGTGGCCGAGGTCGAGCGCTCGGCCTGCCCGACCTGTGGCTCCTGCTCGGGCATGTTCACCGCCAACTCGATGAACTGCCTGACCGAGGCGCTCGGCCTGTCGCTGCCCGGCAACGGCACCGTGGTGGCGACCCATGCCGACCGCGAGCAGCTGTTCAAGCAGGCCGGGCAGCTGATTGTCGAGCTGTGCCGGCGCTACTACGAACAGGGCGACGAGCGCGTGCTGCCGCGTGCGGTGGGCGTGAAGGCGTTCGAGAACGCGATGACGCTGGACATCGCGATGGGCGGCTCGACCAACACCATCCTGCACCTGCTGGCCACCGCGCAGGAGGCGGGCATCGACTTCACGATGAAGGACATCGACCGCCTTTCGCGAAACGTGCCGCAGCTGTGCAAGGTGGCGCCCAACACGCCCAAGTACCACATCGAGGACGTGCACCGCGCCGGCGGCATCATGGCCATCCTGGGCGAGCTCGACCGCGCGGGCCAGCTGCACACCGACGTGCCGACCGTGCACGCGCCGACGCTGAAGGACGCGCTCGACCGCTGGGACGTGATGCGCGATCCCTCGCCCGAGGTGCGGACCTTCTACCGCGCCGGCCCGGCCGGCAAGCCCAGCCAGGTCGCCTTCAGCCAGGCCACGCGCTGGCCCAGCCTGGACACCGACCGTGCCGAGGGCTGCATCCGCTCGCTGGCCCACGCCTTCTCCCGCGAGGGCGGGCTGGCGGTGCTGCACGGCAACATCGCGCTCGATGGCTGCGTCGTCAAGACCGCCGGCGTCGACGATGCGCTGCTGGTGTTCGAGGGCCCGGCGCACGTCTGCGAATCGCAGGACGAGGCGGTCGAGCACGTGCTGGGCGACAAGGTGCGCTCGGGCGACGTGGTGGTGATCCGCTACGAGGGCCCGAAGGGCGGGCCGGGCATGCAGGAGATGCTCTACCCGACCTCGTACATCAAATCCAAGGGCCTGGGCAAGGCCTGCGCGCTGCTGACCGACGGCCGCTTCTCGGGCGGCACCTCGGGCCTGTCGATCGGCCACGTCTCGCCCGAGGCGGCGTCGGGCGGCGCGATCGGCCTGGTGCGCGACGGCGACCGCATCCGCATCGACATCCCGAACCGCCGCATCGACGTGCTGCTCGGCGACGACGAGCTGGCCCGCCGCCGCGCCGAGCAGGACGCGCGCGGCTGGAAGCCGGCGCAGCCGCGCCGGCGCAAGGTCTCGGCCGCGTTGAAGGCCTACGCCAAGCTGGCGATGTCGGCCGACAAGGGCGCCGTGCGCGACCTGTCGCTGCTGGACGACTGAAGGGCCGTTGCCCCGGCGGACGGACCCGCCGGGCCCTGCGTTGCGCCGACGCAAGGCGCTGCGCCGGGCCGGTCGACTAGAGTCGGCGGCCATGACCGACGCCGCCCCGACCGCCATCACGGCCCCTGCCGGCGCGCCGGCCGCCACCCCGCCGGGCTTCAACGCCCGGCTCTGGCGCCGCTTCGTCGCGATCGCCAAACCCTACTGGCTCGATTCGGACGAACGCTGGCGCGCCATCGGCCTGCTTGCGCTGCTGATGCTGCTGCTGCTCGGGCAGACCGGCTTCAACGTGCTGTTCAACCAGGAGACCGGCGAGTTCACCTCGGCGCTGGCCGCGCGCGACGCCGATCGCTTCTGGGCCGCGATCCGGCGCTTCACGCTGATCCTGGCGATCGCGGTGCCGATCTACGCGCTGTACTACTTCGTGCGCGACACGCTGGCGCTGCGCTGGCGGCGCTGGCTGACCGGGCGCTTTCTCACGCGCTACCTCGCCGACCACGCCTACTACCGGCTCAACGCGATCGCGGGGCTGGACAACCCCGACCAGCGGATCTCGGAGGACATCAATTCCTTCACCGGCCAGTCGCTGTACTTCTCGATGATCGTGCTCGGCGCGGTCATCGAGATGATCGCCTTCGCCGGCGTGCTGTGGGCGATCTCGCCGCCATTGATCTACATCCTGTGCGGCTACGCGGTGGTCAGCACCTTCTTCACCGCCCGCGTCTTCGGCCGCAGGTTGATCGGGTTGAATTTCGGCCAGCTGCAGCGCGAGGCCAACTTCCGTTTCGGCCTGGTGCGACTGCGCGAGAACGCCGAGGCGATCGCGCTGCACGACGGCGAGCCGCGCGAGCGCAGCGTGCTGCAGCGCCTGTTCGACGCGGCCTATGCGAACTACCGCCAGGTGCTGCGGTGGCAGCTGCGGCTGAACCTGTTCCAGTACGCCCACAGCTTCCTGACGCTGGTGCTGCCCAGCATCGTGATCGCCGGCGACGTGCTCGACGGCAAGCTCGAGGTCGGCCGCGCGGTGCAGGCCGCGGGCGCCTTCAGCGCGATCCTGTCGGCGCTGACGCTGATCGTCGAGCACTTCGAGGGCCTGTCGCGTTTCTCGGCCGGCATCGAGCGCCTGCATGCCTTCACGCAGACGCTGGACCGCCCCCGCCCGACCGACGGCATCCGCACCGAGCCCGGCATGCAGCTGGTGCTCGAGAGCGTGACCGCCTACACCCCGCAGCGCGAGCAGCTGCTGCTGCGCGAGCTGGACCTCGTCGTGCCGCCGGGCGGCGGGCTGCTGATCACCGGCGCCAGCGGCAATGGCAAGAGCTCGCTGCTGCGGGTGATCGCCGGGCTGTGGACCTGCGGTGAGGGCACGCTGCGGCGACCCGCGTCGCCCGACATGGTGTTCCTGCCGCAGCACCCCTACCTGCCGCTGGGCGACCTGCGCTGCCAGTTGCTGTACCCGCAGCTCGAGCGCGACATCTCCGACGCCGAGCTGCTGCAGTGGCTGGCGCGCGTCAACCTGGCCGACCTGGCCGATCGGTTCGGCGGGCTGGACGCCGAGCGCGACTGGGCCAAGCTGCTGTCGGTCGGCGAGCAGCAGCGGCTGGCGTTCGCCCGCGCCCTGCTGGCCAAGCCGCGCTACCTGCTGCTGGACGAGGCCACCAGCGCGCTCGATGCCGACAACGAGCGGCGCCTGTACCTGCAGCTCGAGCCGCTGTCGATCACGCCGATCAGCGTCAGCCACCACCCGGCCCTGCTGGCCTTTCACGACCAGGTGCTGACGCTCACCGGCGGCGGTGCCTGGACCCTCGGCCCGGCCGCGGCGCACCGCTGGAACGGCGACGACGGCTGAGCCTCAGCGCCTGCGCCCGAGCAGCGGCACGAGCTGCGCCGCCACGATGCAGCCGAGGATCAGCGCACAGCCGGCCCAGCCGGCCGCCGAGAGCCGATCACCGGCCAGCAAGGCGCCGAAGACCGCCGCGAACACCGTCTCGCTCGACAGCAGCAGCGCCGCGTCGGCCTCGTGCGTGTGACGTTGCGCGACGACCTGCGCGGTGTAGCCGATGCCCACCGACACCAGGCCGGTGTAGGCGATCGCCCCGGCCGCGGCGCGCACCGCGCCCCAGGCCAGCGGCGGCTCGACCAGCGCCGCGGCGGCCAGGCTCGCGACCGCGCAGACCACGAACTGCGCGCAGGCCACGGTGTACGGCGCGCCCAGCCGCCCGGCGGCCCAGCCGACCAGCACCACGTGCAGGGCCCACGGCAGGCTGCTGGCGATCACCCACCAGTCGCCGACCACCATCGCCACCGGCTGCGCGCCGGTCAGCAGCCAGGTGCCGGCCAGGCAGCCCAGTGCGGCGGGCCAGACCACCGGGTGCGGCCGGCGGCGAAACACGAGCCAGGCGACCAGCGGCACACCGGGCACGTACAAGGCGGTCAGGAAGCTGGCGTTGGTGACGCTCGTCGTCACCAGCCCGATCTGCTGCAGCGCCGCGCCGAGGAAGATCAGCGTCCCCAGGCCGAGCAGCAGCAGCCAGCGGGGCGGGCCGCCGGCTGCCGGCCGCACGGGCGCGGCACGGCGATGTTCGCGCCACGCCAGCGGCGCGACGACCAGCGCGCCCAGCGCGAAACGCAGCCCGGTGAAGGCCATCGGCCCGAGGCTGGCCATGCCCCAGGACTGCGGCACGAAGGCCAGGCCCCAGATCGCGGCCACCATCAACAGCAGCCCGTCGGCCTGCCAGCGTTTCATCGTCTCGTGCGGCAACAAAACCGTCGAGGATAGCGGGGTCGGGGCCGCCAGCCCGCGCCTTGCGCCGCCGCAAGGGGGCGCCCGGGTGGCGTCGCTAGGCTCGGTCGTGTCGGGAGTCGGCATGTCGCCGGCCCCATTCGTCGCAGGTTTCGATGATCGGTGGGTGTTGTCTCGTCACGGGCGGATCGGGCTTCCTGGGCATCAACCTGGTGCGCCATCTGCTCGCCGAAGGCCTCGCGGTCCGCTCGCTGGACATTGCCCCGTTCGACTACCCCGAGCGGCGCCGGATCGACGCGATCCTCGGCGACATCCGCGATGCCGGGGCGGTGGACCGGGCGATGCAGGGCGTGCGCTTCGTCGTCCACTGCGCGGCTGCCCTGCCGCTGGCCAGCGAGGCCGAGATCGTCTCGACCGACGTGGGCGGCACCCGCGTGCTGCTCGAGGCGGCGCTGCGCCACCGGATCGAGCGCTTCGTCTTCATCTCGTCGACGGCGGTCTACGGCATTCCGGATCATGTGCCGATCCGCGAGGGCGACGCCCTGCAGGGCGTCGGGCCCTATGGTCAGGCGAAGATCGACGCCGAGCGGCTGTGCACCGAGTTCCGGGCGCGCGGGCTGTGCGTGAGCATCCTGCGGCCCAAGAGCTTCGTCGGGCCCGAGCGGCTGGGGGCCTTCGAGCTGCTGTACGACTGGGCGTACGAGGGGCGGGCCTTCCCGGTGCTCGGGCGGGGCGACAACGCCTACCAGCTGCTCGACGTCGAGGACCTGTGCCGGGTGATCTGGCTGTGCCTGACGCTCGAGCGCAGCCTCGTCGAAGAGACCTTCAACGTCGGCGCGAGCGAGTTCGGCACGATGCGCGCCAACTTCCAGGCGGTGCTCGACCGCGCCGGCCATGGCCGGCGCGTGGTCGCGCTGCCGGCCCGTCCGGCGGTGCTGCTGCTGCGCCTGCTCGCGGCGCTGAAGCTGTCGCCGCTGTACCGCTGGATTTACGAGACGGCCGACCACGAGAGCGTCGTGTCGATCGAGCGCCTGCAGTCGCGGCTGGGCTTCACGCCGCAGTACTCGAACCGCGCGGCGCTGCTGCGCAACTACGACTGGTACGTGGCGCACCGCGCGGAGTTCCAGGGCCGCCACGGCGTGTCGCACCGCTTGCCGTGGAAGCACGGCGTGCTTCGGCTGGCCAAGCATGTCTTCTGAGGCCGCGATGACCTTGGCCGTCGACCTGCCGCCCGTCACACCCGCCCGTGGGGCGCTGCTGGCCGCCGCCGTGCCGCTGGTCGTCGATCTGGACGGTACGCTGCTGCGCACCGACACGCTGCTGGAATCGCTGCTCGACCTCGCCCGGCTGCACCCGGCCGACCTGCTGCGCGTGCCGCTGTGGCTCGCGCAAGGGCGCGCCCGGCTCAAGCACCACCTGGCACGGCGCGCCCCGCTCGACGCCAGGACCCTGCCCCTGGCGCACGACCTGCTGGAGCACCTGCGCGCCCAGAAGCGCCAGGGGCGGCGGCTCATCCTGGCCACGGGCGCCGACGCGGCGGTCGCCCACGCCATGGCCGACGAGCTCGGCCTGTTCGACGCGGTGATCGCGAGCGACGGCACGACGAACCTGACGGCAACGCACAAGCGCGATCGGCTGGTCGCCGAGTTCGGCGAGCGTGGCTTCGACTACGTCGGCAACAGCGCCCGCGACCTGCCGGTCTGGGCTGCGGCACGCCGCGCCGTGCTGGTGGCACCGGCGCCCCGCGTCGCCGCGGCGGCGCGGCGGGTGACCGAGGTCGAGCGCACGTTCGACGCCGCCCCGGCGCGCGCGGGCACCTGGCTGGCGGCCATGCGCGTGCACCACTGGCTGAAGAACCTGCTGCTGCTCGTGCCGCTGCTGGCGGCGCACCGGCTGTACGAACCGGCGATGCTGGCGAACGCGGCGATCGGCGGCTTCGCGTTCTGCCTGGCCGCCTCCGGCGTCTACCTGCTGAACGACCTGCTGGACCTGCGGGCCGACCGCCGGCACCCGCACAAGCGCGAGCGCGTGCTGGCGTCGGGCCGGATGCCGATCGAGCATGCCCTGGCCCTGCTGCCGCTGCTGTGGCTGGCTGCCGCCTTGCTGGGGGCCGCCCTGCCGCGGCCGTTTCTCGCCGCATTGGGCACCTACGTCGGCCTGATGCTGGTGTACTCGGTGCGGCTGAAGGACATTGCGATCGTCGACGCGTTCGCGCTGGCGGCGGGCTACACCCTGCGCATCCTGGCCGGTGCGATCGCCGTCGGGATGGACGTGTCGCCATGGCTGCTCGTGAGCAGCGTGGCGCTGTTCTTCGGCCTGGCCCTGCTCAAGCGCTACGCCGAGCTGGTGACGCTGCGCGGCAGCCTGGGGCCCGGCGCGCGCGTGCGCGCCTACCGCGTGACCGATGCCGCGCTGATCGCGGCGCTGGGGCTCGCGGCCGGCTGCGTCGCCGTGGCGCTGCTGGCCCTGTACCCGGTCGCCGTGCCGTCCTTGCATGCCGGCTGGCCCGTCTGGCTCGTCGGCGGCCTGCTGCTGTTCTGGACCGGCCACATGTGGCTGATGGCCCACCGCGGCCGCATCCGGGACGACCCGGTCGTCTTTGCACTGCGCGACCCGCTCAGCCGGGTGTTCGGGCTGCTGACCGCCGCCGTGCTGGTGTTGTCCGCATGAGGGAATCTGCGCCGAGGCGGGGGCGCGCCGCCGTCGTGCTCGCGGCGCTCGGGCTCGCGACGGCGATGGGCCAGACCGCCCGCAGCATCGTCGACCTGCAGCCGGCGCGCCGCAGCGAGAGCGTGGTGGTGCAGGAGCCCGCCGGCCCGCGTGTGACGCTCACGCTGACGCAGCTGAACCCCGCCATCAACGCCTGGCTGCTGCTGAGCGTGCAGCGTCCGCCGGGCGCCGAGGCCGAGCGCTTTCACCTGGAGAACGCCGACCCGGCGCGCCAGCGCCTCACGCTCGACGCCGCCCATCCGGGCCAGATCGAGATCACCACCGGCGCACGCAGCACGCGTTGCACCTTGTGGCCCGGCGATGCGCTGGCGCAGGCGCGTCGCCAGAAGCTGCCGTATGCGCCGCTGTGCGACGGCCGCGTCTACCTGCGCAACACGGTGCAGGGCAACCGCACGACGCTGGAGGCCACGACCGAGTTCCTGCGCGACCACGTCTGGCGCGGCGAACAGATCATCGGCTTCGTGCGGCGCGAGCTCTACCAGGATGCCTTCATCGAGCGGGCGACGCCCGCCTTGGCGGCCGACGCGGCACCGCCGGCACCGCGCGGGGCCCCGGCGCCGGCGCGCATGGCGGCCTCCGCGGCGCGGCAGGCGCTGCAGGCCGAAGGCTTGGGCATCGACCTCGGCCTGCGCGGCGCCGGCATGTGGCCCGGCCGCTGGTACGCCGCGGCCGGGTTGGAGGGCATCTTCGTCAGCGCCGTGCAGGCCGGCAGCGTGGAAGGGGCCGGCCCGGCTGCGCGTCCGCTCGATCCGGTCGAGGCCACGGCGCTGTCCTACCTCGTCGCCTTCGACCTGGCGAGCTTCGATCTCGGCTTCGCGCTGGGAACCGAGCATCCGCGCCTGGGCTGGTCGGCGCGTGTGCCCGACGAATTGCGCGACGCCGCCGGGCCGGGGCCGGACGGGATCGAGAGCGCCGCGCCGCTGGTGCGCACCGGCATGGTGGCACCGGCGCTCGAAGCGCGCGTCGTGGCCACCTTCACCGGCGGCTTCAAGCGCGAGCACGGGGCGTTCCGCCACGGCGCACTCGCGGCAGCCCACCGCGGCAGCCACTACGGCTTCATCGAGCAGGGTGTCGTGTTCAGCACGCTCGTGCCGGGGCTGTCGACGCTGTACGTGCTGGACGACGGGCAGGTCGGCATGACGACCTGGCGGCCCGACGACGACCGGCTGCTCGGGCGCATCCGCCACGCACGCCAGAACGGCGTGCCCCTGATCGAGCGGGACCCGGCGGGCGGCGTTCCCCGGCCGGGCGCGCTGGTCGACCAGTGGGGGGCGGGCAACTGGTCCGGCTCCAGCGACGAGAAGCTGCGCACGCTGCGCGCCGGCGCCTGCCTGCTGGAGGGGCCCGGCGGCCGGCGCCATCTGGTCTACGGCTACTTCTCGAGCGCGACCCCGCGCGCCATGGCCCGCGTGTTCGGCGCCTACGGTTGCAGCGAGGCGATGCACCTGGACATGAATGCGCTGGAGCACACCTACCTGGCGCTGTACCCGCGCCGCGGCGCCCAGCTGGGCGTGGAGCACCTGGTGACCGGCATGTCGGTGCTCGACAAGAGCGTCGGCCCGGCACTGGTGCCGCGCTTCCTCGGCTTCGCCGACGACCGTGACTTCTTCTACCTGGTGCGAAAGGATTCGCCATGAAACGCCTGCTCGGCCGGTGGCTGCCGCTGGTGGCGCTGACCATGGTCTCGGCGCACGGCGGCGCGACCCCGGGCTTCGCGCAGCAGAACGAGGCACTGCTGCGTGACCTGCAGCGCGAGCACGGGCTCGACGAGGCCCAGATCGAGCGCATCAGGGAGATCTTTCGCCGCTCCGGCGTGATCGGCCAGGGCAACCCGGCGATCTCGCGCCACCCGCTGACGCCCGAGCAGTGCCAGGCCGCTCGCGCCGCCGCGGGGCGGGCCGACGACGAGGCGGGATTCGCGCGCCTCTGCGGCGCGCCCGGCATGGCGCCGTTGTACGACCCGCAGACGCAGCGGCCCGACGACGCGCGCGCCTGCATCGACCAGTACGAGTTTCCCGACATCGCCTGCGCCTACCCCGTCGTGTGGGTGCGCGCGCGCGAGGCCGCGCAGATCTGTGAGGCGATGGGCAAGCGCCTGTGCGACGCGCACGAATGGGAGGGCGCCTGCGAGGGGCGCCTCGCGGACCCCGACTACCGGTTCGACCTGGCGAAGGGGGCCCCGGCGAGCGACGCGATCCGCCGCATGCGCGAGGCGCACAACCGCAGCCATGCGGCGGACGAGCGCTGGAGCTACGGCGCGCAATACGAGCGCGGCGTGTGCGCCACCGGCAGCCAGAAGACCCCCGGCTGCCTCGGCGGCGGCTGGAACGCGTGCGGCTCGAACACCTACCCGACCGGCGCCTTCCCGCGCTGCCGCAGCCCGCTGGGGGTGTACGACCTGAACGGCAACGCGGCCGAGCACATGAACCTGCCGCTGGACCCGTCGCAGATGGCCAGCCGCGGCAGCGCCGAGCTGGGCTACACCGAGATGAAGGGCAGCTGGTTCATCTTCGATACCTACCGCGCCCATGAGGACTGGTGCCGCTGGCGCGCGCCGTTCTGGCACGGCACACGCGTGCTGGACACCACCAGCCACGCCAACTACCACCTCGGGTTCCGCTGCTGCAAGACGCTGCCCGCGCGTTGACGCGCCGGGGGCGCCTGCTCAGCCGCCGAGCTGGCCTGCGCGCGGCAGCGGGCCCTCGTCGCTCAGCAGCGGGGCGAGCACCGCATCGGCCAGCGCATCGAACAGCGAGGTCGGCCGGTCGTCGACGAACACCACATCGCTCACCAGGCGCACGCCGTGGCTGTAGTCGACGTAGCGCGCCCCGTGCACGGTCGACAGGGGCTGGATCGGTGCGCCGACGGCGCGGTGCCAGCCGTAGATCGCCACCCGGCCGGGCTGCGTCCACAGGCGCGCGCTGAGCACCACGTCCTTCTTGTGGCCGGCCGTCAGCGCGCCCTCGGCGGCGCCCGCCTCGGCCATCTGCTCGCGCACCATCGCGTCGTGCCGGCGGATGTAGCCGGTCGAGCGCATCTGGTCGCCGGCCGGCAGGGGCTGCGGCGCCAGGCGCACCGAGGCCTGGCGGTAGATCAGGTCCACGATGCGGCGCGTCGGCAGCATGAAGCCGAAGCGCGCCGCCACGGCCAGCGCGCTGTCCAGGCCCATCGGCACGCGCAGGTGGTCGTCGTCCGAGCCGATGCTCAGGTAGTCGGGCAGCACGCACAACGTCAGGCTGACCATCCGGCCGGTGGGCAGCAGGGCACGGGCGGTGACCGGCTGCAGCCGGCGCAGGAAGGCAGGCAGGTTGCCCGCCAGCAGCTCGTCGCGGATCGCGCGGTCGCGCTCGTGCTCCGGCAGCCCGCCCACCGCGTCGGCGAAGGCCGCGCCGCCGGGCGCGCGCGCCGCGCGCTGGGGCAGGCCGGCGCCGAGCGACGCGCAAGGCGAAGGCGCCGTCTGTGACCACGCCCCGATGCACAGCGCCCAGCCGGCGAGGCCGAGGGCGACGGTGCGCAGAAAGGGCATGGGCATGGTGAGCGGTGGGCGGCGTGCAGTACCAGGGTCTTCCTTATACCCCGGGCGGCATACCCCTCCGCACTGCCGGGGCGCCCGTGCCGCAGCGATCAGGGCCTGCCCTGTTCGCCGCCCTGCCGCGCCACGACCGTGCCTTCGACCTCGGCCGGCAGCAGGCTGGTCAGCACGGTGCCGGGCAAATGGCTCATCTCGGCGCTGTCGAGCTTGGCGACGAACTTCCAGCCCGCAGGCAGCTTGACGAAGACGAAGCCGGTCGGCGTGTCGACATAGACGTCGAAATCCTTGACAGGCACCGACGCGGGTTGGGCGAAGGCGGACGCGCCGATGAGCAGGGCGGCGAAGGCGGTGGCGATGGGCTTGATCATGGTCTTACTCCTGTGATTGATATTGAAGATGCGACGGTTAGCAAGAAGCAGGCACGCCTGCTTCAAAGGGCAGCGGGGATGCGCTCGACCGAGGCCTGAAGCGCCGCCTGCAGGCCGGGAAAATCGGTGAAGTCGACTTGCGTGCCGGTCGCCAGGTGCAGCAGGCGGCCCTTGAACCCCTGGCCGGGCAAGCCGGTGCTGCGGTGCAGCCGGAGCACGAAGCTGAGCTCGTGCGGGTACGGCGGGGTGGCGTCGAGGGGATTGTCCATGGTGCGATGTCCTTTATGCTGGTCGTCACTGTAGGGACGGCGACGGTCCAGGTCGTCATGAAACCGTCCGGTTTTGGTCTTGTCGGGAGTCGGCGTGATGCATCCTTCGGCGGTGGAAGCGGCAGACGAGGCGGCCGGCGCCGCCGGCGTGCTGGCCTTCGGCACCTTCCGCCTGGACCCGCGCAATGCCTTGCTCAACGACGGCGAGCGCGAACTCGAGCTGCCGCCCAAGGCCTTCGCGGTGCTGTGCCACCTGGCGGCGCGGCCCGGCCTGCTGGTCACCAAGGACGACCTGCTCGACGCCGTGTGGGGCCACCGCTTCGTCAGCGAATCGGTGCTGAAGACGGCGGTCAGCACGATCCGCACCGTGCTCGGCGACGACTCCCGCATGCCGCGTTATGTCGAGACGGTCTCGCGGCGCGGCTACCGTTTCGTCGCGGCGCTGGTCGATCAGGCCGCGCCGGCGCTGCCGGCCGAGCCGGCCCGCGCCGAGGCGCTGCCCGCCCCCGCCCCCGCGGTCGTGCCCCTGCCGGCGCCCGACGGCGCGCCGCTGATCGGCCGCGGCGCCGAGCTGGCCCGCCTGGGCGCGCTGCTCGGCGCGGCCATGGCCGGCACGCGCCAGATGGTGCTGGTGGGTGGCGAGGCCGGCATCGGCAAGAGCGCGCTGCTGCGCCGGCTGGCCGAGCAGGCGCAGGCCGCGGGCGCGCAGGTCGCACTGGGCCAGTGCATCGAGCAGGTCGGTGGCGGTGAGCCCTACCTGCCGGTGCTGGACGCGCTGGCCGAGCTGTCGCGCGGGCCCGAGGGCGCACCCTGGGTGGGTGCATTGCGCCAGGTCGCGCCGACCTGGCTGGCGCAGCTGCCGTGGCTGGTGGCGCCGGGCGATCAGGCCTCGTTGCGCCACGAGCTGGCGGGCGCCGTGCAGGACCGGATGCTGCGCGAGTTCGGTGCGCTGCTCGACGTGGTCACCCCGGCGCGCCCGCTGGTGCTGCTGATCGAGGACCTGCACTGGAGCGACCACGCCACGGTCAACCTGCTGGGCTACCTGGCGCGCCGCCGCGGCCCGGCGCGCACGATGCTCGTGGCCAGCTACCGCCCGATCGACGCGGCGCTGAGCGAGCATCCGATGCAGGCGCTGCGCCAGGAGCTGCGCCTGCACAAGCTGTGCACCGAGCTGATGCTCGAGCCCTTCAGCGAACTCGACGTCGACCACTACCTGCGCGAGCGCCTCGGTGCCGCCATGCCGGCCCGGCACGAGGCCTGGGCGCGGCTGCTGCACGGCCACACCGAAGGCCTGCCGCTGTTCGTGGCCAACCTGGTCGACGACCTCGAGGGCAGCGGCGCGTTCGAGGACGCCGCCGACCCCGCGGCCGACCCCGCGGCGCTGCTGGCCCGGCTGCAGGTGCCCGACACGCTGAGCGGCGTGATCGAGCGGCAGATCGCCCGCCTGCCCGGCGAATGGCGCGCGCTGCTCGAGGCGGCGGCCGTGCTGGGCATGGAGTTCGCGCACCCCGCGCTTGCCGCGCTGCTGGGCCAGGACGGGGCCGCGCTGCGCGCGCGCTGCGATGGCCTCGTGCGGCGCGCCGAGTGGCTGCGCAGCGCCGGCCTGGCCACCCTGCCCGACGGCTCGCTGGCGGCACGCTTCGCGTTTCGCCACGCGCTGCACCGGCGCGTGTTCTACGAGCGCCTGTCGGCCGCGCAGCGCCTGCAACTGCACCTGCAGGCGGCGCAGGCGCTGCAGACGCTCCTGGGCGCGCATGCCGATCGCAACGCCGCCGAGGTGGCGCTGCACCTCGAAAGCGCCTGCGAGACCGCGCCGCTGGCCGGCGTGCTGCTGCCCGCGGTCGCGCGCGACGCCGTCGCCTGGCGCCTGCGCGCGGCGCAGGCCGCGGTGGCGCTGCACGCGCCGCACGATGCGCTGGCGCACCTCGCGCGCGCCTGGTGCAGCGGGCCCTCGGCGGCCGAGCGGGTGCACATCGGCCTGGAGCGCGCCGGGCTGCTGCAGCAACTGGGCTGCGGCGCGCAGGCGCTGAGCGAAAGCGCGGCCGCGCTCGACGAGGCCCGCGCGCTGGGCGACACGCCGCTGCTGCAGCGGGCGCTGCGGGTGCGCGCGCGTTGCTGCCAGGAAAACGACCTGCCGGACGAGGCGATCGGCCTGATCGACGAGCTGCTCGCGGGCAGCGCCGCGCCCACCGGGGCGGAGCGCGCCCGGGCCCTGATGGTCAAGGCCCAGGCGATGGTGGGCGCCGGCCGGCTGGCCGACGCCGCCGCCGTCTCGCAGAACGCACTCGATGCCGTGCCCGCCGAGGCACCCGCCGTGCGGGCCGACATCCTGGCCGGCCAGGTCCTCGGGCACTTTCATCGGGCGACGTTTGCCGAAGGCCTGGCCACCGCGGAGCGGGCCATGGCGCTGTACGAGCAGGTCGGCGATGCACTGGGCGCCGCGCAGATGGCCGGCCGGCGTGGCGCCTTCCTGCTCAACCTGGAGCGGGCCGACGAGGCCGAGGCGGCGCTGCGCGACGCGCGGGCGCGCTCGATGGCGCTGCACGACGTGCAGGGGCACCGCACGGCAGTGCTGAACCTGGTCAAGGTCCTGACCGACCGCGGGGATGCGGCCAGCGCGCTGGCCTTGCTCGACGAGGGCTGGCAGGCCGCGCCCGGCTTCGAAAGCCCGATTGCCGAGTGCGCGTTCCTGCACGGCTTCTACTACTGCAACTACCTGCGCGGCGAGCTCGGCGCCGCCTTCGAAGACGCCGGGCGCGTGCGCGCCAGCGCCGAGGGCCTGAACTCGGTCTACTGGCGCATCGGCTCATCCGTGCTGGTGGTGGGCATCTACACCCACCTGGGTGACCTGGCGACCGCCGGCGAGATGGTCGAGCAGGCGCTCGCGCTGGCCCACGCGCGCGAGGTGCACCACCTGTGGCCACGGGTCGTCGGCCACCGCGCCTGGCTCGACGTGCTGGCCGGCGAGCCCACGCGCGCGCTGGCCCGGCTCGACGAGGTGATCGCCTCGGGCGACCCGGTGCCCGCCGAAGACTTCGCCGCGATGCAGCGCGTGCGTGCGAAGGCGCAGCTGGCCCTCGGGCAGCCGCACGACGCGCTGGCCACGCTGGCGCCCTTCGACGGCGCACCGACGCAGGAGGCCTGGGCCCTGATGCTGGCGCTGCGCCTGCAGGCGCAGCAGCGCGCGCACGGCGCGTCGGCGCCGGCCGACCTGGCGCGGGCCCGGGCGGATCTGTCCGACAACCGGCTGCCCGCGCTCGAAAGCCTGCTGCTGCGCCAGGCGCTGGTCGACGCGCTGCAGGTGGCCGGCCGGCCGGCCGAGGCCGAGGAACAGGCCCGCCTCGCGGCGGACCAGCGGGCGCGGCTGGCCGCATCGCTGCACGCCTGGCCGGATCACCAGGCGGCGTTCCTGCGCCGTTTCGCCGCACCGGCGCGCTGACACCCGACCGCGCCACCGCGCCGGTCCGCCGGGTCCGCTCAACCCAGGGCTTCGATCGGCTGGAGCGCGAGCGCCTGGCGCAGATGCCGCCAGGCTGAAACCCCGACGACGATCACGGTCGCCACGCTGCCCGCAGCCAGTGGCATGCCCAGGCCGGCCGCCATGCCGACGCGATCGACGAAGCCCGACAGGTAGTGCTCGCCCAGCCAGGCCGCGAGCGGCAGGCCTGTCAGCGCCGCGGCGGCCAGCGGCCAGGCGAACTCCGCCGCCACCTGGCCGGCGATGGCGGCATGGCCGGCCCCATGCAGGCGCCGCAACACCAGCTCGGTGCGGCGCCGGCGCAGCGTGTCAGCCACCAGCGCGTAGGCACCCAGCATTGCCACGCCCACGGCCAGCAGCGCCACGCCGGCCAGCGTGGTGGTCAGGAATTCCTCCTCGCGGTAGACGTCGGCAAGCTGTTTGTCGGCCGGCTGGATGTCGTGCGGCACAGGCGGCCCGTGCGCCTGCCAGATCTCGTCGAGGGCTTGCCGCAGCGCAGCCATGTCGGGCCCGTAGACGGTGAGGTCCCATTGCGGCTGATCGGTCAGGACGAAAGCCTGGGCCTGCGCGGGCTCGCGTGCCGATTCCATCTTGACCTCCTTCACCACCGCCACCACGCGCCGCTGCGCGGTGCCTTCCTGCAGGAACTCGCCACCGCCGCGCAGCAGCGCACCCACGGCAGCCTGGGGGTCGGCGAAGCCGAGCAGCCGCGCCGCCTTGGCATCGATCACCACGTTGGTCTCGCCCGAGCCGGTGTGCGGGCGGCCGGCCACGACCGTCATGCCGTAGGTGTCGAAGAAGCCCGGCGACACGGTGGTCACCCGCAGCACCTGCTTGTGCCCGGTCGCGCTCGCGTGCATCTCGCTTTGGCCCTGGGTGTCGCCGGCCGGCCGGGCGCCGCTGAAGGCCCAGTGCCAGATGGCCGGGTGGCGGCCGAGCGCCGCCACGAAGGCGTCGAGGTTGGGCATCTTCTCGGGGTTGACCATCAGGCCCAGCCACAGCCGGTTGCGCGTGTCGAAGCCGCGGTCGGCCCGCAGCAGGTGCTGCTGCTGCATCGCCAGCACGCCCGCCAACGACAGCAACAGCAGGGCGCCGCCCAGCTGCAGCGTGAGCAGGCCCTGGCGCACACGCCGGCCCCACGGGCCTTCGCTGGCGGTGCGCCCCTGCAGCGCTGGGGCTGGTGCGCGGCGCAGTGCGGCCCAGGCGGGCACCCCCAGCGTCAAGGGCGGCAGCAGCGCCACCACGGCGCCGAATCCGAGCAGCGCCTGCAGCGGCACCGGGTCGGCCACCGGCTGGGCCGGCGACAAGCCCATCCAGTTGGCGACCGCAGGCGCCACCCACCAAGCCAGCAGCAGGGCGCCGCTGGCGCTCGGCAGCAGCGCCAGCGCGGCTTCCATGCTCCACAGCTGCAACAGCTGCAGGCTGTCGGCGCCCAGGCTGCGCCGCAGCGCGGTTTCGCGCTGGCGCTGCAGCAGGCTCGCCGCCTGCAGGTTCATCGCGTTGAAGGCGGCCAGCATCAGCAGCAGCGCGCAGGCCGCGGCCACCGCACCCAGCACCTGCCACCGCCGCGCCTGCCATTGGCCCTCGAAAGGCAGCTGAGTGAGCGTCACGCCGCGGAAGTAGGCCGCTTCGCGCCCGACGCGCCATTCGGCGGGCAGTTCGGCGTGCCGCGGGTTGGCGAGGAAGGCCTCGCGCATCCAGCCCCCCACCTGGTCGACCGACGTACCGGGGCGCAGCCGTGCGAACACGCGGCCGTTGGCCATGTAGATCGCCGTGCGCTGGTCCTCGCTCCAGTTGTCGCCTTGCGATTCGAAGCCGACCATGGCCATCGCGTCGCCGACCATGGGGTTTGCCGGCCAGAACGGCGCCCGCGGGTCGGTGTTGGGGATCACCGCGCCGACGGTGTAGACGGTGCCCTGAGACTGGAGCCGTCGGCCCAGCGCCTGCTCGGGCGGCAACGGCCCCCACAGCTTGCGCAGCAGGCCCACGGTGATGGCGATGCCGTCGCGCCGGGCCAGCGTCGACCGCAGGTCGCCTTGCAGCGATTCGAGCCCCAGCAAAGGCGCCAGATCGGGATCGGCGATCAGCTTGTAGGCCGGCTGAAGGCGGTCCCCGAGGTCGAAGTCGATGCCATCGAAGCCCACGCGGCTGATCAGGTCCAGCGGCACCTGCCGCTGCTTGAGCATCGGCCCGAAGGACACCGGCGACGCGGTGAACCAGGGGCTGGGCTGCCCCGGCGGGTTGCCTTTGAAGTCGAGCATGACCACGCGCTCGGGATCAGGGATGTGCGGAGCCGGCTCGGCCAGGGCGATGGCCAGCAGCCCCACCAGCAGGCAGGCGGCCAGTGCCAGCATCAGGCCGCCCATCGCGACCAGCGTGGGCCCGCGGCGGCTGCGCAGGCCATGCAGCGCATCGAGCAGCAGCGCGTTCACTGGTGTGCCTTCGGGCTGCGCCCTTCGGTATTCGCCCTTGGGGCGGCCCGGCGGGCTCATGCCAGCCGCTCCGCCTGCGCGTCCACCAGCACGCGGCCGTCGAGCAGGCGCACGGTGCGCGAGGCCAGCGCGGCGTGCTCGGCGCTGTGGGTCACCACCACCAGCGTCGTGCCTTCGTCGTTGAGCTCGCGCAGCAGCCGCATCACCTCCTGCCCATGCGCGCTGTCGAGGTTGCCGGTGGGCTCGTCGGCCAGCAGCAGGGCCGGGCGCGCCGCGATGGCGCGGGCGATCGCCACGCGCTGCTGCTGGCCGCCGCTCAGCTGGCTGGGATGGTGCGTGGCGCGGTGGCCGAGACCCAGGCGTTCCAGCACCTCGGCCGCACGGGCGCGCTGGGCCTTCTCGGCCAGGCTGCCATAGCGCAGCGCGAGCTGCACGTTGGCGTGCACGGTCAGCTCGTCGACCAGGTTGAAGCTCTGGAACACGAAGCCGATGCGGCCACGGCGGATCGCGGCCAACTCGCGCGGGCTCTTGGCCGACACGTCTTCGCCCTGCAGCCGGTAGACGCCGCTGCTGGGGCGGTCCAGCAGGCCGAGCAGGCCCAGCAGGGTGGACTTGCCGCAGCCGGACGGGCCGGTGATGGCGACGTATTCGCCGGCTTCGATCTGCAGGTCGATCGCGTCCAGCGCGGTGGTTTCGATGTCGCCGGCGCGGTGGCGTTTGCTCAGGCGGTTCAGTTCGATCATGGCAGGGCCAGCCTTTCGGCCTGGGAGGGCGGTTGAGAGATCAGGACCTCGTCCCCGGCCTGCAGGCCGGCCAGCACTTCCACCTGGCCGGCGGCGGTGCGGCCGAGCTGCACCGTGCGGGGACGCAGTTCGCGGCCTTGGCGCACGTAGAGCCGGCTCTGCACGCCCGGCCCCTCGGGCAGCAGCAAGGCCGGCCGGGGTGCGCTGAGCTGCAGCCGCAGATCGACCGCCTGGCCGGGGCGCAGCGCGGCCGGCGCAGCAGCCTGCGGCCAACGCAGCAGCACCCGCACCTTGCCGCCTTGCACCTGCGGCAGGGTCTGGGCCAGGCTCAGGTCGCCGTGCGGGCCAGTGGCCACCTGACCGATCTGCAGGCGAGGCAGGTAGTACTCGTCGACGTCGGCCACCAGCTGCACGCTGCTGGCAGGGTCGTCGATGCGGCCCAGTCGGTCGCCCGGCCGCACGCTGGCACCCACCTGCAGCTGGAAGCCGCTCAGTTGGCCGGCGATCGGCGCGCGCTGCTGCAGCCGCTCCCGTGAGCGCTCGAGCAGTTGCAGGCCATGCTGCAGGCCCTGCACCGCGCGGGCCATCTCGTCGATCGACTGCTGGCGGGTCTCGGCTTCCAGCCGCAGGTCCTGCCGGGCCTGCTGCAGCAGCTGCGCGGCCAGGCGCTGCCGGCGCTCGGCCTGCTCCAGCGCGGCGGGCGAAACGAAGCCGGCCGCCGCCAGCTGTGCCTGCCGCTGGTACTCGGCCTGCGACTCCGTCTGTGCCGCCTGCAACTGGGCCAGCTCGCGCCGGTTCAGCGCCAGGCTGGCGGCCTGGGCACTGCGCTGCACCGACACGTTGGCCATTTGCTGCGCCACCTCGGCGCTGCGTTGCATCAGCAGCTGTTCCTGCTCGGGGCTGTGCAGGCGGTACAGCGGCGCGCCGGCCTCGACCTGATCGCCTTCGTGCGCCAGCACGGCCTCCACGCGGCCGGCCTCGGCCGCATCCAGCTGCACCGAGCGCAACGGCTCGACCCGCGCGCGCAGCGGCAGCTCGTCGCGGAACTCGCCGGCGCGCACGGCGGCCAGCTGCGGCGTCTCCACGGTCTGCACCTGAGGCGTACGCTGCCAGGCCAGCAGCGCCAGCGCGGGCACGGCCAGTGCGGCCATGGCCAGAGGCGGCCATGGTCGCCGCCAGCCGGGCGCGGGCGGCAGCCTGCGGTCCATGGTGGCGCCGCTGGGAGGCGGGAGGAGCGAAGTCATCGAGCTTCGCAGCATCGGGCCTGCCCGTGGGGCATGCCTAGCCCCCTGTCCGCTTCCGGACACTCCCCTGGTGCGTGGGCGGATCGAACTGCGAAGATGCCGCGGTGACCGAAGGCGCCTCGATTCTTCTCCTCGACGACGACCCCGACGTGGGCCTGGCCGCGCAGCTGCTGCTGCAGCGCCGCGTTGCTCCCATCACCTCCCTGCGCCGGCCGGCCGAGCTGCCCGCTGCGCTCGAGCGGCTGCAGCCCACCCTGCTGCTGCTGGACCTGAACTTCGGCCCCGGCCGCACCGATGGTGCGCAGGGCCTGCAACTGCTGGCCCAGGTGCAGGCCCGGCCGCGGCCGCCGGTGGTGGTGGTGATGACGGCCTATGCCGACATCGACCTGGCCGTGCAGGCGCTCAAGCGCGGCGCGTTCGACTTCATCACCAAGCCCTGGGACAACGTGCGCCTGATCACTACCTGCCGCGAGGCCTTGCAGCGCGCTCAACCGGCGCTGGCGGCTTCAGGCCCGCTCGAGCCGGCGCCCGCCGAAGTGCCCGAGCCGCTGCGCTCGCTGGCCGCGCAGGAGCGCGCCGCGGTGCTGGCCGCGATGGCCGAGGCCGAGGGGAACCTGAGCGCCGCGGCACGCCTGCTCGGCCTGTCGCGCGCCGCCTTGTACCGCCGGCTCGACAAGCATGGGCTCTGACCAACTCCGCCTGCTCGGTGCCGCCCTGTCGTGGCTGGCGGCCGGCGCCCTGGCGCATGCGGCCGGCAGCGCGCCCAGGGCATGGGTGGGCGTGGCCCTGCTGGCGTTGGCGGGCCTCATCATGGCCTGGCCGTTGGCGCGCCGGGCCACGCCACGCCATGCTGCGGCAGCCCGGCTGACCGAGCCGCCGGCCCCGGTCGACACCCAGCGCTTCAACCTGCTGCAGGCCCAGTTCGAGCACCTGCCGGTGGCCGCATGGGCTCTCGCCGACGATCGCCTGCTGCCGCTGACCAGCCGCGCGCGCCGGCTCGCCGCGCCGGGCCGCGTGCGCGACAAGACGGCGCTGCACGCACTGCTGCGTGCGGCCAGCGGCAGCGGCCCGGTGGTGCTGGATACCGAGCGCGGCAGCGAGCGTTGGCAGCTCCAGCAGCAGCCGCTGTCGATCGAAGGCAAGAGCCAGCGCCTGCTGGTGCTGGTGCCGCTGGAGAACGAGCTCGAGACCGAATCGCTGCTGGCCTGGCAGCAACTGGTGCAGGTGCTGACGCACGAGATCATGAACTCGCTCACCCCGATCAAGAGCCTCAGCCAGACGGCGCTGATGCTGCTGGACGAGCGCCCCCTCGTCGAGGGGGATCTGCGCACCGCGCTGAGCGGCATCGGGCAACGCGCCGAGGGCCTGTCCAGCTTCGTGGCCACCTACCGCCGCGTCAGCCAATGGCCGGCCCCGAGCCTGGCGCCGGTCGACCTGCAAGCGCTGTTCGGTCGCCTAGGCCAGGCGGTGGCGCCGGCCTGGGCGGCGCGCGGCGGCCAGGCGAGCTTCGAGCTGGCCTCGCCCAGCCTGCGGCTGCAGGCCGACGAAGGCCAGCTCGAGCAGGCCCTGCTGGCGTTGCTGAGCAACGCCGAGCAGGCCACTGCCGATCGGGCCGCGCCGCGGCTGTGGGTGCAGGCCCGCCAGGGCCGCGGCGGGCGGCTGCTGATCAGCGTGCGCGACAACGGCCCGGGCGTGGCGCCGGGGCTGGAGCGAAAGATCTTCCTGCCCTTCTTCAGCGCCCGCGAGGGCGGCCAGGGCATCGGGCTGACCGTCGTGCGTCAGCTGGTGCACGGCATGGGCGGCCGGGTGCGCCATGTGCGCCCACTCGAAGGCGGGGCCGCCTTCGTATTGAGCTTTTGACGTGCATCGCGGCGGGTCCTTTCGCCCCAGCGACCGCCTGATCGGCCGGGCTCAGCGGCACCTGGCGGCCCACCCCTATCTCACCGGCTCCGTCGGGATTCACGCACTGCTCGCAGCGCTGCTGATCAGCCTGCCGGGCTGGGGCGAGGCGGAGCGCGCGATGTCGGTGGCGGCCTCGGCCAGGCACACCGCGCAGCAGATCACCCAGACCGAAGTGCGCCGGCTGGCGTACCGGGTCGAGCACATGGAAGAGATCCTGCGCCAGCTGGCCGATGCGGCGGGCCAGGAACCGGCGGTGGCGCCCCGCCCGACCGACGCATCGCCCGCTTCGCTGATGGCGCGCGCGAAGGTGCTGTCCGCGGCCATAGAGGCCGTGGAACGCAAGCTGCGCGTCGCCGCACTGGCACGTTTGACGGGAATGCCGCTGGCTGACGCCCGCCGCGAGGTCGACGCACGGGCTGATGCCAGCCGGCCGCCCACCGACGCGGGCACCCCGGCCGAGGCCATCGAGCAACTGGAGCGGCGTGCCAAGGAAGCCCTCGAGGCCCAGCGCTCGCAACTCGAGGCACAACGCCATGGCGTGCGCGTGGCCCGCGCCGCACCCGCTTCGACGCCGGCGAACCCGGAGCCGGGCCCGGCCGGGCAGAGCCGCCCGGCCGACGGCATCCAGCGTTCGCTGGCCGTGCAGCTGGCCGCCGAGTTCCGCCACGGGCCGCCGCAGGGTCGGGTCGGCGAGCCGGGCTTCGAAGGCGGGCGTTCCGTCAACCCGAAGCGCGTCGAGGGCGTGGCGGGCGGCCGGATCGCCGGCGCCGACGAACAGCACCGCGCTGCCCGGTTCGGCGATGGGCCGCCGGTCCGCGTGCCGGGTGGCAGCCTCGACCTCACCGGCCACGCGGCGGACGGTGCGCCCCGCCTCGGCGCGGCCGGGCCCGCGCATGCTGATCCGGCCGCATTGCGCACCGGAGCCGGCCGCGTGATCGGGCCGGGAGGCCCCTTGGCGACCCGCGTCTACCTCGACAGCTGGTACGTGATCGGCCCTTTCGACGGCCGTGGCGATGACCCGATGCAGGTGGTGTACCCGCCCGAGGAGCACGTCGACCTGGACGGCAGCTACCGCGGCCAGGGCGGGCGCACGCTGGGCTGGCACTACGCGAGCCGCGGCTTCTACCCCTTCGTCCCGCCCGAGCGCGAGGAGCGCGCCGTGTACTACGCCTACACCGAGTTGCGTGTCGACGAGGACCGCGACGTGTGGCTGGCCATCGCGGCCGACGACGACTCGATGCTCTGGCTGGATGGTCGCCTGGTGTGGACCAGCCGGCGCGGCGACAAGCCCTGGTACCGCCCACCCTACTACCTGCCGGACGAGCAGGTGGCCAGCCTCGCGCTCGCCGAAGGCCACCGCCGCGTGCACCTGGGCCGCGGGGTGCACCGGCTGCTGGTCAAGCTGTTCAACGACCGCGACCGGACCTTCTTCTCGGTCGTGCTGGCGCCATGACGCGGCCATTGCTCGCCGCCTTCAGCGCTTCCATCGCGTCCATCGCATTTCCAAGGGGATGATCTTGCAGTTCAACCTGTTCGAACAGCTGGCCGCCGGCGGTGCCGGCATCTGGGTCATCGGCGCGCTGTCGGTGCTGGCGATCGCGGTGGCGCTGGAGCGGTTGCACCGCTTTCGGCCGGCCGCCGTGGTGCCGCCCACCTTGGTCGACGAAGTCGTGCCGCTGTGGCAGGGCAGCCGCTTCGACGAGCTCGAGCAGGCGCTCGTGCAGCACGACAGCGTGCTCGCGCGCACGCTGCGCTTCCTGGTCGCGCACCGCGCGCGCTGGCCCGCCGAGGTGCTGGCGGTGCGTGCCGGCGAGGTGGCCTCGCGCGCGCTGCGCGGCCAGCAGCAACGCGCCTACCCGCTGGCCGTGGTGGCCACCATCGCGCCCATCGTTGGCCTGCTCGGCACGGTGGTCGGCATGATCGAAGCATTCCACGTGATCGCGTTCACCGGCGGCGTGGGCGATGCCTCGCTGCTGGCCGGCGGCATCTCGAAGGCGCTGATCAACACCGCCGCCGGCCTGGCCGTGGCGCTGCCGTCGCTGGCCATGCACCATTTCTTCAGGCACCGGCTGGTCGTCAGCGGCCTCGCGCTGGAGGAGCAGCTCGAGCGCGTGCTCGACGCCTGCGTCCGGCCCGGCGGAGCTCGCTGATGCGCATCGACCTGGGCGACGACGAACCACCCGAGATCAGCCTGATCGCGTTGATCGACTGCATCTTCTTCCTGCTGATGTTCTTCATGGTCGCGACCTCGTTCAAGCACCAGGCTGATGGCCGGCCGCTGAAGGAGCTGCCGATCACGCTGCCCGAATCCGCTGTCTCGCTCGACCCGGCGACCGCCGCCCCGGATGTGGTCGCGATCGGCGTCGATGCGAAGGGCGGCGTCTACTGGGGCCGCGAACGCGTGACCCAGCTCGTGCTGCGCGAGCGCCTGCACGCGGTGGCCGCGCGCAACCACGACCAGGCCATACGCATCGACGGCGACATGCAGGCGCCCTACCAGGAGATCGTGCACCTGATGGACCTGTGCCAGTTCGAGGGGCTGACGCGCATCGCCATGCGTGCCCGGGACGGGCGTTGAGCCCAGCGGGCAGGGCACCGACCCGATAATCCGGCGAGGTCGTCCGAACCCTCGATCTCGCCATGCTGCGCTACCACACCCTCCCCGTCACCCCCTTCCAGCAGAACTGCTCGCTCGTCTGGTGCGACGAGACGAACGAGGCCGCGCTGATCGACCCGGGCGGCGAGGTCGAGCGGCTGAAGGCCGAGGTCGCGCGGCGCGGGCTGAAGCTGGTCGCGCTGTGGCTCACCCACGCCCACATCGACCACGCCGGCGGCACCGGCCAGCTGGCGCGCGAGCTGGGTCTGCCGATCATCGGCCCGCACCCGGGTGACCAGTTCTGGATCGACGGCCTGCCGCAGCAGAGCAAGATGTTCGGCTTCCCGCCAGCCGAGGCCTTCACGCCGACGCGCTGGCTGCACGACGGCGACACGGTGCAGCTCGGCCACAGCACGCTCAGCGTGCGCCACTGCCCCGGCCACACGCCGGGCCACGTGGTGTTCCACAGCGCCGAGGCGAAGCGCTGCTTCGTCGGCGACGTGCTGTTCGCCGGCTCGATCGGCCGCACCGACTTTCCCGGCGGCGACCACGCGACGCTGATCGCCAGCATCACCGAGCGGCTGTGGCCGATGGGCGACGACACCGTCTTCATCCCAGGCCACGGCCCGGAGAGCAGCTTCGGCCGCGAGCGCCGCACGAACCCCTACGTCGGCGGCACCTGAGCCCGCGGTGGCCGGCGCCGACCCCCTAACTTGTCGGCGTAGGTGAATTTGTCACAGACTGTGACGGCCATAGTGGCCGCTCATGGGCAAGCGGCGTGCCTATGCTGGGCCCGCACCTGGAACCACGCGCACCCCAAGCGCGAACACCGGTGCATCAAGGAGGCTCACGATGCTGGAACTGTGCACGGCCCCGGCCCGTCGGTCCCACGAGACGGCCACCGCCGCCGGCCTGGACATCAACCAGGCCCTGGCTTACCGCGGCCCCGAGCGCCGCGGCGGCACCGCGCTGCTGACGCGCTTGATGACGATGATGCTCGACGAGGTCGACTACGGTCTGCTGCTGCTCGGAGATGGCCCGCGCGTGCTGCACGCCAACCACGCCGCGCGTGCCAGCCTGGGGGCCCCGCAGCACCCGCTGCAGGTGCTCGGCCACGAACTGCGTGCGCGCCTGGCAAAGGACGCGGCGCCGCTGCACCAGGCGCTGCAAGCCGCCGCCAGCCGCGGCCTGCGCCGCCTGCTGACGCTGGGCGAAGGCGCCCAGCGCGCCGGCGTGGCGATCGTGCCGCTCGGCATCGAGCCGCTCACCCTGGCCGGCTCGGCCGCGCCGGCCACGCTGGTGGTGCTGGGCCGGCGCGAGGTCTGCGGCGGGCTGTCGGTGCAGGGCTTCGCGCGTGAGCACAAGCTGTCGCCGAGCGAGGCGCAGGTGCTGGCGCTGCTGTGCGAGGGCTGCTGCCCGAACGAGATCGCCGAGCGGCACGGCGTGAAGATCGCGACCGTGCGCACGCAGATCGCCAACATCCGCGCCAAGACCGGCACCGACAGCATCCGCGACCTGGTGCAGCAGGTGGCGGTGCTGCCGCCGCTGGTGGGCGCGCTGCGCCGCCAGGCCGAGGCAGAGGGCTGGGAGCCAGCCATGGCGTGAGGGCAGGCAAGGATCCCCCGGGGCCGGCGGCCGGCCCCGCCGCCCGCTCAGGAATGACGGTCTGCGTACCCGGCGCGCTAGCATCGCGCCCATGGCGCCGCCTGCCCGCTCCCACCCGAACGCCGAGGCCGCCGACCCGCTGGCGGCGCTCACGGCCATGGCGCCGACGATCGCGGCGCTGGCCGCGCGCGGCGAGGTGCGGCGCTACCGGAAGGGGATGCTGCTGATCCAGGAGGGCGACCAGGGCGACACGCTCTACATCGTGCTCGAAGGCAAGCTGCGCGCCTTTTCCGAGGGCGACAACGGGCGCGCGATCACCTACGGCATCTACGGTGTCGGTGAGTTCATCGGCGAGATGAGCCTGGATGGCGGGCCGCGCTCGGCCAGCGTCGAGACGCTCGAGGCCACGACCTGCGCGGTGATCACCCGCGCCACGCTGGCGCGCCACATCGCCGAGGAACCGGCCTTCGCCTTCGAACTGCTGGCCAAGGTGATCCGCCGCGCCCGCGCCGCCACCGTGTCGGCCAAGCAGCTCGCGCTGAACGATGTCTATGGCCGGCTGAAGCTGCTGCTGGAGTCGAGCGCGGTGCCGCAGCCCGACGGCTCGCTGTGGGTCGCCGAGCGCCTGACGCACCAGCAGATGGCGCACCAGCTGGGCTGCTCGCGCGAGATGGTCAGCCGGGTGATGAAGGACCTGCAGGCCGGCGGCCACGCTACCGTGCAGGGCAAGGGCTTGTTGCTGAAGGGGCGCTTGCCGATGCGATGGTGACTGAGGCCCCCACGCCACTTGGGGGGCGGCGGCTCCTGCGGAGCGCCGCCATGGTCAGCGGGTAGCGGCGGGCGGCCCGTAGGTCTTGGGCGGGCGGGGCGCGGCGGCGTACAGGGGCTGCACCTTGGGCAGCGCGGTTTCGATGTCCTTGACGCGCGTCGGGCCGGCCGGGTGGGTCGAGATGAACTCGGGCGGCGCGCCCTCAGCGGCCTTCATCATCTTCTGCCACAGCGTGATGCCGGCCCGTGGGTCGTAGCCAGCGCGGGCGGCCAGCTCCAGCCCGACCAGGTCGGCCTCGCTCTCGTCCTCGCGGCTGAACTTCAGTGTCAGCAGCTGCGCGCCGATGTTCAGCGCCGCGTCGCCGAAGTTGCCCAGCCCCAGCAGCGAACTGATCAGCCCGGCGCCGACGCGGGTGGCCGCTGTCTTGCCCATGCGCTCGCGCGCATGCTCGCGCAGCGCGTGGGCCATCTCGTGGCCCATGATCATCGCGACCTCGTCGTCGCTGAGCTGCAGCCGTGCGAGCAGGCCGTCGAAGTAGGCGATCTTGCCGCCGGGCATGCAGAAGGCGTTCAGGTCCTTCTTGTGGATCAGGATGACCTCCCAGCGCCACTGCGCGGCACGCCGGTTCCAGGCGCCGGCGAACGGGATGATGCGCTGGGAGATCGCGCGCAGGCGCACGAGCTGCGGGTGGCCCTCGGGCGCGAGCAGGCCCTTGGCCGCGGCCTCGCGCTTGAGCTGGCCGTACTGCTGGCCGGCGGCGCCCTCGACGTCCTCGGCCGACACCAGGCTCGAGAAGCGCGATTCGCGGCCGACATCGGCGCGCACGCCGTCCTGTGCCGAGGCGAGGGCCGGCAGGACGGCGCCGGCGCCACCGGCCAGCAGCCAGCCGTTCGCGCGCCGGCGCGCGTGCAGCGGGCAGGAACAGCCCGCCTCGTGCAGGCGGGCCAGCGGAGGAAGCCAGAGGGACGGTTCGGTCGGGTCGTTCAAGGCGGTGGCGTGCGCGGGGTTGGTGGGGTCGGGTGCGGGCAATTGTGGGGTGGGCACCGGCATTTCAATCGTCGACCGCGCCGGTGGCGGCCGGGTCGAGCTCGAGCGCCTGCACCGCCGGCCGCAGCCACCACAGCATGGCCAGCGCCGGCAGCGCGAACAGCGTCGAGACGAGGAAGAAGGCCGGCCAGCCGATCGACACGGCCAGCACGCCGGCCAGCGGGCCGACCCAGACCCGCCCGATCGACGCGAAGGCCGACAGCATCGAGAACTGCGTGGCCGAGAAGCGCTGGTTGGTCAGGCTCATCAGGAAGGCCAGGAAGGCGGCGGTGCCCATGCCGCCCGAGAGGTTCTCGCCCGCGATCACCAGCAGCAGCCCGCCATCGACCGGCGTGGCCTGCGCGAGCCTGACGAAGCCCAGGTCGAAGGGCGGGATCGTCAACCCCGGCAACGCGCCCTGGCCGTTCACCGCGAGCCACCAGAACCCGAGGTTGCTGGCCATCTGCAACACGCCGAACAGCAGCAGCGCGCGCCACAGCCCGAGGCGGAACATCAGCGCGCCGCCCAGCAGCGCGCCGAGGATGGTCAGCCACAGGCCCAGCACCTTGTTGACCAGCCCGACTTCGGCCGGCGCGAAATGCATGCTCTGCAGCAGGAAGGGCGTCATCAGCGCGCCGGCGAAGGCGTCGCCCAGCTTGTACAGCACGATGAAGACGAGCATGGCCACCGCGCCCGGCTGGGCGAAGTAGTTGCCTAGGCCCGACAGCAGCGTCTCGAAGCGCGCCCGCCGGGCCGCCCAGGCCGCCAGCGGCAGCGTGAAGCCGATGCCGGCCAGCAGCAGGCCCAGGTCCAGCCAGCCGCGCCAGCCCGGGTGGGCGGCCAGTGTCTCGGCCAGGCCGGTGTGCGCCACGCTGAACAGCCCGTTCGTCACGCCGTAGCCCACCGCCACCGCGGCGGCCACCGCGAGAAAACCCAGCAGGTCGCGCCGCATCGGTGTCGGCGCGGCCGGCGGCATCGGCAGGCGCGGGATCAGGAACGCGCTCAGGACTGCGGCGCCGACCATCAGCGCGGCCATCACGCGGTAGACCTCGGGCCAGGTCCAGCCACTGCCCTGCACCGGGTCGGTCCAGATCAGCGCGATGCCGCCCGAGACGATCATCGCCAGCCGGTAGCCGGCGGTGTTCAGCGAGGCGCCCAGGCCGCGCTCGCGCGGTGGCAGCAGGTCGCTGCGGTAGGCGTCGTAGACAGCGTCCTGCGAGGCGGAAAGAAACGCTACCGCCACCGCCAGCAGGCCGAACAACGCCAGTTCGGCGCGCGGCGACACGGCGGCCATCGCCCACAGCGCGCCGGCCAGCGCGAGCTGGGTCGCCACCAGCCAGCCGCGCCGCCGGCCCAGGCCGGGCAGGTCGATGCGGTCCATCAGCGGCGCCCAGAGGAACTTGAAGGTGTAGGGCAGGCCGACCAGGCTGAGGAAGCCGATGGTCTTCAGGTCCAGCCCGTCCAGGCTCAGCCACGCCTGCATCGCCTGGCCGGTCAGCGCCAGCGGCAGCCCCGAGGCGAAGCCGAGCAAGGTGACGACGACGAGGCGGTGCAGCGCGGCCAGCGGGCCGCCGCGGGGCCGGGCGGTGGCCGCGAGCGCGGCACCCGGCGAGGGCGATGAGGGCATGGGCCGGATTCTAGGAGTCGGCCGCGTACGCCCCGTGATGGTGCGGCAGCGGGTCAAGCAACACCTGCGGGCGGGGAGGATGGCGCGGCTCGGCCATAAGCCTCACAATGGATTGGCCGATATCACTCAGTGCACAAATGCGAGCGCCCGGCGAGGGGCCCAAGATATGGAAGACATGGCGGGATGGATTTGGCCCCTGGTGGCCGTGGCAGTGGGTTTGGCGTTGGGCATCATGCTCGGCGCGGTGCGGCAGCGTGGCAGTCGCGCCAGCACCGCGGTGCCTGATTCGACCCCCGCGTCGGCCCTGCCGGCCGGCGCGGCCGACGCCGGCGGGCGCGATGCCACCCCGCAGCAGCGCCTGCTCGAGCGCCTGCGCGCCACCAACCTGCAACTCACCGCCCAGCTGAAGTCGCTGGCCGAGGCCAACTCGCGCCAGCAGCAGGAGCGCGAGCAAGAGCGCCAGAGCGAACGCATGCGCCAGGAGCGCGAGCTCGAGGAGTTGCGCCAGGCCCACTCGAACGAGCTGTCGCACCTGATGAACACGCTGGTCGAGCAGGTCGACGGGCTGAACAAGGCGCATGCCGAGCAGCTCAAGGCGCTCGAAGTCGAGATCGATCGCGTGCGCCAGGAAGGCCGTCGCGGGACGACCTCCAGCCCCGGGACGCTGTCGCCTGGCGGGGTGACCCGCCATGCCGCCATCGGCGGCGGCGCCAACGGCCCGGCCGCCGCGCCGCCGGCGACCCGCAGCGGTGCGACGCCGAGCGACTACTCGGTGACGCTGCCGATGGAGTCCTTCAAAGACCGCTGAGAATGCGGAGAACGCGGCCCAGCGCAGGGCCGCTCCCAAGCGGGCCGCGCACCCTCGCGGAGGGTGGCGGCGGCACTCCGCCGCCGGGTGTCCGTGCTACCGGGGCTCCTGGTGCGCGATCGACTCGGCCAGCGCCAGCAGACGATCGCGCGGCAGCGCGCCGACCAGCGCGTAGCCGGCCGGCCCGTCGACCCAGTAGAACAGGCCCAGCCCGTCGACCTGCTCGTAGCGGAACGCGGCCGGCGCATCGGCGCCCTTGCGACGCAGGTAGACGGTGACCCGCACGCCGGCCTCGTCCTCGTACATCAGCTGCGCGCAAGGCCCGTTCGATTCGGGCAGCAGCCGGCCGCCGACCAGGCGGAAGCCCTGGGCCCGCAGGTCGAACATCTTCACCGGCACGTCGAGCCGCCGCGTCAGCCAGCGCGACAGGTGCTCTTCCTGCGCCCGCTGCGCGGCTGCGTCGCCCTCGACCGCCACCTCGACCGGGTGCTTTTGCTCGGGCACGTAGACGGTGTGGGCCAGCGCGGCGAAGCGCGCCCAGGGCATCTGCGCGGCGCGGGACGGCATCGCCTGGCTGGCCGGCAAGACCGCCAGGCCACCCTCGCCCGCCGCCGGATGCTGGCGCGCCCACCAGGCACCGCCGACGCCGCCGGCCAGGCCGCTGGCCAGCGCCAGCGCGGCGGCCAGCGCCTGCCAGCGCGCGCCCGGAAGGCCGGCGGATGCGGCCGGCGCCGCCTGGGCGACCCAGGCCTGCCAGTGCGGCGGCACGGGCTCGTGCAGTTCGCTGTCCAGCCGCGCGCGCAGCGCGTCGCGGTCGGCCGCCCACAGGCGCACCCGGGCGGCGTCCTCGGGGTGCTGCTGCAGCCAGGCCTGCACGCGCGCCGCGGTCGTCTCGTCGAGCTCGTTGTCGAGCCAGGCCGAGAGCAGCTCGTCGCTGGGGGGATGAAGGTCGTTGCTCATGTCCGGGGCCTGTTCACACCACGCGGCGCAGCCCGGGCTGCGCATCGGGCCGCGGGCGGCCGCCGTCCAGCGCGGCGCGCATCGCGACCCGCGCGCGCGACAGGCGCGACATCACGGTGCCATTGGGCACGCCCAGCACTTCGGCGCATTCGGCGTAACTGAGCTGCTCCACCCCGACCAGCAGCAGCACCTCGCGGTGCTCGCGCGTCAGCCGGGCGAGTGCGGCCAGCAGGTCCATCCGCAGGGCGACCTGCACGCCGGGGTCGGCCCCGAAGGCGCCCTCGCCGGCATCGGCGGTCTCGGCCAGCTGGGTCGGGTCGACGACGCTGAAGCGGCGCTCGCGGCGCAGCCGGTCCATGTGGGCGTTGTGGGCGATCGACAGCAGCCAGACGCGGATGTCGCGCCGCTGGTCGAACTGGTGCCAGTGCGTCAGCGCACGCTCGACCGTGGCCTGCACCAGATCGTCGGTGGCGTGGTCGTCGAAGCTGAGCGTGCGGGCGTACCGGCGCACGCGCGGCAGCGCATCGAGCAGCTGTTGACGAAAGGGGTCGGGGGCGCTCACCCCTGGCTTACGCGAGGGCACAGCGGATTATTCCGCCGCGCGCTCGGGCCATGGGCCATCGCGCGGCCGGCCAGGCCGCCGGCGATCAACCGGCCAGCAGGGCCTGGCGCAGACGCTGCAGCCAGCCGGCGCGCGCCGGGCGCTCGGCGGCCGGGGCGATGCCGCCGCGGGCGGCAAGACGAGGTGTTTCGAGCAGGCGCAGCGGCGGCCGGGCGCTTTCGCCGGGCCAGGCGTCCAGGCTGCTCAAAGGGCGGTGCGTCGTGCTCATGGTTTCGGTGTTTACCCGCAGTCTACCGGGGTCAAACCAATGTAGTTCGCCGCAGATTTGCCCGCAACGTCGGTGACCGCACTTTGAAACTGCGAATTTGCAGGGATACTCGACCCATGCCCGACATGGACTGGAGCGATCTGCGCTACGCCTTGGCCATCGGCCAGGGCGGCTCGCTGGCGGCCGCGGCCCGCCAGCTGGGGGTGAACCACACGACGGTGCTGCGCCGGCTCGATGCACTCGAGGCGCGGCTCGGCACGCGGCTGTTCGAGCGCCAGCGCCAGGGCTACCACCCGACCGAGGCCGGCGCGCTGCTGCTCGAGCAGGCCCGCCGCATGGCCGACCAGGTCGACGAGATCGAGCGCCGCGTGCAGGGCCGCGACCGCGAGCTGACCGGCCAGCTGCGCCTGACGACCGCCTTCGTCGTGATGGAGCACCTGCTGCCAGCGCCGCTGGCCGCGTTTGCACGCGACTACCCCGGGATCGAGGTCGAGGTGCTCGAGAACGCCTTCATGGTCGATCTCGCGCGGCGCTCGCCGGAGAGCTCCACCAGCTGGTCGCAGCGCCAGGCCGACGTCGCGCTGCGGCTGTCCAGCCAGGTCGCCGAGCACCTGGTCGGCCGGCCGCTGGGCAACGCGCCCTGCCGCGTCTATGCGCTGCGCGGCGCAGCGGGACTGCCGCAGGCGGTGACGCCGCTGCCCGAGCTGATCAAGGATGCCCCCTGGATCGCCTTCGAGCGCGACGCGCGCAGTCGCGTCTACGACCGCTGGATGCGCCAGCACCTGGCTGCGGCGCGGGTGCGGGTGCGGGTGGACATCTTCAACGCCGCGGCCGCGATGATGCGCACCGGCATCGGCGTCGGCGTGCTGCCCTGTTTCATGGAGGCCAAGCACCCCGAGCTGGTGGCGGTGTCCGAGGTGATCCCGGAGATGACGGTGCCGATCTGGATGCTGACCCACCCGGACCTGCGCGACACGGCGCGGGTGCGCGTGTTCATGCAGCACGTGGGCGACGCGATCGCCGAGTTGCTGCGCGTGAAATAGCGGCGACTGGCGTCTGCTTGAAATACCCCTGGCCGTACCAATCTGGGCGGCATGAACACCGCCACCGACCTCCGCCACGTCACCTGCGCCGCCTGCGGCGCCACCAACCGCGTGCCGGCCGCACGCCTGGGTGAAGACCCGCACTGCGGCCGTTGCGGCGCAGAGCTGCTGCCGGGCCACCCGATCGAGCTGGGTGACGCCGACTTCGAGCGGGTCGTCGCCGCCAGCCCGGTGCCGGTGGTGGTCGACTTCTGGGCACCGTGGTGCGGCCCGTGCCGCCAGATGGCGCCGCAGTTCGCGCAGGCCGCGGCGCAGCTCAAGGGCCAGGCGCTGTTCGTCAAGGTCAACAGCGACGACAACCCGCAGACCTCGGCGCGCTTCGGCATCCGCAGCATCCCGACGATGGTCAAGCTGCAGGCCGGCCGCGAGCTCGACCGCGTCAGCGGGGCGATGCCGGCGGCGCAGGTGGCGGCGTGGGCGCGATCCCCGGCAGCCGCCCAGCGGCGCTGAGCCGCAGGACGGTCAGCAGGTCACCCCACCACAGCGCCATCGTCCTGACGAAGGCGGCGGTCTCCTGGCCGTGCCGCACCGGGTGGTCGGGCCGGATCGCGGCCCAGCCGCGGTGCTCCACGCTGACCCGGGTGTGCCCGGGCGCGCCGGGATCGAAACGCACCTCGACCTCGGTCGCCTCGCCGGGCGCGAAGTTCGCGCCGACCCAGCTGAAGACGAGCCGGTGCGGCGGCTGCCAGACCTGCACGCGGCCGATCTCGCGCACGCGCTCGATGCCGGCCTCGTCGTGCCAGGATTCGAAGACCCGCCCGCCCACGCCCGGCTCCATCGCCATCAGCCCGCGGTCGCCCGGCGCCACGCGAAAGCGTTGGCCGCGCCGCCACCACAGGTCCAGCTGCTCGGTGAACAGTCGGAACGCCGCCTCGGGCGTGAGCGCGACGCCGACCATCGCGCGGGCGCGGTCGCCGGGCAGGGGCATGGTGTCGCTCATCGCTGCCTCTTCACTGCTGGCCGGCGCGGTTTCGCCCGCGTGGGCGCCTCGGCATGCGCCTTGAACGCCGCGAGCTGGTCGCCCCAGAAGGCGTCGAGTTCGTCGATCCAGTCGCGCAAGGGCGCGAAGCCCGTGGCCTGCAGCCGGTACAGCCGGACGCGGGCATCGTCGTCGGGCTCGTCGTCGTCGATCAGCCCGGCGCGGCGCAGCACGCGCAGGTGCCGGCTCAGTGCCGGCGGGCTCATCGCCAGCGCCTGGGCCAGCTCGCCGGCGCGGCGCGGGCCGCGGCGCAGCAGCTCGACGACCGCGCGGCGCGTCGGGTCGGCCAGCGCCGACAGTGCCGCGTCGAGGTGCTCGCTCGCGCTCACGTGGCCGGGCGGATGCGCTGGCTCACCCACCACAGGTGGCCCTCGGGGTCGAGCGCGCCGTAGCTGCGGTCGGCCCAGTAGTCGTCGCCGTAGTCGTGCAGCTCGGGTTCGGCGACGATGCGCGCCCCCGCGGCGCGGGCCCGCGCGCAGTGCGCGTCGACGTCGTCGACGTAGATCATCAGCGACTGCGTCACGCCGCCGGCCGTCAGCGGGCTCAGCATCGCGGTGCCGAAGCGCGCGGTCTCGCCCAGGCGCTCCTGGCCGACCATGATCAGGCCCTCGCCGTAGCTCAGCTCGCTGTGTTCGATCGTGCCGCCCTCGCCTTCGACCTTCAGCCGCAGGTCGAAGCCGAAGGCCTCGCACAGCCAGTCGATCATCTTCGCGGCCTCGCGGTAGAACAGGCCCGACGAGATGCGCGGCCAGTCGGGTGGGGTGGGTTTCATCGGCGGCTCCATGGGAGGGAGGGAGTGCCGAGTCTGTGAATAGTTAACCTGAATGTCAACTAAGTGACCCTGCCGGGCACAGGGCCGCAGCGCACGGCCGCGCGTCAGATCTTGAGGCGAAACGGCGTGAAGTCGGTGTCGCGGTCGTAGTGGTCCACGCCCTCGACGCGCTTGAGGAAGCCCACCGCGCGGTAGGTGATCGGTGTCATCAGCGCCTCCCAGCTCGTCTTGAACAGGTACTGCGTGATCGTCACCGCAATGAGCTGCTCCTGCGGCCAGATGCCCCAGAACGCGATGCCGAAGAACAGCCCCGTGTCGACGAACTGGCCGACGATCGTCGAGCCGATCGTGCGCGCCCACAGGTAGCGGCCCTGGGTGAGGACCTTCATCTTCGCCAGCACGAAGCTGTTGGCGAAGCTGCCGCACCAGAACGCGATCATCGAGCCCGCGACGATGCGCCAGGTGTTGCCGAACACGCCCTCGATCTGCGTCTGGTACAGATCCATGAAGCTGTTCCTCGCCGGCGGCAGGTGCACCACGACGAAGGCCATGAAGGCCGCGAAGACCAGCGCGCCGAAGCCGGCCCAGACCACGCGCCGGTCGCGCCCGTAGCCGTACACCTCGGTCAGGATGTCGCCGAAGATGTACGACAGCGGAAAGAACAGCAGGTCCGCACCGAAGGTCACCGTGCCGATCAGCGGCAGCTCGAGTTGCGCGGCCTTGGCGGCGCCGATCAGGTTCGAGCACAGCAGCACGCAGACGAACGCGGCCATGATCAGGTCGTAGTAGCGGAAGGTGCGCGGCGGCAGGGTGGTCGTGCTCATTGGGGTACCTTCGGGCTGCGCCCTCCGGTATTCGCCCTTGGGGCGGCCCGGCGGGCTCATGCGGTCCTCGGGCGGCCGCGGGGTGGGCGCCAGTGTAGGGGCGGCAGCGCTCAACCGCCGCAAGTTCCGCGCCTCGCCGCCGCCTGCGCGGCGGCCGCCTCAGTCGATGGCCGGCGGCAGGGACACCCGGGGCACGGCGCGGTGCGAGGTCTCGAAACGCTCCTGGCACGGCACGCAGCGCGACGCGGTCGGCTGCGCGAGCAGGCGGGCCAGCGGAATGTCGATGCCGCAGTCGACGCAGCTGCCGTAGCGGCCGTCGGCCATGCGTTCGAGCGCCGCGGCGATGGCGCGCAACTCGTCGATGTCGCGCTCCTGCTCGGCATGGCGCATCGCCTCGCGGGTGCGCTCCTCGCCGCGTTCGGCGTCGTCCTCGACCTGGCTCATCGGCACGCTGCGCGGCAGGTCGGCCTTCTCGTCGTCGATCGCGCCCACCTCGGCGCGCAGCACGGCCGCGCGGGCGTCCAGCGCGCCGCGCAGGCGCGCCAGGTCTTGGTCATGCAGGGCGGTCATGGGGTCTCCTGTGGCTGCCCAGGCCCGAGGGCAAGCGACATGCCGTGACCGGCGCGGGAGCGGCGTTTGCCGCCCGCGTCGTGCTGCGAACCCGCCGGGCCTTACTGCGCCGGCTTCGCGGCCGCGTCCGCCACGCACTTCTTGACAAAGCTGGCGCGCGCCGCGCCGGCCAGCTTGCGCTCGGCGGCGGTGGCCTCGCAGCCGGTCTTCGCGGCCTCGGCGTCGGCGACGCACTTCGCTGTGAAGCTGGTCTTGGCCGCGCCCGCCAACTTCTTCTCGGTGGCCTGGGCCTCGCAGGCGGCGGCCTGGGCCGCCTGGCCGGCGTCCGCCTCGCATTTCTTCAGGAAGCTGGTCTTGGCGGCGCCGGCCAGCTTCTTCTCGGCGGCCTGGGCCGCACAGGTGGCGTCGGCGGCCTGGGCGGCCGCGGCGGCGAGGCCGAGGGCCAGCGCACAGAGGAGGTACTTCATGATCGCCTTTCTGTGAGGGCGCGGCAGCATCGCCGCGCTGGGCTGCAAGCTTAGCCCTTGCCGGGATGCCCGGGCATGACGGCGGACGTGAGGGCAGCCGTGGCGGCCAGCCGCTCGCGCAGCGCCGTCTTCAGCACCTTGCCGTAGTTGTTCTTCGGCAGCGCGTCGACGAGCTCGTAGCGCTTGGGCCGCTTGAAGCGCGCCATCTGCGCCAGGCAGTGCGCATCCAGCGCGTCGGCCGACAGCGCCGCGCCGGGCTGCGGCACGACGAAGGCGACCACCACTTCGCCCCACTCGGGATCCGGCGCGCCGACGACGGCGACCTCGGCGACGCCCGGCGCGGTCAGCAGCACCTCTTCGACCTCGCGCGGGTAGATGTTCGAGCCGCCGCTGATGATCAGGTCCTTGCTGCGGTCCTTCAGCGTCAGGAAGCCGTCCTCGTCCAGGCAGCCCACGTCGCCGGTGAAGAGCCAGCCGTCGCGGATCGCGGCGGCCGTCGCCTCGGGGTTGCGCCAGTAGCCGGCCATCACGCTGTCGCCCTTGACCAGCACCTCGCCGACCTCGCCCGGCGGCAGCGGGCGGCCCTCGGCGTCGGCGATACGCAGCTGCACCGGCGTCTGCGCCACGCCGACCGACGCCAGGCGCTGCAGGTGGCGCGGGTGGCCGCTGTCGGCCAGGTGCCGGCGCGACAGCGCGGTGCCGACCATCGGCGTCTCGCCTTGGCCGTAGATCTGCACGAAGCGCGGGCCCATCACACGCAGCGCACGCTGGATGTCGGCCAGGTACATCGGCGCGCCGCCGTAGACGATGGTCTTGAAGGCGCGCGCCGACGCGGCCGGGCCGTGCCCCGCCTGCTCGGCATGGTCGACCAGGCGCTTGACGATGGTCGGCGCGGCAAAGGTCGACAGCGGCCCCAGCGCGTGGCCGAGCGCGAACAGCTCGGCCGGATCGACCCCGCCCGAGGCCGGCACCACGTGGCGTGCGCCGGCCATCAGGTGCGGGATCGCATACAGCCCCGCGCCGTGCGACATCGGCGCCGCGTAGACGATCGTGTCCTCGGGCGAAACCGCGTCGACGTCGATGAAGTAGCTCAGCCCCATCGTCATCAGGTTGCGTGCGGTGAGCATCACCCCCTTGGGCCGGCCGGTGGTGCCGCTGGTGTAGAACAGCCACGCGACATCGCCGGCATCGCGCTCGGCCGGCGGCACCGCGAACGGGTCGTCGACCGGCGCGAGCAGCGCGTCGGTCTCGGCCGAGGTCGCCTCGACCTGCCGCTGCAGCCCGGCGAGCGGCTCGGGCGCGACGTCCGCCGTCACGAAGCCCCAGCGCGCGCCCGCGTTGCCGATGATCCACTCGACCTCGCGCACATGCAGCTTGGCGTTGACCGGCACGACGACCAGCCCTGCCCACCAGCAGCCCCACAGTAGCTCCAGATAGCGCGGGTGGTTGCGCATGAACAGCAGCACGCGGTCGCCCGGTGCCAGGCCGGCCGCGCGCAGCCGCCCGGCCAGGCCGGCGCTGCGCGCGGCCCACTGGCGGTAGCTGGCGTGCAAGGCGGTGCCTTCGTAGATGGCCGGCCGGTCGGGCGACTGGCGGGCGTGGCGCAACAGCAGGTGGGTCAGGCTCATCGGGCATCTCCGGCGGTCGGGGGCTCGGGCTCGAGCCTGGCGCCACGATAGGCCGCGAAGCGCCGGCCGCCTATACGGTATGAATACCGTATCCTGCGCCGATGAGCAGCCTGAGCAGCCTGGCCGAAGAAGGGTTCATGCTGGCGCCGGTCGCGCTGTGCGTGACGCAGCGGCGCGTCGTCGCCCGCTGCAACCCGGCGTTCGCCGCCCTGTTCGGCTACGCCGTCGAGGCGCTGACCGGCGAGTCCATCGCGAGGCTCTATCCGTCGCCCCAGGAGTTCCGGCGCACCGGCGAGCGTGGTTACCCGCAGATGCAGCGCGGCGGCCGCTACAGCGACGAGCGGCTGATGCGGCGCGCCGACGGCACACTGCTGTGGTGCCGCGTGTCAGGCCGGTCGGCCGACACGGCCGCGCCGGCGCGCCTGGCCGTGTGGGCCTTCGAGCCCCTGGAACACGCCGATGCGCCGACCGAACTGCTGAGCCCGCGCGAGCGCGAGGTGGTCGCGCACCTGGCGCAGGGGCTGTCGAGCAAGGAGATCGCGCGCCGGCTCGGGCTCAGCCCACGCACGGTGGAGATGCACCGTGGCCGGCTGCTGCGCAAGCTGGGGGTGCGTTCGACGGCGCAGTTGCTGGCGCAGCTGGTGTAGGGCGCGGCGGTCAAGCGGCGACGCGATGGTCCAGTGGCCAGAGCCGCGACAGCCGTTCCAGGACGTGCACATCGGCACCCGGCGCGTCGTAGCGCCAGACGGCCGCGCCGTGATGGAACTTGTCCAGGCGCTCGGGGCGGACATTGACCCGGCGCACCGCCAGCTCGCGGGCCACCAAGGCGGCGGCCTCGGCGCTGCGCGCGGGATCGTCGCCGAAGAACAGCCAGTGGTTGCTGAACTCCTGCTGCAACTGCTGCAGTTCGTGGCCTATCGGCTCGGGGACGGCGGCCGGTTGCGGCCGTGGCGCGTCACCGCTCGAGGTGGCCTCCACCCAGGGGCCGAAGACGTTGTCCTGCAGCGTGCGCAGGAACCGCGGGGCGCCGGCTTCGTAGTAGCCCTGCAGCATGAAATAGGCTGCGATCGGCTCGCCGTCCTTGTCGCCGATGAACCAGCCCAGGACGTCCTTTTCATGCTCGAGCCAGAGCATCGCGTAAAGCAGCCCGACACCGCGCGGCGCGAAGCCGAGATGTGCATGCGCCTGAGCCATGGCGTCCTCCTGATGTCCACGAGGTCTCCATCCTGGCCCTGCGGCGGCGGGACGGGATGATCATGGTCAAGTTGGCGCGGCGGCTGTCGGCCGGCACGCCCGGCGCGTCAGCCCTTGACCGCGCCTTGCGTCAACCCGGCCACGATGCGGCGCTGGAAGACCAGCACCAGCAGCAGCAGCGGCACGGTGACGATCACCGACGCGGCCATCAGCGCGCCCCAGGGCAGCTCGAACTTGCTCGGCGTGCTGATCAGCGCCATCGCCACCGGCACCGTGCGCTGCTCGGTCGACAGCGTGAAGGTCAGCGCGAACAGGAACTCGTTCCATGCGGCGATGAAGGCGAGCAGGCCGGTGGCCACCATCGCCGGCGCCAGCAGCGGCGCGAAGATGCGGAACACGAGGGTCAGCGGCCCGGCGCCGTCCATCAGCGCGGATTCCTCCAGCTCGCGCGGCAGCTGCCGCATGAAGGTCACCAGCACCCAGACGGTGAAGGGCAGCGTCAGCATCAGGTCGGCCAGCAGCAGCGCGCCGAGCGAGTCGTACAGGCCCAGCACGCGCACCAGCTCGAACATGCCCGACAGCACCGCGACCTGCGGGAACATCGACGCGGCCAGGATGCTCAGCAGCAGCAGGCCGCGGCCACGGAACGCGACCCGCGCCAGCGCCCAGGCCGCCATCAGCGCCAGGCCCAACGACAAGCCGACCACGCCGAGCGCGACCAGCGTGGAATTCAGCAGGTTGTGCGCGAAGGGCTGGTCGCGAAACAGCGCCAGGTAGTTGGCGATCGTCGGCCGGGCCGGCCACAGCGCCGGGTCGAACAGCGCCTCGCCCGTCTTCAGCGAGCTCGACACCGCCACCGCCAGCGGCCCGAGCGTGGCGACGAGCAGCAGCGCCGAGGCGAGCGCGTAGCCGGCGCGGCCGAGCCAGCGCCGGACGGGCGCGCCGCCGGCGATCACCGCGCGGCCCTTTCGTGGCGCCGCATCAGGCCCATCGCGGCGATGGTCAGCAGCGCGATCAGGAAGAACAGCGTCGTCGCGGCGGCCGAGCCGTAGCCGACCTGCTGGAAGTCGATCAGCTGCTCGCGCACGAAGATCGACATGCTGCGCGTGTTGCGGCTGTTGGCCGTCATCACGTAGATCACGTCGAACACGCGCAGCGCATCGAGCAGCCGGAACACCACGGCCACCGCGATGCCGGGCAGGACCAGCGGCAGCGTGATGTGGCGGAACAGCGCGAGCGGCCGCGCGCCGTCGATGCGCGCGGCCTCGAGGCACTCGCCCGGCACCATCTGCAGCGCGGCCAGGATCAGCAGTGCCATGAACGGCGTGGTCTTCCACACATCCACCAGGATCACCGAGGCCAACGACCAGCCGGGGTCCGCGGTGAAGGCGATCGGCGTGCCGATCAGCCCGGCGGCCAGCAGGACGTGGTTCACGATGCCGAACTGGTCGTGCAGCATCCAGCTCCACATCTTTGCCGAGACGATGGTCGGCACCGCCCAGGGCACCAGCATCGCGGTACGCAGCAGCAGGCGGATGCGCGAGGGCTGGTTGATCAGCAGCGCGACGCCCAGGCCGAGCAGGGCTTCGAGCGACACCGACACCAGCGCGAAGGCGAGGGTGTTGCCGGCCGCGGCCCACCAGTCGGGGTCGGTCAGCAGGCCGTACTCGCCGAGGTAGTTCTCGAGCCCGACGTAGCGCCACAGCCCCGGGTCGCCCAGCCGCGCGTCGGTGAAGCTGAACCAGACCGTGCGCGCGAGCGGCCAGCCGGCCACCGCCGCCAGCGTGGCCAGCAGCGGCGAGAGCATCCACGCCGCCCAGCGCCGGCGCTGGCGAGCCAGGCCGCCCCTTGGCGCGGTCGCAGCGGGCTTCAGTTCCACCGCTCACCCCGGCTGGCGCGCTTCAGGCGGGCCTCGAGCGCGGCCAGCGCGTCGTCCGGCGTGCGGCGCCCGGCCAGCACGTCATGGGTGGCGTTCCAGAACTCGTTGCTGACGCGGTTGTAGAGTGAGCCCGTGGCGGCGGTGGGCCGCGCGACCGCCTGGCTGAACGCACCGGCCAGTTCGCCCATGAAGGGGTTGGCCCGCAGGATCTCGCCATCCTGGTAGAGCGCCGACCGGGTCGGGTTGAACGAGCCGGCAAGCGCCCGCTGCTTCTGCACCGCGGCGCTGGTCATGTAGAGCACCAGCTCGGTTGCGAGCCGCGGCTGGCGCGAATACGTCGACACCGCGAGCGATTCGCCGCCCAGCGTGGCGGCGCTGCGCCCGCCCGGGTCGCCGGGCAGGGGCGCGACACCGATGCGCCCCTTGATCACGCTGCCCTCGGCCTGGCCGAGCGACCAGGCGTAGGGCCAGTTGCGCATGAACACCGCGTGGCCGGCCTGGAAGACGCCGCGCGACTCCTCCTCGCCGTAGTTCAGCACGGCGGTCGGCGAGATCGTGCCGACCCAGCCCGCCGCCTGGCGCAGCGCGGCGGCGAGCCGGGGGTTGCGCACGCTGATGCGGCCGTCGGGCTCGACGATGGAGCCGCCGCCGTGGCTGACCGACCATTCGAGCGCGTTGCAGGTCAGGCCCTCGTAGGCGCGGCCCTGCCAGACGAAGCCCCACAGGCGGCTGTTGCCGGCGGCGCGCTCGGCGCTCTGGATGCGCTGCGCGCTGGCGCCCAGCTCGGCCCAGGTGGCGGGCACCGGCAGCCGGTACTTCTCGAGCAGGTCCTTGCGGTAGAACAGCAGCCCGGCATTGGCGAACCAGGGCATCGCGACCAGCCGGCCCTTGACGGTGTTGTTCGCGACGAAGGCCGGGAAGTGCTGGGTTTCGGCGCCGCCGGCGGAGGGCTTCAGATCCAGCAGGTGGTTGGCCAGCACGCCGGGCCAGGCCACGTCGATCTGGAACACGTCGATCCGGTCGGAGCCGGCGGCCAGCAGCTGCTGGAACAGCGCCAGGCGCTCGCTCGCGTCGTTCGGCGCCGCGACCACCTGCACCTGGTGGCCGGCCTGTTTCGCCCACGCCTCGGCCGAGTGCTTGCACAGCTCGAGCTCCTGGCCGACGGAGCCGCATGAGATCCTGATCGTCGCGGCGTGCACGGCCACCGCGGCCGCCGCGAGGGCGAGGCCTGTCGCCAGCGCCGTGGAACGAAGCGGGTGGTGTCTTGTCATGCAGCTCTTTCGGGAGCCGGCCGGGGCAGGCGTCGTGCCTGGGGTCACGCGCCGTCGGTGACCGAGACCCACAGGCGCCTGGGGCCGGAACCTTCGGCAGACAGCGTGTCCAGCGGGTTGCGCAGCTTGCAGCGGTCGATCGACAGGCAGCCGCAGCCGATGCAGTCGTCCAACGTGTCGCGCAGTCGCTCGAGCTGCTCGATCTGCGCGTCGAGCCGGCGGCGCCAGCGCGCCGACAGGCGCGCCCAGTCGGCGCGGGTCGGCGCAGCGTCGGTCGGCAGGCGCGCGAGGGCGTCGCCAATGTCGGCCAACGAGATGCCCACCCGCTGCGCGACGCGGATGAAGGCCACGCGGCGCAGCACGTCGCGCGTGTAGCGGCGCTGGTTGCCGGCGCTGCGCGAACTGCGGATCAGCCCCTGGGCCTCGTAGAAGTGCAGCGTCGATACCGCGACCTCGCTGCGCCGGGCGACTTCGCCCACCGACAGGGCCGACGCAATACCCGCCCGTTCCAGTGCCGTGGCCATGGGGTGTCTCCTCGATACAAGGGCTTGACCTCAACTTTACTTGAGGTTCTACAGTGCGGCCACCGCGTGCACTTCAGCGCGCATTCAAGCCGGAGAACCCCGCCATGACGCCTGCTCTCGAAGACGTTGCCACCACTTTCCCCGACGACCTGGCCAAAGCGGTATTCCGCGTCGACAAGTTCATCGTGCCCGGGCCATCGCTGCCCGCCTTTTTCGCCAAGATGCACGAGATCCAGCAGGTGGTGCGCCAGATGCCCGGCTGCCGGCGGGACCTGCTGCTGCAGCAGAGCGGCGGCGCCGGCGAGTTCAATGTCGTGCGCATCATTGAGTGGGCCAGCACGGAGGCCGTCGAGTCGGCGATCGCGACGATGCAACGCCGCTTCAAGGAAGAAGGCTTCGACCCGACCGCGTTCTTCGTCCAGCACCTCGGTGCGAAGACCGACTTCGGCCTCTACCGGGTCGCCTGACGCGGCGCCGGGCCTCGACGAACGAGGTCACCTCAGTCGAAACGCCGCAGCACCCGGTAGCCACCGGCCGATTCGGCCAGCACGTAGCCGGCATTCACCGGCCAGCGCAGCGGCGGCGGGGCGGCGCCGGCGAGCCGGGCGTGGGTGGCATGGCGGGCCAGTGTGGCATGCGGGCGGTAGGGCCGCGTGTCGACCGGCAGCGCCAGCGCGCGCAGCGCGTCGGCCAGCGTGGCCATCAGCGCGGTCATGGGCTCGGGCACCACGGCCGGCTCCAGCACCGCCACGCCGTGCGGCCAGACGGCGAAGCGATCGAGCACCAGCTCGAAGGCCGGGCAGGGCCGCTCGAGCCCGCCGGCCAGCTCGGGCAGCCGTGCGCGCGGCACGGCGCCGATGAAGTGCAGCGTCAGGTGCAGGTTGGCCAGCGCCGTCGGCCGCGCGGCCGGCGGCCAGTGGATGGCGCGCTGCCAGGCCCGCAGTGCCTCGCGCACCGGCTCGTCGGGCCACAGCGCGAGGAACAGGCGGGCGGGATCGGGCATCGGCGTCGTCACGCCTGCATTGGAGCGCGGACTGCGGCCCCATGGAATCCCCGCTCCGCCGGCCATCGCCCGGCTGACACAATCCGCCCCGGCCCGACCTCGGCCGAACTCCTGCACACCACACCATGGCACTGCAACAACTCACCGAAGAACAGATCCGCACCTGGACCCGCCGCGAAAAAGACGAGTGGTGGCTGAAGAACGTCTACCGCGGCGACATGCCGCAGCTGACGATCCGCTCCGGGCTGACCGGCTTCCTGCTGGGCGGCGTGCTGGCCGCGACCGCGCTGTACATCGCCGCCAAGACCGGCATCACGATCGGCGTCGGCCTGACCTCGGTGATCCTCGCGTTCGCGATCTACCGCATCCTCAACGGGGCGGGTCTGGCGCAGGACTTCACGATCCTCGAGAACAACTGCACCCAGTCGATCGCCACGGCGGCCGGCTACACCGTGTCGTGGCTGACGGCGGGCCTGTCCGCCTACATGCTGATCACCGGCGTCATCGTGCCGTGGTGGCAGATCATGGTCTGGCTGGTGGTGGTTGCCAGCATCGGCGTGCTGATCGCCTTCCCGATGAAGCGGCGCTTCATCAACGAAGACCAGCTGCCCTTCCCCGAGGGCCGCGCCAGCGGCGTGGTGCTGGACGCGCTCTACCACGGCGCCGCCGGCGCGGGCATGTTCAAGGCGCGGCTGCTGGGCGTCGTGGCGCTGGGCACGGCGACCTGGCAGGCGCTGGTCAGCGACGGCTGGATGAACCTGATCCAGTTCAAGCTGCTGCGCATGCACCAATGGGCCGGCATGAAGGACCCGTGGACCGTCCATGAGCGGCTGGACACCTACTACTACCAGGCCAGCGGCGCCGCGCTGAAGATCCTGAACACCGACATCCGCACGCTGGGCCTGCGCCTGACGCTGGACGCGGCGATGCTCGGCGTCGGCGGCCTGATGGGCATCGCGGTCGCGACGAGCTGCCTGCTCGGCGCATTCATCAACTTCGTGGTCCTCGCGCCGCTCATGATCGAGCGCGGCGACATCGTGCAGCGCGTGCTGGCCAACGGCACGGTGGTGCCCCTGTCACGCGCCGAGATCGTCAACCAGTGGTCGCTGTGGTGGGGCGTGGCGATGATGGTGGCCGGCTCGCTGACCAGCCTGCTGGCCAAGCCGGAGCTGTTCACCGCGATGTTCAAGTCGCTGCGCGGCAGCGGTGCCAAGCCGGCGGCCGCGGCCGGGCCGGACCCGCTGGCCCACATCGAGCTGCCGCTGTGGCTGAGCTGGGTCGGCGTGCCGATCCTGAGCCTGCTGGGCGCCTGGGTCACGCACGTGTTCTTCGGCGTGCCGATGTTCCTCGCGCTGGTGTCGCTGCCGCTGATCTTCGTGCTGACGGTGATCTGCACCAACTCGATGGCACTGACCTCGTGGACGCCGACCGGCGCGCTGTCGAAGATCACCCAGTTCTCGATGGGGGCGATCGACCGCAGCAACCCGGCGAGCAACCTGCTGCCGGCCAGCATGACCGGCGAGATCGCCGCCAATGCGGCCAACCTGCTGAGCGACATCAAGCCCGGCTACATGCTGGGCGGCAAGCCGCGCCACCAGGCGGCAGGCCACGTGATCGGCCTGTTCGCCGGCGTCACGGCCTGCGTGCCGCTTTACTTCCTGCTGTTCCTGCCGCCCGACGCGAACGGTGTGCGCTCGACCGCGACCATCGTCTCCGACCAGTTCGCGTTCCCCGGCGCGCTGCAATGGAAGGGCGTGGCCGAGATCATTGCCAAGGGGGTCAGCGCGTTGCCCACCTCGGCCGTGATCGCGATGGCGGTCGCCGTCGTCGCGGCCATCGCCATCGAGCTGGCGAAGGTCTTCACCAAGGGCCGCTTCCCGCTGTCGTCGGTGTCGATCGGCCTGGGCGTCGTGCTGCCGCCGGAATCGACCTTCGCGATGTTCGCCGGCGCGCTGATGTTCTGGCTGATGGGCCTGCGCCACAAGGCGCCGGGCACCCGCGCCCACGCGATCTGGGTCGAGGGCGCCGAGCCGATCTGCGCCGGCCTGATCTCGGGCTCGGCGCTGATGGGCATCGGCAACGCGATCATCAACGTGCTGATTGGCTAGAACGGCAGCGCTGCCCCGCTGCGGAGGAAGCGCCGCCGCAGCTGGCTGCGCGCGCGCGAGACCCGGCTGCGCACGGTGCCCACCGGCAACGACAGCCGTGCCGCGGCGTCCTCGTAGGCCAGCTCGTCCACCGAGACCAGCCACAGCACCTCGCGCATGTCGGGCGACAGGGCGTCCAGCTCGCGCGCCAGCCGCCGCATGAGCTGGTCCAACTCGCATTGCTCGGACGGGTCGGGGCGGCCGCAGGGCATGTCGTCCAGTTGGCTCGCGTCCTCGAACCGGTGCCGGCGGCTCGGCGAGCGGGCCTGATGGTTGCGGGCCAGGTTCAGCGCGATGCCGTAGAGCCAGGTCGATAGCTGGGAATCGCCGCGAAAGCCGGCATAGGCGCGCGCCGCGTCGGCGAAGGCCTGCTGCGCCAGATCCTCGGCCTCGGCGTCGTCGCCCACCTGGCGCCGCACGAAATGCACCAGGCGCGTGCGGTGTTGCTGCATCAGGTCGCGAAAGACGATCTCGGGGTGGGTGGGGACGGGGTTCATGGCGATATCCAGTCGGTGGTGCCCGGCCGACATGGCGGGGCGTCTGCAGGGACAGACGCCAAAGACCCGTCGCTGCGACATGGCCGCCGCCAATTCGGTGAAAACCCCCGGGCGCCGGAAACCGGGAACCGCCGGCGCGCCACCGTTCCTCAGCATCGCCTGCACATCGAGTGCCCTGCCGCGCCGGCAGCGTGCCTGGGCGTGCTCCCTTGATCCGAGGAGGACCTTTCCATGTTGAAGTCACTGTCATTGGCCGTCGCCTGCCTGGTGTCGACGGCCCCGGCGTGGGCCGGTGTGAACTTGCCCGATTGCGGCGGCGAGAACCAGCGCGAATGCAAATGGACCGACCAGGAGTACTACGACATGGGCTTTCGCTCGTGCGAGTACGACTTGCAGGCGAGCAGCGGCGTCTGCGTGAACGAGAAGCGCCGCCTGTGGAGCCGGCGCGACCCGTGGCAGGAATGGGTGCTCAAGCAGCAGCGCTACGGCATTTCGGCCGGCGAGCCGATCAACTGGGTGCCGGCCATGGGCGCGCACAACGCCTTCAGCAGCACGAACCAGGGCTTCCTGGGCGATCAGTCCAACCACACCTACTCGATCACCGACAGCCTGCGCATGGGCGCGCGCTACCTCGAGATCGACCCGCACTGGTCGGGCGGCAAGCTGCTGCTGTGCCACAACGGCATTGACCCCTGCCTGGGCGCCTTCACGCGCCCGGTGGCCAACGGCTTCATGGAGATCCGCAACTGGCTGGACGACAACCCGGACGAGGTCATCTTCGTGAAGCTGGACGACCACGTCGGCAGCGCCACCGGTGACCTGGCCGATCTGGTGTCGAGTTACTTCTCGGACAAGGCTTACCCGCGCGCCGCGGATGCCGGCGCCTGGCCCACCATCGCCCAGGTGCGGGCCGCCGGCAAGCAGGTGCTGTTCGCCAGCCGCAGCCAGCGCATCGCCAACGGCAGCTGGATCTGGTACTTCGACGGCAGCTACGCCACCACCAACGACCACCCCGAGGATTTCAAGCTCGACACCTGTACCGACGGCGACGGCAGCCTGGTCGGCACCCGGGCCAAGAGCCGCTGGAGCGTGGTGGCCGAGGGGCGCAACCTGAGCAACTGGGCCGACCCGACCGGCCTGGTCGAAGGCCGCAACGACGTCGTCAAGTACCTGAAGTGCGGCGTCGGCGTGGTCGCGATGGACTACCTCGATGCGCTGGGCGACCCGGTGGTGCCGGACTTCCGCCGCAACTACCTGGACGAGCGCATCGCCGGCAGTGCCTGGTCCTACGACATCGGGGACTACGGCCTGGCCGGGCCGCCCGTGCTGCTCGGCGCCACCGGGCGCTGGCAGTCGCGCGACCCGCTGGAGCAGCACGCCTACGCCTGCCAGCTCGCGACCAGCTCGTTCTACGACCGCAAGTTCGTGGTCACCACGGCCATGGGCCCGTGGAACCGCGGCGCCGATGCCTGCGCCGCGCAGTTCCCGGGCTCGCGCTTCAGCGTGCCCACGTTGCCGCAGTTCAACGAAAGCCTGCGCGCCGCGGCCGCGGTGCTGGGCGCCGACGTCTGGCTCAACTACGGGATCGCGCCCCAGCCCGACCCGCTGGTCTCGCCATCCAGCGTGCAGTTCGTGGCCAAGGTCGGCACGCTGCCCGGGGCGGCGCAGGAAACCCGCCTGTTCGGCCGGCTCGGCCAGACCCTCGTCGCCAAGTCCAATGCGACCTGGGTCAAGGTCAAGATGCCGGACGGCAAGATCGCGCTGGACCAGGGCAACCGGGTGCAGCTGACGATCGACAAGTCCGCCAAGTCCTTCGCGCCGGGCGCCTACGCGACCACGGTCGCCGTGGGCTACTTCGGCACCGGCCAGAGCAACACCATCCAGGTGAACCTGCAGGTGCTGGCGATCGGCGAGGGCAAGCTGAGCATGGACCGGGCGACCGTGCGCCAGCCCGGTGTGGTGAAGGTGGTCACCAGCCTGAGTTCCGGTGGCTCCTCGCTGCCGCTGATGGGCGGTGACGTGCAGCTCAACGAGGTGATCGCCGACACGCAAGGCGGCTCGCCGACCGTGATCACTCGCGCCACGAAACCGCTCGGCACCTCGGGCAACAACGTGCAGGTCACCTTCGACCTGAACTCGATGGACTACGCACAAGGCAGCCACCGGCTGTTCAGCACCTACACCGGCGGCACCAACTTCGCTGCCTTCGACACCGACACCCGCGTGCTGGAGGTGCAGCCGCGCGTCGAGGTGCTGCCCGAATCGATGCGCTTCGTCATGCCGGCCGGCGGGCCGCTGCCGGTGTCGCAGTTGCTCAAGGTGGGCGTGACCGGCCAGACCCAGACGGGCAAGTTCCCGACCTGGGCGGGCGCGACGCCCCAGGGCAGCGACTACCAGGTGCAAGTCAACGCCAGCGCACTGGCCTTCCCGGCCGGCGCCTACGCCGGGTCCTTCATCGTCACCGATGGCGCACCCGGCGAAGCCACGGTGCCGCTGACCCTGCTGGTGCAGACGCCGCTGCAGCTGTCAGCCCGCTCGGCAGCGCTCGCCACGGCCACCTTGCCGGTCGGCACGGCCTTCGACGTGCTCAACAACGACGGCCGCCCGTTGCGCACCAGCACCTCGGCGAGCTGGCTGACGGTGCAGCTGTCGCAAGGCGTGGCGCCGGCCTATGCCATCGTCACGGCGAACCCGGCCGGCCTGGCGCCCGGCACCTACGACGGCAAGGTGACGGTGCGCTCCGACTGGGCGGCCAAGGCGGCGGTGTTCAAGGTCAAGTTCACCGTCTGGTCGAACTAGGAGCGGCCCTTCGTTGACTCATGGGCCCCTCGGGGCCCCAGGCCGCGCTGCAGATCTCGCACAGGCTGCCAGTAGAAGCCGTTCAGCGCGCGGTGCGCGCGCAGGGCCGCTTCGGCCTGGCGCGCCAGCGACGCTGCCTCGTCGCGCTGCCCCAGGCGGAGCAGGCAGGCGCCCAGCCGGGCCCGTGCCGCCGCGAGCGGCGGGCTGTCGGGGTCCTGCTGCGTCTGCAGGGTCTGCACGGCGGCCCGCAGCAGCGGGACGCCCGCGCCATCGGGCGCCCCGCCGGGGCCGCTCGAGGCGCACCGCGCCTCGCCTTGAGTGAGCTGAAGCTGCGGCTGGATCCCCGGCAGCCATTGCAGGTTCTGGGCCGACAGCGCCAGCAGTGCCTGGCCGGCGAGCTCGATCGCGCCGGCGGTGTCGCCTGACCGGAGCGCGGCTTCGGCCCGCAGCGCCCGGGCCTGCATCAGCTCGGGGGGTGGGCCCGAGGCCTCGCTGACCAGGGCGTCCAGGGCCCGCGCGGCGGCCTCCGGGCGCTGGTCGCGCAAGTCGATCTCGGCCTCTCGCAGCCGGGCCAGCGTGGGGCCCGGGTCGCCGAAGGTGCTGACGGCCTCGCGCAGCGTTTGCCGTGCCTGGGCCGTGTGGCCGAGAAAATCTTGCGCCTGCGCCACGCCCAGCATGTCCTTGGCCCACTGCTTGCGCGAGTCGAGCCGGCGCAAGATGGCCGCGGCCTTCGTCAGCGGCGGCCCGGCCAGGTCCGGCCGCCCGAGGGTGCCGTAGGCGGAGGCCAAGCGTTCGTAGCAGATCGACAGCTGGTCGCTGCCCGGGAACACCTGCTCCATCTCCGCCGTGGCCGCGGTGAGCAGGTCGATCGCCTGCTGGCGTTGCCCGCGCAGCGCCAGCGCCGGGCCCAGATCGCAGCGGGCGGACAGCGTGCGCCAGTGCCGCGGCCCGAGGCGTGCCAGCACCGCGTCCGCCGCGCCGGCGTATTCGGTGGCCGCCCGGGCGAGGTCGCCCTGCCGCATCGCATAGCTCGCGCGCTCTCGGTGAGCGTCCGACAACACCACGGGCTTGGCCATGGCGGCGGCGGCGGCCACGCCGCGGTCCGCGGCCTCGACCGCCGCGCCGCGATCACCCAGCTGCCACTGGATGTCGGCGAGGAACAGCCACGCGTACACATGCCCCTGGTGCTGCGGATACAGCTGCCACGCCGGCATCACCCCCCGCAGCAGGTCGCGCGCCGCTTCGAGTTGGCCCGGGCCGTGCTCGCGCAGCATGCCGGCCTTGAGCGTTTCGACCTGCGCGAACACCAGCGATTGGCGGTCGCCCAGCGCCCGCATCACCGTCTCGGCCCGTTCCAGCGACCGCATCGCGGCGTTCTTGTCGTTGCCTTCGAGCGCCATGCCGAGGCAGCGCCAGGCATCGGCCAAGCCGAGCGTGGGCGAGGGCGGCACGCGGCCCGCCGACTTGAACGCGGGGTCGTCGCCCGCGGTCTTCACGGCCAACTCGCACAAGTGCGCCGCGCGGTCCGGCAGCCCGATCTCGTCGTACAGCCCGGCCAGCGTGAGCAGCAGTTCCAGGCGCACCGCCGGCTCGTCGGCAAAGGCGGTCTCGATGTGCCGGGCGCCGGTGTCGAGTATCTCGGCGGCGGTGTATTGCGAGGGCTGCTTGTCGACCGTGCCGTTCGGGTCGCTCGCATCGAAGACCTCGACGAGGAAGTTCTTGATGCTCGACGCCTTGCGCGCCTCCAGCGCCGAGCGGGTGGCTTCCTGCCGGGCAACCGAGGCCTGCCACACGGCGGCGCCCAGCCCGACGGCCAGTGCCGTGAACGCGACGGCGGCCGAGCCCAGCGCCAGGCGGTGTCTGGCGGCGAACTTGCGCGCGCGGTACCAGGCCGAGTCCGGACGCGCCAGCACCGGCTCGCCGTGCAGGTAACGCGCCAGGTCGTCGCGCAGAGCGGCGGCGCTCTGGTAGCGCTGGGCCGGGTCGGCCTTCAACGCGTGGCCGACGATGGTGTCCAGATCGCCGGTCAGCTCAGCGGCCAGCCGCTTGGGTGAGAGGCCCCGGCACCCGGCGGCGTCCTCGTCGACCCGGGCCAGGCTCGGCGGGATCACGTCGCCGGTGACGATGGCCTGTTCCAGCGCGGCGGCCGACGCGTGCGGCAGGTCGAACGGCCGTTGGCCCACCAGCAACTCGTAGAGCACCCGGCCGAGCGAGTACACGTCGCTGGCGGTTGTCAGCACCTGGCCGGTGAGCTGCTCGGGGCTGGCGTACTCGGGCGTGAGCATGCGGCCCGCCTGGCGGGTCAGCTCGGTTTCGGCCGCCGAGCCGTCGTCCAGCAGCTTGGCGATGCCGAAGTCGAGCAGCATCGCCTGGCCCGCCGGCGTGACGAGGATGTTGCTCGGCTTGATGTCGCGGTGCACCACGAGGCGCGCATGCGCGTACTGCACCGCATCGAGCACCTGCAGGAACAGGGCGACCCGTTCGCGCGGCGGCAGGCGGCGGGCATCGCAATGCCGGGTGATGGGCTCGCCCTCGACCAGCTCCATGGCCATGTACGGATGGCCGCCGGCGCTGACGCCCGCGTCATACAGGCGGGCGATGTTCGGGTGCGCCAGCCGGGCCAGGATGTTGCGCTCGCGGGCCAGCCGCTCGGCCAGCCCTGGCCCGTCGAGCCAGGCATGGGGCAGTTTCAGCGCCACGGTGCGCTGCAGCACGCCGTCGTCGCGCTCGGCTTCCCACACCGACCCCATGCCGCCGCGGCCGATCTGCCGCCGCAGGGCGTACGGCCCGACGCGCGCGCCGGGCTGCCAGCCTTCTGCGGCTGCCGCCACCGCCTGGGGGAAATCCGGCGCGATCGGCCCGCTGCCGGTGTCGGCTCGGGCCAGCATCAGCTCCAGCGTGGGGCGCAAGGGCTGCGCATCGGGCGGCAGGGCGTCCAGCCAGGCGGCGCGCTCGCCGGCGGGCAGCTCGAGGGCCTCGTCCAACAGGGCAGAGAGGGCGGGCCAGTTGTCGGGCGAGATGCGATCCATGGCCACGTGTCGCCCGTCGCCTCAGCCGGCTTCGCCAAGCAGGGCCTGAAGCAGACCGCGCGCCTTGGCCAGTTCGCGGTTCACCGTGCGGCTGGAGACACCGCGCAGGGCCGCCACCTCGTCGGCGCTGACACCGGCGAAGGCCTGCATCTCCACCAGTTCGTACAAGGCCGGGTCGATGTCACGCATGCGCGTGAGCGCCTGGTCGATGGCCACCAGGTCAGCCGGCGCCGAGACCGCCGCGGGCTGGTCCTGCGCCGCCGACATCGTCACCATCACCATGTCGCCACCGCGCTTGTCGCGCCCTTCGTTGCGAACATGGTCGATCACCACCGAGCGCAGGACCTTGCCGACGTAGGCGAAGAACTGGCCGCGCGCGGCGCCCTCGATCCCCTGTTGCTGCGCGATGCGCAGGAAGCCCTCGTGCACCAGCGCAGTGGTGTCCAGCGAGGGCACGCCACCCTGCTGCGCCAGCCTTGCCCGCGCGACCCGCTTGATCTCGGGGTAGAGCTGCGCGTAGAGCTCACGCAGGGCGCCACCGTCGCCCTGGGCGCTTCGCTGCAGCAGTTGGGTGGTTGACGGCATGGCAGATGGCAGGGCGCCGCCGCCGCCATCGGCGGGCCGGTGCCCTCAGGTGGTGAGTGGAACCCCGAGGTCAGGCCGCGCATGATGCATGAATTCGGCCCCGGCGCGCTACCGCTGGCGACTGGTCGGCGCCCGGGTGACGCTCTGCCTGACCGAAACGGTCGCACCCAGATCGGCGACAGACGCAGTGAACTCCACCCCTTTGTCGTTCTCGCGGGTGACCTTGAACCCCAGGCGCCGGTGGAAGGCCATCGACAGGCGATTGGTCTTGTACACATTGCTTCGCAGCGACGTGATGCCGTGGCGGGCGGCGAGCGCCGAGAGCTGGGCGAAGAGCTCGCGAAAGACCGGGGCCGACCGGTGCGCCGGATGGGTGTTGAAGCCGGTGACGAACCACCGGCCGGCCACTTGCGGCCGGAGCATCGCGTAAGCAACCAGCCGGCCCTCGCGCCGAACCGAGGCGAGTTCGGAAACGGCGATGGAGGTCTCGATGGCCCGGCGCTGGCCTTCAGGATCGAACACATCACCTGCCAGTTCGGTGTGCTCGCGCAGGGTCAGCAGATCGAGGGCGAGCAGTTCTTCGACGGTGGGCATCTTGATGGCGCCGCTACAGCTTCGCGCGCTGCAGGATCGTCACGATCGTGGTCCGGCCGTTCTTTTCGAAGTGGGTCGTCGAATGGCCCTGGAAGCTGGTCCACCAGGGCTGGCTGGCCATGTCGGCCAGCAGCGAGCCCCAGTGCTGGCCAGAGGCCGGGAGATTGCCGAAGGCGGTGAGTTCGCACAGTGTGGCGCGGCACTCGGCATTCAGGATCTCGAACTCGTTCGCGTAGGGGGTCTGGGCCAGGTACTGCTGCAATGCCTGCTCCGTCCGCAGCGACCAGGCGGGATCCGGCTGCTCGGTGGCGAACTGCATGTGCAGCTCCGGCAGCGTCGGCGGCTGGCCCTCCTTCGGGCGCGGCTTGAGCAGTTCCGCGTGTTCGGCCGACAGGTGAACGGGCGGCAGAGGCAACTCGGTGGATGCCGATTTCGCTGGGGACGGGCTGGACCCCGCCGCCGGGCCCGGAGAAGGCGGCACTGCCCGCGATTCGGGAGCGGGCCCGGGCGGCATGTTCGACCCTGCCGAAGGTCGAGGCTGCCCGGGTGGCGGCGATGGCGGCGGATCCTGTGCGTGCGGGCCTTGTTGCCCCATCAACGAATCGGCGTTGGCCGGTACGACAGGCCCGCTCGACGGAAGCAGGTAGGCCGCCGCGGCGGTGACGGCGGCGCCGCAGAGCGCACCAAGGATGAACTGTCGCACGTACGGTCCAGGGAGTGGGTGGTGCCTAACATTCTAGGTCTGCGTCAACTGGGGTCATGTCGGCCCCCGCTCCCGTCCGTGGCGCTCAATCGTGGTGCTGGCGCCGCGCCGCGAAGTCGACGAACCAGTCGACGCTCGCGGCGTTGGCCATCGCGTCGCGGTTCATCACCTTGGCCGGGTCGGCGCCCATCAGCAGCTTCTTGACCGGCAGCTCCATCTTCTTGCCGCTCAAGGTGCGCGGGATCGCCGGCACCGCGAGGATCTCGCTCGGCACGTGGCGCGGCGACAGCGCCTGGCGGATCTCGGCGACGAGGCGCTTGCGCAGGGCCTCGTCGAGCTCGACGCCCTCGCGCAGCACGACGAACAGCGGCATGTAGCTCTCACGGCCGAGGTACTCGAGGTCGACCACCAGGCTGTCGAGCACCTCGGGCAACGCCTCGACCGCGCGGTACAGCTCGGCCGTGCCCATGCGCACGCCGTGGCGGTTGATCGTCGCGTCGGACCGGCCGTAGATGATCGCGCCGGTGGCCTGCTCGTGCGGCACGAGGCGGATCCAGTCGCCGTGGCGCCACACGCCGGGGTAGACATCGAAATAGCTGTCATGCAGGCGCTGGCCGTCTGCATCGCCCCAGAGGTACAGCGGCATCGAGGGCATCTGCTGCGTGCACACCAGCTCGCCGACTTCGTCCATCAGCGGCCGGCCGCGGCCATGCTCGTCGGGCTCGCTCCAGGCCTCGACCGCGGCGCCGAGGCTTCGGCATTGCATCTCGCCGGCGATCAGCGGCAACGTCGGCAGCCCCGCGACGAAGGCGCCCGCGAAATCGGTGCCACCGGAGATGCAGGCGATCCAGATGTCCTGCCCGTCGACCTGCGGCAGCTCGCGCCAGATCCAGCGGTAGGCGTCTTCGGCCAGCGGCGAGCCGGTGGAGCCGACGGCGCGCAGCGTGGAGAGGTCGCCCAGTCGCTGCGGCGCGACGCTGGCCTTCAGGCTGCTGGCGTAGAAGGCCGCGCCGGCACCGAAGAAGGTGCAGCGCGCGAGCGCGGCGAAGCGCCACAGCGGCGACCAGTCCGGCGTGCCGTCGCACGATGCCGGCGAGCCGTCGTACAGGCAGACCGTGGTGCCGCCGAGCAGGCCGGCGACCTGGCAGTTCCACATGATCCAGCCGGTCGAGCTGTACCAGTGAAATCGATCGCCGGTGTCGACGCTCGCGCCCAGGTTGTTGTGCAGCGTGCCGCCCTTGAGCGCTTCGAGCACGATGCCGCCGTGGCCGTGCACGATCGGCTTGGGCAGGCCGGTCGTGCCGCTCGAGTAGACGACCCACAGCGGGTGGTCGAAGGGCAGCCACTCGGGCTCGGCGCGCGCATCGCCGGCGGTCAGTGCGGCGAAGTCATGGCGGGTGATGCCGGCCGGCGCCTCGCCCGGCGCCAGCCCGAGCACCGCCACGTTGACCACGTGGCGCAGGCTCGGCAGCCCGCGCAGCAGCTCGGCGCCGAGCGCACGCCGGTCATGCGCCTGGCCGCCGAAGCGGTAGCCGTCGGCGGCGAAGATCAGCGTCGGCTCGATCTGGCGGAAGCGGTCGAGCACGGCGACCGGCCCCATGTCCGGCGCACAGACCGACCAGATCGCGCCGACGCTGGCCACCGCGAGGAAGGCGACCACCGTCTCGGGGCGGTTCGGAAGCAGCGCGACGACGCGGTCGCCGCGGCCGATGCCGAGCGACTTCAGCGACGCCGCGAGCGCGCCGACCTGGCGCGCCAGTTCGGGCCAGCCCAGCTCGCGCACCTGGCCGGCCGTGAGCAAGGGCTCGTCGGCCCAGACGATGGCCGGGTGGCCGGCCGCGTGCGCCGCGTCGGCATGGCGCAGCACCTGGCGCGCGTAGTTCACCTCGGTGCCGGGGAACCAGCGCGCGCCGGGCATGCGCGCCTCGGCCAGCGCCACGGCCGGCGGCGTCGGCGATTCGATCGCGAAGAAATCCCAGACCGAGCGCCAGAAGGCATCGAGATCGGTGACGGACCAGCGCCAGAGGTCTTCGTAGCGCTCGAAGCGCAGGCCGTGGCGCTCGGCCAGCCAGCGTTGGTAGACGGTGATGCGCGGCTCGGGCGGTTCGGGCAGGGCGGTGGGCATGGTCAGCTCCGCAAGGGTGGCGTGGTCAGGGCGTGGCGTCCGGTGTGGGGCCAGGCTCGGGCAGCGGCGGGGGGCGACGCGGGCGCCGTTCGTCGACGACGACCGTGTGGGCCGCCTTGTCCTGCAGGGCCTGCTGGTTCGGATCCCACAGCAGCTGAACTAGGCCCAGCCCGCCCGTGGCCATGCCGGCGAGGTAGCCGCCGAAGCGTTTGAAGTTCAGCAGCGGTGCCATCGGCTTGCCGGTGATCTCGACCACCCGCAGGCCGAACAGGCGCTTGCCCACGGTCTGGCCGCGCCACCAGCTGGGAAGCATCGTGAAATAGACCAGCGCCCAGCCGTAGCCGATGCCGAAATCCAGCCCCAGGCGGCGCAGGCGCGCATGCCAGTCTTGTGAGCGGGCGGCCTTGCGTTCCTGAGCCAGCCGGGTCTGCAGCGTCAGCACACGCTGGTTCAGCGCGGCGATGGCGGCGGCCGCCGAGGCGGCCTCGCTCGGCGCCGGCCCGAGCCGCACTGCGGTCGCGTCGTCGGCCGCATCCTCGGCCCCGTCGTCGTCGTCGGCGGCCTCGTCACTGGCCAGCGCCGGCTTGACGGGCCGCGCCCGCTCGTGCGGCGCGTCGAGGGCCTCGCGCACGCCGGCCACGGCCATCAGCGCCACCAGCAGCCAGGCCAGGCCGGTGCGCAGTGTCGACGCCCCGGTGCGGCGTGCCCGGCCGCGCTCGGCCAGGCCGAGCACCGCAGCCGCCAGCAGCCAGGCATTGGCCAGCGACGAGGCGATGCCGATGGTCGCGAGATCGGCCGCCATCGCGAGCAGGCGTTGCACCGGGCGGGCCAACGGCATGCCGAGCAGGCCCGGCGCGACGTTGAGCTCCTCGGGCGTGACCCAGCGGCCGCGCGCCGTGCCGTCGCGCCGGCGCGTGCCCAGCGCGCGGGGCGATGGCGGGCGGCTCACGGCGCGGCCCCCGGCCGGGTGTCGACATCGACGTACTGCCACCAGTCCTGCCAGAACAGCGGCCGGCGGTAGCCCTGGACCTCGCGCTGCGTGAGGTCGGTCACCAGCGTGTGGAAGCGCAACTTGTAGGGCATCCAGGCGATGGCCAGGCGCGTGGCCTCGTCGAAGGCGGCGTCGCGCTCGGGCCCGTCGGGCAGCTCCGACAGGCGGCGGTACAACGCATCCAGCTCCGGCCGCCTGAAGCGCGCGATGTTCTGGCCGCCGACCTGGGTGCCGTCGTAGCGCTGCAGCAGGCCCTGGCTGTCGGGCCCGGCCGCGACGTTGCCGACGTGCCAGATCTGGAACTTGCCGGCGCGCGCGGCCTTCAGCAGCTCGGGCCACTTGCCCGGCCTGAACTCGACGCGGATCTTCAGCGCGCTCATGTCGCGGTGGTACTGCTCGGAGATCTGGCGCGCGCGCTGGTCGGTCTCGATCGACCACTGCAGCACCAGCGGCGAGCCGTCGGGCAGCTCGCGCCAGCCGTCGCCGTCGCGGTCGAGGTAGCCGTACAGGTCCAGCAGCGCGTTGGCGCGCGCCGGGTCGTAGGTGCTCATCTCGCTGGTGACCGTGGGGTCGTAGGAATTGGTGTTCGGCACGATCGGCGCCTGCGCGAGGATGCCCTGGCCCTTGTGCACCAGCCGCACCTCGCGCGCCACGTCCAGCCCGAGTGCGATCGCGCGGCGCAGCGCGACCTTCTCGGGCGTGTAGCCGCCGACGACCGGATCCTCCAGGTTGAAGAAGGTCATGTAGATGTCCGAGCGCACCTGGCGCCACCCGTGCACGCCCTGCTTGGCCAGGTTGGGCGCGAGATGGCCCTTGGGCATCGCCAGGCTCGAGTATTCGGCCGGCACCAGCTCGATCACGTTGTGCTGGCCGTTCAGGAAGGCCAGCCAGCGCGGCTGGTTCTCCTCGATGATCGAGATCTCGACCCGGTCGACCATCGGGATGCGCCGGCCCTTGAAGTGCGCGGCGATCGCCTGGCCCTCGGCATCGTCCGGCGCGGGCTCGGCGTCGTAGAGGCGTTCGCGGTAGCCGGGGTTGCGCTCCAGCGCGATGAAGCTCGCACGCCGCCATTCGGCCAGGCGGAACGGCCCGGTGCCCACCGGGTGCTCGCCGACCCTGTCGCCATAGGCCTGCACGACCTCGCGCGCGACGCCGCCGATCACGTCGTTCGCGGCGAGGAACTCGATGAAGCGCGGCCGCGGCTCGGCCAGCTTGATCTGCAGCGTGTAGCGGTCCAGCGCGCGCAGGCCGTCGAGCGTGGTGTCGTAGTCGAAGGGTTTCTTGCCGTCGATCGCGCGCTGGCGCGCCTCGGCCAGGCCGAGCAGCTTGTAGCTGTCGACATAACCCCAGAGCGGGCTTTTCAACGCCGGGTCGGCGAAGCGCTTGATCGCGTAGACGTAGTCCTCGGCGACCAGCTCGCGCCGCTTGCCGCCGAAGGCGGGGTCGTCGGCGTAGTAGATGCCGGGCCGCACGCGCATCGTCCAGGTGCGGAAGTGGTCGCCGGCCTCGGGCAGCGCCTCGGCCGTCAGGGGCTTGAACTTCGCCGGCCGCGCGAGGTGGTCGTAGGTGTAGAGGGCCTCGAAGATGTGCGCGTCGACGGTGCGCGAGTAGAGGTCGTTGACCTGCGAGGGGTCGAAGCTCGTCTCCGCGGTGCGGAAGGCGTAGCGGATCACCTTCAGCGGCGCCTCGGCCGCAGGCGCCAGCGACACGAGCCCCAGCAGTGCGGCAGCCAGGGCGAGGGTGCGGAAGGCTCGGCGCAAGAGGCTCATGGTGCGGTGCCTGCAGCGGCCTGCGCGGCGCTGTCGATGTCGACGTACTGCCACCAGCCGCGCAGGAAAGGGTGGCGCCGGTAGCCGACGACCCAGGGGTGCAGCAGGTCATTGACGATGCGGTGGCCGGCGATCTTGTAGGGCATGTAGGCCACGCCGAGCTTCTTGGCCTCGTGGATCAGCGCGTCGCGCTCGGGCCCGTCGGGCAGGGCGGCCTGGCGGCGGTACAGCGCGTTGTAGGCCGGCAGGTCGAAGCGGGCGTGGTTCGACTGGCCCTTGTTCGGCCCGTACATCAGGCCCAGCAGGTCGCTCGCATCGGGCATCGTCGCGCTCCAGGCCAGGCTCCACATCATCAGCTTGCCGGTGCGCGAGGCCTTCAGGTTTTCGGGCCACTTGGCGATGCGGAATTCGATGCGGATGCCCAACGCGTTCATCGCCTTCTGCCACAGATCCTGCAGCATGCGCGACTGCTGGTCGGGCTGGGCCGAGAAGTCGATGCGCAGCGGCGAGCCGTCGGGCTGTTCGCGCCAGCCATCACCATCACGGTCGACGTAGCCGTACAGGTCGAGCAGCGCGCGCGCCTTGCCCAGGTCGTGCTCGCTCATCTCGCTCTTGAAGGCCGGGTCGTAGCCGGCCATCTCGGGCGGCACGATGCCCTGCGCCGGCACCGCCTGGCCCTTGCGGACCTGGGCGATCTCGGCGTGCACGTCGTAGGCCAGGCCGATCGCGCGGCGCAGCGCGACCTTGTCCGGCGTGTAGCCGCCGACCACCGGGTTCTCCATGCCGAAGTAGGCGTAGCTGATGTCGACGCCGATCGCGCGCTCGAGCTGCATGCCCTGCTTCTTCAGGTGCGGCGCGAGCTGGCCGTTCGGCACGTAGGGCGGCGTCAGCTCGGGCGGCAGCCGCTCGAGCCAGTCGTGCTCCCGGTTCAGGAAGGCCAGCAGGCGCGGCTGCGACTCTTCGATGATGTGCACCTCGACCCGGTCGACCATCGGCAGCCGTCGGCCGCGCAGCCTGGTGGCGATGGCCTGCGAGCGCGGGTCGTCGGCCGGCGGCTCGGCGTCGTAATACAGCTCGCGGTAGTTGGGGTTGCGCTCGAAGACCATCAGCGACGAGCGGCGCCATTGCGCGAGGCGGTACGGCCCGGTGCCGACCGGGTGCTCCATCGCCTTGTCGGGGTCGGCCTCGATGACTTCGCGCGCGACGGCGCCGGTGATGCCGGCATCCGCGAACGTGAAGGCCAGCCGCGGCGAGGGCTCGGCGACCTTGACGACGAAGGTGTAGCGGTCGAGCGCGCGCAGGCCCTCGACCGGGGCGTCGTAGTCGAACGGCGCCTTGGCGGCGACGGCCTTCGCGCGCAGCTCGGTGAGGCCGAGGATCCTGGCGTTCTCGAACAGGTACAGGTTCGGGCTCTTCCAGCGCGGGTCGTAGTGCCGCTTGACCGAGTAGACGTAGTCCTCGGCGGTCAGCTCGCGCTTCCTGCCGCCGAAGGCCGGGTCGTCGGCGAAGAAGATGCCGGGCCGGATGCGGAAGGTGAAGGTCTTGAAGTCGGCCGAGATCTCGGGCAGCGCGGCCGCGGTGGCGGCTTTCAGCCTCACCGGCCGGGCGAGGAAGTCGTAGGTCAGTGGCGCCTCGAAGATGTTCGCGACGACGATGCGCGAATACACGTCGCTGATCTGCGCCGGGTCGAAGCCGGATTCGGCGACGAGGAAGGCGTAGCGCATCACCTTCGGCGGCGGCGCGGGGCCGGCCACGGCGGTGGCCAGCAGCAGCGACAGCGTGACGGCCGAGAGCAAGGTCTTCATCGGGAGGTCGGGGTCACGTCGACGAAGGTGTGGAAAGACCGCAGGAAGGGGTGGCGCCGGTAGCCGACCAGGCGCGGCCAGTACATCGTGACACCGACGCGATGCACGTGCGCCTTGATCGGCATGTAGGCCAGCAGCAGCCGATTGGACTCGGCGATCAGCGCGCTGCGCTCGGGCCCGTCGGGCAGCAAGGCCTGGCGCTCGTACAGCGTGTTGAAGGCGGGCAGGTTGAAGCGCGAAAGGTTCTCGCCGCCGATGGCCGGGCCGTAGCCGAGGCGCAAGAAGGACTCGGCATCGGGCACCGAGGCGTTCCACGACAGGAACCAGAGCATCAGCTTGCCCGCGCGGGCGGCCCTGGCCTGCTCGGGCCACAGGCCGGGCACGAAGGCCATCTTCAGGTGTAGCGCCGTCATGCGCCGCTCCCACAACTCGTTGTAAGGGCGCAGCGCAGCACTCGTGTGGTACTGCAGGACCAGCGGCGCACCGTCAGGCCGCTCGCGCCAGCCGTCGCCGTCGCGGTCGGCGTAGCCGTACAGGTCGAGCAATGCATTGGCGCGCGCCGGGTCGTACTCGCTCATCTCGGATTTGAGCGCTGGGTCGTAGCCGAAGGTCCACGGCGCGACGATCGACTGCGCTGCCAGGCCCAGCCCGCGCCGGAGCGTCCGCACTTCTTCATCGTTGTCGTAACCCAGGCCGATGGCGCGGCGCAATGCCACCTGCGCGGGCGCATAACCGCCGACCACCGGGTCCTCCATGTTGAAGACCGTGTAGACCACATCCGGCCGCGCGGCGCTCTGTGCCTTCAAGCCGTGTCGCGCCAGCCCCGGCGCCACGCGGCCGCCGGGGTAGGCAACGGGCACATAGGTCGGCGGCAGCGCGGCGAGGTCCATGTCGCCCTGGAGGAAAGCCAGCCAGCGCGGCTGGTCTTCCTCAATGATGGCGATCTCCACCCGGTCGACCATCGGCAGCCGGCGCCCGCGCAAGGCCTTCGAGATCGCTTCGGCCTCGGTGTCGCCAGGCGTCGCCTCTTCGTCGTAGCGCACGTCGCGGTAGGCGGGGTTGCGCGCCAGCACGATCTGCGAGCCGCGCCGCCACGCCGCCAGCACGAAAGGCCCAGTGCCGACCGGGTGCTCGCCGATTGCGTCGCCATAGCGCTCGACCACTTCGCGCGCGATCGCGGTCGGCGCCAGGACACCGGTCAACTCGAAGACGAAGCGCGGGCTGGGCTTGTCGAGCCGAAAGCGCACGGTGTGCGCATCCAAGGCCACGAGGCCCTCGACCGGGCGGGTGTAGTCGAAGGGCTGCTTGCCGTCGATCGCGCGCTGGCGCAGTGCGTCCAAGCCGGTGATGCTGATTGCAGCGAAGGTCGGGTACTGCGGGCTCTTCCAGCGCGGGTCGAAGATGCGCTTGATCGCGTAGACCACATCGGCGGCCACGACCTCGCGCGGCTGGCCGCCGAATGCGGGGTCGTCGCTGTAGAAAATTCCGTGACGCAGGCGGACGGTGAATTCGCGCAGGTCCGCGCTGGCCTCGGGCAGCGCGGCAGCGAGCTGCGGCCGCACCTTGACCGGCCGCGCGAGGTAATCGAAGCGGTACAGCGGCTCGAAGATGCTGCCGAGGACTTCTTCGCTGTAGACATCCGGGTAACCGGACGGGTCCAGCGTGGTGATGTCGTTCTCGATCGCATAGCGCAGCACCTTGGCGCCGGCCGTGTCTGCACCCACCGGCCCGGCGGCCAGTGCGAAGGCGATCGTCAAGCATTGGAGGAGGACCCGGCGCAACACGCGGCAACGATAGTGCATCGCGCGCCGCCGCCGCATCCGTGCCGATGCGGGGCCAACCCGGAGCCGTGCGGCGCGGCGCGGCCCCTACACTGCGGCATCCCGGCTCGCCCCCCCATCGCTTGTGGCCGCCTACCTGATCCGACGCCTGTGGCAGATGATCCCGACGCTGATCGGCGTCGTGCTGTTCGTCTTCGCGCTGTTCAAGCTGGTCGGCGACGACCCGGCCGAGATCCTGGCCGGGCTGAACGCGACGCCCGAGCAGGTCAACGTGATCCGCGAGCAGCTCGGGCTGAACGAGCCCTGGTGGGTGCAGCTGGGCATCTTCCTGAAGCAGATCGTCACGCTCGACTGGGGCAAGAGCTGGGCCACGCAGGAGGCCGTGAGCCACATCTTCGCGACGCGGCTGCCGGCCACGCTGACGGTGATGACGCCGATCCTCATTCTCGACACGCTGCTGGCGATCCCGATCGCGCTGGGCGTGGCCTACGTGCGCGGGTCCCTCACCGACCGCGCGCTGATGGTGGCGACGACGGTCGCGCTGTCGATCTCGTTCCTGGTCTACGTGATCGTCGGGCAGTACGTGTTCGGCTTCCAGCTCGGCTGGTTCCCGGTGCAGGGCTGGAGCGACTCGACGTTGAAGAACCTCGCGACCTACGTGCCGCTGCCGGTGCTGCTGGCGGTGGCGGTGGGCGTGTCGCCGCAGACGCGGCTGTACCGCAGCTTCTTCCTCGACGAGCTGGGGCAGGACTACGTGCGCACCGCGCGCGCCAAGGGCCTGGGCGAGGGGCCGGTGCTGTTCAAGCACGTGCTGCGCAACGCGATGATCCCGATCCTCACGAACGTCGGCCTCGCGCTGCCGGGCATCTTCGTCGGCTCGTTCCTGATCGAGGTGTTCTTCTCGATCCCCGGCCTGGGCCGCGAGGTGCTGCTGGCCGTCAACCGCGGCGACTACCCCGTGATCCAGGCCGCGGCGGTGTACCTGGCGATGCTGACGATGCTGATCAACCTGGCGACCGACGTCCTCTACGCGGTGGCCGACCCGAGGGTCGTACTGAAATGAGCGCCGTGATCGATGCGACACCCGTCACGGCCGCGGCGGAACGCTCCGAAGGCGTCTGGCATGCCGCCTGGCGCCGTTTCAAGGGCGACCGCGTCGGCCTGGTGTCGATGCTGATCGTGTTCGCCTTCCTGCTGCTGATCGTCGCCTCGGGCCTGGGCCTGGTGGCCAAGCAGTGGCAGCGCGAGATCGGCGTGCCGAACGCGCCGCCGACGTTGCTGGGCCCGGCGCCGCCCGAGGCCACCGGCGAGATCGTCCAGCCCAAGGGGCCGAACGTCGACATCAGCGATGTCGACCCGCTGGCGCCCAAGTACAAGGAATGGGCCGAGCTGGCGAAGAAGTACCAGACCGAGGCCGCGCCCAAGGCCGAGACCCTGCCCTTCGGCGGCGACCGGCTCGGCCGCGACGTGCTGGCCAAGGCGATCAAGGGCACGCAAGTGTCGGTCGCGGTGGGCGTGCTCGCCGCGCTGCTGGCGACGGTGCTGGGCACGCTGCTGGGCGCACTGTCGGGCTACTTCGGCGGCAAGGTCGGCGATTTCCTCGAGTGGTTGTACGCGGTGTTCACCGCGATCCCCGACATCATGCTGATCCTCGCGCTGGCGGCGGTGCTGAACCGGGCCGACGCGATCATCCCGCGCGGCATCGGCACGGTGGTCGTCATCCTCGGCCTGGTCGGCTGGACGGGGCTGTACCGCCAGGTGCGCGCCGAGTTCATCAAGCACCGCACGCGCGAGTACGTGCGCGCGGCCGAGGCGATCGGCGCGTCGACCGCGTCGCGCATGTTCCGCCACATCCTGCCCAACGTCAGCCACGTGATCCTGGTGCGCATGAGCCTGCTGGTGGTCGGCTTCATCAAGAGCGAGGTGATCCTGTCGTACCTCGGGCTGGGCGTGCCGGTGGACCAGGTGAGCTGGGGCACGATGCTGGCCGAGGCGCAGGGCGAGCTGATCCTCGGCTACTGGTGGCAGCTCGCCGCCGCGACGCTGTTCATGGCGGTGTTCGTCACCGCCTTCTCGCTGATGGCCGATGCGTGGCGAGATGCGCTGGACCCGAAGTTGCGGGGGGCCGAATGACGCTGTTGTCCGTGCAGGATCTGAGAGTCGCCTTCCGCATGGGCGAGGTCGGCGGTGTCGTGCAGCGCGCCGAGGCGGTCGGCCGCGGCGCCGTCGGCGTGAGCTTCGACATCGACGAGCACCAGACGATGGCGCTGGTCGGCGAATCGGGCTCGGGCAAGAGCGTGACGGCGATGTCCATCGTCAACCTGCTGCCCGACAACGCCGAGCGCAGCGGCCGCATCCTGTGGCGGGGCGAAGAAGCGAAGGGCCGCTCCCGAGCTTCTTCGTCCCCCTCGGGGGGCGGGCTGCCGAGCGGCAGCCCAGGGGGCCTTGTTGACCTGGTGCAGGCTGATCGCGCCCGCCTGCGCGCCCTGCGCGGCCGCGAGATCGCCTGCGTCTTCCAGGATCCGATGTCCTCGCTGAACCCGGTGTTCAGCGTCGGCCAGCAACTCATCGAGCCGCTGGTCACGCACCTGGGCATGAAACCCAAGGCCGCGCTGGTGCGCGCCGAGGCCTTGCTCAACGAGGTCGGCATCCCCGAGCCGGCGCGGCGGCTGAAGAGCTACCCGCACGAGCTCTCGGGTGGCCAGCAGCAGCGCGTGATGATCGCGATGGCGCTGGCCTGCGAACCCAAGCTGCTGATCGCCGACGAGCCGACGACCGCGCTGGACGTGACGATCCAGCGCCAGATCCTCGAGCTGCTGGCCGGTCTGAAAGCGAAGCACGGGCTGTCGGTGCTGTTCATCAGCCACGACCTGGCGCTGGTCGGCGAGATCGCCGACCGCGTGGTCGTGATGCGCCAGGGCACCGTGCGCGAGGCCGGGCCGGTGGCGCAGATCTTCAGCGCCCCGCACGACGCCTACACCAAGGCGCTGCTGGCCTGCCGGCCTACGCTGAGCGAGCACAACCCGGCCCGGCTGATGGTGATCGACGACCACATCGCCGGCCGCGGGGCGCGCGCCGCGGCCGAGCCCAAGGACCCGCATGCGCCGGTGGTGCTGGAGGTGAAGTCGCTCGACAAGAGCTTCTGGATCAAGACGGGCGTGTTCGGCAGGAAGCGCGAATTCCAGGCCGTGCGCGACGTGAGCTTCCGCCTGCGGCGCGGCCACACGCTGGGCGTGGTCGGCGAATCGGGCTCGGGCAAGACGACGATGGGGCTGACCCTGTTGCGCCTGCACGAGCCGCATTCGGGCCCGATGAGCGGCGAGGTGCTGTTCGATGGCCGCAACCTGCTGAGCCTGACGGACCGCGAGCGCCAGCCGATGCGCCGGCGCATCCAGATCGTCTTCCAGAACCCCTATGCCTCGCTGAACCCGCGCTTCACGATCGGCCAGACGCTGGTCGAGCCGATGGCGATCCACGGCATCGGCGCGACGCTGGCCGAGCGCGAGCAGCGTGCCCGCGCACTGCTCGGCAAGGTCGGCCTGGACGACCGTGCGTTCGGCAAGTACCCGCACGAATTCTCCGGCGGCCAGCGCCAGCGCATCGCGATCGCCCGCTGCCTGACGCTGAACCCCGAGGTGCTGGTGCTCGACGAAGCGGTCAGCGCGCTCGACGTGTCGGTGCAGGCCCAGGTGCTGAACCTTTTGCGCGACCTGCAGGACGAACTCGGCCTGGCCTACCTCTTCATCAGCCACGACCTGGCGGTGGTGCGCTTCATCGCCGACGAGGTGCTGGTGATGAAGAACGGCGAGGTCGTCGAACAGGCCAGCGCCGAGGCCATCCTGCGGGCGCCGCAGCACGACTACACCCGCAAGCTGATCGGCGCCGTGCCGCGGGGCTGGCAGCCGGCGGCCCAGCCCGCCTAGCGTCCCGGGCGGGCGCCTAGGGCCTGTTAACACTACGGAGACCCGTGCGAACGGCCCGTTCCCGAAGGGTTGCCGCCAGAACAGCCGACCGCGGCGTTGCAAAGCCTCGCCGGGGCAGCACCCCGGCTTCGTTTTGCGCCTTGCGCTCGACTTGTTCTGGTGGCAACGCATCGGGCCTCCGTAGTGTTAACAGGCCCTAGTCGTTCATTTGCGCCGCCTGCTTCGCCAGGTGCTCCACCTCTTCGGTGATGCGGGCCAGGATCTGCGCGACGGCGGCGAACTCGCGGCCGGCCTCGCCCGCCCGGGCTGCGCCGACACGGGCGTTGAAGGTGACGATGCGCGCCTCGCGGGCGACGCGGTGGATGCGCTCGATCAGCGCCGCGGTGTGGCGGCGCTGGGCCTGGGCGGCGTCCATCGCCAGCGTCTCGTAGAGCTGGGTCAGGCGCTGCAGCACGCTGAGCACCGGCGTGGCCTGCGCGGCGAGCCGGGCCACGGCCGCGGGGGCCGCGCCGGGGCGCAGGGACTGCTCGGCCAGGGCGACGAACTCGCGGATCGCCCGGTCGGCGCCCTGCCGGCCGTGGAAGGCGTCGACCAGGCGCACGTCACTCGGCATCGGCAGCTCGGGGTGGCCGCGGCTGAGCATGTCGTGGCTGCGCAGGAACAGCGCCAGCGCATCGCGTGCGACCTCGGCGGCTGATGCGTCGCCCTGCGCGGCCAGCAAGGCGTGCAGGATGATGCGCTGCGACAGCATGCGCTGCCGCCCGGCCTGGTTGACGAGTTGCGTCCACTCCTCGGTGCCGAGGTGGGACGACTGGTGCAGGCGCGGCGGCAGCGGCGGCTTCGCAGCCGGGGTCGGGATGGTGGCGGGCTGGTTCATGGGCGCACTCCGGCGGTGCAGGGTCAGGGCAAGGGCGGGGCGAGCTTGCCGAGACAGACCCGGGTACGTCGCCCGACACCACGGTATGCAAGGCCCATGCCGCGCACCGGGCTGCAAAGAGGGGTGTGCTGGACTAGGATCTGCACCATGTCGCGCATGCCCTCGCCGTGGCCCGCTGGGTACCTGGCGCCGGCCACCTGGCTGGCGGCCGTAGCGCTGACCATGCAGGCCATCCCGGCCGAGTCCGCCGACTCCGCCAGCGACGCCGCGCGCCACGAGGTCGACGCCGCCGTCGACCCGGTTTGGCCGCGCAGCCCGCAGGAGGTGCTGCGGGTGCTCGCGATCCACCGCTTCGCCGACACCCAGCAGCAGGTGCTGGCCCGCCACCCCGAGGCGCCGGCGCGCGTCGTCGTCGACATCGTCATCGGGGCCGACGGCCGCGTGCTGGGCTGCGCCGGCAGCCCGTCGGCGCCCGCGCTGCCGGCGCCGCTGGTGCAGGCGCTGTGCGAACCGCTGCGGGCGATGTACTTCGGCCGCAAGCCGGCCGGTTCCGCGCCGGTCGGCCAGCCGCTGGTGGTCCGCGAAGCGGCCACGCCGGCCTCGGCGCCGGCACGCTGACGCTGCCGGCGCCACGCGACAACCCCGAGCCGGCACGGGGCGCCGGGCTCCTACACTGCCCGCGGGTCCGGCACGGACCGTGCATGCCCCGTCGCCACAACAAGCCACCCCACGAGGAGAGTGCCCGATGAGTCTGCTTCCCACCTGGCGCGAGGTGCCGGCCCAGGCCGGCCGCGTCGTTGCCCCCGATGAACGCCTGCCCTGGCCGCAGACCGCGGCGCTGGGCGTGCAGCACGTGATCGCGATGTTCGGCGCGACCGTGCTGGCGCCGATCCTGATGGGGTTCGATCCGAACGTCGCAATCCTGATGTCGGGCATCGGCACGCTGATCTTCTTCCTCGTCGTCGGCGGGCAGGTGCCGAGCTACCTCGGCTCGAGCTTCGCGTTCATCGGCGTCGTGATCGCCGCCACCGGCTACGCGGGCGGCGGGGCGAACGCCAACATCGGTGTCGCGCTCGGCGGCATCGTCGTCTGCGGCTTCGTCTACGCGCTGATCGGCCTGCTCGTGATGGGCATCGGCACCGCGTGGATCGAGAAGGTCATGCCGCCGGTGGTGACCGGTGCGGTGGTCGCGGTGATCGGGCTGAACCTGGCCGGCATCCCGATCAAGAACATGGCGCCGACCGATTTCGACAAGTGGATGCAGGCGGTGACCTTCGTCTGCGTCGGCCTGGTGGCGGTGCGCACCAGCGGCATGCTGCAGCGCCTGCTGATCCTGATCGGGCTGATCCTCGCGACCATCATCTACGCGGTGCTGGCCAACGGCATGGGGTGGGCCAAGCCGATCGACACCGCCGGCATCGCGGCGGCGGCCTGGTTCGGCGCGCCGCATTTCGCGGCGCCGGTGTTCGACGGCCACGCCATCCTGCTGATCGCGCCGGTGGCGATCATCCTGGTGGCCGAGAACCTGGGCCACGTGAAGGCGGTGGGGGCGATGACCGGCCGCCACCTCGACCCGTACATCGGCCGCGCCTTCCTCGGCGATGGCATCGCCACCATCGTCTCGGGCAGCGCCGGGGGCACGGGCGTGACGACGTACGCCGAGAACATCGGCGTGATGGCGGCGACCAAGATCTACTCGACGGCGATGTTCGTCGTCGCGGCGCTGATCGCGATCCTGCTGGGCTTTTCGCCGAAGTTCGGTGCGCTGATCCAGGCCATCCCGCTGCCGGTGATGGGGGGCGTGTCGATCGTCGTGTTCGGCCTGATCGCGGTGGCGGGCGCCAAGATCTGGGTCGACAACAAGGTCGACTTCTCGGACAACGGCAACCTGATCGTCGCCGCCGTCACGCTGGTGCTGGGCACCGGCGACTACACGCTGAAGTTCGGCGGCTTCGCGCTCGGCGGCATCGGCACCGCCACCTTCGGGGCGATCCTGCTGCACGCGCTGCTGAAGAAGCGGAGCTGAAGCCAGCTTGTCGTACAACTGTATGATGGTGCCACACGACTGTCCGCCATGAACGACCTTGCCACCCCGCCGCGCCGCCGCCCGCGCAGCCTCGCCCAGGAACTGGTCGACGCGCTGGGCGACCGCATCCGCGACGGGCGGTTGAAGCAGGGCGACAAGCTGCCCACCGAGGCGGCGATCATGGGCGAATACGGGGTCAGCCGCACGGTCGTGCGCGAGGCGATCTCACGCCTGCAGGCGGCCGGCGCGGTCGAGACGCGGCACGGCATCGGCACCTTCGTCGTCGGGCTGGGCACGGGTGGCGCCTTCCACATCTCGCAGGAGCGGCTGACCACGCTGCGCGACGTGGTGGCCATGCTCGAGCTGCGCATCGGCCTGGAAACCGAGGCCGCCGCGCTCGCGGCGCAGCGCCGCACGCCGGACAACCTGGCCGCGATGCGCCACGCGCTGGCGGCGTTCGCCCAGGCGGTGGACGAGGGCCGTGACGCCGTGGGCGCCGACTTCCAGCTGCACCTGGAAATCGCCCGCGCGACCCAGAACCGCCATTACGGCGAGCTGCTCGGCGCGCTCGGCACCACCATCATCCCGCGCGCCCGGCTGGAGCCCGATCAGGTGCTGAGCGCCGAGCGCCGCGCCTTCCTGCAGCGGGTCCATGCCGAGCACGAGAGCATCGTCGACGCGATCGAGGCGCAGGATGCCGAAGGCGCCCGCGCTGCGATGCGCACCCACCTTGCCAACAGCCGCGAGCGCCGCCGAAAGGCCGCGGAGGCATAGAGCTCGCGACCGTCCCTCTTCCCCTTTCGGTCGATCTAGTGGTACGATGTCCTACCACTTGACGGAGCCTTTCATGTCGCCGAACGAACTCCAGCGTGCCTTGTCGTCGGGCCTGCTGTCCTTCCCGCTGACCGATTTCGATGCCGCGCTGCGCTTCGCGCCGAGCGCCTATGCCGAGCGCCTGGAGTGGTTGATGCCCTACGGCGCGACGGTGCTGTTCGCGGCCGGCGGCACCGGCGAGTTCTTCTCGCTCGAGCCCGGCGAGTACGCCCAGGTGGTGAAGACGGCCGCCGAGACCTGCCGCGGCCAGGTGCCCATCGTCGCCGGTGCCGGCGGCGGCACCACGCTGGCCATCACCTACGCGCAAGCAGCCGAGGCCCAGGGCGCCCAGGGCATCCTGCTGCTGCCGCACTACCTGACCGAGGCGACGCAGGACGGCCTGGTCGCGCACGTCGAGGCGGTGTGCAAGAGCGTGAAGATTGGCGTCGTCGTCTACAACCGCGGGGCCTGCCGGCTCAATGCCGATTCGCTGCTGAAACTGGCCGACCGCTGCCCCAACCTGATCGGCTTCAAGGACGGTCTGGGCGACATCGAGCGCGTCGTGCAGATCCGCCGGCGCCTGGGCGACCGCTTCGTCTACATCGGCGGCATGCCCACCCACGAGGTCTACGCCGAGGCCTACCAGGCGCTCGGCGTGCCGGTGTACTCGTCGGCCGTCTTCAACTTCATTCCGCGCACGGCGATCGAGTTCTACAAGGCCTACGCCGCCGGCGACACCGCCACCACCGGCCGGCTGATCGACGAGTTCTTCCTGCCCTACCTCGAGATCCGCAACAAGGGCGAAGGCTATGCGGTCAGCATCGTCAAGGCCGGCGCGACGATCGTCGGCCACGGTGCCGGCCCGGTGCGGCCGCCGCTGTCGGACCTGAAGCCGGCGGAAGTCGAGCAGCTTCGCGCGCTGGTCGAGCGCCTCGGGCCCCAATGACACCGCACCACGGGAGACACCCCATGCTGAAGAAGATCCTCGCCAGCGTCGCGCTCGCGGCGGCCGCCGCCGGCGCCGCCGCCGCCTACCCCGACAAGCCGGTGACCCTGGTCGTGCCCTTCCCGCCCGGCGGCTCGACCGACACCATCGCCCGCACCCTCGCGCCGAAGCTGCAGGAGCGCCTGGGCGGCAGCTTCATCGTCGACAACAAGGCTGGCGCCACCGGCACCATCGGCGCCGCGCAGGTCAAGCGCGCGCCGGCGGACGGCTACACGCTGCTGGTGTCGTCGCTGGGCCCCTACGTGATCGCGCCGCATCTGATCAAGGGCGTGCAGTACGACGCGCTGAAGGATTTCGACTTGCTCACGGTGGCGGTCCAGGCGCCCAACGTGCTCGTCGTGCCGGCCGCCTCGCCGCTGAAGAGCATGGGCGAGCTGCTGGCCGAGCTGAAGAAGCAGCCCGGCAAGCTGAGCTTCGCTTCGTCCGGCAACGGCTCGTCGGATCACCTGACGGCCGAGCTGTTCTGGCAGCAGACCGGCACCAGCGCCGTGCACGTGCCCTACAAGGGCGGCGCACCGGCCATCACCGACCTGCTGGGCGGCGTGGTCGATGCTTCGTTCCAGAACATCAACGCGGTGGTCCAGCACATCGTCAGCGGCAAGCTGCGCGCACTGGCCATCACCGGCGACAGGCGCTCGGCCCTGCTGCCGCAGGTGCCGACGATGGCCGAAGCCGGCGTCAAGGGCGTGGACGTGTACTCCTGGCAGGCCGTGGCCGCGCCGAAGGGCCTGCCCGCCGACGTGAAGGCCAGGCTGCACGCCGCGCTGGTCGGCGCGCTGAACGAGCCGGCCATCAAGAGCAAGCTGCAGGAGCAGGGCTTCGAGATCGTCGCCAACACGCCCGAGCAGTTCGCCCGCTTCCAGGCGGCCGAGTACGCCCGCTGGAAGCAGGTCATCGAGACCGGCAAGATCACGGCCGACTGATGGCCCACCCCCGTATTCAAGCCATTCACCATGAACGACTCCCCACGCGTTCGCCAGATGCGCGTCGTGCCGGTCGCCGGCCGCGACGGCATGCTGCTGAACCTGTCCGGTGCGCATGCCCCCTTCTTCACCCGCAACCTGGTGATCCTCACCGACTCGGCCGGCCACACCGGCGTCGGCGAGGTGCCCGGCGGCGAGAAGATCCGCCAGACGCTGGAGGACGCCCGCGTGCTGGTCGAGGGCCGGGGCATCGGCGAGCTGCACGCCATCCTGCAGCGCATGCACGAGCGCTTCGCCGATCGTGATGCCGGCGGCCGCGGCCTGCAGACCTTCGATCTGCGCACGGCGATCCACGCAGTGACCGCGGTCGAGGCCGCGCTGCTGGACCTGCAGGGCCAGCACCTCGGCGTGCCGGTGGCCGCCCTGCTCGGCGAAGGCCAGCAGCGTGATGCCGTGCGTATGCTCGGCTACCTGTTCTACGTCGGCGATCGCACGGCAACCGACCTGCCCTACCGCAGCGAGCCCGAGGCCGGCGACGATTGGCTGCGCCTGCGTCACGAGCCGGCGCTGACGCCCGACGCGGTGGTGCGCCTGGCCGAGGCGGCCCACACGCGCTACGGCTTCGAGGATTTCAAGCTCAAGGGCGGCGTGCTGCGGCCGGAAGAAGAAGTCGAGGCGATCCGCGCGCTGCACGAGCGCTTCCCGACCGCCCGCATCACGCTGGACCCGAACGGCGGCTGGCTGCTGAACGATGCGGTGCGGGTGCTGAAAGGCCTGCACGGCGTGCTCGCCTACGCCGAGGACCCCTGCGGCGCCGAGGACGGCTTCTCGGGCCGCGAGGTGATGGCCGAGTTCCGCCGCGCCACTGGTCTGCCGACGGCGACCAACATGGTCGCCACCGACTGGCGCCAGCTGGTGCACGCGCTGTCGCTGCAGGCGGTGGACATCCCGCTGGCCGACCCGCACTTCTGGACCATGGCCGGCGCGGTGCGCGTGGCGCAGACCTGCCGCGACTGGGGCCTGACCTGGGGCTCGCACTCGAACAACCATTTCGACGTGTCGCTGGCCATGTTCACCCACGCCGCCGCGGCCGCGCCGGGGCGGGTCACCGCGATCGACACCCACTGGATCTGGCAGGACGGCCAGCGCCTGACCAAGGACCCGCTGAAGATCGAAGGCGGCCTGGTGCGGGTGCCGGCCAAGCCCGGACTCGGCATCGAGCTCGACCTGGCCGAGGTCGAGAAGGCGAACCGTCTGTACCAGCAGCACGGCCTCGGGGCGCGCGATGATGCGGTGGCCATGCAATACCTGATGCCCGGCTGGCGCTTCGACCCGAAGCGGCCTTGCCTGGTGCGCTGACTCCACTCCACGAGAGGCACACGATGTTCAAGAACCTGATCGGCGGCGAATGGGTCGAAGGCCCGCGCACGACCCGCAACATCAACCCCAGCGACACGCGCGACGTGGTCGGCGAATACGCCCAGGCCGACGCGGCCCAGGCGCGCCAGGCGGTGGCCGCGGCGCAGCAGGCCTTCGGCGCCTGGTCGCTGTCGACCCCGCAGCAGCGCTTCGACATCCTCGACGCCGCGGGCACCGAGATCCTGGCCCGCCGGGCGGCGCTGGGCGACCTGCTGGCGCGCGAGGAGGGCAAGACCCTGCCCGAGGCCATCGGCGAGGTCGTGCGCGCCGGCAACATCTTCAAGTTCTTCGCCGGCGAGGCCCTGCGCACCGGCGGCGAGGTGCTGCCCTCGGTGCGGCCCGGCGTCGGGGTCGAGGTCACGCGCGAGCCGGTCGGCGTGGTGGGCCTGATCACGCCGTGGAACTTCCCGATCGCGATTCCCGCCTGGAAGATCGCGCCGGCGCTGGCCTGCGGCAACACGGTGGTCTTCAAGCCGGCCGAGCTGGTGCCGGGCTCGGCCTGGGCGCTGGCCGACATCCTGCAGCGCGCCGGCCTGCCGGCGGGCGTGTTCAACCTGGTGATGGGGCGCGGCGTGGAGGTCGGCCAGGTGCTGCTGGACGACCCGCGCGTGGCGGCCATCAGCTTCACCGGCTCAGTGGCCACCGGCCAGCGCATCGCGGCGGCCTGCGTCGCGCGCATGGCCAAGTTCCAGCTGGAGATGGGCGGCAAGAACCCGATGGTCGTGCTCGACGATGCCGACCTCGACATCGCCGTCGCGGCCGCGCTGAACAGCGGCTTCTCCTCGACCGGACAGCGCTGCACGGCGTCATCGCGCCTGATCGTCACCGACGGCATCCATGACCGTTTCGTCGCGGCCATGGCCGAGCGGATCGCCTCGCTGAAGGTCGACGACGCGCGCAAGGCCGGCACCGACATCGGCCCGGTGGTCGACCAGAGCCAGCTCGAGCAGGACCTGGAATACCTCGACATCGGCCGTGCCGAGGGCGCGCGGCTGCTGGGCGGCGAGCGCATCGAGCACAACGCCGACGGTGCGCCGGGCTTCTACCTGCGCCCGGCGCTGTTCACCGAGACCACGGCCGCCATGCGCATCAACCGCGAGGAGATCTTCGGCCCGGTCGTCAGCGTGATGCGTGCGAAGAACTACGACGAGGCGCTGGCGCTGGCCAACGACTCGCCGTTCGGCCTGTCGGCCGGCATCGCCACCAGCTCGCTGAAGCACGCGACGCATTTCAAGCGCCACATGCAGGCCGGCATGGTGATGGTCAACCTGCCGACCGCCGGCGTCGACTTCCACGTGCCCTTCGGCGGCCGCAAGGGCTCGAGCTACGGCCCGCGCGAGCAGGGCCGCTACGCCGCCGAGTTCTACACGACGGTGAAGACGGCCTACACGCAGGCCTGATCCGAGGAGATGGCCTGCGCGGCGCTCATTCGAGCGTCACGCCGGCCTGCTTGACGACGGCGGCCCAGCGGCTGCGCTCGGCATGGAAGAAGCTCGTCAGCTCCGCCGGGCTCATCGTGCTGACCTCGGCGCCTTGCGACACCAGGCGCTCGCGCACCTCGGGCGAGCGGATGATGCGCGTCAGCTCGGCGGCCACGCGGTTCAGCACCGCCGGCGGCGTGCCGGCCGGCATCAGCACCCCCTGCCAGGTGCCCGATTCAAAGCCCTTGACGCCCTGCTCGGCGATCGTCGGCACGTTGGCCAGCAGCGGCACCCGCGTGCTCTTGGACACGCCCAGCACCTTCAGCTTGCCCGACTGCACCTGGGGCAGCGTGGCGAGCATGCCGTTCATCAGCACCTGCGTCTGGCCCGCGACGGTGTCGCCGATGGCCTGCGAGCCGCCCTTGTAGGGAATGTAGGTCCACTCGGCCTGGGTGGCCTGCTGCACCGCGACGCCGGCCAGGTGCGGTGCGCTGCCGATGGCGGTGACCGCGAAGTTCAGCGGGCCCTTGTGCGACAGCGCGACCAGCTCCTGCAGGTTGTTGGCCGGCACCGACGGGTGCACGACCAGCAGGTGCGGCGAGTAGGCCAGCATCGCGACGCCGCGCAGATCCTTGCTCGGGTCGAAGGGCAGCTGCTTGTAGACCGAGGGCGTGATGGCCAGCGCGCCGACGTCGCACAGCAGCAGCGTGTGGCCGTCGCTGGATTTGGCGACCGCGTCGGTGCCGGTGTTGCCGTTGGCGCCGGGCTTGTTCTCGACGATCACGGTCTGCCTGAGCGCCTCGCCCAGCGGCTGCGAGATTGCGCGGGCGATGATGTCCGACGAGCCGCCGGGTGGGTAGGGCACGACGATGCGGATCGGCTTGTTCGGCCAGGCGGGGGCTTGCGCCGAGGCGGGCGGGGCGAGGGTGCCGGCAGCCAGCGCGGTGGCCGCCAGGGCGAAGCGGCGCAGCGCGGCGCGTCGCTGAGGTGAGGTCATGGTGGGGCTCCCGGTGTGAGCCGATCTCAGCTCAATGTGATGTGGGCGGCCTTGATCACCTCGCCCCACTTGGCGATCTCGGCCTTCTGGAAGGCCTGGACCTGGTCGGGCGTCATCGGCTGCGACAACATGCCCAGCTTGGCCAGGCGCTCCTGCATCTCGGTGCTGGCCAGGATCCGGCCGATCTCGCTGTTGAGCCTCGAGACGATCGCCGCCGGTGTGTTGGCCGGCACGAAGATGGCCTGCCACGACACGACCTCGAAGCCCGGGATGGCGGACTCGGCGATCGTCGGCACGTTCGGCATCGTCGCCAGGCGCTTGGCCGAGGTGACCGCCAGCGCGCGCAGGCGGCCGCCGTCGATCTGCTGCTGCGCGGCGACGGTGGTGTCGAACAGGATGTCGACCTGGCCGCCGATCGTGTCCTGCAGCGCCGGGCCGCTGCCCTTGTACGGGATGTGCGTCAGGCCCTGGCCGCCGAGCTTGAACTTGAACAGCTCCAGCGCCATGTGCTGCGAGGTGCCGTTGCCGGCCGAGCCGGCGGTGATCGGCTTGCCGGCCTGGGCGGCGGCGACCAGGTCGGCCAGCGTCTTGTACGGGCTGTCGGCGCGCACCACCAGCACCAGCGGGTTGGTGCCGATCAGCGAGACCGGCATGAACGAGCCGACCGGGTCGTAGCCCAGCTTGGGGTACAGGTGCAGGTTGATCGCATGCGAGCTGATCGTGCCGCCGAGCAGCGTGTAGCCGTCGGCCGGCGCGCGCGACACCTGCTCGGAGCCGACGCTGCCGCCCGCGCCGGCCTTGTTCTCGACCACGATGGTGGTGCCCAGCGCCGGGCCGAGCTTGTCGGCGATCAGGCGGGCCAGGATGTCCGAGGTGCCGCCGGGCGGGAAGGCGACGACGTAGCTGATCGGCTTGGCCGGGTAACCCTGGGCGAAGGCGCGGGTCAGCGGCGCGGTGGTCAGCAGGCTGAGGCAGGCGGGGGCCAGGAAGGCTCGGCGGGTGAACGGCATGGTGATCTCGCGGCAGTGATGTAGGTCATCGTACAACTAGGCGGTCGATCAGCTCCTGGGGTTTGCCCTGAGGTCGCCACCCTCCGGGTGTATCGGGCTGCGCGGTTGACGTGCGGCACCCCAACAGGTCCAATGTTGTCCGACAACTGCTCACTTCTTCGCCCATGACCCCGCTCACCATCCGTCTGCATGCCGACGACAACGTCGCGATCGTCGCCAACGAGGGCGGCCTGCCGGCGGGCGCGGCGCTGCCGTCCGGCCCGGTGTTGCGCGAGGCGGTGCCGCAGGGCCACAAGGTGGCGCTGGCCGACATCGCCGAGGGCGAGGCGGTGCGCCGCTACGGCGTGCCGATCGGCTTTGCCGCGCAGGCCATCGCGGCCGGGGCCTGGGTGCACGAGCGCCTGCTGCGCATGCCGCCCGCCGCCGGCCTGCAGGCGCTGCCGATGGCCACCGGCGCCGGCCGCGTCGAGCCGCCGCTGGAGGGCTACACCTTCCAGGGCTTGCGCAACGCCGACGGCTCGGTCGGCACGCGCAACCTGCTGGCGATCACGACCACGGTGCAGTGCGTGGCCGGCGTCGTCGAGCATGCGGTGCGGCGCATCCGCGCCGAGCTGCTGCCGCGCTACCCGAACGTCGACGACGTGGTCGCGCTCGAGCATGGCTATGGCTGCGGCGTGGCGATCGACGCGCCGGACGCGGTGATCCCGATCCGCACGCTGCGCCACATCAGCCTGAACCCGAACTTCGGCGGCGAGGTGATGGTGGTGAGCCTGGGCTGCGAGAAGCTGCGCCCCGAGCGCCTGCTGCCGCCGGGGACGAGCACCCGCACGACCCCTCGCACCATCGCGCTGCACGACGAACGACCCGGCAGCGGCGCCGCCGAGCCGGGGCTGGACGTGGTGGTGCTGCAGGACGAGGCCGGCTTCGGCCCGATGCTCGAGCGCATCTGCGAGCGCGCCGAGCAGCATCTGAAGCGGCTGAACGCGCGGCGGCGCGAAACGGTGCCGGCCGCCGAGCTGGTGGTTGGCGTGCAGTGTGGCGGCAGCGACGCGTTCTCGGGCGTCACCGCCAACCCGGCGGTCGGCGTCTGCACCGACCTGCTGGTGCGCGCCGGCGCGACGGTGATGTTCTCCGAGACCACCGAAGTGCGCGACGCGGTGGCGCAGCTCACCGCCCGCGCCGCGACGCCCGAGGTGGCCGAGGCCATCGTGCGCGAGATGGCCTGGTACGACGCCTACCTGGCGCGCGGCCAGGTCGACCGCAGCGCCAACACCACGCCGGGCAACAATGCGGGCGGCCTGGCCAACATCGTCGAGAAGGCCATGGGCTCGGTGGTCAAGTCCGGCTCGGCGCCGATCAGCGCGGTGCTGGCGCCGGGCGAGAAGCTGCCCGCCGGCCGCAAGGGGCTGGTCTACGCCGCCACGCCGGCCAGCGACTTCATCTGCGGCACGCTGCAGCTGGCCGCCGGC
>NZ_DATFAN010000210.1:0-75536 GCF_035254525.1 Ideonella sp. | reverse complement strand
AAGGCTTCGACGGTGCGGACATAGGTCTGGTCAAACGCCTTGCCGCCACTGCACATCCGGCTCGAGGTGCCAGACCACGATTTCCCGACGTGGAGCGGGTAGCTGAACTGCACAATCGGGGCGTCGTCCGTGCATTCCGTTGTTCCGGTCGAGGTTCCCACAGCGCGGTCCGAGGAATCGTAGTTCGTCGTGGCGAACAGGAGGTTCGTAGCCGACAGATTCTCGACCGACGTGCCGTAGTTACCGGTGTCGGCAGCAAGGGCTACCAGGGTGCGAACTTCGCTGGTGACAACCTCGTCTGCCCGATTCACGTTGACGTACGTCCAGTCGCTCGTCTCCCCATCGACGGTCGCGACCCGCTCGAATTCCCTCGGCGCCACCTCCACTGTCAATGTCGCCTTCTGTGCCTCGTTCGCCTTGTTGGTGAACACCACCACGAGCGTGCCGCCGCCGTTGCTGCTCACCGTCATCGACTTCGCCGTGTACGAGAAGCTGTTCACCTCGTAGCTGCTGTCGGTGGCCGTCGGTGACCAGCGGGTCTCGCCATCGGAGGCGAAGCTCAGCGTAGTACCGGACGGCACGCTGATCGTGGTCGACTCGCCCGCGGTCAGCGGGTTCGACGCATCGGCCACGCCATCCACCTTGACCGCCACCTCGAGCGCCGGCGTATCGCTGCCGCCGCCGCAGCCGCCAAGAACCAACATCGCCGCCACCGCGGCGGCGCCAAGCGCGCGGGCGCGCGCCTCCCCCCACATGCCTGTTCGCATGCCATCTCCCTGAATCGGAAAGTCCAACATCACGGCACCGGGCGGTGCCCCTCCCGCTGAGCGGGCGGCCGCGAGGATAGCGGGGGGCCGCGCGAGATCGATTCAACAAATTGGGCAATCGCCCTTAAGCCTTGGCTAATCCGTGATGTCGATCATCTGCTCCATGATGACATCGACACTTTCGCCCTCGCAGGGTCTGCGTCGCCACTGGCTCGGTGCCGCGATCTGGCTGCTGCCGCTGGCCGCCGCCGCGACGGGCGCCACGGATCAACTGGCCGGCTACGAGAGCGCCGCCGGGCGCCGCGGGAACGCCGCCCAGGGCGAGGCCTTCTTCACCGCCAAGCACGGCCGCGAGTGGGCTTGTGCAAGCTGCCACGGCGTGCCGCCGACCAAGCCCGGCCAGCACCGCTCGACCGGCAAGGCGATCGCGCCGCTGGCGCCGGCGTTCGAGCCGAAGCGCTTCACCGAACCGGCCAAGACCGAGAAATGGTTTCGCCGCAATTGCAACGACGTCCTCGGCCGTGAGTGCAACGCCGGCGAGAAGGCCGACGTGCTGGCCTGGCTGGTCGGGCTGAAGCCGTGAACACGCGGCTCCCCCCTTCCTTCGCCGGCGCCGCGCTGGCGGCATTGATCGCGCTGGCCATCACCGGCCCGGCGCGCGCCGATGACCATGGCCCGCGCGTCGCACCGCCGCCGGCGTACCTGCAGGAATGCGGCGCCTGCCACGTGCCGTTCCCGGCGCGCGGCCTGCCGGCCGCGTCGTGGCGGCGGCTAATGGCGAACCTGCCGCACCACTTCGGCACCGATGCTTCGCTCGACCCGGCAGCCGAGCGCGATCTGGGCGCCTGGCTGCAGGCCCAGGCCGGCAGCCCGAGCCGTGTTGCCGAGCCGCCGCAGGACCGCCTGACGCGCAGCACCTGGTTCGTGCGCGAGCACGACGAGGTCCCGGCGGGGCTGTGGCGCTCGGCCGCCGTCGGCAAGGCATCGAACTGCGCAGCCTGCCACACCCGCGCGGCCGAAGGCCGATTTGGCGAGCACGAGATCCGCTTGCCCCGCTGAACACCGGAGCCCCATCGAGATGACCACGCCCGCCCTGAACGCCGGTGGCACCCACGCCGCCGATCCCGTCGCCGCAGCGGATGCCTCGGCAGACCGCGCCCGCATCCTCGTCTGGGACGCCCCGGTGCGCGTGATGCACTGGCTGATGGTGCTGAGCTTCGCCGGCGCGTGGCTCAGCGCCGAGAGCGAGCGCTGGCGCCTGCTGCACATCACGCTCGGCTACACGCTGGCCGGCCTGGTCGCCGCACGTTTGGTGTGGGGCCTGGTCGGCACGCAGCACGCGCGCTTCGTGTCATTCGTGCGCGGCCCGACCGCCGCGCTGGACTACCTGCGTGCCCTGCTGCAAGGCCGCGCGCCTCACTTCAGCGGCCACAACCCGGCCGGCGCGCTCGCGATCGTCGGTCTGCTCGCGCTGGCCGCCGCCACCACGGCGCTCGGTTGGGCGGTGGAAGCCGAGCTCGGCGGCGACTGGCTCGAAGAGGCGCACGAGGCACTGGCCACCGGCATGCTCGCGCTCGTCGGCTTGCATGTGCTGGGTGTCGTCGTCGGCAGCCTGGCGCACCGCGAGAACCTGGCACGCGCGATGTTCACTGGCCGCAAGCTCGGCCCCGCGCGCGATGCGATCGGCCGCCGCTGGCGCGCACTGGCGCTCGTGATCTTGATCTTCGTCGCCTCGTTCTGGGCCTGGCAGTGGCAGAGTTCACCGGCGGCGGACACGCCCGCGGCCGCCAGTGCCGGCGGCCACGACGACGACGATGACGACGACGATTGACTGCGCCCATGCGCATCCTGCTCGCTGAAGACGATCCCCTGCTGGGCGACGGCCTGCGCACCGGCCTGCGCCAGCTCGGCTTCCAGGTGGACTGGGTGCGCGACGGCGCCGCAGCGCTGCGCGAATTGCAGACCGAGTCCTATGCCGCCGCCGTGCTCGACCTCGGCCTGCCGCGGCTGGACGGGCTGGACGTGCTGCTGCGCGCGCGCAGCAGCGGCATCACGACGCCCATCCTCGCGCTGACCGCGCGCGACGCGCTACCGCAGCGCGTGCGCGGGCTCGATGCCGGCGCCGACGACTACGTGGTCAAGCCGATCGACCTGACCGAGCTGGCGGCACGGTTGCGCGCGCTCGTGCGGCGCTCGCATGGCCAGCCACGCGAGCAACTCCAGGCACAGGGCGTGGTGCTGGACCCCGCGGCCCGCACGGTCCACAAGGATGGCGAAGCGGTCACGCTGTCGACCCGCGAGTTCGACCTGCTGCATGCGCTGATGCTGAACCCGGGCCGGGTGCTGACACGCGACCAGCTCGAGCAGCGGCTGTATGCCTGGGGCCGCGAGGTCGAGAGCAACGCGGTCGAGGTCCACATCCACCACCTGCGGCGCAAGCTCGGCAACACGCTGATCGTGACCGTGCGCGGCGTCGGCTACACGCTCGGGGCATCGTGATCACCGGGCCACGGCCGGCGCGCTCGCTGCAGTGGCGCTTGGTCGCCGGCGTGTCGGGTGCCGTCGGGGCGCTGTGGCTGCTGGCCGCGCTGTGGCTGGGCATCGACACGCGGCACGAGATCGACGAGCTGCTCGACGCGCACCTGGCGCAATCGGCCGCGCTGCTGGTCGCGCAGCAGGCCCATCCGGGCGACGTCGACGAGGACGACCTGCAAGTCGATGCCCCGATGCTGCACCGCTATGCGCGCCATGTGGCCTTCCAGGTCTGGCACGAGGGCCGCCTGGCGATGCGCTCGCCGAACGCACCACTGACACCGCTGTCCACGGTCGAGCGCGGCTTCGAGACGCGGCGCCTGGGCAACGCCGAGTGGCGGCTGTATGCGACACGCGGCGTCGAGTCGGACATCCAGGTCTATGTCGCCGAACAGACCGAATCACGCCAGGAGGTCGAGCGGGCGCTGTTGCGCGGGCTGCTGCTGCCCCTGGCGTTGGTGCTGCCAGCCGTCGCGCTGGTGGCGTGGGCCGTCGTGCGGGCCGGCCTGGCGCCGCTGCGCCGGCTCGGCGCCTTGCTCGCCGAGCGGCCGGCGTCGGCCCTCGGTCCGCTGGCGCTGCCCGGCGGGCCGCCGGCGCGCGAGATGGTGCCGCTGCTGGCCGCGCTGAACCAGCTTTTCGACCGCATCGCCGAGCTGCTCGAGGCCGAGCGCCGCTTCACGGCCGACGCGGCCCACGAACTGCGCACGCCGATCGCGGCGATTCGGGCGCAGGCCCAAGTGGCGCTCGCCGCCGCGGACGCCGATGAGCGTGTCCATGCGCTGCAGGCGCTGGTGGCCGGCTGCGACCGCGCGGCCCACCTGATGCAGCAGATGCTGACCTTGGCGCGTCTCGAATCGACCAGCCAGGCGAGCCACGCCAAGGTCGACCTCTCGGCGCTGGCGCGCGAGGTCGCGGCCGATCTGGCGCCGGATGCGCTGGCGCTCGGGCAGACGCTGTCGCTCGAGGGGGCCGAACTGCCCTGCCCGGTGCAGGGCGACGCCGGCCTGCTCGCGGTGCTGCTGCGCAACCTGATCGACAACGCGACCCGCTACAGCCCGGCGGGCGCACGGATCGAGATCGAGCTGGCGCCGGCGCAGGCCGGCCGCGGCACCTCGCTGCGGGTCGACGACAGCGGCCCGGGCCTGGCCGACGGCGACCTGGCGCGCCTGGGCGAGCGCTTCTTCCGTGCCACCGCCGTGTCCGGTGATGCGCCCCCGGGCAGTGGCTTGGGCTGGTCGATCGTGCGCCGCATCGCGCAGGCGCACGGGGCCGCGATCTCGGTAGCCCGATCGAGCCGGCTGGGCGGCCTGGCCGTGACGCTGCAGTGGCCGCCGGCGCGCTGAAGCGTCAGGCGGCGACCGGCGGCGCCTGGTCGGCCTCGGCACGCTCGATCAGGCCGCGCAGCCAGCGGTGCGCCGGATCGTTGTCGCGCCGCAGGTGCCACAGCATCTCGATGCGCACCCGGCCCAGCTCGAACGGCAGGTCGCGCGTGAGCAACTCCTTCTCGAAGCCGGTGGCGGCAACGAAACTCAGCGGAAGCACGGTCAGCAGATCCGACCGTGTCACGACCCGGCCAGCGGTGAAGAACTGGTTGACCGTCAGCACGATGCGCCGCTGACGGCCGAACCCGGCCAAGACCTGGTCGACCAGGCCGTGCGGCCGGCCCGAAAAACTGACCAGCAGGTGGCGCGCGGCACAGTAGGTGTCCAGCGTCAGGGCGCCGTCGGCCGCCAGCGGGTGCCCGCGCCGCATCACGCAGACATAGCGGGTCTGCGACAGGCGCTGGTGGCGCAAGGTCGCATCCGTGCCCTCGGCCTCGATGTTGGCGATGGCCTCGGGGAAGTAGCCCACCGCGATGTCGGATTCGCCCTGCTCGAGCAGCGCGCGCGGGTCGCGCGTGGTCAGCGGCAGCACGCGCAGGTTGGCCAGCGCCCGTTGCTCCTCGATCGCGCTGACCAGCGAGGGCAGCAGCAACGCCGCGGTGGCGTCGGCCATCGCGAGGCGAAAGCTCACCACGTCGCGCTGCGCCTCGAACGCCGACGGCGCCAGCGTCTGCTGCAGGCCAGCCAGCGCGGCGCGCACCTGCGGCCACAGGGCGCGCGCCCGGGCGGTCGGCTTCATGCCGTGCGCGCTGCGCTCGAACAAGGCCTCGCCCACCGCGTCGTGCAGGCGCTTGACCGCATGGCTGATGGCCGGCTGGGTCGTCGCCAGCACGTGGGCGGCCCGGGTCAGGCTGCCTTCGGCCATCACCACGTCGAACACGCGCAGCAGGTTCAGATCAAGCGTGCGGAAGTTCATGGGTGCGGGAGATATTTGAAGTGAATATATCAGACGTGAATACTATTCAGTAGACACACATACGTACAAACCCTAGGATTGCACCATCCAAGTTTCCACAGGCACTGCCTACCCGGTGGTGCAAGCCGATGAGCACGCTGACCCACCCGTCGATGAGCTTTGCCCGCCCGCGGCGGCGCCGCGCCGCTTCGCTGAAGCAGGTGCTGCGCCAGCAGCTGGCCACCTGGGGCGGGCGCGTCTGGGCCGCGCTCGAGACTGCTGGCCGCCTGCGCGCTGCCCCTTACCTGCTGCAGGAGGCGCGCCTCATCGAGGCCAGCGACCCGGCTCTCGCGGCGGCGTTGCGCCAGACCACCGAGCCCACACTAACCGCGGCCCGCGCCACCACCCCGACGCGCGCCCACTGAACCAGCCGCCATCGCGGCCAGCCTGACCTGTATCACGGGAGAACCACCATGACTGCCATCACCTCCAAGACCTTCACCTACGGCCCTGCATTGAGCATCCCGCGCGGTGCGCGCGCGGCCGCCGAGGTCTTCCTCGCCGCCAGCCGCCTGCTCGCCGGCCTGTTCACGCTGCAACCCAAGCGCAGCCAGGACATGTCGGCCGAAGACGTGCGCCGCCTCGCGATGTCGGTGCAGAACACCGACCCTGGCTTCGCGGCCGACCTGCTGGCAGCGCTGGCGCGCCAGGACGTCGACGCGCGCTGAAGCTCGCCGCCACGGGCGTGGCGGCATCTTTCCTGCATGATGCGCGGGCCGTCGCCTCGCTCGATGCACTGACCCCGTTGCCGGCTGCCGCAGCGGCGAGCCCGCGGGCTCCTTGAGCAGGCGTTCTCTTGCCTGCCCAGGGAGTTTCATGCCCGTCTTCATCGTCGGTTTCGCCCGCTCCGGCACCACGCTCTGCCAGCGCCTGGTTTGCGAGCACCTGGGGTTGCCCACGCTGCCCGAGACCCACTTCTTCGAGCGGCTGGACGCGTACCACCCGCGCGATCGCTTCATCTCGCCGGACGGCGCGCGCGGCTTGCTGCACGAGCTGTCGGGGTTGCTGCCGATCGATCTCGCGAATTACACCGACCTGCTCGCGCTGGACCCGGTGCGCATCCGCGACCTGTTCCTGCGCCTGGTGGGCGAGCAACTCGGCAGCCGCACACTCGCGCTGCGCGGCCGCTGGGTCGAGAAGACCCCGCTGCACGCCGTGTACGCGCCGCGCATCGGCCGCATGTTCTCGCGGGCGCAATTCATCTGCATGGTGCGTCACCCGGAGCTGGCCTTCGCCTCGCGACGCGAGTTGAACGAACCGGGCAAGGGTTGGGGCGAAGCCTGGCGGCCCATCGAGGCGCTGTGCAAGGAGTGGCGCGGCCTGATGGCCTCGATGCGCGAGTTCGACGAGCGCCAGCCCGGGCGCGTGCTCTACGTGCGGCTCGAGGACTTGTCAGCCAGGCCGCGGCGCGAGCTGAACCGTATCGCGCGCTTTCTGCAGCTCGAGGCGGACGGCATGCATGGCGAGGTCGACGAAAGCAAGCTGCTGCAGCCCTTCGAAACCTGGAAGGCCGATGCACTCAAGCCCGCTGACAACGACATCGCAGCGCGCGCCGGCCGCTCGCATCTCGACGCCTACGACCGCTGGCGTGTGCAGACCCTGCTCGAGCCAGAGCTGAAGACCTTCAAGTACCACGATCCCGCGATCGAGCCGCCGGCGCTCGACCCGCTGCACCGCAAACTCGTCCAGTCGCTGGACTGGTACATGGACCTGCGCTGACTGCCTGGTACCCCTCGGCATCCAGCCAAGAAGAAAGCCGCCGGGCAAGGCCACGGCGGCTTGATCGTGCAGAGCGGCGGCTTGCGCAAGCCGCCGTGGCGCAACGGCTTACTGGCCGACGGACGGCTTCGTGCCGCGGGCGGCGCCTTCGGCCACGGCGCTCCAGGTGCCGTGGTTGACGTACGTGCCGTCCGAGCGATACACGGTCCAGGTGTGGTCCTTGTTGATCAGCCAGGTGAACTCGGAGCCGTACACACCGGCGCCGTACGAGCCCATCACGTAGCCGCCGGCGGTTTCGCCCTTGCCCTTGCCTTGCGGGCCGCCAACCTGCGCGTTCGTGCCGGCGCAGTCGAGGTTGGACCAAGTGCCCGTGGCGCCGCTCGGCAAGACCTTCGCCAGCCCGGTCATGCCATCGCAGTAGCCATCGAACACCAGATTGGCCGGAATCGCCGCTTGCGCAGCGCCGACGGCGCCCAGCAGAGCCAGCAGAGAAACGATCTTGCTCTTCAACATAGTGTGCTCCGGAAGTTGTTTGGACTCGGTGTCCCGCCCTCGGCGCAAGGCCACCATCAAGCCAGTTAGCCCTGCATCGCATCGAGTGGGTGCAGGATTGTGTGAGGGGGTGTGTCGGCCGCAACATCCCTTGATCAGGGGCCCGGGAAGACCCGTGTTCGACACTGGGGGTTGACCCAGCACAGAACGCCAACCCGGGGGCCTGTTCCTTGCTCAGGATGAGCGCGAGACACCGAGAATGATCGTGTCGTATCCGGCCGCCTTGCCTCCACCGCCCGCCTCACTCCTGCGCCACCGATGACCCCCGCCCACGAACTGACCGCCGTCGAACTGAGCGCCGCATACGGGGCGCGCAACCTGTCCCCGAAAGAGGTGACGCGCTCGCTGATCGAGCACATCGCACGCTGGGAGCCGCACCTCGCCGCCCTGTGGCGCCACGAGCCCGACACCGCGCTGGCCGAGGCTGCCGCCGCCGAGCAGCGCTGGCAGCGCGGCACACCGCTCGGGCCACTCGATGGCGTGCCCATCACCTTGAAGGAGAACATCGCGACACGCGGCGTGCCGATGCCGCTGGGCTGCGCGGCCAGCGAGCTGTCACCCGCGCTCGAAGATGCCCCGCCGGCCGCGCGCCTGCGCGAAGGCGGCGCGGTGTTCATCGGCAAGACGACGATGCCCGACTGGGGCATGTTGTCCTCCGGCTTGTCGAGCTTCCATCGCCTGACCCGCAACCCCTGGAACCTGCGCCTGAACCCGGGTGGCTCCAGTGCCGGCGCCGCGGCGGCGGCGGCGGCCGGCTACGGGCCGATCCACCTCGGCACCGACATCGGTGGCTCGATCCGCCTGCCCGCCCACTGGTGCGGCATCGTCGGCTTCAAGCCCAGCCTCGGGCGCGTCCCCATCAAGCCGCCGTATGCCGGCCGCGTGGCCGGCCCGATGACACGCACCGTGGCCGACGCCGCGCTCGCGATGGGCGTGCTCGCCCGGCCCGATTGGCGCGATGCGATGAGCCTGCCCGCGCAGGCCATCGACTGGGCCGCGCTGGAGCGCGATGCGCGCGGCCTGCGCCTGGGCCTGTGGCTCGACGCCGGCTGGGGCGACACGCTGCAGCCCGAGGTGCGCGCGGCGATCGAGGCGGCCGCGCGCGCGTTCGAGGCGGCGGGCGCCGAGATCGTGCCGATCGCGCCGTTCTGCACCCGCGCGATGATCGATGGGCTCGACCGCTTCTGGCGCATGCGCTCCTGGCTCGACTACCGCGCGCTGCCGCCGGAGCGCCAGGCCAAGGTGCTGCCCTACATCCGGCAGTGGATCGCGCGCGGCGAGCACCTCAGCGGCGAGGACGTGTTCAACGGCTACAGCCAGATGGCCGCGCTGCGCGACGCCGCCGTGGCGACCATGCAGGGACTCGATGCGATGCTGTCCCCGGTCAGCCCCGACGTGGCCTTTCCGGCCGAGCAGGCCAGCCCGCTCGACGACCCCGAGCGCCCGTTCGAGCACATCGCCTACACCGTGCCGTTCAACTTCAGCGAGCAGCCGGCAATCGCCGTCCCGGCCGGCGTATCGAGCAGCGGCCTGCCGATCGGCCTGCAGATCGCCGGCCACCGGCACGACGACCTCGGCGTGCTGCGCATCGCACGGCTGTGGGAGCAACTGCGCGCACCGCTGCCCGCCTGGCCCGCGCCGCCGCCCCATTGACGCGCGGCAAGCCTGCGCGGGGTCGGTCGGCTTGATCCACTACAGTTGGCGCCATGACGCCGCCGACCGACTCGCCCCGGCTCGTGGACCCGCGCGACAACCGCCTGGGCACTGGCTCGCACGAAGCGGCCGACCGCGTCGAAACCGCGCTGTGGCGGATGATGTCGTTCTTCGACTCGCCGCTGGCCGACCTGGACGCCGCGCGGGCTGCCGACCCCGGCTGGGCGCTGCCGCTGGTCATGCGTGCAGGCTTCCTGCTCAGCCTGACCGAGCCAACACATAACGCCGAAGCGGTACGGCTTTTGGACGAGGCCGAGCCGCTGGTGGCGGGCGCCCCGGTGCGCGAGCGCACGCACTTCGAGGCCCAGCGTGCGGTCGCCGATGGCCGCTGGCGGCACGCCTGCAGCCTGTGGGACGAACTGCTCCTCGAACACCCGCGCGATGCGCTCGCGCTGCAATGGGCGCAGCTGTGGGACTACATCCGCGGCGACGCGATCGGCCTGCGCCAGCGCCCGGCGCGCGCGCTGCCCGAATGGAGCGAAGCCGACCCGTTGTTCCCATACGTGCTCGGGCTGTACGCCTTCGGGCTCGAAGAGAACAACCTCTACCCGCAGGCCGAGGATGCCGGCCGCCGCGCGGTGGCCGGCGACGCGCGCGTGCCCTGGGCCGTGCATGCGGTGGCGCATGTGATGGAGATGCAGGGCCGCTTCGAGGACGGCACCGCCTGGCTGCGCCTGCACCAGCCCGGCTGGGCCGAGGACGGCAACGGCTTCGCCGCCCACCTGTGGTGGCACATGGGGCTGTTCCGGCTCGAGGCGCTGGACGTGCCCGGCGTGCAACGCCTGATCGACGCGCACCTGAGTGGCCCCGCGCTGCAAACGCTGCTGCAGCGCCTGGACGCGGCCGCCCTGCTGTGGCGCATGCACCTGCTCGGCGTCGACGTCGGCGCCCGCTTCGTCGAGCTGCTGCGCGACTGGCAACCCAACGACGAGGACGCCGGCCACTCGGCCTTCAACGACCTGCACGTGCTGGTCGCGCTGCTGGGTGCCGACGAACTGATGCGCGCCGAGAGCTGGGTCGCCCGCTGCGCCGCGCGCGCGATGGCCCCCGAGGACGCGCGCCGGAGCAACCACGCGACCGCACGCGAGGTCGGCCTGCCGCTGATGCGCGGCCTGCTCGCCTTCGCCCACGGCGATGCCGATGCCGCCGTCTCGACCCTTCACGCCGCCCGCCCGCAGGCGGCCCGCCTGGGCGGCAGCCACGCCCAGCGCGACCTGATCGACCAGACCCTGCTCGCCGCGTCGGCCCGCGCCAGCCACCGCCACGTCGGCCGCGCGCTGCTCAACGAGCGGCGACTGGCCAAGCCGCTGACGCCGCTGACCCGGCACTGGGCCGAGCAGCTCGGCGTCGCGCTGTGAACCGCCAGCCCATGTGAAAACGGCTCCCGTGCGAAAGATCGCAGGGAGCCGTTGCTTGTTTGGTGGCCTGGGGCGGAATCGAACCACCGACACGCGGATTTTCAATCCGCTGCTCTACCAACTGAGCTACCAGGCCGAGTGAGCCTGTGACTATACCATGCTCATGCTGTGCCACCGCGCCGGTTGCGCGTGAGGTCGACGCCGAGCTGCTTGAGCTTGCGGTACAGGTGCGTGCGCTCGAGGCCGGTCTTCTCGGCCACGCGGGTCATCGAGCCGTTCTCGCGCGCGAGGTGGAACTCGAAGTAGCTCTTCTCGAAGGCGTCGCGCGCTTCGCGCAAGGGGCGGTCGAGGTCGAAGCTCTGTTCGGCCTGGGGGCCCAGGTCGACCGGCAGCACCGGCAGGCCGAGGCCGCCGGTCATCGCGGATTCGATCGACATCATCGCGCCATCGCCGCCGGAGAGCAGCGACTGTGGTGCCGCGTTGGCCAGCGTGGGTGAGGCCGCCTTGGCGGGCGTGCGGGCAAGCGACTGCTCGACGGCACGCAGCAGCTTCTGCAGCGTGATCGGCTTCTCGAGGAAGGCGATGGCACCGAACTTGGTCGCCTCGACCGCGGTGTCGATCGTGCCGTGGCCGCTCATCATGATGACCGGCATCGTCAGCAGGCCGGTGGAGCCCCATTCCTTGAGCAGCGTGATGCCGTCGACATCGGGCATCCAGATGTCGAGCAGCACCAGGTCGGGCCGCAGGCGATCCCGCACCGCGCGCGCCTGGGCGGCGTTTTCCGCCAGCTCGATGGAGTGGCCCTCGTCACTGAGGATTTCCGACAGGAGGGCGCGAATGCCCATCTCGTCGTCGACTACCAGAATCGTTGCCATGTAGGTGGGCGGGCCGCGGCGCCGCGCCGGCTGCAAATAGGAAGCCGGCTTCAGGCGGGCGTGGTCGGGTCCGCGCGATGTCCCTGTTCGCTGAAGCTCGAAAATGATAACGAAACCTGCGCACCGGCCGGGCCACCGTCGCCGCCCTCGCGTGCGGGCAGGTTGACGATGCGCACACTGGCGCCGTGTTCGTCGGCGATCTTCTTGACCACGGCGAGCCCCAGGCCGGTGCCCTTGCTCTTGGTGGTCACATAGGGTTCGAAGGCGCGCTTTTGCACCTTCTCGGCGAACCCCGGGCCATTGTCCGTCACTTTCAGGCGTAGCACGCGGGCGCGCCCGTCGGGCAGGCGCTCGAGCTCGGTGGCCAGCACCACGCGCGCATCGGGCCGGCCGGCGCAAGCGTCGAGCGCGTTCTGCACCAGGTTGTGGATGACCTGGCGCAGTTGCGTCGGATCGCCGCGCACCAGCGGCGCGCCGGCGTCGACGTGGGCCACGAGCTGCCCCTTGTCCTGCGCATCGCCGTACAGCGCGAGCACCTCGGCCACCAGTGCGTTCAGGTCGACCGGCTGCAGCTGCGCCGCGGGCAGCCGCGCGTAGTCGCGGAACTCGTTGACGAGCCGCTTCATCGCCTCGACCTGCGTGACGATGGTGGCCACCGAGCGCACCAGCATCGCCTGGTCGCTCGGCTCGGCGAGCTTGGATTCCAGCTTGTGCTGCAGGCGCTCGGCCGAGAGCTGGATCGGCGTCAGCGGGTTCTTGATCTCGTGCGCGAGCCGGCGCGCCACCTCGCCCCAGGCCGCCGTGCGTTGGGCCGAGACGACCTCGGTGATGTCGTCGAAGACCATCAGCCGGGCGCGGCCCGGCAGCGGCGCGCCGCGCACGAGCAGCGTGATGCCCAGTTCGTCGCGCTCGGACAGGCGCAGGTCGAACGAATCCTGCCAGTGGTCGCGCTCGCCGGGCTCGGGGCTCTCCTGGTGCTGCTCGAAGCGCTGCCAGACGCCTTCGGCGAACTCCGCCAGGCCCGGCACCTCGCCCAGCGTGCGGCCGACGTAGGCCGACAGTGGCGCGCGCAGGATGCGGGTCGCGCCGGGGTTCACGGTGTCGATGCGGCGCTCGCGGTCGAACACGATCACACCGGCGGTCAGGTTGTCGAGGATGGTCTGCAGCCGCGTTCGCGCGCTGTCGAGCTGGCGCAGGCTGGCCTCGGCCTGGGCGCGCGCGCTGCCGAGCTGCTCGGTCATGTCGGCGAAGCTGCGCGTCAGGCCGCCGATCTCGTCGCGCGAGGCGAACACCGGCTTGGCCGTCAGGTCGCCGGCCGCCACCTGGCGCACCCCCTCGGCCAGCAGCAACAGGGGCCGTGCCAATTGGTTGCCCAGCACCACCGCCAGCAACACGGCGCCGAACACCGACAGCACCAGCGACAGCGTCAGCGTGCCGATGTACATGCGGCGCAGGCCCTCGCGCGCCAGCACGCGCTGCTGGTACTCGCGGTAGGCGGCCTGCACGACCAGGGCGTTGCCGGTCAGCGCCTGCGGCAGGGGCTGCACGACCATCAGCGTGCGCTCCTCGTCGGCGAGCGACAGGCTGGTCGATGGCACCGCGGCAAGCGCGCGCACCCGCGCGCCGGCACCCGCCGCGACGCCGACCTCGTCCTCCAGCCCTTCGATCTGGCTGAACGAGCGCTTGTTGTGCGCCTGGCGCAGCAGGGCGGCGGCCGGCCGCTCGGTGCCGAGCACAGCGCTGGAGCCGGCCGTGATCTGCACCTTGCCATCGGCACCCAGCAGCGTGACCTCGTCGGCGCCGAGCTGCTCGCGCAGCCGCTCCAGCGCGAGTGTGTTGGCGCTGCCGCGCTCGGCCAGGCGCTCGGCCGCGGTACGTGTCTTGCTTTCGAGATCGGCCGCGAGCGCGGCCAGGGTGTCCTTGCCGAGCGCGAGGCCGGCGTCGAGCGCGCGCTCGACGCGGGTGTCGAACCAGGCCTCGATGCTGCGCGAAACGAACTGGTAGCTCACGGTGTAGATCAGCGCGCCGGGCAGCACGCCGACCAGCGCGAAGATGCCCGCCAGCTTCAGCAGCAGCCGGCTGCCGAACTTGCGCTGGCGAAAGCGCAGCGCCAGCCGCAGGCCGGCCCCGATGATGACCAGCATCAGCCCGGTCGCGACGGCCGCGTTGACCCAGAACAGCCAGACGAAATGCCGCTCGTAGCGGCTCGGTCCCTGTGCCAGCAGCGACAGCACGAAGGCCAGCACCAGGCCCAGCCCCGCAGCCACCAGCAGCGCGAGGCCCCAACCCCAGCGGGATAGCGGCCGCACTGTCAGCCCCTCGTCCGACGGGTACGTCGGCCGGTCCCCCGAGGGGACGCGGGCCGGCTAGGGAGCGGCCCGTCGCTCGGCCCGCACCGCCAGGGAGAGTTCACGGCTCGACCTTGATCCTGCGCTCGACCGAGAGTTGCCAGTCGGCCTGGGCGGCTAGGTCGAGTTGCATCGGCCGCGGCAGCTGGTTGTTGTCGAGCCGGTAGCTGAACTCGACGTAGTAGTGTTCGCCGGGCTCGAGCTGGTCGGCATCGGCGACTTTCCAGCGCGAGGCGCGGCCGGCCATGTCGAGCGCTTCGTCGGCGTTGGGGTAACTCTGGCTCAGCGCGCCGAAGCCCAGCCGCCAGCTGTTGGTCAGCGGCTGGTACGACAGCCGCCAGGTGCGGCTGACGCGGGCGACCCGCTCGTCGCGCCAATACCAGCGCGAGCGGTACAGCGCGGCCTGGGCGACGAAGTAGACCGGCACGCCGCGCTGCATCGCATCCTCCACCGCCTTGCTCAACACCGGACGGGCGACGAAATCGAGCATCAGGGCGCCGTCGGTGCGCTTCAACTCGAAGGTCGGCAGGTCGATGGCCTGGGCCCACGCCGGGCCGGCCAGCGCCAGCCACAGCATCAACAAGGCGCCGGCCACCGCGCGAATGACACGGTGTGCAGCGGGTGCGGGGGCCGTATCGGTGCGGGTCACAACGACGTTCTTGGATTCTCTAGGGCTTGTGCAGCAGGGCGTAGAAGAACCCGTCGGCCAAGGCGGCCTCGGGGTTCGCAGAACCATTGTCGGGCAGCGGCAGCAGGTGGCCGGGCGAGTCGGCGTCCAGCCGGGCCGCTTCGGGCCCCTGGCGTTGCAAAAATGCGTCGATCTGCTCGGCCCCTTCGGCGCGGAAGATCGAGCAGGTGGCGTACAGCAGTCGGCCACCCGGTTTGAGCAGCGGCCACAGTGCCTGCAGCAGCTCGGCCTGGGTGCGGGCCAGCGCGTGCACGTCGTCGGGCCGGCGCAGCCAGCGGATGTCGGGGTGGCGGCGCACGATGCCCGACGCCGTGCACGGCGCGTCGAGCAGGATCGCATCGAAGGGCTGGCCGTCCCACCAACTCGCCACCTGCCGTGCGTCTGCGGCGCGAGTGTGTACCCGCTCACCAGTCAAGCCGAGCCGATGCAGTGTCTGATCGACCCGGGCCAGGCGGGCCGGGTCGGCGTCCAGCGCCAGCAGCTCGATCTCGGGCGCAATCTCGAGCAGGTGGGCGGTCTTGCCGCCCGGGGCGGCGCAGGCGTCGAGCACGCGCGCGCCGGGCGGCAGGCCGGCGCCGACGAGCAGCGGCGCGGCGCGTTGGGCGGCCAGGTCCTGCACCGAGGCCTCGCCGGCCGCAAAGCCGGGCAGGCGCTCGACCGGGCAGGGCTGCGTCAGGACCACCGCCTGCTCCAGCCCCGGCCCCTCGGCCGCCCGCGCCGCCAGGCCGGCGGCGGCCAGGCGTTGCAGGTAATCGGCCCGCGAGGTCTTGCGCGCATTGACGCGCAGGCACATCGGCGGGTGCGTCTGCGCCTGGGCGAGCAGTGCCTGCCACTGCGTCGGCCAATCGTGGCGCAGCCGCTCGACCCACCAGGCCGGGTGGTTCCAGGCGCCCTGCACGCTGCGGCCGGCCTGCTCGGCGATCGCCGCGCGCTCGCGGATGAAGCGGCGCAGCACCGCGTTGATGAAGCCGGCGGCGGCCGGTACCTTGTGGCGCGCGGCGGTGACGGCCTGGTCGACCAGCGTGTGGTCCGGGTAGGGGGGGGCTTCATCGGGCCACAGCAGGGCCAGCGCGGTGGTCAGCAAGGCATCGACGGCCGGTGGCGGCGTGCGCGGGGCGAGCAGCTCGCGTGCCGCGTTGGCCGCGCCCCAGCGCCGCAGCACCGCGAAGGCCAGCGCCTGCGTGCCCGGCCGCGCCGGCGGCGCGCACTGGGCCAGCACGTCGGTCAGCGAGCGGCCGGCGCGCACCGCGGCCACCGCGTCGGCGGTCAGTTCGAGCAGGCGCGACAGCGGCGGCGAAGGCGAGGCGGGTCCGTTCACCGCGGGCAGTCTAACCACCCCGGCCCCCAAGGTCGGGGCCGCTGGCTCACAATGTTCGACCAACCTTCACCGGTGAGGCCTTCCGGATGCCCCAAGACCACAACGACCCCGACGCACCACGCAGCCCGGCGCTGATCCTGCACGAAACCGATCTGGCGCGCCTGCCGGCGTCCGAGCGAATCCGCTACCGGCTGATCGGCGCCGACCGGCGCTACCACGCGAACGACAACATCTCCGAGTTCGTCCGCGAGGGCGAGCTGGAGGAGCTGAAGGCCGAGGTGCAGGCCAAGATGGACGAGGTGTTGAAGGCACTGGTGATCGACACCGACAGCGACCACAACACCCAGAACACCGCGCGCCGCGTCGCCCGCATGTTCATCGACGAGGTCTTCCGCGGCCGCTACCAGCCGATGCCCTCGGTCACCGAGTTCCCGAACATCTCGCGCCTGAACGAGCTGATGATCGTCGGGCCGATCACCGTGCGCAGCGCATGCTCGCACCACATGTGCCCGATCCTCGGGCGGCTGTGGATCGGCGTGCTGCCCAACGAGCATTCGAACCTGATCGGGCTGTCGAAGTACGCCCGCATCGCCGACTGGATCATGACCCGGCCGCAGATCCAGGAGGAGGCGGTGATCATGCTGGCCGACCAGCTGCAGGATCGCGTCAAGCCCGACGGGCTGGCGATCGTGATGGAGGCCGACCACTTCTGCATGCAGTGGCGCGGCGTGAAGGACAACGACTCGGCGATGACCAACAGCGTGATGCGCGGTGCCTTCTTGAAAGACGCCAACCTGCGCCGCGAGTTCCTGTCGCTGCTGTCGAAAAAGGAGTGAAGCTGTGCTGGTCCGCCTGATGTACGCCAGCCGCGCCGCCAAGCCGCTGGACCCGGAAGAGCTGGTGCACATCGTGCGCCAGTCGCGCCACCAAAACCCACTGCACGGCATCACCGGCGTGCTGTGCACCTCGGGCGAGTTGTTCATCCAGGTGCTCGAGGGCGGCCGCACCGCCGTGAACCGGCTCTACAACCGCATCGTGTGCGACGCGCGCCACACCGACGTGACGCTGCTGTCGTACGAGGAGATCGGCGAGCGCCGCTTCGCCGGCTGGGCGATGGGCCAGGTCAACCTCGCGCGTCTGAATCCGGCGCTGTTGCTGAAGTATTCGGAAACCGCCATGCTGGACCCGTACGCGGTGTCGGGCAAGGCGGCGATGGCCTTGTTCGACGAGTTGGTCGCGACCGCGGCCGTCGTCTGCCAGAACTAGGGTTCAGATCGCCGGCGTCGGCCGCATGCCGAACAGGCGCGCGACCCAGCGGGTCGGGAATTCCTCGGTGGCGGCGCTGTAGGCGCGGGCGGCATCGCTGAACGTCTGCCGCGCGTAAGCCAGGCGCGGCGCCAATTCCGCCAGCTGGCACTGCAGCGGCTGCACCTGCTCGCTGCCGTGCAGTTCGGGGCGCTGCTCGAGCAAGGCCTCCAGGCGCGCCAGGGGCGACGCCAGCTCGGCCTCGGCCAGCACCCAGGCCATCAGGGCCGGCGCATGGGCCGGCCGGGCGCGCACGGCCTGCGCCGCGGCCCGCTGGTGCTGGTCGGCCAGGGCCAGCGCCGCCAGCGTCGTGGCCTCGTCGGCCAGCGGCTCGCGCAGCGCCTCGGCCAGCGGCTCCAACAGCGCGCTGCGCCGGGCGAGCAGCTCGTCGATCTGCGCCCAGGCGCTGCCGATCGTGCCGCGCAGGCGCGTCAACCGGTTGTAGGCGCCGACGATCCAGAACAGCATCACGGCTGCCAGCCCCACCTGGAGCAGCCAGGGCGCCCAGTCGGGCAGTTCGAACGCCGTCTCCACTTAAGCGGTACCCCGCGACGCGCGCCACGCGGCGTGGCCCGCCGCCCGCAGTTGGCAGGCCGGGCACTCGCCGCAGCCGTAGCCCCAGTCGAAGCGCCGGCCGCGTTCGCCGAGGTAGCAGGTGTGAGTGTGCTCGGCGATCAGCGCGTTCAGCGCCGTCCCGCCCAGCGCGTCGGCCAGACCCCAGGTCTGGGCCTTGGTCAGGAACATCAGCGGTGTCTCGACCGTCAACGGCGTGTCCAGCCCGAGCGAGAGCGCGAGCTGCATCGCCTTGAGCGTGTTGTCGCGGCAGTCGGGGTAGCCCGAGTAATCGGTTTCGCACATGCCGCCGACCAGCACGTTCAGGCCACGCCGGTAGGCCAGCGCCGCGGCGAAGCTCAGGAACAGCAGGTTGCGCCCGGGCACGAAGGTGTTGGGCAGGCCGTTGGCCTGCATTTCGATCGCGCGCTCGGTGGTCAGCGCGCTGTCGCCGATCTGCGCGAGCAGCGCGAGGTCCAGCAGGTGGTCGCCACCCAGGCGTAGCGCCCAGCGCGGGAACTGCGCGGCCAGCTCGCGCCGCACCGTCTGCCGGCAATCGAGCTCGATGCGGTGGCGCTGGCGGTAGTCGAAGCCCACCGTCTCGACATGCTCGAAGCGCTCGAGCGCCCAGGCCAGGCAGACGGTCGAATCTTGCCCGCCGGAGAACAGCACCAGCGCGCGGCGCGGGTCAGCAGCGCTCATCGGTGCCACTCCGCATCCGCCCACAGCGGCGAGCGCGCCGCGAGCACGGTGCTCACGTCCGCCGGCTCGGCCGGATGCTCCTCGACGCGCGGCGCGTTCGGCTGCAGCGCGCGCTGGAACCAGGCCACGTCGTGCCAGCGGCCAAGCTTGTGGCCGGCATCGCGGTAGACGCCGACCGGCTCGTAGCCCATCGCCTCGTGCAGCCCGACGCTGCCCGCATTGGGCAGTGTGACGCCGGCATAGGCGCTGCGAAAGCCCTGCTCGGCCAGCACGCCGAGCAGGGCGGCAACCAGGCGCCGGCCGACGCCGCGGCGCCAGTGGCTCTCGCGGATGTAGACCGTCGTCGTGACCGACCAGCGGTAGCACACGCGCTGCGCGAACGGGCCGGCGTAGGCATAGCCGGTCACGGCCCCGTCCTCCTCGTCGACCAGCCACGGGTAGCGCGGCAGCGTGCCGACGATGCGCTCGGCCATCTCGGCGGGGCTCGGTGGCACCGATTCGAAGGTGATCGGCGTGCCCTGCACACAAGGCGCGTAGATCGCCGCGATCGGCGCCGCATCGGCCTCGGTCGCCAGCCGGATCACCCGCGGACCTCGCCCTGGCCGAGCACGATCCACTTCATCGAGGTCAGGCCCTCCAGGCCGACCGGCCCGCGGGCGTGGAACTTGTCGGTCGAGATGCCGATCTCGGCGCCCAGGCCGTACTCGAAGCCGTCGGCGAAACGCGTGCTGGCGTTGACCATCACGCTGGCCGAATCGACCTCGCGCAGGAAGCGCATCGCATTCGGGTGGTTGGTGGTCAGGATCGCGTCGGTGTGGTGCGAGCCGTAGCGGTTGATGTGGGCGATCGCCTCGTCGAGCGAGGCCACGGTCTTGATGCTGACGATGGGCGCGAGGTACTCGGTCGACCAGTCGGCCTCGGTCGCGTCGACCAGCGTCGCGCCGGGCACGCCCGACAGGATCGCCTTGCTCGCCGGGCTGCAGCGCATCTCGACCCCCTTGGCCGCGAACACCGCGCCGATGCGCGGCAGGAACGCCGCCGCACTGCGCTCGTGCACCAGCAGCGATTCGGTCGCATTGCAGGGGCTGTACTTCTGGGTCTTCGCGTTGTCGGTCACGGTGACCGCGAGGTCCAGGTCGACCTCGGCATCGACGTAGGTGTGGCAATTGCCGTCCAGGTGCTTGATGACCGGCACCTTCGCTTCGGCCGCGATGCGCTCGATCAGCCCCTTGCCGCCGCGCGGGATGATCACGTCGACCGACTCGGGCATCGCGATCAGACGGCCGACGGCGGCGCGGTCGGTCGTCTCGACGAGTTGCACGGCGTCGGCAGGCAAGCCGGCCGCAGCGAGCGACTGCTGCACCAGCTTCCACAGCGCCAGGTTGGAGTGGATCGCCTCGGAGCCGCCGCGCAGGATGCAGGCGTTGCCGCTCTTGATGGCCAGCGATGCCGCCTCGATGGTCACGTTCGGCCGGCTTTCGTAGATCATGCCGAACACGCCCAGCGGCACGCGCATCTGGCCGACGCTGATGCCGCTCGGACGGCGCTTGACGCCGGTGATCTCGCCGATCGGGTCGGGCATCGCGGCGAGCTGCTCGCAGCCTTCGGCGACCGTGGCGATGACCTTCTCGGTCAGGCGCAGGCGGTCGACCATCGGTGCCGCCAGGCCGGCGCGCTGTGCGGCCGCGATATCGAGCGCGTTGGCTGCGGCCAGCGCCGGGCCCGCGCGGCGCAGGCGCTCGGCTAGCTCGGTCAGCACGGCGTTCTTCTCGCGCGTGCCGGCGCGCGCCATCAGCGCGCTGGCGGCGCGCGCGGCGGCGCCCAGGTGGGCCATGTAGGCGGGGATGTCATGCGCGGTCATGGCGGGATTTTCCCCGAATCCCGCCGAACACGCCGGCGGTTCAGAGCAGGTAAGCGGCGACCTTGCGCATGCGCGCCTCGGCCAGGCCGAAGGCCCCGGCGCGCTGCTCGGCCCGTGCGGCGGCCAGCTCGCCGCCGACCAGCAACTGCGCGGTCAGCGCGGCCTGCTCGGGGCGCAGCGATTCAGACGACTGGCGCAGCATCGACTTCAGCGCCTCGAAGCGTTCGGCCTCGCCGGCCTCGGCCTGCATCAGCGCCAGGCTGATCAATGCGCGGGCGCGCTCGGTGCCGTGCAGCGCATCGGCCGCGGTGGCCAGCTGCGCCGTGACCTGGAACAACTCAGGCGAGGCGATGTCGCCGGCGCGCGAGGCCAGTGCGCGCAACTCGTCGGCCTGGCGAACCGGCGAGCCATGCTGGCTCCAGGATTTCAGCGCATCGGCGAGCAGCTTCTCGCTCTTGGCCGGATGGCCCATCAGGTCCTGTGCGCGGGCGCGCAGCGCCTGCAGCTGCAGTACCGCGTGCGCGCTGCGCGCCTGGCCGGCCAGCGTGTCGAGTTGGCCGGCCAGTGACTGGGCCTGCGGCCAGCGGCCGAGCCGCGCGTGGCGAGCGAGCTGCGACAGCAGCAGGTCGCCGGTGTCGACCAGCCAGTCGTCGATCGCGGCCTGGCGCTGGGCGCCGTCGGCCACCCCTTTTAGCGCCTCGCCGGCATCGGCCAGGCAGGCCAGCGCCAGCGCGTCGGGCACGTTGTCATGCCGCGCCAGCACCGTCGCGACCCGGCCCATCAGCGCGGCACGCGCCGCCGGCGAGTCGATGCCGTGCACCAGGTTGCGCAGGGAAGCGATGCCGCGGTCGATCGACGCGCCGTTGGCTTCGCGCAGCGACCAGGCCAGCAACAGCACCTCGGCGCGCTCGGCGCTGGCGCTGACGGCCGGGTCACCGTTGAGCACCGCATCGGAGCGCAGGCGGGCCAGCACCTCGCGCGCTCGCGCGGTCTGGCCGAATTCGGCGAGCTGCACCGCCAGGTCGGCGGTCAGTGTGGCCCGCTGCGCCGCGGGCAGCAGCGGCACCGTGCCGCCAGATGCGCCTTGCGGCGTGGCGGCCGGGCCGGCCGAGGTGGGCGACGCCGCGGCCTGGGCGATGCTGGCAGGCAGCCGGTCACCTGGCAGCAGCAGCCCCGCGGCGGCCTGGCTGCCCTGGGCCTGCGCCACCGCCTGCTCGAGGGTGGTGGCGCGGCCCTGGGCCCGCTCGGCCTGGGCGAGCTGGGTGAGCGAATCGGCATCGCGCAGTTCGTCGGCCGGCGCGAAGCCTGCCGCCGACGCGCCCGGCGAGGAGGCTTCGGCCAGCGCCGGCGGCGCGCCAACGGTGGTCAACACCTTGTCGATCGACTGCGTCGCGCCCGCCGGGTTGTCGGCCGCCGGCGTCCAGGGCATCGACATGCGGCCCAGCACGAAGGCCACCCCGGCGACGCCCACCAAGGCGGCCACGCCGATCAGGTGCGGCCGCCGGCGCGCGGCAGGGGCATCCTGGCGCGGCGCCGACATGCCTGCGGGCAAGGTCGACGGGCCGCCGGGCCGGGTGGCCGGCCGCGTGGTCAGCGGCGAGAAGACCGTCGCATCGTCGTCGTTGGCGGCGGCGTGCAGGTCGAACTCGAAATCTTCCGGGTTGTCGGCCACCAGCGCGGCGTGGCCGTGGGCGGCGGGGGAGTGCTCGGCGGGGGTGGCCGTCGGCAGGCGCTTGACCTCGACCCGCAGCCCGGCCAGGCTCAGCTGGTGCTCGGTCTTGCGGGCACGCGCCTCGTCGACCGCGCGGCGCACCTGCACCATCGGCACCTGCCGCAGCGCTGCGGCAATGCTCTCGCCCTGGGCCGGCGTCAGCCCGCCTTGCTCGACCACGCGGCGCTGTGCCTCCTCGGGGCTCATGCCGCGCGGCAGGCGGATGAACACGTCGAATCGTGGCGGGGTGGCGGCTGGGGTATCCGGCGGAATGGGTCGGCTGTCCATGAAGGTCAGGGCGACAAAAGCAAGAGGCTGGCCAGGACGGTCGATCGACCACACCCGAGCCCGCCCCGTCCTCGGCACCATGTGGGCGGATTCTTCCACGGCGTGGCCTGCCGCGGGGCGCCCCGACACCGGGGACAACCCGCCAAACTATGTTAACGATTGAAACCGTCCAACACAGCCAGCCAGGCCGGCGCGGTGGCGGCGAAGGCCAGCGTCGAGATCACGTTGACCGCGGTCGTCTCGGCCTCCTGCGCGCGGTAGCGCTGCGAGAACATCATCGCGTTGGTGCCCGACGGCAAGGCCGCCAGCATCACCACCACCTGCAACGGGAGCCCGCGCAGGCCGAACAGCCCGCCGGCCACCACCAGCACCAGGGCCGGCTGCAGCACCAGCTTCATCGCCGTCAGCACGGCGGCGCCGCGCAGCGAGCGCGGCAGGCCCAGGTAGGCCAGCGACATGCCGATCAGCGTCAGGCACAGCGGCACGACCGCCGAGCCCAGCACCTGCAGCACCTCGTCGACCGCCGACGGCAGCGGCACGCCGCAGGCCTGCCACGCCGCGCCCGCCAGCACCGGCAGCACGACCGGATGAATCACCGTGTTGCGCAGCGTCAGCAGCAACACCCCACCGAGGTGCGCACCGGCGGCGCGCTCGCGGGCCAGGTCCAGCTCGACCAGCGTTGTCGCGACCAGCAACAGGATCAGCGCATGCACGCTGACCAGCGCCAGGTGCAGGCCCAGGCCCGTCTCGCCGAACACCCCGGCGGCCAGCGGGATGCCGATCTGCAGCGAGTTGCCGAAGGCCACCGTGATCACCCGCACCGCCGGCGCGGCCGCCGGCAACCCGCGCTCGGCGCGGTGCCAGCGCTGGGCCAGGTAGTGCACCAGCATCAGCGCGACCACCGGCACGAAGAAGGCAGCGATCATCGGCCACGGCAGCGCGGCCGGGTCGAGCCGCGCGGTCGTGCGAAAGAACAGCGCCGGCGCAAAGACATAGAAGGCCGCGTTGGACAGCACCCGCGCCGGTTCGGCCTCGGCCGACCCCAGCCAGCGCAGCCGGCCGACCACGTAACCCAGGCCGACGATCAGCACGATCGTCAGCAGCTTGTTGGCGATGGCCGCCGTCACGCCGTGTCGTGTCCCGCGGGCGGGCCGGCCTACTTGCGGCCGTACTTCGCGCTGAACTGCGCCTGGCCGAGCTTGTTCGCGTTGACCATGAAGCCGACCAGCGCCGCGGTGGCGTCGGCCGGCACGTCCAGCTTGTCGGCCTTCAGCGCGTAGACGGTGAAGACATAGCGGTGCGGCCTGTCACCCGGCGGCGGGCAGGCGCCGCCGAAGCCGGGCGCGCCGAAGTCGGTGCGGCCCTGGGCGCTGCCGGCCGGCAGGCCCTTGCCCTCGGTGCTGCCGGCGCCTTCGGGCAGCCCGTTGGCGCTGGCCGGGATGTTGTAGACCACCCAGTGCCACCAGCCCGAGCCGGTCGGCGCATCGGGGTCGTAGACCGTCACGGCGAAACTCTTGGTGCCGGCCGGCGCGCCCTTCCATGCCAGCGCAGGCGAGACGTTCTTGCCGCTGCAGCCGAAGCCGTTGAAGACCTGCGCCTCGGTCAGCGTGCTGCCCGGCTTGATCGTCGGGCTGCTGAGCTCGAAGCCCGCGGCGTGCGCGGCCGGCAGGCCGACGAGCAGGGCCAGGGCCAGAGACAGCGGCTTGTTCTTCATGTGGGTGCTCCTGGGGCGGGGGACGGAGAAGCTGCCGATGATGCCTTCAATCCGATGGCCTTGCCTTCGCCAGCGGTGCAGGCTGGCTTCGGCTCGGTTATGGTCGCGCCCATGATGATCAAGGTCGGCGTGCTGGGTACCGGGGCGGTGGGTGGCTATTACGGCGCGATGCTGGCGCGCGCCGGCGTGCCGGTGGCCTTCGTCGGCCGGCCGGCCCAGGCCGCCGCGCTGCGAGAACACGGCCTGCGGCTGCAGACCCGCAGCTTCGACGAGCGCGTGGCGGTGACGGCCAGCGACGGTCCCGCCGCGCTGCGCGACTGCGCGCTGGTGCTGTGCTGCGTGAAGTCGGGCGACACCGAGACCGCCGGCGACCAGCTCGCGCCGGTGCTCGCGCCGGGCTGCGTCGTGCTGAGCCTGCAGAACGGGGTCGACAACGCGACGCGGCTCGCGGCCCGGCTGCCGGCGTCGGTGACGGTGGCGCCGGCGGTGGTCTACGTGGCCACCGAGATGGCCGCGCCCGACCACGTACTGCACCACGGCCGCGGCGAACTGGTGCTCGCGCGCTGGGCGCCCGCGCCCGGGCGGGTGACGCCCGAGGCGGTCCAGGCGCTGTTCGAGCCGGCCGGCGTGCCGGTGACGCTGGCCGACGACGTGGACGCCGCGCTGTGGAGCAAGCTGGTGCTGAATTGCGCCTACAACGCCCTGTCGGCGATCAGCCGCCTGCCCTACGGCCGGCTGCGTCGCGGCGAGGGCGTCGAGGCGACGATGCGCGACGTCGTCGCCGAATGTGTCGCCGTCGCGCGGGCCTGCGGCGTCACGCTGGCCGACCCGTGGCCCGCCGTCGAACGCATCGCCGAGAGCATGCCCGGCCAGTTCTCGTCGACCGCGCAGGACCTGATGCGCGGCAAGCCCAGCGAGATCGACCACCTGAACGGCTTCGTCGTGCGCGAGGGCGCGCGGCACGGCGTGGCGACGCCGGTGAACCGGGCGCTGCACACGCTGGTCAAGCTGCTCGAGGCGCCACCGCACACTCCGGACAGGCACTGAGACTCTGAGACTTGTTGACGCGGCGGCCGCAGGGCCGACGTTTCTCCCGGGTAGGATCGCGCCCTTTGATCCGTTCCACCGCAGGGAAACCTACATGAAAGCCAAGACCCTCTTCGGCGCCGCCACGCTCGCGCTCGCTGCCGCTTCGTCCACCTGGGCCGCCGATGGCCTCAAGCCCGTCCTCGGCGTCGCGCTGACCGGAGGTGGCAAGACGCTCATCGATGTCGAGTACAGCGGCGGTTCCCACCGCAAGATCTCCAGCGGCGGTTTGACCCACGTGTTCGGCGGCATCGAGTACACCGAGCCCGGCTCCGCGGTCACGATCCAGGCCACCGTCGGCTACCACTTCGACCGCGCGTCGGCCAGCAACGGCTCGGTCAGCTTCTCGCGCGTGCCCTTCGAGGTGCTGGGCTTCTGGAACGCCAACGACAACTGGCGCTTCGGCGGCGGCCTGCGCAAGGCGACCAGCGCGCAGTTCGATGTGTCGGGCGTCCTGAAGGACTATGCCTCCGACTTCAACATGCGCACCAGCGTCGGCGTGGTGCTGCAGGCCGAGTACCTGTTCGGCGCGCACGGCAGCGTGTTCCTGCGCTATGTCGACGAAAGCTACAAGAGCAACTACCTCGTCGGCGGCGAGGTGGACGGCAACCACGGCGGCCTGGGCCTCGCCTGGCGCTTCTGATCGGGGCCATGGTGGTGGCAGCCACCTAGAATCGAGGGGTTTTCCCGGAGAACCCCGTGGCCGCCACCATCCTGCAACAGCTTCCCGCCGGCGAACGCGTCGGCATCGCCTTCTCGGGCGGCCTGGACACCAGCGCCGCCGTCCACTGGATGCGCGCCAAGGGCGCCATCCCCTGCGCCTACACCGCCAACCTCGGCCAGCCGGACGAATCCGACTACGACGAGATCCCGCGCAAGGCCAAGGCCTACGGCGCCGAGATCGCCCGCCTGATCGACTGCCGCGCGCAGCTCGTTGCCGAAGGCATCGCCGCCATCCAGTGCGGCGCCTTCCACATCTCGACCGGCGGCGCGACCTACTTCAACACCACGCCGCTGGGCCGTGCCGTCACCGGCACGGCGCTGGTCGTGGCCATGCGCGAAGACGGCGTCAACATCTGGGGCGACGGGTCGACCTACAAGGGCAACGACATCGAGCGCTTCTACCGCTACGGCCTGCTGGCCAACCCGGCGCTGCGCATCTACAAGCCCTGGCTCGACCAGCGCTTCATCGACGAGCTCGGCGGCCGCAAGGAGATGAGCGAGTACCTCATCGCCAATGGCTTCGACTACAAGATGAGCGTCGAGAAGGCCTACTCGACAGACTCCAACATGCTCGGCGCGACGCACGAGGCCAAGGACCTCGAGTTCCTCAACGCCAGCATGCACATCGTCAAGCCCATCATGGGCGTGGCGTTCTGGCGCGACGACGTCGCCGTGCCGGCCGAAACGGTGACCGTGGCCTTCGAGGAAGGCCAGCCGGTCGCGCTGAACGGCCAGCGCTTCGGCAGCGCGGTGGCCCTGTTCGAGGAAGCCAACCGCATCGGCGGCCGGCACGGCCTGGGCATGTGCGACCAGATCGAGAACCGCATCATCGAGGCCAAGAGCCGCGGCATCTACGAGGCCCCCGGCATGGCGCTGCTGCACATCGCCTACGAGCGCCTGGTGACCGGCATCCACAACGAGGACACGATCGAGCAGTACCGCCTGAATGGCCGCAAGCTCGGGCGACTGCTCTACCAGGGCCGCTGGTTCGACCCGCAATGCCTGATGCTGCGCGAGACGGCCCAACGCTGGGTGGCCCGCGCGGTCACCGGCGAGGTCACGCTCGAGCTGCGCCGCGGCAACGACTACTCGATCATGAACACGGTGAGCCCCAACCTGACCTACGCGCCCGAGCGGCTGTCGATGGAAAAGGTCGAGGACGCGCCGTTCACCCCGGCCGACCGCATCGGCCAGCTGACAATGCGCAACCTCGACATCAGCGACACGCGCCAGAAGCTGGGCATCTACACCCGCACCGGCCTGCTTGGCACCAGCTCGGACGGCAGCATCCCGCTGCTGACGGGCGGGGATGCGCCGCTGGCGGATTGAGCCTTCACGCAAGGTCATGAAAAACGGGCGCCGAGGCGCCCGCTTCTTCTGGGTCGACGATGGCGCCGCGCGGGCGCCCGTCCGTCACAGGCTCTGATTCGAGATCTTGGCCAGACCCTGTGCGATGTTGTCGCGGATCGAGCGTTCGATGGCCATCTTGGCCCGCTCGGTCCCGACAAAGGCTTCGCCGGCGCCGGCCGTGCCTTCGCTCTTGATCATCTCCTGCCAAACGGCAACGCCATCGGCGCGCTTGAGCGACCAGGCCATCTCGGTCTTGCAGGTGAACGACATGCCGAACGACGGCATGTCCAGGGTCATCAGCGACACGGTGAGCTGGTAGTCGGCACCGGCACCCTTGATCACGCGCGAGAAGGTCTTGGCCTTCTCGATCGACGCGGCCACGGCGTCGGCGATGGCGCCATCGGTGGCGACGCCCTTGCCGCCGGTAGCGGCCACCGACACGCTCTTCGCATGCTGCTTGGTCGTCTGGATGGTGTCCGGCGTCATGGCAGAGGGCGACGACGGCGCGACGGCGCAGCCACCGAGCAGAGCGGCGGCACACAGCAGCAGGCCAGCCAGCCCGCGGGATGAAACAGTCTTCAGCATCGACATGGAGTTCATTTCTTGGCGTTGAGGATGTTGGTCAGCACTTCGTCGACCATCTCGTCAGGCGACTTGCGGGTCAGCGAGGTGTGCAGCGAGTTGCCGCTGGCCATCGGAAAGTTCTGCGGATTGCGCACGGTGATCGTCAGCTCGATCATGTACATGGTGATGTCCCACATCCACTTGTCGAGGTAGGTGACGACCGCATCGGCCTTGTAGGGTGGCGCCTGCTCCAGCCCGCCCTCGACCTGGTACCCGCGCTTGGCGAGGTTCTTCTTGATCAGCTCGTCGATGCCCCGCTCGTCCTTGGGATCCTTCACCACATAGAGCGACTTGACCTTGCCCAGGTCGGCATCGGGCATCACATTCGCCGTTGCACGGTTCACCGCACAACCGGTGGTCGCGGCCAACGTGGCGCACGCGAACACCAGCGTCAATAGACGCTTCAACATCGGTTCATCCTCCCTCAAGCCCGGCCATCATTCTGAGGTGGCTGGGCAGTCACTGATATGCCCGCAAAACGGGCGCCTGCGCCGCCACCCGATCGGGGATCGGCGCGGGCGATTGTAATTTTTTGCTTCTACCTTGCAGGCCCGGGCGGACCCGGACCATCTGACCTGAATCAGGCGGCCGCCTTTTTCGCCGCCGCCTTCTTCGCCGGCACCTTCGCCGCGCGTGGCTCGAACTCGAAGCTGACCTTGCCCTCCTTCTTGTCGTAGGCCAGGAAGGCCTTGAACTTGCGCCTGGTCTTGTTGGAGACGAAGTTCTCGAGCAGGTCGGTCTTGCCGGTGGTCAGCAGCTTGTGCAGCTGCTCGTGCGAGACCGGCTGGGTCAGGATGATCTTGCCGGTCTTGAAATCGCAGGTGGTGTGGGCGCCCACGGCGTGCTCGCAGACGTAGTTGCTGCCGTGCTCGTAGACGTGGCCCTTGCACTTGGGGCAGGGCCCCAGGCTTTGCTGGCCGGAGAAGTCGACCGGCTCGCCATCGTCCTTGGCCTTGTCGTCTTCGCCGAAGTCGAACTCGAGCTTCCAGTTGTTGATCTCGTCGTCGAAGACGAGCTTGAGCTCGGCGGTGAACGGCCAGCCCGCCTTGGAGCGAAAGCCCTCGAGCGGCCCGATCTTCTTGTCGATGAGGAAGCGCTCGACCTCGGCCAGCTCGAAGCTGCGCCCGCCCGGAATCTTGGTGATCGAGAAGTCGCACGCCTCGCAGGCGAAGCGGCGGTAGTTCTCCTTCACCACCCCGCCGCAGTTCGGGCACGGCGCCTTCAGCGTTGCGTAGTCGCCCGGAATCGTGTCGCGGTCGTACTCCTTGGCCTTCTTGACGATGCGCTCGGCCATCGTGGCAATGCCGCCCATGAACGCGTCGCGCGACATCCGCCCATGCTCGATCTCGGCGAGCTGGTATTCCCAGTTGCCGGTGAGTTCGGGCTTGGTCAGGTCTTCGACGCCCAGGCCGCGCAACAGCGTCATCAGCTGGAAGGCCTTGGCGGTTGGGATCAGCTCGCGGCCCTCGCGGTGCATGTACTTCTCGAGGATCAGGCCTTCGATCACCTGGGCCCGCGTGGCCGGGGTGCCCAGGCCCTTCTCGGCCATCGCCTCGCGCAGCTCGTCGTCGTCGATCAGCTTGCCGGCACCCTCCATCGCGCTGAGCAGCGTCGCCTCGGTGTAGCGCGCAGGCGGCCGCGTGGCCAGCGCCACGATGTTGACGCCCTCGTTGCTGACCGCCTCGTTGGGCTGCACCGGCACGAGGTTGGCGTCCTCGTCCTGCGCTTCCTTGCCGTAGACGGCCAGCCAGCCCGGATTGACCAGCACCTTGCCGTTGGTCTGGAAGTGGTGCTCGTTGACCTTCGTGATGCGGGTCGTGACCAGGTACTCGGCCGAGGGATAGAACACCGCCAGGAAGCGCTTGACGACCAGGTCGTACAGCTTGGCCTCGGCCTCGCTCAAGGACCGGGGTGCCTGCAGCGTCGGGATGATGGCGAAGTGGTCCGAGACCTTGGTGTTGTCGAACACCCGCTTGGTCGGCTTCACGTAGCCTTCCTTCAGGCCCTTGCGCGCGTGCTCGGCCAGCGCCTGCAGCGGCCCGGGCAGGTCCTCCTCGGCGATCATCTGGAAGGCCTGCTTGACCACCGGCAGGTAGTCCTCGGGCAGGTGGCGCGAATCCGTCCGCGGGTAGGTCAGCACCTTGTGCTTCTCGTACAGCGCCTGGGCCAGGCTCAGCGTCGTCTTGGCCGAGAAGCCGAAGCGGCCGTTGGCCTCGCGCTGCAGGGTCGTCAGGTCGTACAGCCCCGGGCTGGCCTGCGTGCTCGGCTTGGCTTCTTCGCTCACCGTGCCGGGCTGGCCGCGCACCGCGTCGGCGATGGTCTTGGCTTCGGTCTCCGTCCACAGCCGGTCGGCCCGGCGGTCCGGGTCCTCGTTCTTCTTGAACTTCGGGTCGAACCACTTGCCTTCGTAATCGCCGGCGGCGGCGCCGAAGCCGGCCTTGATCTCCCAGTAGTCGCGCGGGATGTGCTTACGAATCTTTTCCTCCCGCTCGACGACGATCGACAGCGTCGGCGTCTGCACCCGGCCCACTGTCGTGAGGAAGAAGCCGCCGTCGCGCGAGTTGAACGCGGTCATGGCCCGCGTGCCGTTGATGCCGACCAGCCAGTCGGCCTCCGAGCGGCTGCGTGCCGCGTCGGCCAGGCCGAGCATCTGCTCGTCCGAGCGCAGCGCGGCAAAGCCGTCACGGATGGCCTGCGGCGTCATGCTCTGCAGCCACAGTCGCTGAATGGGCTTTTCGATCTTGCCCTTCGCGCCGCCGGCGTACTGCACGATCAGGCGGAAGATGAGCTCGCCCTCGCGGCCTGCGTCGCAGGCGTTGATCAGCTCGGTCACGTCCTTGCGCTTGACCAGCTTGACGACCGCCTGCAGCCGGCTCTTGGCCTTGTCGATCGGCGCCAGGTCGAAGTGCGGCGGCACGACCGGCAGGTGGGCGAAGCTCCACTTGCCGCGCTTGACGTCGTACTCCTCGGGCGCCTTGATCTCGACCAGGTGGCCGACCGCCGAGGTGACCACGTAGCGGTCGTTCTCGAAGTGGTCGGCCGCCTTCTCGAACTTGCCGGCCACGGGGGTCAGCGCACGGACGATGTCCTGCGCGACGCTGGGCTTCTCCGCGATGATCAGTGATTTGCTCATTTCTTTGCCAGGTGCGCACGAGACCTGTCGGGTCCGTGCCTACAATTTGCCTTCACGCGCATGCACGCGCCTACGTACACCTACGCACGCGTGCGCACGCGCCCACAGATTCAATGTACCCAATGAAGCCGGTCAAGCAAGCCCGCCCCGCCAAACGTCCCGCCGCCCGCCCCACGGCCGCTGCCGCGCATGCCGCTGCCGGCGGCCGGCGCATCCAGGTGCGCCGCAGTGGCGTGCACGGCAAGGGGGTGTTCGCGCTGCAACCGATCGAGCCCGGCGAGACCCTGATCGAGTACACCGGTGAGGTCATCTCGTGGCAGGAGGCGCTCGACCGCCACCCGCACGACCCGAGCCAGCCCGACCACACCTTCTACTTCCAGCTCGACGACGGCGAGCGCGTGATCGACGCGCTGTACGGCGGCAACGCCGCGCGCTGGATCAACCACGCGTGCGAGCCGAACTGCGAAGCCGACGAGACCGATGGCCGCGTCTACATCAAGGCGCTGAGGCCGATCGAGCCGGGCGAAGAGCTGTTCTACGACTACCGGCTGTCGATCGACGAACGCATGACGCCAGCGCTGAAGAAGCGCTTCGAGTGCCGTTGCGGCACCGACACCTGCCGCGGCACGATGCTGCTGCCCAAGCGTGCCGCCCCCTCGGCCCGCCGCGCCCGAGAGCGCTGACCATGCAAGCCGGCGCACACCCCTTCGTCGATCGCCATGCCGGTGCCGAGCATGGCGGCCACCATGGCACCTGGGGCACGCAGGCGCTGTGGGAGCAGCTGAGTCCGATATTGCCGGGCCTGTCGATCGAGGTCGTCGATCGCCTGCCCTCGACCAACGCCGCCCTCGTCGATCGCCTGCGCGAAGCCTCGCGCGGCGCGCGTGATTCGCACGGCCGCGGCCTGCGTGCCGACGACCTGCGCCCGACCCTGCTGGTGGCCATCGACCAGACCCACGGCCGCGGCCGGCTCGGCCGCAACTGGCAATCCAGCGCCGGCGCCTCGCTGACCTTCTCGCTCAGCCTCGCGCTCGAGCGGGCCGACTGGTCGGGCCTGTCGCTGGCGGTGGGCGTCGCGCTCGCCGAGGCGCTCGACCCCAGCGGCCTGCGCATCGGCCTGAAGTGGCCGAACGACCTCTGGCTGCGCCAGCCGGGGGAAGGCACCGGCCGCAAGCTGGGCGGCATCCTGATCGAGGCGATCGGCCTGGGTGACCACCGGATCGCCGTGATCGGCATCGGGTTGAACGTGCAGCCGGTGCACCTGGCCGAGATGGCCGCGAGCCTGTCCGAGATCGAACCGCAGTTGACCCCCCCGGCGGCGCTGACCCGGCTGATGCCATCGCTGGCGAGCGCACTGGCGCGCTTCGAGCGCGAGGGCTTCGCCGGCTTCGAGGCCGCCTACGCCCAGCGCGACCTGTTGCTCGGCGGCCAGGTCGTCACGACCGACGCGGCCTGCCCGCGCGGCGAGGCGATCGGCGTCGATGCCGACGGCGCGCTGCGGGTCCGCGACCCGGCGGGCACCGTCCACCGCATCCTGAGCGGCGAGGTCAGCGTGCGCCCGGCCCCGGCGGCCGAGCCGCGCGGCTGAGCCCGGCCACGCCGGCACGATGCTGCGCCTGCTGGTCGCCGCGCTGCTGGCGGCCAACCTGCTGTTCTGGGCCTGGCACCACACGCCGTTGCCGCAGGCGCTGGGCGCCTCGTCCGCCGAGGCCGGGCGCGAGCCCGAGCGGTTGCAGCGGCAGGTCCACCCCGAGGCGATCCAGTTGCTGGCGCCCAGCCCGGCCGGCGTGCGCCCGATCGGCGCAGCACCGCTGCGTGCCAGTGCCTCCGGTGTCGCCGACGGCCTCGAGCTGGCGGCTGCGGGCGCTGCGGCGAGCGCGAGCGGGCGGGCTTCACCCCTGTCGGCGCCGCTGTGCCTCGAGGCCGGCCCGCTGAACGACAACGCAGTCAATGCCGCGGCGCGCGAGCTCGCCCAGGCCGGCGTGCCGGCCGGCGGCTGGGTCGACATGCGGCGCGAGCTGCCCGGCCGCTGGATCGTCTACATGGGCCGCTTCGCCGAGCGCGACGCCCTGCAACGCAAGGCCGAGGAGTTGCAGCGCCTGGGCCTGGCCGCCAGCGAGCTGAAGGCGCCGGCTGACCTGGCGCCGGGCCTGGCGCTGGGCGAGTTCGGTGCCCAGGCCGATGCACAGGCGCGGCTGGACCGCCTGCAGGCCCGCGGCGTGCGCACCGCCCGTGTCGTGCAGCTGCCCTCGCCCGGGGTCGAGCACCGCTTGCGCGTCGACCGCGTCGATGCCGCCGTCGCCGAGAAGCTCGCTGCCCTCAGCGGCCAGGGCGGGGCGACGCGCTGGCAAGCCTGCGGCTCCTGATCGACAGCGCGATCGAGGCCATCAGCAGCGCAGCGATGGCCACGGCCGACAGCGCGCCGCCACCGGCGCCCTGCTCGGCCAACGGCTGCCCGGCGGCGGATTCGCGGTCCGGGCCCAGCGCCACGGCGGCGCGCAGTTCGGGCGTGTCGATCTGCACGATCGGCCAGTTCGGCCGCAGGTAGCGCTCGCCGCGGGCCAGCGCCTGCGCGTAGGCCAGCGCCTGCGGCGCATCGAGCACACCGGCGCCGCAGGTGCTGGCAGTGCAGGCGCAGCGGCCCGGGCTGGTGCTGCTGCAGGCCGCCAGCAGCGCCGATTGCACATGCGGCCGCGCCGAGGCCGCGAGGCCGTCGATGAGCTGCTGCGACGTCAGCGCCGGGTTCAGCGCGCGCATCAGGCCGAGCGTGCCGCTGACGACCGGGGCCGCATAGCTGGTGCCGAAGTGGGCCGCGTAGCCGGCCACGCCGGGGCCCTGGCTGCCGAAGTTGGCCAGGCCGACCAGCCCGCTGTCGGCGAGCAGGCCGCCCCAGTGGCCGCCGGCATCGTCGCCACCGACGGTGGCGATGCGCAGCGCGGCGCCGAAGGCCGAGTAGTGCGTCTTGAAGCCGTCGCGGTTCAGCGCCGCGACGCCGACGACGTGCTCGCAGTTGGCCGGCCGCGTCGGCGCCGCATGGGTGTTGCCGCCGGCGGCGACGACGATCACGCCGCGCGCCCACAACTCGTCGATCGCGTCCTGGTACTCGGCGTTGCAGTCGGCCACGCCGCCGTAGCTGAGGTTGATGATCTGCGCCGGGTGCGGGTTGACCGGGGCCCATTCGGCGCAGCCGGCGTCGGGGTCGAGCGTGTCGGTGCTGCGGCGGCAGACGGGCAGCCCCGCGGCCCAGCGCAGGCCGTCGACGATGTCGTGCAAGGTCGCGCCGCACTTGCCGGCCACGCGCACCGGCAGCAGGCGCGCGGCCCAGTCGATGCCGGCCACGCCGAGGGCGTTGCCGCTGTGGGCCGCGATCAGGCCCAGCACCGCCGTGCCGTGCCAGGTGCTGTCGGTTTCGTCGCAGGCGCCGTAGCGGCCGGGGTCGCCACGGCGATCGGCGGCGCTGACCCAGTCGCCCGGGTCGCGGGCATCGGCGTCGCGCCCATCGCCGTCGTTCGCGTCGCCGCGCTGCAAGGCATCGTCCCAGTCCGAGACGAGGTCGTAGCCCGGCAGCAGGCGGGCGGGGTCGAGATCCGGGTGCGCGGTCCAGCCGCTGTCGAGCACGGCGATCACCGTGTCCGCCCGGCCGGTGCCGACGGCCCAGGCATCGCGCAGGCCCGGCACGCCACGCAGTCGCGCCTCGGGTGCATTGGCGTTGCTGCCGGACACCGGCTGCAGCCACCACTGGCCGTCGGCGCCGGGGAACAGCGGGTCGTCGGGCAGCGGCGCGGTGCCGCCGGCCTGCTGCTGCAGTGATTCGCGCCGGTCCGGCACCGCCCAGGCCACCTCCGGCCGCTGGGCCAGCCGGGCCTGCCAGCGTGCCGCCTCGGCGGCCGACCAGGGCCGCGCCGGGTGCAGGCGCAACGAGGCCCGGCCGACCGGCTCGAGCCGGATGCCGGGCAGCCGGCCCAGCCCCGTATCAGCCAGCAGCACGGCCCAGCGCCGCGCATGCAGCGCACGCTCGGCGCGCTCGGCGGGCGAGGCGGGCGAGGCGGGCGCGGCGGCAAGAGCATGCGCGCGGCCACCAGCGTGTGGCGGCGCATCGTGCAGGCGAACGATCAGCCCGCTGACCGGCTCGGCGCCGGGTTCGCCTCCCCGCGCGCCGGCCGCGCCGGCGCACAGCGCGAAGGCAAGCAGCAGGCGGCGGGCGAAATCTTTCATCGGCGGTCCATCACGGGCAAGGCAGCGGCGGGGCCCGCCGCGTGCGGGCGACCCGTCTTCGTCGGTTTATCGGCCGCGCCGGCAAAAACCGAAGGGCCGGGCCGGGCATGTTCGGCCCCGTGGACCGAACATGCCTGTCAGCTGCGGCCCGGTCGACGCCGCAGTGCCGCCGACGCGGCCAGCAGGCCCAGCGCCCACAGCGGCGCCAGCGCCCCGCCGCCGCCAGACGGCGCCGCGCTGACGGTCAGCGTCCGGCTGACGCTGGACTGCGCGCCGACGCTGTCGGTGATCGTCAGCTTGACCGTCACCGAGCCGGCGCCGCTGGCGACGAGCGCGGCGGTGGCGGCCGTGGTGCCACCGCTGAAGGCGGCCAGGTTGCTGCCGGCGGTGATCTCCCACTGGTAGGCGGCGATCGTGCGGTTGGTGCCGACCACTGACGAGCTGGCGTCCAGCGCCACCGTCTCACCCACCTCGGGCGCCGTGGGCGTGGCGGTGAAGGCCGCGCTGAGGGCCGTCGCCGTCACGGTGAACGATTTGCTGCTGCTGGCCTGCAGCCCGGCGCTGTCGGTCACGGTGAGGTGAACGGTCACGGTGCCGGTGCCGCTGGTCACCAAGGTGGCCGTCGAGGCGTTGGTCGCACCGCTGAACGAGGCGATGCCGCCACCGGCGGTGATGGCCCACTGGTAGGCGGCGATGCTGCGACCGCTGTCGACCACCGAGCCGGTGCCGTCGAGCACGCTGCTGTCGCCGGCCTCCAGCGTGGGCGGCGTCGCGACGATCGAGGCCGCCAGCGCCGATGCCAGCACGGTGAACTGGCTGCTGGTGCTGGCCTGGTTGCCGGCGCTGTCGGTGAGCGTCAGCCGCACGGTCACGCTGCCGGCACCGGTGGTGTCGAGCGTGGCGGTGGACGCGGTGCTGCTGCCGACGAAGGCCGCGATGCCGCTGCCGGCGGTGATCTCCCACTGGTAGGCCGCGATCGTGCGGCCGCTGCCGACCAACGAGTCGCCGGCATCCAGGGCCACCGTCACGCCGGCCACCGGGCTGGCCGGCGCGACCGCGATGTTGGCGACCAGCCCGCTCGCCGCAGCCGCGGCGGCCGTCACGGCTGCGCCGGCGTCGACCAGGCCGGCGCCGCAGGTGGTGGTGGTGCAGTAGCACTCGCTGTCCTGCGGCGTCGAGGTGGGCGCTTGGCAGGCGACGACGCCGGTGTCCGCACCGCTGCTGGGAAAGACCCGTGCCGTGCTCTGCAGCATGCTGCGCAGGTTGGCCGGCGTCAGTGCCGGGTCGGCCGACAGCATCAGCGCCGCGGTCCCGGCGACGATCGGCGAGGCGAAGCTGGTGCCCAGTGTCAGGCGCAGGTCGCCATCGGTGTAGGTCGATGCCGACGGGTTGGTGGTCCCGGTGTTGCTCGTCGTCAGGATCGGGTACAGGCAGGTGCCCGTGTCGTTGACGCAGTTGCCCGCCGGCGCGCTGACGGCCACTTCGGGGCCCAGGTTCGAATAGCCAACCTTGGTGCCGGTGTGACGCACGCCGGCCACCGCGATCACGTTCGGGCAGTTGGCCGGCACGCCGACGGCCAGGCCGTCGTTGCCGGCGGCCGCCACGACGGTCACGCCGGCCGTCGTCAGCTCGCTCATCACGGTGGCGTAGGCCGTCGTGCAGTCGCCGCTGGAGCCCAGGCTCAGGTTGATCACCCGCGCCGGGTTCGGGTTGGTCGCCACGCCGCTGACGCTGAAGCCCGCCGCCCAGCGCATCGCCGCGATGATGTCGGAGTCGTAGCCACCGCACTTGCCGAGCACCCGCACCGGCAGGACCTTCACGCCGCGGCCGATGCCGGCCATGCCGATGCCGTTGCCGGTGGAGGCGCCGACCAGGCCGGAAACCTGGGTGCCATGCCAGCTCGAATCCGACACGCCGCAGCCCTTGAACGCGCCGCTCGCGTCCGTGCCGGCGTCTTCGCCGGCGGTAATCCAGTCGCCCGGGTCCGATGCGTCGGCGTCGTCCAGATCCCCGTCGTTGGCCGTGGCCACGTCGTCGACCGCGTAACCGACGAAGTCGTAGCCTGTCAGCAGCTTGGCCGACAGATCCGGGTGGTCGAAGCGCACGCCGGTGTCGAGCACCGCCACCACCACGCTGCTGCTGCCAGTGGTGATGGCCCAGGCCGGCTCCACGTCGATCGAGGACTTGACCGTGCCGCTGTTCGGCCGCAGGTACCACTGGCCGGCGGCCGGCGTCGTGCCGTTGGTCTGGCTGGGGTAGAGCGCGTCGTTCGGCGCCGCGTAGGCGAAGCGGCGGTGGTCGACGACCGCCCACTCGACATCCGTATCCGCGGCGAGCCGGGTCGCCAGTGCCTGGGCGCCGATGCCCGAAGCCCGCATCACCTGGGTGCGCGGACCGATCGCCCGGCCATTGCTCAGCGACAGCTCCAGCCGCTTGCCCAAGGTGTCTGCGGCCTGCGGGCCGGCCGCGCTGCCCAGGGCCTGGGCCTGGGCACGCAGCACCGAGGCCCCCGACCTGAACTGCACGATCACCCGCGCTGCCTCGCTGCGCTGCGCGCGCTCGGGCAGGTGGCGCACCGGCGCGCGCTCGGCGGCGCCGGCGGCCGTCATCAGCCCGGTACAGATCAGCCACCCTGCCGCGGCCAGCAGTGCGCGATGCTTGCTCTTCATTCCCCACCTTTCACGACAACCCGGGGCCATCCGGTCCGGCGGCCAAGGCCGAAGTCTAGGAGCGCGCCGGTTTCCGCTTGGTTTCCGTGTGCTGCAGCGCGACCCGGCGGCCGTGCACTTGTCACAGCCGTCACAGCCGGCGATGCGCCAGCGCCGGCAGCTGTTCCCGCACCGCGTCACGCCGCTGCAGGGCGGCATCGGCCACGGCGAGGCCTTCGCCCTCGGGCTGCACCGCGAGCAACTCGCCCCAGGGGTCGATGACCATGCTGTGGCCCCAGGTGCGCCGGCCGTTCTCGTGCAGGCCGCCCTGCGCGCTGGCCAGCACATGGCACTGGTTCTCGACCGCGCGGGCGCGCAGCAGCAACTCCCAGTGCGCCTGTCCGGTCGTGTAAGTGAAGGCCGCCGGCACGACCAGCAGGTCGCAGGCCGCCGGCTGCATCAGCGCGCGATACAGCTCGGGAAAACGCAGGTCATAGCAGACCGACAGGCCGACCCGCAGGCCCTCGGCGTCGAACGCCACCGGCTCGCTGCCGGCCTCGAGCACGCGGCCTTCGTCGTAGCGCTCGCGGCCGTTGTCGAATGCGAACAGGTGGATCTTGTCGTAGCGCGCGACGCGCTCGCCGCCCGGCCCGTAGACGCAGCAGGCGTTGCGCACGCGCTCCGGCGTCGTGGCGCGAATGGGCAGCGTGCCGCCAACCAGCCAGATGCCGTGGCGGCGCGCGGTCTCGGCCAGGAAGGCCTGGATCGGGCCGTCGCCGTCGGCCTCGGCGATCGCGAGCTTGTCGTCGTCGCGCTGGCCCATCAGGCAGAAGTACTCGGGCAACGCGACCAGCCGCGCGCCGGCCGCGGCGGCCTGGGCGACGAGGCGGCCGGCATCGGCCAGGTTGCGGGCCACGTCGGGCGTGGAAACCATCTGCACGGCGGCGATCTTCATGCGCGTGGATTCTGCTACCGCGCGGGCATGGGCGCCGAGGCCGCGGCCGAATCGAAGTCCGGCAGCGGCGCATCGCCGCGCCGCTCGACGGTGTCGACCTGCGGGTCGGACCAGCTGCCGGTGACGCGGAACTCGCGCGTGCCGGCCTGCATCAGCGGCTTGCGCAGGAACAGCTGCGCCAGGAAGGTGCCCAGCCCGATCGCCGGGTTGATCGCCGCATAGGCAAGGGAAGCCGTGCCGGCGTTGATCTCGGGCACCACGACCATGTGCAGGTCCTGCGTCTCGCGCTTCAGATCCGCCTGGCCCTCGATCAGAACGGCCGCCTGCACGCCACGGATGCGCAGGTTGTTGCTGCGCGCGATGCCCTGCTCGAACGCGACATCGCCCGCGAAGTTGTCGAAGGCGAAACCCTGCTGGAACACGTCGCGGAAATCCAGCGTCAGGCGGCGCGGCAGCGCCTGCAGGCTCAGCACGCCGAGCAGGCGGGCGGCGCCGGGCTCGGCCTTGAGGAACTGGCCGGCATCGAGGTTGAGCTGGGCGTTGCCGGCCAGCGTGGGCCAGTCGGGCAGCAGCGGCGAGCCGGTCCAGCTGAACTGGCCCTGCACCCGCCCCTTGCCGCCCCGCAGCTGTTTGCCCAGGCCCGCGCGCTCGAGCGTGGCGCCCGCGTCGGCGACGTCGAGCCTGGCGTCCATCGCCATGCGTCCCTTCGCTGCCGCCCAGGTGCCGGTCGCAGCGAGCCGGGCGTCGGGCGATGTCAGCGCCAGCTTGGCCAGGCGCCAGTCGCGCGGTGCCGGGCCGTCGGCCGGGCGGCCATCGATCTCGAGCCGGCCGAACTTGCGGCCGCGCCACTCGAACTCGTCGATCACGAGGTCGATCGCCGGCAAGGTGCCGGCCGGCCGCAGCAGGTCGGCCGACGGGTCGGGCGCCGCCGGGGGTGGCGGCTCGCCCTCGGCCGCCGGCACTGTCAGCCGCAGCAGCCGGGCCTGCACGCGGGGCCAGGGTGCGGCCGCGCCTGCCGGGCGCCAGTCGACCTGGCCCTGGGCGGCGTCACCCTGCAAGGCCGCGTGCCAGACCTCGCTGTCGCCGCTGCCCCGCCGCTGCACGCTCGCGTTCAGGCTGCCGAAGCGGCGCCCGCCCAGCACCAGCGCGCCGGTGCGCAGCGCCACGTCGGTCGGCAGGTAACCAGCGACGTCCGGCGCGCGGCCCGCGCTTTCGCCGCCGCGGGCGGCACGCGGGTCGCCCGCGGCGGGCGCTTCGGGCGATGCCGTGCGCCAGCGTGCCAGCCAGGCATCGGCATGGAGCTGCGGCGTCTGCACCGCCGCGCTGACATTGCCGATGGCCGGCATCGGCGGCAGCGGGGCCTCGCCGAGCGCCAACGCCCCGCGCAGCACACGCGCACCGTCGGCCACCAGCTCGCGCTGGTAATCGGCCTGCAGCACGCTGCCGAGCTCGATGTGCAGTTGGTCGCGTGCCGGGCCCGGCTCGGCGCCGGCTTCGGTGGGCAGCAGCCGGGTCTGGATGCGCAGCGGCCAGCTCGCCTCGGCCGGCTTCCTGAACGGTGGCGGCAGGTCCAGCGCGATGCCGGTCAGCGGGCTGGTGATCTGCAGCTCGGTGTGGCCGGCCTGCACGCCAAGCTGCAGCTTGTAGGCCGCCTGGCCGGTCATCGCGCTGGCCAGGTGCGGCACCAGCAGGCCGAGCTCCCTGGCCTGGCGCAGGCCGTCGGCACTGGCTGTGCCCTGGGCGCTGACGCGCACCACGCCGTCGGCGGCCATGCCACCCTCGAAGCTCAGCTCGCCGCCGAGCGAGCGCGCACTGCCGGGGCCGATGGCGAAGCCGCGCTGCGTGAAGTCGATGCGCGATCTCGCCGCGGTCAGCGCCGGCACATCGGGCCGGATCCGCACGTCGTTGCCGGCCAGCGTGACGCTGCCCTTGACCGTCGTGTGCTCGGCATCGTTCAGCGGAATGCGCAGCGCCAGCTGCAGCTCGGCCGGGCCGGTGCCGGTCGCATCGTGCAGGGCATGCGAGAGCCAGCCGTCGACCGGCGTCGCGGCGACGTAGCGCAGCATGTCGGCCAGCGGGCCGCGGCCACCGCCTTCGATGGCCAGCGTCGGCTCGTGCATCAGATCAGCGATGCCGCCGTTGACGCCCTTCAACTCGATGCCCCCGAGCTTGGCCCGGGCATCCTTGATGTGCATCGCGCCGCGGTCGAACACCAGCTCGCCGTACAGCTGGGTGAAGACCGGCCAGCGCAGCGTGCCCTCGGTGAGCACCGGCGGCACGTAGGCGAAGCTCAGGTTCTCGGCCTGGGCGCTGACGTGGAAGTCGCTGTCGCGCGCGTTGGTGCCGGCATGGGCGAACGGGAACTCGTTCAGGTCGCCACGCAGGCGCAGCTTGGCATGGCGCACGGTGCCGCTCTGCACCGCGCCGCTCACGTAGGCGCGCGCCGAGGCCGCCACGCCGAGCGGCAGGTAACGCGCCACGCGCGCTGCCTGGCCCTGCTCGATCTGCCCGCTCACCTCGATCACGCCCGGGTAGCGGCCGCCCTTGCCGCGGCCGGTGCCCGCGCCGGTGTGCCAGTGCAGCTGCAGGTCGCCGCGCGCATCGGCATTGGCGAACCGGGCGTCGATCACCCGCAGGTCGATCGCCGGCGGCAGCGGCTCGGCGGGCCCCTTGGCGCCCGGCGCCGGGCGCTGCGGCTGGATCTGCCAGACGAGCTGGCTGCTGAAATGATCGACCGGCAACAGCGGGTCCTCGAACACGCCGGGCAGCTCGAGCGCACCGTCCTTCACCGCCAGCCGCGCCTCGCCGCCGGTCTCGCTGGCGTCGATCTCGAGATCGGCGCCGTGCCAGCCCGGCCGGCCGACGTGCTCGGCCTCGGGTGCCGGCGCGGCCGCGATCGACAGCTGGCCGACGCGGCCCTTGACGCGGTAGTGCACCGGCTGCTCGGGCGGGCCGACCCAGCTTGCCTGCAGCGGCTGCACGACCCCGCTGGGGGCGAGCTCGGCCAGCCCCTGGCGGACGTTGTCCGGCAACGGCAGGCGGCCGGCGACTGCAGCCATCAGGCCCAGGTCGAGCCGGTCGGCGCTGAACTCGCCGCCCGACACCGGCTCGTCCGACAAGGTCACCCGGTCCAGCCGCTGGCGCTGGTTCAGCACCAGGCTGAACCGGCTGGCGGGCCAGCTCGCCCCGTCGGCCGTCGCGAAGGCAAATTGCTGTGCCGCCACGCGCAGCGTGCCGGCGCTGCGCTCGGTCTCGAAGCGGCCCTGCAGGCGATCGAGCGCGACCGGCTCCAAGGACGGGCCGAGCTTGATCTGGACACCGTCCAGCGCCGCATCGAGCGTCGCTCGGCGCCACTGGCCCTTGGCCACATCGAGCCACAGCCGGGCCGCGCCGCTGCCGGCCTGCAGGTCGAACGGCAAGGTGACGTGCTCGCGCACACGGGCCAGGTCTGCGGCCGGCAGGTCGACGTAGACCGTGCCCGACCAGCGCGCCCAATCGCCGCTGCGTGCCAGCAGCGGCTGGTTGAAGTGGCCGGCCAGCATGAAACGATCCCCCAGGCCGGCGCCAGGCGTCGCATCGAGGCGGATCTCGTGCCGTCGCAGGCCGTTGCGCAGCACCAGGTCGGCGTCATGCAGCTCCAGCGGCGGCGCGGCGCGCTGCTGGTCGACCCAACGCAGCGTGCCGTGGCGCAGCACGAACTCCGGCTGATCGAGCAGCCAGTCGAGCGCGCCGCCACCCTCGCCAGCGCTGTCCAGCCGGGCCGAACCGTCCATGTCCAGCCCGGCCACGTGCAGCCGGCCCTGGGCGTCGCGTCGCACCTCGATCTCGGGCCCTTCGATGTACAGCTGCGAGAACACCAGCCGCAGGGCGAACAGCGATTTCACCGACAAGGCGGCGCTGATGCGCGGCAGGCGCAGCGCCTGGCGGCCGTCGCGGTCGGCGAGGACCACGTCGCGCAGCTCGAGCGCGGGCACCCAGCCGGGCGACTGCACGCTGATCTGGCCGATGCGCACCGGCAGCCCCAGCGACTGGCTGGCCCGCTCTTCCAGCTGCGGGCGCCATTCGTCGATGTGCGGCAGAATCCCCCAGTGCAGTGTCAGCCAGGCGATCAGTACGATGCTCCACACCGTGAGCACCAACACCACCGTCCAGCGCAAGGCCCAACGGGACAGGCCCAGCACCCAGCGGGACGGCCGGACCCACGGCGAAGGTGAATCGGCGCTTGTTGTGCCGAAGCGGGCAGCCAGGCGACGTAGCCAGGGCACTGGCGCAAAACGAGAGGGCATCGAAGGCATGAACAGAACCGGGCGGCAGGCCCCGGCGCCAGCCTCGTGGAATGACGCGGGCACGGCAGGGCATCCACACCCCCTCGCCGCGTCAGCGGGTCAATCTAGCACAGACACCCCGTGGCGCTGATCGGTTCCTCGCCGGCGACACCGGGCCCCATCGCGGCCGGGTTGGCCCCTGTTCAACGCGTCGGCGCCGCGGCGGAGCACAGCCGCTTCGTGCAACGTGTACGCAGGCGTTACGCGGCCGAGTTGCCGCTGCTGCCGCCCGGCGTGCCCGGCGCGGCGGCGATCCACGCGCTGATCGCCGCCCTCGAAACCGGCGGTCGACCGTTGCCGGCGGCGCTGCGCGTGGCGCGCCAGCTGGTGATCGAACGGCTCGCCGTGCTCGACGTGGAGCAGGGCGCGCCGCTGGCCGACGTGACCGCCGCGATGACCTGCCTGGCCGAGGTGACGCTGGAGCGCGCGTTGGCCCAGGCCCTCGCCGACACCGATGCACGGCATGGCCCGCCGCTGGATGCCACCGGCCGGCGCATCGACTTCTGGATCGTCGGCATGGGCAAGCTCGGCGCGCGCGAGCTCAACGTCTCGTCCGACATCGACCTGGTCTACGTGTACGAGGAAGACGGCCAGACGGTCGGCGGCCCGGGCGTGCCAATCTCGGCCCACGAGTATTTCTCGCAGGTCGCGCGCCAGCTCTACGCGCTGATCGGGGACGTGACCGACGACGGCTTCGTCTTCCGCGTCGACCTCGCGCTTCGGCCGAACGGCAACTCCGGCCCGCCGGTCGTGAGCCTGGCGATGCTGGAGGAGTATTTCCTCGTCCAGGGTCGGGAGTGGGAGCGCTTCGCCTGGCTGAAGAGCCGCGTCGTCGCGCCGCGCGAGTCGATCGCCAGCGGCCGCGCGCTGGCGCTGCGCTCGCTCGTCACCCCGTTCGTCTACCGCAAGTACCTCGACTACGGTGTGTTCGAGGGCCTGCGCCAGCTGCACCGCAAGATCCGCGACGAGGCCCAGCGCCGCGCGGCCGGCCGGCCCGAGCGCGCCAACGACGTGAAGCTCTCGCGCGGCGGCATCCGCGAGATCGAGTTCATCGTGCAGTTGCTGCTGGTCGCGCGCGGCGGGCAGTTCCCCGAGATCCGCACCCGCTCGACGCTGAAGGCGCTCGACAAGCTGGCCGCCGGCGGGCTGATGAAGGCCGAAGCCGCGCGCAAGCTGGCCGAGGGTTACATCTTCCTGCGCCAGGTCGAGCACCGCATCCAGTACCTCGACGACCAGCAGACCCACCTGCTGCCGACGGGCGACGGCGACCTCGCCTGGATCGCCGCCACGCTGCAGCTGGCCTGCAACGCCGATGCCTGCCAGCTGCTCGATCGCCTGTGCGACGTGCGCGAGCTGGTCGCGACCGAATTCGACGCGCTGCTGCACGATGGCCAGGCACCCACCGGCGCGCGGCCCGGCAACGGCGGCTGCAAACAGTGTGGCGACGGGCCGCTGGCGGTCGACAGCGAGACGCTGCTCGAACGCCTGCCCGCCGAGCTGGCCGAGCGCGTGCGCGCCTTCGCCGCCCGGCCGCGCGTGCAGGCGCTGCGCGACGAGAGCAAGCTGCGCCTGGGCAAGCTGATGCAGCGCGCCGCGGCCGGCGTCGCCAAGGGCGACTGCACGCTCGATGCCGCGCTGCGCCTGGTCGACTGGGTCGAGCCGCTGCTGCGGCGCGAGAGCTACCTCGCGCTGCTGGTCGAGCGGCCCGAGGTGCAGCGGCGCCTGCTGCGCCTGCTGGGGCTGGCGCGCTGGCCGATGCGCTACCTGATCCGCCACCCGGGCGTGATCGACGAGCTGGCCGACGAGCGGCAGCTGCGCGAGCGCTTCGACCGTGCCAGCTTCGTCGCCGACCTGGAAGAGCGCCACGCCGCCTGGGTGCGCTCGGGCGAGGCCGACGAGGGCTCGCTGCTGGACACGCTGCGCCGCGCGCACCACGCCGAGGTCTTCCGCACGCTGGTGCGTGACGTCGAGCAGCGCATCACCGTCGAGCAGGTGGCCGACGATCTCTCGGCGCTGGCCGACGCCGTGCTCGATTGCACCCTGCGGTGGGCCTGGGCCCACCTGAGGCAGCGCCACCGCGAGACCCCGCGCTTCGCGATCATCGCCTACGGCAAGCTGGGCGGCCTGGAGCTGGGCTACGGCAGCGATCTCGACCTCGTCTTCCTCTACGACGATGCCGACGAGCCCGACCCCGACCGCGCGCAGGAGGTCTACAGCGCCTTCGTGCGCAAGCTGATCGGCTGGCTGACGCTGCGCACCGCCGCCGGCGAGTTGTTCGACATCGACACCGCGCTGCGGCCGAACGGCAACTCGGGCCTGCTGGTCACCTCGATCGACTCGTTCGAGCGCTACCAGCGCGGCCGCGGCAGCAACACCGCGTGGACCTGGGAGCACCAGGCCCTGTCGCGGGCCCGCTTCTGTGCCGGCACGGCCGAGCTCGGGCACCGCTTCGAGGCGACGCGGCGCGAGGTGCTGTCGATGCCGCGCGAGGCCGAGGCGCTGCGCGCCGAGGTGCATGCGATGCGCGACAAGGTGCACGCGTCGCGGCCGGTGCCGGCGGGCAAGTTCGACGTCAAGCACAGCGACGGCGGCATGATGGATGCCGAGTTTGCCGTGCAGTACCTGGTGCTGGCCGAAGGGGCCCGCCATCCGGCGTTGCTGGACAACAAGGGCAACATCGCCCTGCTGCGCCGCGCCGAGGATGCCGGCCTGCTGCCGGCCGGCGTCGGGTATGCCGCAGCAGATGCCTACCGCGAGCTGCGCCGCGCGCAGCACCGCGCGCGGCTTGACGAGCAGCCGACCCAGTTCGACCCCGAGCTGCTGGCCGCCGAGCGCGAGGCCATCCTCGCGCTGTGGCGTGCCGTGTTCGGTGGCTGAGCTTTCTTGAGCGCCGACGCACGCCCCCTCGGGCCCTGGGCCTGGCCGGCCGCCACCGCGCTGGCCGGCCTCGGTGCGCTGCTGGCGTTCACCCTGCCGCGCGAGGCACTCGATTGGCAGCCCGCGCTGGCGCTGGCCGAGCCCTGGCGCGCGCTCAGCGCCGCGTGGGTGCACTGGAGCGTCCGCCACCTCGTGATGAACCTCGCCGGCTGCGCACTGCTCGGCCTGCTCGGCTGGCGCGCGCGCATGATGCCGCGCGGCGTGCTGGCCTGGGCGCTGGCCTGGCCGCTGACCCAGTTCGGCCTTCTGGCCCAGCCGGCCTTGCGCCACTACGGCGGCCTGTCGGGCGTGCTGCACGCGGCGGCGGCCATCATCGGCGCCCACCTGCTGGCCCAGCGACGCGATCGCCACGCACGCGGCATCGGCGCACTGCTCCTCGTCGGCCTCATCGCCAAGATCCTGTGGGAAGCCCCCTGGGGCGCGGCCACTCGCGCGGTCGAAGGCTGGGATTTCGCGCTTGCGCCGGCCGCGCACGCGACGGGCGCCCTGGCCGGCTTGCTGGCCTGGGTGCTCGTCGGGCGCCAGCGCTCCAGACCGCGCAACGACAAGAGCGAAAGCACGTCATGAAAGATCAGCGCCGCGCCCACCTGGACGCGCTCGCCGTCGCCAGCCTGCTGCTGTGCGCCGCGCTGTGGGGCCTGAACCAGACGGCCTCCAAGGTCGCGGTGGCCGAGATCCCGCCGCTGCTGCAGGCCGCGCTGCGCTCGGCCGGTGCGGCGCTGTTGCTGGGTGCCTGGGCCGCCGTGCGCCGGTTGCCGCTGCGGCCGGCTGCCGGCACGCCACATACGCTCGCCCCGGGCCTGCTGGCCGGGGCGCTGTTCGCGCTCGAGTTCGGCTGCATCTTCGTCGGGCTGCAGTACACCAGCGCCTCGCGCATGGCGGTGTTCATCTACCTCGCGCCGTTCTTCGTCGCGCTCGGCATGCCATGGATCGCCCCGGGCGAGACGCTGCGCGGCTGGCAGCTGGCCGGGCTGGTGATCGCATTCGCGGGCGTGGCCACCGCCTTCGGCGAGAGCTTCTCGACCGGCACCGGCGTGAACGACCGCCAGTGGTGGGGCGATGCGCTGGGAGTCGCCGGCGCCGCCCTGTGGGCCGGCACGACGCTGACGATCCGCGCCACCGCCCTGTCGAATGCGCCGGCCGAGCAGACGCTGATGTACCAGCTCGTCGTCTCGGCGCTGCTGCTGGGCGCGGCCTCGCAGCTCGCCGGCGAAGCCTGGCCGGCCGCCGCCAGCCCGCTGGCCTGGGCCGCGCTGGCCTTCCAGACGGTGATCGTGACCTTCGCCAGCTACCTGCTGTGGTTCTGGCTGATACGGCACTACCCGGCGACGCAGATCTCGTCGTTCACGCTGTTGACGCCGATCTTCGGCCTGGCCGCCGGCGTCGGCCTGCTCGGCGAGCCGCTCACGCTGCGCCTGGTGCTCGCGCTGGCCGCCGTGTCGGGCGGCATCGCGCTGGTCAGCCGCCGCCCCCGATCGGCCTGAACGGGCTCGCTGTCGCGTTCGCGGCAGGTGCGCCCGCGCCGGCTCGCTAGACTGCGCCGATCCACTCGCAGGAGAAACCCATGATCACGCTGTGCGGCTTTGCCGTCTCGAACTACTACAACAAGGTCAAGATGGTGCTGCTCGAGAAGGGCATCCCGTTCACCGAGGAATACGTCGGCTCCGGCGCCAAGGACGAAACCACGCTCGCCGCCTCGCCACTGGGCAAGGTGCCGTTCATCCGCACGCCGCAGGGCACGCTGTGCGAGAGCGAGGTGATCGTCGAGTACCTCGAAGCCGCCCACCCGAACCCGCCGCTGGTGCCGGCCGACGCCTGGGGCGCCGCCAAGGTGCGCGAGCTGACGACCTTCATCGAGCTGCACCTGGAGCTGGTGGTGCGCGAGCTCTACCCGCAGGCCTTCTTCGGCGGCACGGTGAGCGAATCGAACCAGGCCCGGGTGCGCAAGCTGCTGGAGAAGAACATCGCCGCCTTCAAGCGGCTGGCCAGGTTCGCACCGTATGTCGCGGGCAGCGAGTTCACCAGCGCCGACTGCGCCGCCTTCGTCTCACTGCCGCTGGTGGCGATGGCCAGCAAGACGATCTACGGTGTCGACCTGCTGGCCGAAGGCGGCATCGACTGGAAGCCCTACATCAAGCTGGTCGGCGAGCGGCCGTCGGCGCAGAAGGTCTCGGCCGACCGCAAGGTGGCGCAGGATGCGCAGATCGCGGCGATCAAGGCCAAGGCGGCCGGCTGACGATGCACCTTGTTACCGCGAGGCAAGGAAAAACCTCACGGTCAGGTGGAACTTCGACGAGCGGGCACACTCTTTTGCGAGAGGGGTGCTCGTTCCGACGACTGCCCCGGTGCGGGTTTGCGACACCCGCGCCTGTCCTCTTTCAGCCGCGCAGCCTGCCAGTCTTGCTGGCTGTCCCCCGGGAGCGCCTCTCCTCCTCCCTCCCTCCCTCATTCGCTTTCGGGCGCTGCGCGGCTCTCTTCTTCCTTCCCGGTGACACGCTGACGAGCGCCCGGCCATCGCCGGCGGCTCACTGGCCACTGCGCTGCCCCTCGGTCAGCGTGTCGACCTGGAACTTGCCGGACTTGTCGACCAGCCAGATCTCCTTGTAGGTCGCGCGGGCCAGGCGGGTGGGCGCGGGGAACTGGCCGATGCGCCGCAACAGGGCGACCACCCAGGGCCCGACCTCCTTGGCCGCGGCCGGCTCGCGCGTCAGCCGCACGTCGAGCACCCTGCCGTCGGCGTCGACGTCGGTCTCGGTGATCGCGATGGCGTACATCAGCGGCGGCAGCTTGCCGCGGTGGATATGCTGGGGAAACGACTCGTACACCCGCTGCGCCGCATCGCGGCGGTACTCCTGGTCGTTGCGCGCCTCGGAGACCGAGGCGGCGGCCACCTGCGTCGGCAGCGGCACGCTGTTGAACTGGGCCAGCGCCGGGAGGCTGGCGGCCGCGCAGGCGGCGAAGAGACCGGCGGCGAGCAGGGTGTTCATGCCGCGGTCTTCGACGGCCCTCCCGACCGCATCGACGCGGGTTTACCCGGCCGCGGTGGCAATCTGTCGTAACGCTCGTGATTTCATGGCGATTTGCGCCACCGGCGCGTCAGCGCATCCAGCCCTTGCGCCGGAAATACAGCAGCGGCGCGGCCACCGACGCGGCCATCAAGGCGATCGCGTAGTAGTAGCCGTAGGTCCATTGCAGCTCAGGGATGCGCTGGAAGTTCATGCCATAGATGCTGGCTATCAGCGTCGGCGGCAGCAGTGCAACGCTGGCCACCGAAAAGATCTTGATGATCTTGTTCTGGTTGATGTTGATGAAGCCGACGGTGGCATCCATCAGGAAGTTGATCTTGTCGAACAGGAAGGCCGTGTGCGAATCGAGTGAATCGATGTCGCGCAGGATCTGCCGCGCCTCCTCGAACTGCTCGGCGTTGAGCATGCGGCTGCGCATCATGAAGCTGACCGCGCGGCGCGTGTCCATCACGTTGCGGCGGATGCGGCCGTTCAAGTCCTCCTCCTTCGCGATCGCGCCCAGCGCCTCGCCAGCGGCGCGGTCGTCGACCTCTTCCTTCAGCACCCGCGCGCTGACCGCCTCCAGGCTGTCGTAGATGCCTTCGAGCGCATCGGCCGAATACTCGGCATCGGCGTCGTACAGCTTGAGCAGCACATCCTTCGCGTCCTCGATCAACGCGGGGATGCGGCGCGCGCGCAGGCGCAGCAGGCGAAACACCGGCAGGTCCTCGTCATGGATCGAGAACAGCACGTTGTTGTAGAGGATGAAGGCCACGCGCACGTTGCGCGGCGTGACGTCGTCGTCGATCAGGAAGTCGGAGCGGATGTGCAGCTCGCCGTTGTCTTCCTCGTAGAAGCGGGCCGATTCCTCGAGGTCGTCGTCGACGATGTTGTCGGGGATGCGCAGGCCGAAACGGCCGTGGATCCAGCCGATCTCCTCGGCGGTGGGCGCTTCGAGGTCGACCCAGACCGGCTGCACCTCGGCCAGCTCGGCGGCCGAGTCGATCTCTTCTTGCAGCAGGCGGCCGGAGAGCCGGCCTTTGTCCAGCGTGAAGACGTTGAGCATTCGTGGGCTCCAGCGGTCCGGCCGCGCCTTCGGCGGCGGCCGCGATATCACTTCAGGGGGGGCTTGTCGGATGCAACCGCCCACCCTGGCAACTCAGCGGCCTTCAGGGCCGATGTGCGCTGGAGCAGGCGGTCACCGAGGGTGGGAACTGTCCACGGTGGCGTTTCGGGTGGTGAATAACCGGCGGATTATCGCCCGCCGCGAAGGCGTTCGACGCCGGTCATTCCGGCACCAAACGACACAGTCTAACCGGCGGCGCGGGCCGCCCTTGTCCTTGTCAAAGCCAGGACCCAGGGGCACACTGGACCGGACCGGTGGCGTCATCTGGACGTCACAAAGCCGGCTGGGCCTAGCCGGTGCGGTGCGCAACCCCAAGCCCTGCGAAGGAGGCCTCGATGAACTTGACGATCAGCGGACATCACCTGGAAGTGACACCTGCTCTGCGCGAGTACGTGCTCACGAAGCTGGAGCGCATCACGCGCCATTTCGACCAGGTGGTGGATGTAAGCGTGCTGCTGACGGTGGAGAAACTGAAGGAGAAGGAACGGAGGCAAAAGGCCGAGGTGACCCTGCATGTGAAGGGCCGCGACATCTTCGTCGAACAGTCCCACGAGGACCTGTACGCCGCGATCGACCAGTTGATGGACAAGCTCGACCGCCAGGTCTGCCGCCACAAGGATCGGCTGCAGGACCATCACCACGAATCGGCCAAGCGCCAGGGGGCGAGCGCCGCCTAGCGACCCAACCCATTCACGATCAGGCGGCCCGCGGGCCGCCTTGTCATTTGTTGAGAACTAATCACGCCTTGCCGGCGCCGGAATGGCTAGACTGTTGCTGCAACGCAGCATCCCGGGTCAACCCAGGAGCGCACACCACCGTTTTCAACCGTGGTATGCAACCGATTTCTATAATCCGCCCCCTTAAAGCCGGAGGGATCACCGGCCGAAAGACTGCACGCCATCTGACCGTTGTTGTCGAAAGAGCCGTTCATGAACCGCCTTGCCGCCATCCTGCCCGTGGACAACGTGCTGGTGGGTGTTGACGCGACCAGCAAGAAGCGCGCGTTCGAGCACGCCGGCCTGCTGTTCGAAAACCAGCACGCCATCGCCCGCGCCACCGTCACCGACAACCTGTTCGCTCGCGAACGCCTGGGCTCGACGGGCCTGGGGCATGGCGTGGCCGTGCCGCACGGCCGGGTCAAGGGCTTGAAGAACCCGCTGGCCGCGGTGTTGCGGGTGCAGGACCCGATCCCCTTCGACGCGCCGGATGACGAGGCGGTGAGCCTGCTGATCTTCCTGCTCGTGCCCGAAGCCGCCACGCAGCGCCACCTCGAGATCCTGTCCGAGATTGCCGAGTTGCTGTCCGACCGCGAGTTGCGCGAGAAGCTCAAGGCAGCGCCCGACGCCGCCACGGTCCACCGGCTGATCGCCGACTGGGAACCGCTGAAGTCTGTGGCGTGAAGCCGATCTCCATCAGCGCCGAGGCGCTGTTCGAGGAACACCAGCCTTCGCTGCGCTGGGAATGGATCGCCGGCCACGCCCACCCCGAGCGGCGTTTCGATGAAGCCGCGGTGCGCGATGCGCGCTCGGCCGCGGACCTGGTCGGCTATCTGAACTACATCCACCCATACCGCGTCCAGCTCGTCGGCCGGCGCGAGGTGGCCTACCTCAACGATGCCCCGCCCGACGTGCTCGAGCGTCGCATCCAGCGCATCGTCACGCTCGAGCCGCCGGTGATCATCGTCGCCGACGACCAGCGTGCGCCGGACCGTCTGGTCGCGATGTGCGACCGCGCCGAGATCCCGCTGTTCATCACCTCGTCTTCCGCCGGCCACGTGATCGACGTGGTGCGTTCGTACCTGAGCCAGCTGTTCGCCGAGCGCACGACGCGCCACGGCGTGTTCATGGACATCCTCGGCCTGGGCGTGCTGCTGACCGGCGAATCGGGCCTGGGCAAGAGCGAACTCGGGCTGGAGCTGATCTCGCGTGGCCATGGCCTGGTGGCCGACGACGCGGTCGATCTGTTCCGCGTCTCGCAGAGCACGCTCGAAGGCCGCTGCCCCGACCTGCTGATGAACCTGCTCGAGGTGCGCGGCATCGGCCTGCTGGACATCAAGGCGATCTTCGGCGAGACGGCCGTGCGGCGAAAGATGCGCCTGAAGCTCATCGTCCACCTCGTGCGCAAGGAGACGATGGAGCGCGAGTTCGAGCGCCTGCCCTACGAGCCGCTGTACGAGGAGATCCTCGAGATCCCCGTGCGCAAGGTGGTGATCGCGGTGGACGCCGGCCGCAACCTCGCGGTGCTGGTGGAAGCCGCGGTGCGCAACACCATCCTGCAGCTGCGCGGCATCGACACCTACCAGGAGTTCATCGCTCGTCACCAGGCGGCGATGGATGCCCTGCGGGAGCCCTGACCGGCACCCCGCCGCTGCTGGGCCGGTGCTCGCACACGGGCTTGGTGCACACGGCGTACAGCGCCAGCGTGTGGTCGTGCAGCTCGAAGCCGCGCGTCTGCGCCACGGCGCGTTGCCGTGCCTCGATCTCGGGATCGAAGAATTCCTCGACGCGGCCGCAGGTCAGGCACACCAGGTGGTCGTGGTGGTGCCCCTCGTTCAACTCGAAGACCGACTTGCCGGATTCGAAATGGCTGCGCACCAGGATGCCGGCCTGCTCGAACTGCATCAGCACGCGGTAGACCGTCGCCAGGCCGATGTCGGAACCCTCACCGAGCAGGGCCTTGAAGACGTCTTCGGCCGTCATGTGGCGCACCGGCGATTTCTGGAAGATCTCGAGGATGCGCAGGCGTGGCAGCGTCGCCTTCAAGCCGCTGCTCTTCAGTTCGTCGACGTGGGTGGTCATGGTCGTGCTCGGGCGGTCGTCGCGGTCAGGGCGGCCGGGGCGGGCCGCTAGAATCGTCGCATCATAGCCAGCCCGGCCCTGCCGCTGGCATCCGCCGTGCCTTGTCCATAGTGTCCCTGGTGCGGTGACGGATGCCGCGGCGATGCATCGCCACCGCGCCCGTCACGGCGCCCCCCCGCCCATGCCCGTCGCCCGTTCCCCCCGCCCGATCTTCCTGGCCTGCGCCGTGGCCGGCCTGGCCGCGCTGTCCGGCTGCACGCTGGTCACCCGCACGATGAGCGACGGCATCACCAGCGTCATCACGCCCTACCGGGTCGAGGTGGTGCAGGGCAATGTCGTCACGCGCGAGCAACTCGCCGCGGTCAAGCCCGGCACTCCGCGCAGCCGCGTGCGGGATGTGCTCGGCTCGCCGCTGATCGCCGACCCCTTCCACGCCCAGCGCTGGGACTACGTGTTCGTCATCCGCCGGCCGGGCACCGAGCCGCAGCAGCGCTCGGTCGTCGTGCTGTTCGATGGCGACAACGTGAAATCGGTCGAGGCGCCCGACCTGCCGAGCGAGCTGGAGTTCGTCGCCTCGATCAGCCGGCCCAGCCGTGGCGGCGAGCCGCCGAAGCTCGAGCTGACGCCCGAGGAGCGTGCGGCGCTGCCGCCGCCGCCCAAGGTCGAAGCCACCACCGCCGCCGTCGAGCCCCAGGGCGCGATCCGCAACTACCCCCCGCTGGAGGCGCAGTGATCAAGGTCGCCATTGCCGGCGCCAGTGGCCGCATGGGCCGCATGCTGATCGAAGCGGTGCAGCAGGCACCCGACTGCGAGCTCGCCGGCGCCCTCGACCGCCCCGGCAGCCCGGCGACCGGCCAGGACGCCACGGCTTGGCTGGGCCGGCCCAGCGGCGTGCTCGTCACCGACGACATCGCGCAGGGCTTGGCCCGCGCCCAGGTGTTGATCGACTTCACACGCCCCGAGGGCACGCTGGCCCATGTGGCCGCGGCCCGGGCGCGCGGCGTCGCGATGGTGATCGGCACGACCGGCTTCAGCGAGGCCCAGAAGGCCGAAATCGCCGCCGCCGCGAAGGCGATCGGCATCGTGATGGCGCCGAACATGAGCGTCGGCGTCAATGTCGTGCTGCGCCTGCTGGACATGGCCGCGCGTGCGCTCAGCGAGGGATACGACATCGAGATCGTCGAGGCGCATCACCGGCACAAGGTCGACGCGCCCAGCGGCACCGCGCTGGCGATGGGCCAGACCGTCGCCCAGGCGCTGGGCCGCGACCTGGAGACCTGCGCGGTCTACGGCCGCGAAGGCGTCACCGGCGAGCGCGACCCGTCGACGATCGGTTTTGCCACCGTGCGCGGCGGCGACATCGTCGGCGACCACACGGTGATGTTCTGCGGCACCGGCGAGCGCATCGAAATCAGCCACAAGGCCTCGAGCCGCGTCGGCTATGCCCAGGGCAGCCTGCGTGCGGCGCGCTTCCTGGCGCAGCGCGCGGCGGGCCTGTACGACATGGCCGACGTGCTCGGGTTTCGCTGATGGAAGGCCTGCAGGGGTTCTGGTTCCAGAGTGACGCGATCGGCCGCACGGTCGCGTTGATGCTGCTGCTGATGTCGATCGGCGCCTGGGTGCTGATCTTCTGGAAGACCTGGGTGCTGCACCGCGCCCGCGTCGACCTGCAGCGCGGCATCGATGCCTTCTGGAATGCGCCGGATCGCCAGGCGGCGCGCGAGCGCCTGGCCGCGCTCGACCGCGAGGGCGTGATCACCCCGCTGGCCGAGGCCGCCTTCATCCAGCCCGGCAGCGGCACGCTGCAGACCCACGGCGCCATCGAATCGCAGCTGACACGCCGGCTGCGCGACGCGCTGCACGCGGGTCTGGCGCACCTGCAGATGGGCCAGGTCTTCCTGGCCTCGGTCGGCGCGACCGCGCCCTTCGTCGGCCTGTTCGGCACCGTGTGGGGCATCTACCACGCGCTGCTCGGGATCGCGACCGCCGGCGGCATCACGATCGAGAAGGTCGCCGGCCCGGTCGGCGAAGCGCTGGTGATGACAGCCGCCGGCCTGGCGGTCGCGATCCCCGCGGTGCTGGCCTACAACGTGTTCGGCAAATGGCTCGGCGCCTGCGAGGCCGAGCTCGAGGGCTTCGCGCACGACCTGCGCGAGATCGCCTTGCACAACGACTGATCGCCGGGCAGCCACGATGGCCTTCGGCCGCCTCGAGCGCACCCGCGCGCCACAACCGATGAGCGACATCAACATGACGCCGCTGATCGACGTCATGCTGGTGCTGCTGGTGATCTTCATCATCACCGCCCCGCTGATGAGCAGCAGCCTGCGGCTGGACCTGCCCAAGGCCGAGGGCAGCCGGGCGAGCGAGACGCCGGTCTTCATCGCCATCGCGATCGACGCCGCGGGCCAGCTCTATCTCGGCGAGCAGGCGATCACGCTGCCCGAACTGCGCGAGCAGGCCCAGCGCGCCGCCGGCCGCGACAAGGCGACCGAGGTGCAGCTGCGCGCCGATTCCAGCGTGCCGTACGGCCGCGTGGCCGAGCTGATCGGGCTGTTGCAGGAAGCCGGCCTCTCGCGCATCGGCTTCATCACCGCCGGCGGACCGGCGGCGGCTGCCAGCGCGCCGAGATAAGGGGCCCGCAGGGAGCGGCATCCCTACAATTGGCGGATGAACGAGAAATACGTCCCCGCCGAGGTCGAAAACGCTGCCCAGGCCCACTGGAACGCGCGCGACGCCTACCGCGTCACCGAGGATCAAGGCAAGCCCAAGTTCTACGCCTGCTCGATGCTGCCCTACCCCTCGGGCAAGCTGCACATGGGGCACGTGCGCAACTACACGATCAACGACATGCTCACCCGCCAGCTGCGGATGAAGGGCATGAACGTGCTGATGCCGATGGGCTGGGACGCCTTCGGCCTGCCGGCCGAGAACGCGGCGATGAAGAGCAGCGTGCCGCCGGCACAGTGGACCTACTCGAACATCGCCTACATGAAGCAGCAGATGCAGGCGATGGGGCTGGCCATCGACTGGTCGCGCGAGGTCGCCACCTGCTCGCCCGAGTACTACCGCTGGAACCAGTGGCTGTTCCTGAAGATGCTGGAAAAGGGCATCGCCGAACGCCGCACCCAGGTCGTCAACTGGGACCCGGTCGACCAGACGGTGCTGGCCAACGAGCAGGTCATCGACGGCCGCGGCTGGCGCTCGGGCGCGCTGGTCGAAAAGCGCGAGATCCCCGGCTACTACCTGAACATCACGACCTACGCCGACGAGTTGCTGGCGGCCGTGGCCAACCCCGAGGACCGCAACTACCTCGCCGGCTGGCCCGAGCGCGTGCGCCTGATGCAGGAGAACTGGATCGGCAAGAGCGAGGGCGTGCGCTTCGCCTTCCCGCACGAGATCCATGGCGCCGACGGCCGGCTGATCCAGGACGGGCGGATGTACGTCTTCACGACGCGCGCCGACACCATCATGGGGGTCACCTTCTGCGCCGTCGCGCCCGAGCACCCGCTGGCCGCGCACGCGGCGGCGTCGAACGCGGCCGTGGCCGCCTTCATCGCCGACTGCGCGCAGGGCGGCACGACCGAGGCCGAGCTCGCCACGCAGGAGAAGAAGGGCGTGCCGACGGGGCTGAAGGTCACCCACCCGCTGACCGGCGAGCAGGTCGAGGTCTGGGTCGGCAACTACGTGCTGATGAGCTACGGCGACGGCGCGGTGATGGGCGTGCCGGCGCACGACGAGCGCGACTTCGCGTTCGCGTTGAAGTACGGCCTGCCGATCCACCAGGTCGTCGCCGTCGAGGGCGAGACTTACTCGAACGCGGCCTGGGCCGAGTGGTACGGCGACAAGCAGCGCGGCCGCTGCATCCATTCCGGCGTGCTCGACGGCCTGGCCTACAAGCCGGCGGTCGACAAGGTGGCCGAGATGCTGGCCGCCAAGGGCCTGGGCGAGAAGAAGACCACCTGGCGCCTGCGCGACTGGGGCATCAGCCGCCAGCGCTACTGGGGCACGCCGATCCCGATGATCCACTGCGACAGCTGTGGCTCGGTGCCGGTGCCCGAGAAAGACCTGCCGGTCGTGCTGCCCGAGGACCTGATCCCCGACGGCTCGGGCAATCCGCTGAACAAGTGCGAGGCCTTCCTGAAGGTCGACTGCCCGTGCTGCGGCAAGCCGGCGCGGCGCGAGACCGACACGATGGACACCTTCATCGACTCGTCGTGGTATTTCATGCGCTACACCTGCGCCGACAACCACGGCGCGATGGTCGACCCGCGCAACGACTACTGGATGCCGATGGACCAGTACATCGGCGGCATCGAGCACGCGATCCTGCACCTGCTGTATGCACGCTTCTGGACCAAGGTGATGCGCGACCTCGGCCTGGTCAAGGTCGACGAGCCCTTCAAGCGCCTGCTGACGCAGGGCATGGTGCTCAACCACATCTACAGCCGGCGCACCGACAAGGGCGGCATCGACTACTTCTGGCCGCACGAAGTCGACAACGTCTTCGACGAAGGCGGCAAGATCGTCGGTGCCAAGCTCAAGAGCGACGGCTCGGCCGTCGACTACGAGGGCGTCGGCACGATGTCGAAGTCGAAGAACAACGGTGTCGACCCGCAGGAGCTGATCGACCGCTACGGCGCCGACACCGCGCGCCTGTTCGTGATGTTCGCCTCCCCGCCCGAGCAGACGCTGGAGTGGAACGACGCCGGCGTCGAGGGTGCGCACCGCTTCCTGCGGCGCGTCTGGGGTTTCGGCGCCAAGCATGCCGCGCTGCTGAAGGCCGCGGGCGATGTCGGCGCCGATCTGTCGCCCGAGGCCAAGGCGCTGCGCCGCGAGGTGCACCTGGTGCTCAAGCAGGTGAGCTACGACTACGAGCGCATGCAGTACAACACCGTCGTCTCCGGCGCGATGAAGCTGCTCAACGCGCTCGAGGGCTTCACGCCCACCGGCGCGGCCGGCGATGCCGCCGTGCTGCGCGAGGGCTTCTCGGTGCTGCTGCGCGCGCTGTACCCGGCGTGCCCGCACATCACCCACGCGCTGTGGGCCGAGCTGGGTTATGCGGCGGCCCTGGGCGACCTGCTCGACGCCCCGTGGCCCGCGGTCGACGAGGCCGCGCTGGTGCAGGACGAGATCGAGCTGATGCTGCAGGTCAACGGCAAGCTGCGCGGCGCGATCAAGGTGCCGGCGGCGGCCGACAAGCCCGCCATCGAAGCCGCCGCGCTCGCCAGCCCCGACTTCGCGAAGTTCGCCGAGGGCAAGCCGCCGAGAAAGGTCATCGTCGTGCCGGGCCGCCTCGTCAACGTGGTGGTCTGACGGTGCCGACGATGCAGTCGCCCGGGCGCAGGTGGCTCATCGCCGCTGCCGGTGCGGCAGCGCTGGCCGGCTGCGGCTTCAAGCTGCGCGAGCCGGCCCGGCTGCCGTTCACCAAGCTCGCGATCAGCGGCTTCAAGCCGGCCTCGCCGATGGCCGATGCGCTGCGCCAGGCGCTGCCGCGCACGGTGACGGTCGTCGCGCACCCCAAGGACGCCGAGGTCGTGCTGGTCGTGGTCGAGGATCGCTTCGACAAGACCGTGGCGGCCTCGACCGCCGCCGGCCAGGTGCGCGAGTTCCGCCTGCGCGTGACGCTGCGCTTCAGGCTCGACAGGCCCGACGGCAGCCCTCAGCTGCCCGAGCAGCGGCTCGAGCTGGTGCGCGACATGAGCTACAGCGAGACCGCCGCGCTCGCGAAGCAGGTGGAAGAGGCCGGCCTGGTGCGCGACATGCGCATGGACCTGGCCGACCAGCTGCTGCAGATGCTGTCGGCGGCCGGCTCGTCGGGCCCCGCGGCATCGTCGCCGGCCCGGGGCTGAGCGGGCCCGCGCCGCCATGCAGGTCCGCGCCGACCAGCTCGCCACGCAGCTTGCGCGCGGCGGCCTGAAGACCCTCTACACGATCCACGGCGACGAGCCGCTGCTCGCGCAGGAAGCCGCCGATGCGCTGCGCACCGCCGCGCGCGCGGCCGGCTTCAGCGAGCGCCAGGTCTTCACCGTCAGCGGCGCGCACTTCGACTGGAGCAGCGTGCTCGGTGCCGCGCAGTCGATGGGCCTGTTCGCCGACAAGAAGATCATCGAGATCCGCATCCCGAGCGGCAAGCCGGGCAAGGACGGTTCGGCCGCGCTGCAGGCGTATTGCGAGGCGCTGTCGGAAGACGTGCTGACGCTGGTGCACCTGCCCCGCCTGGACCGCGAGCAGCTCAACGGCGCCTGGTTCGGCGCGCTGGACCGTGCCGGCGTCACGCTGAAGATCGAGCCGGTGGGCCGGGCGGCGCTGCCGCGCTGGATCGCCCAGCGCCTGGCGGCGCAGGGCCAGCGGGTCGCTGCCGGTGAAGAGGGCGAGCAGGCGCTGGCCTTCTTCGCCGACCGGGTCGAGGGCAACCTGCTCGCAGCGCACCAGGAGCTGCAGAAGCTGGGCCTGCTGTACCCGGCCGGCGAGCTGGGCTTCGCGCAGATCGAGGCGGCCGTGCTGGACGTGGCCCGTTTCGAGGGCGGCCAGCTCATCGGGGCGGTCTGGGCCGGCCAGGTGGCCCGCGCGCTGCGCATGGTGGACGCGCTGAAGGCCGAGGGCGAATCGGCCGTGCCGGTGCACTGGCAGCTCGCCAACGACCTGCAGTCGCTGCGCCGCGCGCGCCAGCTCGTCGCGGCCGGCAAGCCGCCGCCCATGGCCTTGCGCGAGGCGCGGGTCTGGGGCGACAAGGAGCGCGCCTTCGAGCCGCTGCTGTCGGGGCTGGACGACGCGGCGCTGACGCTGGCACTGGAAGCCGCCAGCACCTGCGACGGCGTGATCAAGGGCCTGCGCCGTCCCGATTGGCCCGAGGAGGCCTGGGACGCCCTACGCCGGCTGGTGCTGGTGGCGCTCGACCTCGTGCGCCAGGCCCGCGCGGCGGGCGGCCGCCGCGGCGCTCCCGGCCCGGGGCCGTTGGCCTTGCAGGCCGAGATTCAGTAGCCGCGCCGGCGGTCCACCAGGTGGGCCAGCGGCTGGCCGGCGCGCAGCGCGCGCACGTTGGCCGCCACCACCGCCGCAGCGCTGCGCGGGTCGGTCTGCGCGGCGGCATGCGGCAGCACCGTCACCTGCGGGTGCGCCCAGAACGGGTGCCCGGGCGGCAGCGGCTCGGTCTGGAAGACATCGAGCACCGCATGCGAAAGCTGCCCCGAGGCCAGCGCCGCCAGCAGGTCGGCTTCGACGACATGCGCGCCCCGCGCCAAGTTGACCAGCGCCGCCCCCGGCTTCATCGTGGCCAGCGTGCGGGCGTCGAACAGGCCTTTTGTCCGCGGCGTCAGCGGCAGCAGGTTGACGACGATGTCGCTGCCGGCCAGCAGCGGTGCCAGCGCGTCCGGGCCTTCGTCCACGGGCACCGGTACGGCCCGGTCGGCCGAGCGTGACCCGCCCTGCCGCCACCCCCGTACGCGCAAGCCCTGCGCCGCCAGCCGCGCCGCCACGGCGCAACCCATTTCACCCAGGCCGAGCACGACCACCTGCAGCTCGTCGGCGCGGCGCTGTGGCAGCGCCCGCCACTGCCCCGCGGCCTGCTGCCGTGCATAGGAAAAGAAGCCGCGCTGCAGCGCGAGCACAGCCCACAGGGCGGTCTCGGCCATCGCGGCGCTCATCGCCGGGTCGACCATGCGCGCCAGCGGCACGCCGGCCGGCAGCGTCGGATCGGCCAGCAGCCGGTCGACCCCCGCCCACAGCGACTGCACCAGCCGCAGCGCCGGCAGGCCCTGCAGGCTTCCCGGCGGCGGGTTGGCGACCAGCGCGATGTCGACATCCGCCGAAATCAGCCGCTCCAGCGAGGCCTCGATGCACTCGCCCGGCAAGGCCGCGCGCAGCGCCTGCAGCCAGGCTTGCCGCTCGCCAGCGTCGAGTTCGCCGCACAGGAAGATGCTCATGGCCCCAGCGCGACCCGATCAACGCCTGGCCACGCCAGTGGCCAGCGCCAGCAGCCGCTCCAGGCCCCATTGAACGGTCGCCGAGCGCACGGCCGTGCGGTCGCCGGGCCAGACGCGGTGCTCGGCGCCACAGCTCGGGCCGCCCGCCGCCTCACGCGCCGCCAGCGCGAGCCAGACCAGGCCGACCGGCTTGCCCGGCGTCGCCCCCCCCGGGCCGGCGATGCCGGTCACCGCCAGCGCCAGGTCGGCCGGGCTGTGCGCCAGCGCACCGGTGGCCATCGCGCGGGCAACCGGCTCGCTGACGGCGCCGTGCGCGGCGATCAGGCCGGCATCGACGCCCAGCGCCTCGGTCTTGGCCGCATTGCTGTAGGTGATGAAGCCGCGCTCGAACCAGTCGCTCGAGCCCGCCACGCTGGTGCACAGCGCGGCGAACAAGCCGCCGGTGCAGCTTTCGGCCGTTGCCAGCCGCAGCCCGCGGCCGCGCAGCGTATCGGCCAGCACGGCCACGCGCTCCATCAGGGCATCGTCGTCGTTCAGCAGCGGCATCGGAACCCTTTCAACCGACCAGCACCCGCGCCAAGGCCAGCACGAGCAGCGCGCACAGCGCGGCCACCGCATCGTCGAGCAGGATGCCGAAACCCTGCGCCCAGCCGGGCGGCTGACCGGAGCGGCTCTTGAACAGGCCGTCGGCCCAGGCCACCGGGCCGGGCTTGACCGCGTCGAAGAAGCGGAACAGCACGAAGGCGGCGAGCTGGGTGCTGAAGCCGGCCGGCGTGACCAGCCACAGCACGGCCCAGAAGGCCAGCACCTCGTCCCACACCACCGCGCCCGGGTCCGCCGTGCCCAATGCCCGGGCGGTGCGGGTGCAGGCCCACCAGCCGACGAGCGTGCCCACCGCCAGCACGCCGCCCCAGGCCAGCGGCGTGAGCCAGGGGTTCAGCACCGCGAAGGCCAGCCAGGCCCACAGCGTGCCGGCGGTACCTGGCGCCACCGGTGACAGGCCGCTGCCGAAACCGAGCGAAATCAGGTGCGCCGGATGCGACCACATCAGCCGCGCGCTGGCGCGGCGCGGCACGGCCGAACTGCTGGGCGGGCCGCCGGCGGCCATGCCGGGGCGCGGCGTTTCGGCGCGGATGCGCGCATCCTCGATCGGGGGTTCGTCCATCGGCATCAACGCTTGAAGTGGTCGAAGCCGGCGAAACCAGCGAGGTCCAGCGGCTCGTGCCCGTGCGCCTCGGCGTAGACCTTCAGCCCCGCCGACGCCGGCTCGATGCGGCCGATGCGGGTGACCGGCGTGCCGCTGGCCAAGCCCGCGGCGCGCACCGCGTCAGCCCGGTCGGGCGGTGCGCAGAACAGCAACTCGTAGTCGTCGCCGCCGGCCAGCAGGCATTCGCGCCGCAGGGCATCGGGCTGGGCCTCCAGCGCCTCGCTGCGCGGCAGCGCATCCAGCCACAGCGTGGCCCCGACCCCCGAACGCTGGCGGATGTGGGCCAGGTCGCCGAGCAGCCCGTCGGAGAGATCGATCGCCGCGCTCGCCACGCCGCGCAGCGCCAGGCCGAGCGCGACGCGCGGCTGCGGCCGCTCCATCGCCTCGCGCACCGCACTGAAGGCCTCGCCGGCCAGTTCCGCGCGGCCGCGAAAGACCTCCAGCGCGAGCCGCGCATCGCCCAGGCAACCGCTGACCCACAGGTCGTCGCCCGCTCGCGCGCCGCTGCGCAGCAGGGCCTGGCCCGGCGGCACCTGGCCGAACACGGTGATCGTGATCGTCAGCGGGCCGGCGGTTGTGTCGCCTCCGATGAGCTCGATCTCGTGCTGCTCGGCCAGCGCGAGCAGGCCTTCGGCGAAGGGCGCGAGAAAGCCCGCGTCGGCGCGCGGCAGGCTCAGGGCCAGCGTGAACGCCAGCGGCTCGGCGCCGCAGGCGGCCAGGTCGCTCAGGTTGACCGCCAGCGCCTTGTGGCCGAGCCGCTCCGGCGCGACGGTGGACAGGAAGTGCCGCCCTTCGACCAGCAGGTCGGTCGAGATCGCCAGCTGCATGCCGGGCGTGGGCATCAGCAGCGCGCAGTCGTCGCCGCCGCCGAGCGCGGCGCGGCGCACCGGCGGGCGAAAGTACTTTTCGATCAGGTCGAATTCACCGAGGGCCATGCCCCGGATTGTCAGGCCTGCGGCGGGCGCAGCAAGTTCGCCAATTCAACCGCCGACTTGACGTTCATCTTCTCGAAGACGCGGGCCCGGTGGACCTCGACGGTGCGCACGCTGATGTCGAGCGCGTCGGCAATCAGCTTGTTCGGCCGGCCCTCGACGACCAACTGCATCACCTCGCGCTCGCGCTCGGTCAGCTCGGCCAGCGCGCGTTCGACCTGGCGCTTGCCGGCGCGATGCGCGAGCGCGGCCTCGCTGCGCAGCAGGGCCTGCTCGATGCGGTCGACCAGCGCGTTGTCGGAAAAGGGCTTCTCAACGAAATCGAAGGCGCCGCGCTTGACGGCGGCCACCGCGGTCGGCACGTCGCCATGGCCGGTCAGAAAGATCACCGGCAGCGCCTCGATGAAACCCCGCTCGACCAGGCGATCGAACAGCGCCAGACCCGACAGGCCCGGCATGCGCACGTCCAGCAACACGCAGGACGGTGCGGTCGGCCACTCCGCCGGCGACTTGCCGTCGACAAAGGCGGCGAACGCGTCGCCGCTTTCGTGCCCCTCGGACAGCAGGCGGCGCGTGCGCAGCAGCCAGGCCAGCGCATCGCGCACCACCTCCTCGTCGTCGACCAGGTAGACCATCGGCAGACCGAATCGCGAGCTGAGGCTGGTGGAGGTGGCGTTCATTCGGCGTCGGCAGCAGGCGCAGGGGCCGGCGCAGGCCGCGCCGGTTCGGGGACCGGTAGCGTAAACCGGAATTCGGTCCCCGGGGGCCCGCCCGCCGCTGCCGGCGTGGCCGGGCCGAAATCCAGCGCCCCGCCGTGCTGCTCGATCACGGTGCGGCACAGCGACAGGCCCAGCCCCATGCCCTCGGCGCGGGTCGTGAAGAAGGGCGTGAACAGGCGCGCGGCCACCTCGGGCGCGATGCCGGGGCCGCGGTCGATCACCGCGAACTGCACCCAGCGCGCATGCGGCTGGGTCACGCGCAGCGTCAGCAAGCGCGCCTCGAGCGGCGTGGATTCGCCTTCCATCGCCTGGATGCCGTTGCGGGTCAGGTTCAGCAGCACCTGCTCGACCATCGTGCGGTCGGCCCAGACGCGCGGCGCCGGCTTCGGGCACTCGACCTCGATGCGCGTGCCGCTCTTGCGCGCCTGCAGCCGCACCAGCGGCAGCACCGCGTCGATCAACAGGTCGGCGGCGACCGCCTCGCGCGAGCGCTCGCGCCGGCGCACGAAGCCGTGCACGCTCTTGATGACCCGGCCGGCGCGCTCGGCCTGCTCGGCGATGCGCTCGAGGGCCTGGCGCAGCAGGCCCACGGTCTCGTGGACGGCGTGCTCGCCGAGCCCGCCGGCCTCGGCCTCGGCCACCAGGTTCAGCGAGCCGGTCGCGTAGCTGGCGATCGCGGCCAGCGGCTGGTTCAGCTCATGGCTCAGCAGCGAGGCCATCTCGCCGACGGTGGCCAGCCTCGCGCTGGCCTGAAGCCGCTCCTGCTGCTGGCGCGACAGCTCCTCCATCCGGCGCGCGGCGCTGACGTCGAGCACTGCGCTCATCCAGCCGGCGTGGTGGCCGACGCGGTCCAGCAGCGGCGCCTCGTAGATCATGGCCGGGAAGCGCTCGCCGTTGCGGCGCATGAACTGCGTCTCGAACCCTTCGTGCTGCACCGCCGGGTCGCGCGCCAGCGTCAGCCGCTCGGACTGGCGACGCCGGTATTCCTCGATGCGTTCGGGCGGCCAGTACGGCGGCGGGTCGCTGCCGATCAGCTCGGCTGGCTCGAAGCCCACCATCGCGCAAAAGGCCGGGTTGACGTAGGTGATGCGGCCGCGCACGTCGCGCGCGCGCAGGCCGGTGACCAGTGAATCCTCCATCGCACGGCGGAACGCCAGCGCCTCGGCCAGCGCCGATTCGGCGATCGCGCGCCGGCGCACGTCGCGCACCAACAGCACGACCAGGCCGAGCAAGCCGAGCGACAGGCCGACGACCAGCGCCAGCGTCAGGTTGGGGATCAGCCCCGGGCGGCCCTGGGCGGCGTCGGCGCGCAGCTGCAGCGAGTTGCCAGGCAGGTCGACCAGGCGCGTTGCGTGGTAGATGCCGGCGCCGCGGTGCAGCCCGGCCCGGACCAGCCGCGTGCCATCGGCCTCGACCAGCGACAGCTCGTGGTCCTTCGCGCCGGTGGCGGCGGCCGCGTCCTCGAGCAACTGGCCCAGGGCCAGCGTGGCCACCAGGTAGCCGCTGGGCGTGCCGGCGCGGTCCAACGGCACGCACAGGTCGATCACCTCCAACCCCAGGCCGCCGACCTGGGGCACGAAGTACGAGCGCGAGAACATCGGCGCCGCGACGCGACGGGCGGTCGCGCAGATGGCGTGCATCTCGATCTCGAGCTCGGCGCGCGCCATCACGCCGAACACCGGCGCGCGAAACGGCGCATCGACCGCGTCCTTCAGCTGCTGGTCGGTGTCGCGCCACTCCATGCGCAGGAACTCGTGCCGCTGGCGCAGCATCTCCTGAGCGTCGTAGTGCCACTGGGCGATCGGCGGGTCGTTCCAGGTCAGCGACTGGGCGCTCTGCAGGCTGCGCTGAACGAGGCGCCGCATTTCGCCGGCCGCCGCGACGGCGACCGCGTCGGCCCGGTCCTGGGCGCGAGCCTCCTCGTAGCTCAGCGTCAGGCCGACCAGCAGCGACTGCGCCACCAGCAGCAGCGCCACCAGCGCGCCCCACAGCAGCCAGCGCATGCCGCGGCGGCCGCGCGTCGGCTCGGCGGGCGGGGCGGCAGGTGCGGGCGCATTCATCGGGCGGTTGGCAGTATGGGCGCGGCCCGCGCGCCGGCCCTAAGCAGTTTCGCGCATGCGCGCCGGCGTCGGGCTTGGCGACACTGGTTGCTGCGGCGCGGCCGGCGCGCCGACCCGCGCGCCTAAAATCCATCCCCCTTCCCTCCGCCGCGCCAACCAAGGACTGCCCGATGTCGACCTTCGAGGAAAAGAGAGCCGAACTGCGCCGCGCTGCGCTGGAGTACCACGAGTTCCCGACGCCGGGCAAGATCGCCGTCAGCGCGACCAAGCAGCTGATCAACCAGCGTGACCTGGCGCTGGCCTACTCGCCCGGCGTCGCCGCGGCCTGCGAGGAGATCGTCGACGATCCAGGCAATGCCTTCCGCTACACCGCGCGCGGCAACCTCGTCGCGGTCGTCACCAACGGCACCGCGGTGCTGGGCCTGGGCAACATCGGCCCGCTGGCCTCCAAGCCGGTGATGGAAGGCAAGGCGGTGCTGTTCAAGAAGTTCTCCGGCATCGACGTCTTCGACATCGAGATCGACGAGAAGGACCCGGACAAGCTGGTCGAGGTGATCGCCGCGCTCGAGCCCACCTTCGGCGGCATCAACCTCGAGGACATCAAGGCGCCGGACTGCTTCTACGTCGAGCGCAAGCTGCGCGAGCGGCTGAAGATCCCCGTCTTCCACGACGACCAGCACGGCACGGCGATCGTCGTCGGCGCCGCGTTCCTGAACGGCCTGAAGGTCGTCGGCAAGAGCATCAAGGAGGTCAAGGTCGTCGCGTCGGGCGCCGGCGCCGCCGCGCTCGCCTGCCTGAACCTGCTGCTCAAGGTCGGCCTGCCGAAGGAAAACATCTGGGTGACCGACCTGGCGGGCGTGGTCTACCAGGGCCGCACCGAGCTGATGGACCCGGACAAGGCCGAATTCGCCCAGCCGACCGAGCTGCGCAAGCTCGGCGAGGTGATCGTCGGGGCCGACGTGTTTCTCGGCCTGTCGGCCGGTGGGGTTCTCAAGCCCGAGATGGTCAAGGCCATGGCAGCGAAGCCGATGATCTTCGCGCTGGCCAACCCGACGCCGGAAATCATGCCGGAGGAGGTCAAGGCCGTCCGGGACGACGCGATCATGGCCACCGGCCGCACCGACTACCCGAACCAGGTCAACAACGTCCTGTGCTTCCCGTACATCTTCCGCGGCGCGCTCGATTGCGGCGCGCGGACGATCAACGACGAGATGGAGATCGCCGCGGTGCGTGCGATCGCCGAGCTCGCCCAGGCCGAGCAGAGCGATGTCGTCGCCACGGCCTACGCGGGTGCGACGCTGTCCTTTGGGCCCGAGTACCTGATCCCCAAGCCCTTCGACCCGCGTCTGATGATGCAGATCGCGCCGGCCGTGGCCGACGCGGCGCGTGCCTCGGGCGTGGCGCAACGCCCGATCACCGACCTGCAGGCCTACCGCGACAAGCTGCAGACCCTGGTCTACGCCTCGGGCACGCTGATGAAGCCGATCTTCACGGTCGCCAAGAAGGCCAAGGCCAAGCGTGTCGCCTTCGCCGAGGGCGAAGACCGGCGCGTGCTGTCGGCGATCCAGGTCGTGGTCGACGAGGGGCTGGCGCATCCGTGGCTGGTCGGCCGGCGCAGCATCATCAACGCCCGCATCGAGAAGATGGGGCTGCGGATCAAGGAAGGGCGGGACTTCGAGCTCGTCAACATCGACGACGACCACCGCTACCGCGACTACTGGCAGACCTACCACCAGATGATGGAGCGCCGCGGCGTCACCGAGCAGCTCGCCAAGATCGAGATGCGCCGCCGGCTGACGCTGATCTCCAGCATGCTGCTGCACAAGGGCGAGGTCGACGGCATGATCTGCGGCACCTGGGGCTCGACCGAGCTGCACCTGCACCACGTCGGCGCGGTCATCGGCAAGCGCCCGGGGGTGAAGACCTTCGCCTGCATGAACGGCCTGCTGCTGCCCGGACGCCAGGTCTTCCTGGTCGACACGCACGTCAACTACGACCCCAGCGCCGAGCAGCTGTGCGAGATCACCGTGCTGGCGGCGGAGGAGATGCGCCGCTTCGGCATCCAGCCCAAGGCGGCCCTGCTGTCGCACTCGAACTTCGGCTCGAGCAACCATCCGTCGGCGCTGAAGATGCGCGAGACGCTGGCGCTGGTCCAGCAGGCAGCCCCGTGGCTCGAGATCGACGGCGAAATGCACGGCGACGCCGCGCTCGACGCCGGCTACCGCGCCGAGCTGATGCCACGCTGCAGCCTCAAGGGCGAGGCCAACCTGCTGGTGCTGCCCAACATCGACGCCGCCAACATCAGCTACAACCTGCTGAAAACAGCTTCCGGCGGTGGCATCGCGATCGGCCCGGTGCTGCTGGGTGCAGCCCAGCCGGTGCACATCCTGACGCCCTCCACCACGGTGCGCCGCATCGTCAACATGACGGCGCTGACGGTGGCTGACGCCAACGCCGGGCGCTGAGCAACCCAGCGCCAAGCGCTGAGTTATCGCGATCCGGAATAGAAGTTAGCGATCGCTTATCCATAGAGTCATTGCCTCATTTTGGGGCAATGGCCTTGTGGTTTTTCCGCCAGTCAGGTAGGATTCGTGCCCAAGTCTTCAGGGTAAACCCGTGGCGCGTTGGGGGTCGCTGATGGTGGGAAGGTCCTTGCAAAAGTGGGGGCTCACCATCGCCGCAGTGGCCCTGATGGGTAGCGCCGCAGGGGTGAGCCTCAGCGCTGCGGTGGGCACCAGCAGCGGTTCGACCAGCCCGGTCGGCCGCGAGGTCCACCCGGCGGTCGGCACGGTGTCGCTTGCGGCCCTGCCGGCGGAGGCGCAGCAGACCGAGCGCTTGATCCGAGCCGGTGGCCCCTTTCCTTACGCGAAGGACGGCATCGTGTTCGGCAACCGAGAGCAGATCCTGCCGCGCCAGCCGCGAGGTTACTACCGCGAATACACCGTGCGCACGCCGGGCTCGTTTGACCGGGGCGCGCGGCGCATCGTCTGCGGCGGCCACAAACCGCGGGAACCCGAAGCCTGTTTTTACACCGAAGACCACTATGCGAGCTTCAAGCGCATCGCATCGTGATCTCGAGACGGATTCGAAACGGTTTCATTGTTGACCAAGGAGGAACGCGACCATGCTCTTGCAGACCGTCCGTCCCAACATCGTGCAGGCGATACGCGCCTATCGGGTCGATGACCTGATGCGCGCGGCCCAGGAAGCGGGCCAGCACTTTTTGTACGCCGACCTGTCCGAAGCCCAGTCCAAGCAGGAGGTGCTGGATGGGATCGCCGGGTCGTTCCTGTTCCCACAGCACTTCGGCAAGAACCTGGACGCGCTGTTCGACTGCATGACGGACCTGGTCCACAAGGCGGGCTCCCAACCCGGCTTTGTTGTCGTGCTCGAGCAGATTCCCGACAACTCGCGCTTCGACCGCGAGTCCCGGGAGCAGCTGCTCGATGTCTTCCGCGACGCCGCCGACTTCTGGGCGGAGAGGAAGATACCGTTCAGGTGCTTCTATTCTTTTCAGTAGCCCGCTCCCAGGAAAACGGGTCATGGGAGCGGGCGGTGGAAACGGCCCCTGAAACCAAGCCGGCGGTGAAAGCCGCCAGCAAGAATGGCATCAACCCGAACTTCGGGATGAACATGCCGATGATGTGCAGCGCGTTCGATACGGCCATGTGGCTGAACGCAGCATGAGATAAGACCACCCCCGAGGCGCCTGGCGGCGCCTCCCCCTCGAGGGGGCGCTGTCAGCGGCCCGGCAGAGCCGGTTCCGCGACAGCTGCTTGGAGTGACCTCGGCCCGCCTTTGGCGGGCCTTGTCATTTCGGGGGCAGCGCCCCGGCCAGGGCAACGAACTCGGCCACGGGCACCTCTTCGGCCCGGCGCTGCAGGTCGAACGCCCCGCCGAAGCCTTGCTCATCGAGCCAGCGGCCCAGCGTGTGGCGCAGGAGCTTGCGCCGCTGCGAGAAGGCCACGGCGACCATCGCTTCGAAACGCGCGGCGTCGAGCTTCACGAAGCCCGGCAGAGGCAGCATGCGCACGACCGCCGAATCGACCTGCGGCGGCGGCTCGAAGGCCTCGGGCGGCACGTCGATCAGCGACTCGATGTCATAGCGCCACTGCAGCATCACCGACAACCGGCCATAGGCCTTGCTGGCCGGCGCGGCGGCCATGCGGTCGACGACTTCCTTCTGCAGCATGAAGTGCTGGTCGGCCACGCGCTCGGCCCAGGGCAGCAAGTGGAACAGGATCGGCGTCGAGATGTTGTACGGCAGGTTGCCGACCACCCGCAACTTCGATCCCAGGCGATCGGCCAGCGCACCGAAATCGACCTTCAGCACGTCGGATTCGACGACGTCCAGGCCCGGCCGCTGGCGCAGACGGGCGGCCAGGTCGCGGTCGAGCTCGATCACCGTCAGCCGCCCGCAGCGCTCGAGCAGCGGCTGGGTCATGGCCCCGAGCCCCGGCCCGATCTCGACCATCGCCTCACCCGGCCGCGGGGCGATCGCCCGCACGATCGCGTCGATGACCGCGCTGTCGGCCAGGAAGTGCTGGCCGAAGCGCTTGCGGGCGATGTGCTTCACGAAACTGGCCCCTCGGTCGCAGCGAGCTGCGCCCGATCCCCCGGGGGGATGCAAGCCGGCTTGGGGCGGCCCGGCGCTCGGCTCACTGCGGCGGTTCCCGCATCTCGATGTAGGCGCGGGCCTTCAGCTCCGCCGCCCAGTCGGTGTAGGCCGGACCGAACTTCTGCTCGCGCAGCACGTTGCGGGCCTGCTCGCGCAGCTCCTTCGGGTCGACCGCGACCTGGCGCCGCTCGACCACCTGGATCAGGTGCACGCCGAAGCGCGACACCACCGGCTGCGAGATGCCGCCCGGCGGCAGCTTGTTCATCGCCTCCTCGAACTCGGGCACGAGGCTGCCGGGCGCCGTCCAGCCCAGGTCGCCGCCGCCGGCCGCGCTGCCGTCCTCCGAATACTGCCGCGCGACGTCCTCGAAGCGGCGCGAGCCGGCCAGGATCTGGTCGCGGAACTCGGCCAGGCGCTTCTGTGCCGCATCGACCGGCAGTGCCGTCGACGGCCGCAGCAGAATGTGCCGGGCACGCGTCTGGGTGACCGACGCGGTGCTGACGTCGCTGCGGGACAGCAGCTTGAGGATGTGGAAGCCGGCACCGCTGCGGACCGGCTCGGCCGTCACGGCGCCGACCGCGAGCGGCTTCACGGCGTTGACGAACAGGTCGGGCAGCCGATCGGCCGGCTTCGCGCCGATCTCGCCGCCCTTGTCCTTGTTCGCGTCTTCGGAGACGGCCTTGGCGACCACCTCGAAAGGCTCGCCGCCACGCACCCGGGCCAGCGCCGCCAGCGCCTTCTCGCGCCGCTCGGCCACGACCTCGGGGCTCGCGTTCTCGGGCACGGTCACCAGGATCTGCGCGATGTTCATCTCGGACGACGCGGCCATCTGACCCTGGCGCGCCGCCACCGCGTTGTCGATCTCGGCATCGGTGACCCGGATGCGGCTGATCACCTCGCGCTCGCGCACCCGCTCGGCCAGCATCTGGTCGCGCAGGTTGGCGCGGAAACGGGCGTAGTCGATGCCCTCGGCCTTCAGCCGATCCTGCAGCTTGTCGAGCGTCAGCTTGTTGGCGGCGGCGACATTCGCCACCGCGCGGTCGAGCTCGGGTTCGTCGACCTTCAGCCCACTGTCGCGGGCATAGGTGACGACGACACGCTCCTCGATCAGCGCATCGAGCACCTGCTTGCGCAGTTCGGCGTCGGGCGGCAGGCGGGCGCCGGTGCGCAAGGCGTCGAGCCGGGCGCGCGCGATGCGCTGGTCGAGCTCGACCTGGGTCACCAACTCGTTGTTGACGATGGCGACGATGTAGTCGGCCTGCCGCGCCGGGGTGCGCGCGGCCGCGGCGGCGGCCTGCGCGGCAGGCTGCGCCGAAGCGGCCGCGCAGGCCAGGGCGGTGGCGGCCAAGGCCAGGGCGGCGGCGCGTAGACGGGTCGTGTCGATCATGGGGTGAATGTCGTGGACGGAGCCGCGGCGTCGTCGTCGCGCAGCAGGCGGTAACCGGGGATATTGTCCTTCAGGACCTTCAGCGGGTTGCTGCCCAACCGGGACAGGCCAACCAGCTCGAGTTGCAGCATCCAGTGGGTGGTCGATTCGGCCAGGCCGGTCGAGACCTTTTGCGCGACGAAGCGCGCGATCCAACAGCCGGCGTCGTATTCCAGGCCGGCGATCGAATCGGTGACCCGGTTGTCGCGCATGCTGAAGTTGACGCGGCCCACGCCGTACAGCGTGCCGCCGCAGCCGTTGGCGCGCTTGTCGCCACGGTACAGCGGCCATTGCCAGCCGAGCTCGAACTGCTCGCTCAGGTCACGCGCATAGCGGTAGGTGCCGGCCAGCGTGTAGAACGGCGCCGGCTGGTAGCGCGCCGCGACGATCGAGCGCACCGGCCGGTCGATGCTGGCGTTGTACTGCACCGTCGCATCGAAGATCCAGTTCTGGAACAGCGTGCCCGAGCCGAACAGCAGCAGGTCCGAGGCCCGCTTGTCGCCTTCGACACCTTCGGGCGTCAGGCGCTGGTCGCGGAACAGGAAGCGCTGGGCGACGCCGAGCCGCAGCCGTTCGATGCCGCTGCCGGTCTCGCGCCAACGCGAGGTGGCGCCGAGCGTGACCTGGTGGGTGTCGGCCACGCGATCGATGCCCGAGAACGGGTTGTCGGCATAGATCGACACCGCATTGAAATCGCTCGGCGCGGTGTCGAACAGCGGCAGCGCCGTCTGCTCGCGCCAGGGCGTGTTGACGTAGTGCAGGCGCGGCTCCAGCGTCTGGCGCAGCGCACGGCCGAACAGCTCGCTGTCGCGGTCGAAGCGCAGGCCGGCATCGGCGCTGAGCGTCGGGATCACCCGGCTCGCGTCGCGCCGCTGGTCGCTCATCGCGGTGTCGGTGCGGTAGCTCGCGGCGTTGAACGAAGCCCGAGGGATGAACCAGCCCCAGCCTTCGTCGAACGGTCGCGACAGCGCGCCCAGTAAGTGCGCGCGCGCGCCATCGGGGCGGTCGTCGCCCACTGGCCGGTCGGCCAGCTCGAAGCGGTTGGCCTCGGCCTCGAACTCCCACTGCAGCCCGACGTCTTCACCGCCGAGCCGGCCACGGCCGCGCAGGCCCAGCTGCGGCACGCGCTGGTAGGGCGGCAGGATGGTCTCGGTGTCCTGCAGCACCTGCCAACCCTGCAGGTGGGCGTACAGGTCCAGGCTGGTGTCGGGCGACAGCGCATAGCGCCGCTCGGCGCCGGCCGCCTGGGGTAGCAGCCGGCGTGTCAGGCTGGGCAACTGGTTCGCGAAGTCCTTCCAGTAATCGTCGTCGGACGCGCGCATCAGGTTGGTGCCGTAGCGCCAGCCGTCGCTGCCATCGCCGCTGCCGAAGTGGCCGTCGTGCACCCACTCGTAGGCGTGCCGTTCACGGCCGACGACGCGGTCGTGCGGCAACGTGTGCACCTCGACGCGCCCCTCGTCGCTCGGTTGCAGGTAGCGAAACTCGGCCTGCAGGCCGAGGCCGCGCAGCGCCGCGATCGACGGCGTCGTGATCAGGTCGTAGTTCGGCGCCAGGTTCCAGTAGTAGGGCACCGCAAGCGAAACACCGCCGCGGGTGTCGCTGTCGAGCTCGGGCGGCAACCAGCCGGAGCGGCGCTCGCTGGTGGCCGGGAAGCTGATCGCCGGGGCGGCGAGGATCGGCACGCCGAGGAAGTGCAGCACCGCGCCGTGCGCGACACCGTCGTTGTGCTCGAAGTCGAGGTCCAGCCGGTCGGCCGACAGCACCCAGTCGGGTTCGACCCCATCGGCCGCGCCGTCGCGCGGGCAGCTGGTGTAGTCGGCGCGGCGCGCGCTCAAACGCTTGTCGCTGACGAAATCGATGCGCTCGGCGCGTCCGCCGGCGCCGGTGCGCTCGAAGTGGTAGGTGGGCTGGAGCACGAAACCCTCGCGCGTCGCGAGGTTCAACTCGGCCGCGGTGCCGCTGAAGCGGTCACCGTCGCGCTGCAGTTGCACGTGGCCCGCGGCACGCGCCCACTGGGTCGGCGCGTAGTAGCGCAGCATGTCGGCCGTCAGCGTGAGCTGACCCTGGCGCAACTCGACCTCGCCCTCGGCGACCGTTTCCTGGTCCATCGTGCTGTGCACCGTGTCGGCGGACAGCTCCACCGGCAGCTTCGGCAGCGCGCTCGGCGCGCCCGCGCGGACGGACGGCGCGCAGGCCAGCACGCAAGCCGCGGCCACGGCGTGCAAGATGGTGCGGCCACGGCTGGGGCGCAAGGTGCGGGGGAAAAGGCAGGGCGTCACTAGAATCGCCGCGGATTATCCACGTTGCTTCCTCCTCGACTGTGTCTGCGGCTCCCTCCGACGTTCCCTCCCCCTTGCCGGTCGACTGGCCCGATGCCGCACGCCAGGCCGCGTTCGAGCGCTGGCTCGCGCCGCTGGCGGCCGAACAGGGCTGGCAGCCGCCGACGCTACGCCCGGCCTCGGCCGATGCGAGCGTGCGCCGCTACCTGCGCATCGACGGCGCCGGCGGCCGCAGCGCGATCGTGATGGACGCGCCACCGGCGCTGATCGACAGCCGGCCCTTCCTGGCCATGGCCGGGCGCATCCGCGCCGCCGGGTTGCACGCGCCCGAGGTGCTGGCCGCCGACGCCGAACATGGCTTCGTGCTGCTGGAAGACCTCGGCAGCCGCTCGTACCTGGACGCGCTGCGCGAGGCCGACGGCGCGGAAGCCAACCGCCTGATGCGCGACGCCATCCGCGCGCTGGTGCACTGGCAGGGCCATGTCGACGCCAGCGTGCTGCCGGCTTACGACGAGGCCTTCCTGCGCCGCGAGCTGGCGCTGTTCCCCGAGTGGTGCGTGGGCCGTGAGTTCGGCCTGCAGTGGACCGAGGCGCAGCAGGCGCGCTGGCAGCGCGTGGCCGATGCGCTGGTGGCCAGCGCGCTCGCGCAGCCGGTGGTCGCCGTGCACCGCGACTACATGCCGCGCAACCTGATGGTGGCCGACCCGAACCCCGGCATCCTCGACTTTCAGGACGCACTGGCCGGCCCGATCACCTACGACATCGCCTCGCTGCTGCGCGACGCCTTCATCTCATGGGACGAGGAGCGCGAGATCGACTGGGCCGTGCGCTACTGGGATGCCGCGCGCAAGGCCGGGTTGCCGGTCGACGAGGACTTCGGCGAGTTCTGGCGCCAGCTCGAGTGGATGGGCCTGCAGCGTCATCTGAAGGTGATGGGCATCTTCTGCCGCCTGAAGCACCGCGACGGCAAGCCGCACTACCGCGCCGACCTGCCGCGCTTCTTCGCCTACGCGACCAAGGTCGCGATGCGCTACCGGCCGCTGGCGCCGCTGCTGGCGTTGATCGAGCCGATGAACGAGCAGAAGCTCGCGTCGGGCTACACCTT
>NZ_DATFAN010000209.1:0-109524 GCF_035254525.1 Ideonella sp. | reverse complement strand
CGGCGTCGTCAGCTACCTGGCCGACAACGCGCTGACCTACGCGGGCGGCACGGCGATGCGCGTGCCGGTGGTGACGTCCGAGTACAAGATCAACTACCTCAAGCCGGCGACCGGCGAGCGGCTCGTCGCGCGTGCCAAGGCGATCGGCATCGGCAAGACGCAGGCCGTGTGCCGCTGCGAGGTCTACGCGGTGCGCGGCCACGAAGAGACGCTGTGCGCGCTGGCCCAGGGAACGATCACGAAGATGGGCGAAGCCCCGCCGGGCTGATTTCACCGATGAACGTCGACCTCGATACCTTGCGCCGCTTCTTCGCCGCGGCACCGTTCATGGTCGACCTCGGGGTCGAGCCGGTGGCGGTGGGCGAGGGCACGGTCAGCACGATCCTGCCGCTGGCGCCGCGCCACCTGCAGCACACCGGCCAGGCGCATGCCGGGGTGATGGCCTCGCTGGCCGACCACACGATGGGCGCGGCGGCGCAGACCCTGGCCGCCGAGGGCTGTGTGGTGCTGACCGCCGAGCTCAAGACCAGCCTGCTGCGCGCCGGCCGGGGCGAGCGCCTCGAATGTGAAGCGCGCGTGCTCAAGCCCGGCCGCATGCTGAGCTTCACCGAGGCCGAGGTCTATGCCGTGAACGGCGGGCAGCGCACGCTGGTGATGAAGGCCTCGGCCACGATGGCCGTGACCCCGACGAACCGATAGGACTTGCGAGCCATGCTCAGACCGACGATCGATTTCCTGCTGCACGACTGGCTGCGCGTCGACGCGTTGCTGGATCGCCCCCGCTTCGCCGACCACGCGCGCGAGACCTTCGCGCAGGTCATGGACACCTGCGAACGCATCGCGCGCGAGAAGTACGCGCCGTTCAACCGACTGGTCGATACCGAGGAGCCGCACGTCGTGTCAGGTTCGGATGGCGACAAAGTCATCCTGCCGCAGGCCACGCACGACGCGTGGAAGGCGTATGGCGAGTCCGGCATGCTCAGCGCCGCGCAGGACTACGACATCGGCGGCATGCAGCTGCCCTACACCGTGGAGTCGGCGGCCAACGCCTTCTTCGCCAAGGCTTCGGTCAGCATCGGCAGCGGCCTGCTGACGGTGGGCAATGCGAACCTGCTGATGGCGCACGGCACCGAAGCGCAGAAGCGCATCTTCGCCCTCAACGAATTCAGCGGCCGCTGGTCGGGCACGATGTGCCTGTCCGAGCCACAGGCCGGCTCCAGCCTGTCGGACGTGGCTACCCGCGCCGTGCCCGACGGCGACGCCTTCGAGACCGACCCGCTGGGCCCGCGCTATCGCCTGACCGGCAACAAGATGTGGATCTCGGCCGGCGAGCACGAGCTGACCGAGAACATCATCCACCTGGTGCTGGCCAAGATCCCCGGGCCGGATGGCAAGTTGATCCCGGGCACCAAGGGCATCTCGCTGTTCATCGTGCCGAAGAAGCTGGTCGACACCGAGGGCCGGCTCACCGGTGAACGCAACGATGTCGCGCTTGCCGGCCTGAACCACAAGTGCGGCTGGCGCGGCACGACCAACACCTTGCTGAACTTCGGCGAGGGCCGCTTCAAGCCGGGCGGCCGGGCCGGCGCGGTCGGCTACCTCGTCGGCCGGCCCGGCGAGGGCCTGCGCTGCATGTTCCACATGATGAACGAGGCGCGCATCGGCGTGGGCATGGCGGCCACGATGCTGGGCTATGCCGGCTACGAGGCTTCGCTGGCCTACGCGCGCCAGCGCCCGCAGGGTCGCCCGATCGCCGAGGGCGGCAAGGACGCGACCCGCCCGCAGGTGCCGATCATCGAGCACGCCGACGTCAGGCGCATGCTGCTGGCGCAGAAGGCCTACAGCGAAGGTGCACTGGCGCTGGCGCTGTACTGCGCGCGGCTGGTCGACGAGCAGCACGCCGGCACGCCCGAGGCGTCGGCTGAAGCCGCGTTGCTGCTCGAGGTGCTGACGCCGATCGCCAAGAGCTTCCCGAGCCAGTGGTGCCTGGAGGCCAACAGCCTGGCGATCCAGGTGCATGGTGGTTACGGCTACACGCGCGACTTCCCGGTCGAGCAGTACTGGCGCGACAACCGGCTCAACATGATTCACGAGGGCACGCACGGCATCCAGGCGCTAGACCTGCTGGGCCGCAAGGTCGTGATGCAGGGCGGCGCCGGCCTGAAGCTGCTGGCCACGCGCATCAACGAGACGATCGCCCGCGCCGGCCACGCCGACGGCCTGGCCGAACACGCGAACCAGCTCGGCGCGGCCGTGCAGCGCCTGGGCGCGGCCACCAAGGCCGCCTGGGCCACCGGCGTGCCGGAAGAGGCGCTGGCCAACGCCACGCCCTATCTGCAGGCCTTCGGCCACGTGGTGATCGCCTGGATCTGGCTCGACGTGGCGCTGGCCGCGCGCGAGGCGGCGACGGCGCGCCGCGAAGGCGAGGCAGTTGAAGCGCGCCGTGAGGGCGCGCGGGCAGCGTGCCGCTACTTCTTCGCCTACGAACTGCCGCTGGTCGACGCCTGGCTCGGCGTCGTGAGCACCCGCGAGGCTGTTTGCCGCGAGATGCACGACGACTGGTTCTGACCCCGCAACGAATTCACCCGAGGACACCCGACATGAGCACCCCGATCCAACAACTGATGAGCCTGGAGGGCCAGACGGCCCTGGTCACCGGCGGCTCGCGCGGCCTGGGTCTGCAGATCGCCGAGAGCCTGGGCGAGGCCGGCGCGAAGATCCTGCTGAGCTCGCGCAAGGCGGCCGACCTGGAAGAAGCGGCCGCCCACCTGCAGGCCAAGGGCATCGACACGCGCTGGATCGCGGCGGACGCCAGCCAGCCCGACGATGCCCGGCGCGTGGTGAGCGAGACGATGGAGCGCATGGGCCGCATCGACATCCTCGTCAACAACGCCGGCGCCACGTGGGGCGCGCCGGCCGAGAGCCACCCGCTCGAGGCCTGGGACAAGGTGATGAACCTGAACATCCGCAGCCTGTTCGTCTTCAGCCAGGCGGTGGCCAACGCGAGCATGATCCCGCGCCGTCGCGGCCGCATCATCAACGTCGCGTCCATCGCCGGCCTGGGTGGCAACCCGCCGGCCATGCAGACGATCGCCTACAACACCAGCAAGGGCGCGGTGGTGAACTTCACCCGCGCGCTGGCCGGCGAGTGGGGCCGCTACGGCATCACCGTCAATGCGCTTGCGCCCGGTTTCTTCCCGAGCAAGATGACCAAGGGCCTGCTGGAGAAGATGGGCGCCGAGGCCATGGCCGCGCACGCGCCGCTGAACCGCCTGGGCGACGACGACGACCTGAAGGGTGCGGCGCTGCTGTTCGCGTCGGCGGCCGGCAAGCACATCACCGGCCAGATCCTGGCGGTGGATGGCGGCGTCTCGGCGCTGACCGGAGGCTGAGCGCTTGAGTCGCACAAAGATCCCATTCCCGGTCAAGGTGCCCTTCGTCGAGCGCCTGGGGCTGGAGCTGCACGCCTGTGCCGGCGGCGCCAGCGAGCTGCGCGTCGACCTGACCGATTCGCACATGAACTCGTGGGAGGTCGCCCACGGCGGTGTGCTGATGACCATGCTCGACGTCGCGATGGCGATGGCCGCACGCAGCCAGCACCTCGACGGCCCCGGCGTCGCCACGATCGAGATGAAGACCAGCTTCATGCGCCCGGCCGAAGGCGAGCTGCGCGCCGTCGGCAAGCTGCTGCAGCGCACCACCACGCTGGCCTTCTGCGAAGCCTCGGTGCTCGATGGCGAGGGGCACCTGTGCGCCCACGCCACCGGCACCTTCAAGTACGTGCGGGCCCTGCCCGCGAAGAACCGCGAGATCAAGCCGCTGCAGCGCGGCGACGACGCGAATCCCTGAAAGGACCCACCCCATGACCACGATGAACCACCAGATCCTGCTTGCCTCGCGCCCCGAGGGCGAAGCCAGCGTCGACAACTTCCGCCTCGTCGAGACGCCCGTGCCCGCGCTGCAGGACGGCCAGGTCCTGGTGCGCAACCACTACCTGAGCCTGGACCCCTACATGCGCGGCCGCATGAACGAATCCAAGAGCTACGCGCAGCCGCAGCCGCTCAACGAGGTGATGATCGGCGGCACCGCAGGCGAGGTGGTCGAGTCGCGCAACCCGAACTTCAAGGCCGGCGACAAGGTCGTCGGCATGGGCGGCTGGCAGGAGTACCAGCTCGTCGACGCCACCCAGCGCGGCGTGCTGCAGAAGGTCGACACCACCCACATCCCGCTGTCGGCCTACCTCGGCGCGGTCGGCATGCCGGGCGTCACCGCCTGGTACGGCCTGGTCAAGATCATCAATCCGAAGGCCGGCGAGACGGTGGTCGTCAGCGCGGCCAGCGGTGCGGTCGGCGGTGCGGTGGGCCAGCTCGCCAAGGCGCGCGGCTGCCGCGTGGTCGGCATCGCCGGCGGGCCGCAGAAGTGTGCGCAGGTCGTGAGCGAACTGGGCTTCGACGCCTGCATCGACTACAAGGCCCACCCGGACGTGAAGTCGCTGTCCAAGGCGCTGAAGGAGGCCTGCCCGAACGGCATCGACGGCTACTTCGAGAACGTCGGCGGCATGATCCTCGATGCGGTGATGCTGCGCGCGAACGCCTTCAGCCGCATCGCGCTGTGCGGCATGATCGCCGGCTACAACGGCGAGCCGATCCCGATGGCGCTGCCGCAACTGCTGCTGACCAACCGCATGAAGCTCGAAGGCTTCATCGTCAGCGAGCACATGGAGGTGTGGCCCGAGGCGCTGAAGGAGCTGGGCACGCTCGTCGCCACCGGCAGGTTCAAGTACCGCGAGACGGTGGCGCAAGGGCTGGCCAGCGCGCCCGAGGCCTTCCTCGGGCTGCTCAAGGGCAAGAACTTCGGCAAGCAACTCGTGAAGCTGGTCTGAGCCGTGGCCCCGATCCACTGGCAGTGGACGCGCTTCGAAGGCCTGACGCTTCAGGCTCTCTACGACGTGCTGGCCCTGCGGCAGAAGGTCTTCGTGCTGGAGCAGGGCCCGTACCTCGACGCGGACGGGCTCGACCAGCACAGCTGGCACCTTCTGGGCCGTGACGACAGCGGCGAACTGCTGCTGTACCTGCGCGTCGTCGACCCCGGCCTCAAGTACGACGAACCCTCGATCGGCCGTGTGGTCATTGACAAGTCGCTGCGCGGCACCGGCCTGGGCCGCGTGATGATGGCCGAGGCGATGAGACGCTGCAGCGAGGCCTGGCCGGGCCGCGGCAACCGCATCAGCGCGCAGGCTCATCTGGGCAGGTTCTACGGCGAGTTCGGCTTCGTGCCAGTCGGCGAGGCCTACCTCGAAGACAACATCCCGCACCAGGAGATGTGGAGGCAGCCATGAACACACCCACCGCCACGCACGAGGTGACGAACCAGGCCGCGCCGCTGGCCGGCGCGAACCTGTTCGACGGCCACCGCGCCCTGCGCGAGGCGCTCGCTTTCCACGCGCCGGGGTTGGACCTGGCCGACCTGCGCGCGCTCGGGGCGGCGGTCGGCAGCGCCGGCATGCAGGCGCATGCGCGGCTGGCGAACCTGCACCAGCCCGTGCTGCACACGCACGACCGCCAGGGCCGGCGCGTCGACGAGGTCGAGTTCCACCCCAGCTACCACGCGCTGATGGCCAGCGTGGTCGGCCACGGCCTGCACGGCACGCCGTGGGCCGAAGGGCCGGGCGGCCACCTGCGCCGCGCGGCCGGCTTCATGCTCTTCACTGAGGCAGAGCCGTCGGTGATGTGCCCGGTGTCGATGAGCTACGCCGTCACGCCGGCGCTGAAGGCCAACGCCGCGTTGCACGCCGACTGGTCGGCCCGTGTCACCGCGCCCGTCTATGACGCGCGGCCCTTGCCGATGGCCGCCAAGAACGGCGTCACGCTCGGCATGGGCATGACCGAGAAGCAGGGCGGCTCGGACGTTCGCTCCAACACGACGCGGGCCGAGCGCGACGGCGCAGACGCCTGGGGCGAGCGCTACCGCATCACGGGCCACAAATGGTTCTTCTCGGCGCCGCAGAGCGACGCCCACCTGGTGCTGGCGCAGACGGCCGGTGGCCTGAGCTGCTTCCTCGTCCCCCGTTGGCTGCCGGATTGGCTGGGCGAGGGCGCGCGCAACCGCGTCGAGATCCAGCGCCTGAAGGACAAGCTGGGCAACCACGCCAACGCCAGTTCCGAGGTCGAGTTCCGCGAGGCGCTCGGCTGGCGCGTCGGCGACGAAGGCCGCGGCGTGCCGCAGATCCTGGCGATGGGTGCGCTGACGCGGCTCGACTGCGCGCTCGGCACCGCCGGCCTGATGCGCCAGGCGCTGTCGCTCGCGATCCACCACACCGGCCAGCGCGAAGCCTTCGGCAAGCCTCTGGCCCACCACCCGCTGATGAAGAACGTGCTGGCCGACCTCGCGCTCGAGAGCGAGGCCGCGACCGCGCTCGCGCTGCGCGTCGCGCGCACGGTGGACCGCACCGAGCACGGCCAGGACCCGAGCGGCCACGAGGCCCTCATGCGCCGCGTGCTGACGCCGGTGGCCAAGTTCTGGGTCTGCAAGCGCGGCAGCCATTTCGCGCAGGAGGCAATGGAGTGCCTGGGCGGTAATGGCTACGTCGAAGAGCAGGGCGAGGGCGTGATGGCCCGCATCTACCGCGAGATGCCGTTGAACTCGATCTGGGAAGGGGCGGGCAACATCATGGCGATCGACCTGCTGCGCGCGCTGCGCGGCGGGCCGGTGGCCGATGCGCTCGCGGCCGAGCTGGCACCGGCGCGCGGCGCGCACGCCGCCTTCGACCGCCTGGCCGACGGGCTGCCAGCGCGGCTGGACGGCCTGACCGAAGAGATCGAGGCCCGCGCGCTCTCGCGCGACGTGGCGCTCGCGGTGCAGGCCGCGCTGCTGCGCCAGCACGCGCCGGATTTCGTTTTCGAGGCCTTCTGCGATTCGCGCCTGGCGCGCGGCGAATCCCTCGGCGCCTTCGGCAGCCTGGGTCGCGCCGCGCCCTTCGATGCGCTGATCGCCCGCGCGAACCCGATTCAGTAACGCCTTTCTCCAAGCACATTCGAGGACCACCCATGGGCTACTTCACCAACCGCACCGCGGTCATCACCGGCGCCGGCTCGGGCTTCGGCCTCGAGGCCTCGCGCATCGCCGCCCGCGAGGGCATGAACGTCGTGATGGCCGACGTGATGCCCGAGCCGCTTGCCAAGGCCGCCGCCGAGATCGAAGCCCTGGGCGCCAAGGTGCTGCCCTTCCAGCTCGATGTGTCGAGCGCCGAGCAGGTGCAGGCCCTGGCCGACGCGACCATGCAGCGCTTCGGCGCGCCGCACTTCGTGTTCAACAACGCGGGCGTGTCGGTCGGCGGCCTGATCTGGGAACACTCGGTGAAGGACTGGGACTGGATCGTGGGCGTCAACCTGATGGGCGTGGCCCACGGCGTGCGTGCCTTCACGCCGCTGATGCTGGCGGCGGCCCAGGCCGACCCGGCCTACCGAGGCCACATCGTCAACACCGCGTCGATGGCCGGCCTGGTCAACATGCCGAACCAGGGCGCCTACAACATCACCAAGCATGCGGTGGTGTCGCTGAGCGAAACCCTCTACCAGGACCTGGCGCTGGTCACGGGGCAGGTGCACGCGCACGTGCTGTGCCCGTACTTCGTGCCCACGGGCATCGCCCACAGCGACCGCGCGCGCCCGGCCGGCATGCGCGAGGCCGGCCCCGCCATGACGCCCAGCCAGAAGGCGGCGCAGCTCCTCGGCGAGAAGGCCGTGGCCAGCGGCAAGGTGAGCGCGGCCGAGGTCGCGCAGTTCGTGTTCGAGGCGATGGCCTCGAAGCGCTTCTACGTCTTCAGCCACCCGAACGAGCGCGCGCTGGCGCCGGTGGCGGTGCGGCTCGAGGACATCATGAAGATGCGCAACCCTACCGACCCCTTCGCCCACCGGCCGGAGCTGGGCGATCAGCTGCGCGCGGTGCTGCGGGGAAGCTAGAAACCGCTGCAGCGCTGGCACGCTGGCGCGGCGCGGCGTAGGATTTCGCCAGCGGCGCCGCCGGCGAATCGAGCCAGCGCCGGCGACGTCCATGGCCACAGACCTTGGCTCGAGAAACCAGGAGCCTGCCATGGATCATGTGATCGACCGGTCGCACGGCGACTTCGAGCATCCCGCGATACGGCGCGTCAGGGCGCTCCAGCCCTTGGCCTGGCTGCGGCTGGGCTACAGCGACCTGGCCAAGTCGGGTGTTCACAGCTTCGCGCACGGTGCCGGCGTCGCGGTGCTGGGCGTGCTGTTGTTGATGCTCGTCTGGCGCGCGCCCTACATGGTGCCGGCCTACCTCGGCGGCTTTCTGCTGGTGGCGCCGTTCGCCGCGATCGGCCTGTACGCGATCTCGCGTCAGCTTGACCAAGGTCAAGCGATCGACCCTCGCGCCGCGCTGCGCGCATGGCGCGACAACGCCGGCTCGGTGGCCTTGTTCGGCCTGATGCTGGCGGTGGCGCTGATCTTCTGGGAGCGCGCGGCCGCGGTGTTGTTCGCGCTGCTGTACAGCGGCAGCGCGCCGGATGCGTCGCGCCTGCTCGAAGACCTGCTGTTCAGCGGCCGCCAGAGCGCGCTGCTGCTGGCCTTCTTCGGCGCCGGGGCGGTGCTGGCGACGGTCGTGTTCACGCTCAGTGTGGTCACGGTGCCGATGCTGCTCGACAGGCCGGTCGACGTGATCACCGCGGCGCTGACCAGCCTGCGTTGCTGCGCGCGCAACCCGGCCGCGATGGCGGTCTGGGCGGTGCTGATCGCGGGCCTGACGATCCTCGGCTTCGCGACGGCCATGCTCGGCCTGGTGGTCGTCTTCCCGCTGCTCGGCCACGCGAGCTGGCGGGCCTATCGCGACATGGTCGATTGAGCCGCCATTAGCACACTTCTTCCGAGACCGGTTCTGGCACACTCCCGCGCTTTCTCGCACTGCCTGAACCGGTTTTGGAAAAGATCCTGTTGCAAATTGCCGCCGAGCTGAAGGTTCGGCCGGCGCAAGTGAACGCGGCCGTTGCGCTGCTCGATGGCGGCGCCACGGTGCCCTTCATCGCCCGCTACCGCAAGGAAGCTACCGACGGGCTGGACGACATTCAGCTGCGCGAGCTGGAGTCGCGCCTGGGCTACCTGCGCGAGCTGGAAGAGCGCCGCGCCGCGGTGCTCAAGAGCATCGACGAGCAGGGCAAGCTGACGCCCGAGCTGCAGGCCGCGATCGAGGCCGCGCCGACCAAGCAGGAGCTGGAAGACCTCTACCTGCCCTACAAGCCCAAGCGCCGCACCAAGGGCATGATCGCCCGCGAAGCGGGGCTGGAGCCGCTGGCTGACAAGCTGTTCGCCGACCCCTCGCTGGATCCGGCCGCCGAGGCCGCCGCCTTCATCAACGCCGACGCCGGCTTTGCCGACGCCTACGCGGTGCTCGACGGCGTGCGCGACCTGCTCTCCGAGCGCTGGGCGGAAGACGCCGCGCTCGTCGGCAAGCTGCGCGAGTGGCTGTGGGAGGAAGGCCTGTTCCAGTCCAAGCTGATGGACGGCAAGGACGTGAACAACGCCGACGTAGCCAAGTTCCGCGACTACTTCGAGTACGACGAGCCGATCCGCACCGTGCCGTCGCACCGCGCGCTGGCGGTGTTCCGCGGCCGCACGCAGGAGATCCTCGACGCCAAGCTGGTGCTCGACGAAGAGATCGTGCCCGGCCAGCCGACGCTGGCCGAGGGTCGCATCGCCCACCACCTCGGCTGGCGCCATGCCAAGCGCCCGGGCGACGAGCTGATCCGCAAGACGGTGGCCTGGACCTGGAAGGTCAAGCTCTCGATGAGCCTGGAGCGTGATCTGTTCGGCCGCCTGCGCGAAGAGGCCGAGAAGGTCGCGATCAAGGTCTTCAGCGAGAACCTGCGCGATCTTCTGCTCGCCGCCCCCGCCGGCAAGCGGGTCGTGATGGGGCTGGACCCGGGCATCCGCACGGGCGTGAAGGTGGCCGTGGTCAGCGACACCGGCAAGGTGCTGGACACGAACACCGTGTATCCGCACGAGCCGCGCAAGGACTGGGAGGGCTCGATCCACACGCTCGGCCGGCTGTGCGCGACCCACGGCGTGAACCTGATTGCGATCGGCAACGGCACCGCCAGCCGCGAGACCGACAAGCTCGCCGGCGACCTGATCAAGCGTATCCAGCAGCTCGCGCCGGGCACCCACATCGAAAAGGTGGTGGTGAGCGAAGCGGGCGCGTCGGTCTACTCGGCCTCCGAATTCGCCTCCAAGGAGTTGCCGGATCTGGACGTGTCGCTGCGCGGCGCCGTCTCCATCGCCCGCCGCCTGCAGGACCCGCTGGCCGAGCTGGTCAAGATCGACCCCAAGAGCATCGGCGTCGGCCAGTACCAGCACGACGTGAACCAGAGCGAGCTGGCGCGCACGCTCGATGCGGTGGTCGAAGACTGCGTGAACTCGGTCGGCGTCGACCTGAACACGGCCTCTGCGCCGCTGCTGGCGCGCGTGTCGGGCCTGTCGAACGCGGTGGCGAACAGCATCGTGCGCTGGCGCGACGCCAACGGGGCCTTCCGCACCCGGCAGCAGCTGCTGGACGTGGCCGGCCTGGGCGCCAAGACCTTCGAGCTGTCGGCCGGCTTCCTGCGCATCCGCGGCGGCGACAACCCGCTGGACCTGACGGGCGTGCACCCGGAGACCTACCCGGTCGTGCAGCGCATGCTCGACAAGCTGCAGCGCCCGGTGGCCGAGGTGATGGGCAAGAGCGACGTGATCCGCGCGCTGAAGCCCGAGGCCTTCGCCGACGAGAAGTTCGGCGCGATCACGGTCAAGGACATCCTCGCCGAGCTGGAGAAACCCGGCCGCGACCCGCGCCCGGACTTCAAGGTGGCGCGCTTCAACGACGGCGTCGAGGACATCAAGGACCTGCAGCCGGGCATGGTGCTCGAAGGCACGGTCAGCAACGTCGCGCAATTCGGCGCCTTCGTCGACCTGGGCGTGCACCAGGACGGCCTGGTTCACGTGAGCCAGCTGTCGAACAAGTTCGTCAACGACGCCCGCGAGGTCGTCAAGACCGGCGACATCGTCAAGATCAAGGTGCTCGAGGTCGACCTGGCCCGCAAGCGCATCTCGTTGACGATGAAACTCGATTCCGCGCCGCCGCAGAAGGGGCAGGGCCAGCGCGGCGACAACAGCTTCCGCCCGGCCGCGCGCGGCGAACGGGCCGGCGGTGGCGGCCGCTCGGGCGCCGCGGCCCCCGCCGAAAGCGCGATGGCTGCGGCATTTGCCAAGCTTCAGCGCCGTTGAGCCCTTGACCGGCGTCATAAAATGCACCGTTCGAGTGAATGAGCGCCGAGCCAGGCCACCGAGGGACGACGACGATGACAGCAGCCAATGCAGCGAACCAGGCGGCCAGTCCGCCTGACCTGACCAGCCTCGAACGGGAGCTGGCCGAGTTGTGCGTCAGCGCGTTGAACCTCGAACAAGCTGCCGATTCGATCGACGCGGCCGCCCCGCTCTACGGCGACGGCCTCGGCCTCGACTCGATCGACATCCTGGAACTCGCGCTGGAAGTCTCGCGCAAGTACGGCTTCGAACTGCGCTCGGACGACGAGCGCAACCACCAGATCTTCCAGTCGCTGCGTACCCTGGCCGCCCACGTGGCGGCCCACCGCACGCGCTGACAGGGCGGGCCGTCTGATGTGGCGCCCGGCCTTGTCGGCGCTGGCGCTCGTCGCCTACGCGGTGTTCTCCCATTGGTCGATGGTCCATGCGGCGGGCTCGCCGTGGGCGGTCGCCGTGCTGCTGGGCCCCTTGCTGGTCACGGCCGGCGCCTATGCGGCGGCGCGCCGCCAATGGGTGATGCTGGCGGCCATGGGCGCGGGCCTGGCCGCGGTGGTGCTGCTGGCCTGGCGCGGTGGCGTGGCCGAGGTGAACCGGCTGTACGTGCTGCAGCACGTGGGCATCCACGCCGCGCTGGGCAGCGTGTTCGCGATCAGCCTGCGCGGCGGGGCCGTGCCGATGATCACCGGCGTCGCGCTGCGGGTGCACGGCGGGCACATGCCCGAGGCCATGCACTGCTACACGCGCCGGGTCACCCAGCTTTGGGCGGGCTACTTCTTCTGCATGTTGGCGTTGTCGCTGCTGCTGTATGGCACCGCGTCGTGGGACGTCTGGTCGCTGTTCGCCAACGTGGGCACGCCGCTGGCGGTCGCGGCGGTGATGGTCGCCGAGTGGCGGGTGCGCTACTGGCTGCACCCCGAGTTCGAGCGGGTGTCGATCGCCACGGCCATGCGCGCCTTCCGCACGCGCCCGGCGGCGGCCGCCGGGGCCCCGGCGCCATGAACGCGCCGGGCGACCGGTTCGACAGCGCGTTGCTGCCTCTGTGGGCACAGCGCGAGCTCGATGCGCCCCTGGCCTGGCGCGCGGGCGTGCCGGTGAGCGGGCGCCGCTTCCTGGCGGATGTGGCCACGCTGGCGGCGGGCCTGCCGGGTGCCGCGCGCATCGTCAACTTGTGTACCGACCGCTATCACTTCGCGGTGGCGATGGCGGCCGCCTGGTCGCGCGGGCTGATGTGCCTGCTGCCGCCGAATGCCTTGCCCGAGACGCTGGCGGCGCTCGACGGCACCGGCCTGCCGCCGCACGCGCTGGTGGACGACATGGCCCTGGCGCCGGCCGGCGGCATGCCCTGGCAGCGCGTGGACGAGGTGCTCGCCACCGTCAAGGCGCATGGCGAGGCGCCTGTTCCCTGCATGGCGCCCGACGGTGAGCTGGCCTGCCTGCTGACGTCGGGCTCCACCGGCCGGCCCCAGCCCCACGTCAAGCGCTGGGGCCCGCTGCTGCGCAACATCGCGGCGGAGGCCGAGCGCCTGTCCGAGGCGATCGGCCAGCCCGACCTGCGCGGCCTGACCCTGGTCGCTTCGGTGCCGCCGCAGCACAGCTACGGCCTGGAGTCGACCGTGTTGCTGGCGCTGATCGGCGGTGCAGCGCTGGACAGCGGCCGCCCGTTCTACCCGGCCGACATGGCCGACGCATTGGCCCGCGTGCCGCGACCGCGGGCCCTGGTGACCACGCCGTTCCACCTCAAGACCCTGTTGCTGTCGGGCGTGGCGCTGCCACCGGTCGACCTGGTGCTCAGTGCCACGGCGCCGCTGTCACCCCAGCTGGCCCTGCAGGCCGAGCAGGCTTTCGGTGGCGTGCTGGTCGAGATCTATGGCTGCACCGAGGCCGGCCAGGTCGCCAGCCGGCGCACCAGCCAGGGCCAGACCTGGCGCACGCTGGGCGAGCTGCGCCTGCACAGCGAGCGCCGGGCGGACGGCGAGGAGGTCTTCATCGTCCAGGGCGGCCACGTGACCGAACCCACGCCGCTGGCCGACGTGCTGCAGCTCGAGGATGCGCGGCACTTCCAGCTGCTGGGCCGCGCCAACGACCTGATCCATGTGGCCGGCAAGCGCAGCTCGCTGGGTTTTCTCAACTTCCAGCTCAACCGCCTGCCTGGCGTCGAGGACGGCTGCTTCTGGATGCCCGACGAGGTCGTCGAGGGCGTGGTGCGGCCGATCGCCTTCGTCGTCGCGCCCGAGCTGACGGCCGCCCAGGTGATCGCCGGCCTGCGCGGCCTGCTCGAGGCGGCGTTCGTGCCGCGCAAGGTCGTTCATGTGACGTCGCTGCCGCGCGAGGCCACCGGCAAGCTGACCGCGCAGTCGCTGCGGGCGTTTGCGCAGCAGCACCTGCCGGCCGCCGAGGCGGCGCGCCGGCCATGACCGCGCCCGCGCTGCAGGGCCGCACCTGGCGCGTCGAGCGCCGGCTGTCGGGCGCGCACCCCGCGCTGCCCGGCCATTTCCCCGGCCAGCCGGTGTTCCCCGGTGTCGTGCTGCTGGCCGAGGTGCTCGAAGCGGCCTGGACCATCGACGAACTCGCCCCGCTGCTGCGTCAGGCGCCGGTCATCGACAACGTCAAGTTCCTCTCGGCCATCGTGCCCGAGGCCGGCTGCGAGACGCCGATCGAGGTGCTGCTGTCGCAACGGTCCGGCGGGGTGGATTTCGAGCTGCACTGCCGCGGCCAGCTCTCGGTGCGCGGGCAGTGGCGCGCCGTGGCGGCCCCGTGAACGCGCCGGCCGACTGGAGCCGCACGCGCGAGCGCAGCAACCGCTTCGCGCTTCGCTTCATCGTCTGGGTGGCGCTGCGCGGCGGGCGCGCTGCGGCGCGCGCGCTGCTGTGGCCGATCACCGCCTACTTCCTGCTCTTCGGCGGCGCCGCGAGGCGGCATTCGCGGCGCTTCCTGGCGCGTGTGCTCGGCCGGCCGCCGACGCTGGCCGAGCAATGGACCCACTTCCATCGGTTTGCCGCCACCGTGCTGGACCGGGTCTACTTCCTGCGCGACCGCTGCGAGGGCTTCGACTTGCAGGTTGACGGTGCCGAGTCGCTGTCGCACACGCTGGCGGGCGGGCAGGGCGCGTTTCTGCTCGGCGCCCATGTGGGCAGTTTCGAGGCGCTGGCGACGGTCGGGCGGCAGCGGTCGGGCTTCGAGGTCGCGATGGTCATGTACCCCGACAACGCGCAGCTGATCAATGCGGCGCTGGAAGAGATCGCGCCGGACTTCCGCATGCGCATCATCGCGCTGGGCCAGCGCGGCACCACACTGGCCATCCGCGACTGGCTCGATCAGGGCGGGCTGGTGGGCCTGCTGGCCGATCGGTCCTTGCCCGGCAGCGGCCAGCGGGGCAAGACCCTGTGGCTGCCCTTCCTCGGCCGTGAGGCGCCGTTTTCCGATGGGCCGTTCCGGCTGGCGCAGGTGCTGCGCCGCCCGGTGTTCTTCATGGCCGGTCTCTACAATGGCGGCGCGCACTACCGGATCTGCCTCGAGCCGCTGGCCGATTTCAGCGTGGTGCCTGCCGAGCCGGCCGCGCGCGACGAGCAGGTGTGGCAGGCGGTGCGGGCCTATGCGTCGCGCCTCGAGTCGGTGTGCCGCGAATCGCCCTTCAACTGGTTCAATTTCCATGACTTCTGGCAAGAAGACGCCGCTGGCTTGCCTGGCGATGGCCTGCCTGGCCACGCTGGCGCCGCCCGCCCGCGCGCTGGAACTGACTGAGATCACCCAGTTGCTGGCCCAGACGCGCTCCGGCGAGGCCCGCTTCGTCGAGCAGCGCCAGGTGCAGGGCCTGGGCCGACCGCTGCAGGCCAGCGGCACCCTGAGCTTCACGGCGCCCAGCCGCTTCGAGCGCCGCACGCTGGAGCCGCGGCCTGAAACCATGGTCGTGGATGGCAACCAGGTCACGCTGACCCGCGCGGGCCGCAGCCGGCAGATGGCGTTGGACGCGGTCCCCGAGATGGCGTTGATGGTGCAGGCCCTGCGTGGCACGCTCAACGGCGACGCCGCCGCGCTGCGCCACTGGTTCAAGCCGACGCTCAACGGCAGCACCAGCCAGTGGACGCTGCAGCTGGAGCCGCAGGACGTGCGCCTGGCCACCCAGTTCAGCTACATCACCGTGGCCGGCCGGCGCGGCGAACTGCGCAGTGTCGAGATCCAGATGGCCGACGGCGACCGCACGCTGATGACGATCGAGCCGATCGCCACCGGCGCTGCAGCCCGCTGATGGCCGACACCGCCGCCGCGGGCCGCCCGCCTCGCCTGCCGCTGGCCGGCTGGCTGCTCGCGCTGCTGCTGTGCGGCGTGGTCATCGCGCGGTCTCATTTCACGGCCGACATGTCGGCCTTCCTGCCGGCCAGCCCGAACCCCGGCCAGCAGGTGCTGATCGACCAGATTCGGCAGGGGGCGCCGGCCCGCACGCTGCTGATCGGGATCGAAGGTGCCGATGCGGCGCAGCGCGCCGAGGCGTCCAAGGCGCTGGCCCGCGCGTTGCGGGACAGCGGCCTGTTCGAGCAGGTGCAGAACGGCGAACGCGGTGACTGGGCCGCCAGCGGCGAGTGGATCGTCGCCCACCGCTACCTGCTGAGCCCCGCCGTGACGCCCGAGCGCTTCAGCGTGGCCGGCCTGCGCGACGCCATCGACGAGACGCTGTCGCTGCTGGGCACGCCGGGCGGGGCGGCCGTCAAGCCACTGCTCGGGCGCGACCCGACCGGCGAGACGCAGCGCATCGCCGAAGGCCTGATTCCGGCCCAGGCGCCGCGCTCGCAGGAGGGCGTGTGGGTCTCGCGCGAGGCGCCGCGGGCCGTGCTGCTGGCCAGCACCCGGGCGCCGGGCGACGACCTGGACGCGCAGGCTGCGGCCATCGCGCGCGTGCGCGCCGCGTTCGCCCCCTCGGCGCAGGCCGGCCTGCGGCTGCTGCTCAGCGGTGCGCCGCTGTTCGCGGTCGACAGCCGCGCGCAGATCGAGCGCGAGGTGCAGTGGCTGTCGATCGCCGGCGCCGTGCTGGTGGGCGGGCTGCTCTGGGCGGCCTTTGCCTCCTTGCGGGCCGTGGCCGTGGCCGGGCTGCCGGTCCTGGCGGGTGTGGCTGCCGGCATCACGGCGGTGAGCCTGGGCTTCGGCACCGTGCACGGTATGACACTGGGCTTCGGCACCACGCTGATCGGCGAAGCGGTGGACTACGCCATCTACTACCTGATCCAGGCGCGCAGCGGCCTGGCCGGCGGCGCCGCAGCGGGGCAGGGCTGGCGGGCCTGGCAGCGCGAAAGCTGGCCCACGGTTCGGCTGGGCCTGCTGACCTCGTTGTGCGGTTTCGCCGCGCTGGCCTTCTCGGGCTTCCCGGGCCTGGCCCAGCTGGGTGTGTTTTCGATCGCCGGCCTGGTGGCGGCGGCGCTGACGGCGCGCTGGGTGCTGCCGGTGCTGCAGCCCGACGGGGCAGGCGCGCGCGGCTGGCGGGCGCCGCTGGGCCGCGGGTGCCGCCGTGCACTCGGGCCACTGAGGCGCTCCCGGCCGGTCTGGCTGGCGCTCGCGGCCACGGCGCTGGCGGCGCTGGTGCTGTCGCCCGGGCCCTTGTGGCGCGGCGACCTCAGCGCGCTGAGCCCCATGCCTGCGCCCGCACTGGCGCTCGATGCCCAGCTGCGGGCCGACATCGGCGGCTCCGACAGCAGCACGCTGGTGATCGTGCGCGCGCCCAGCCAGGAGGCCGCACTGCGCGGCGCCGAGGCCGCCGCCGCGCGGTTGGATGGCTGGGTCGACAGCGGACGCCTCGTCGGCTACGAAACGCCGACGCGCCTGCTGCCCAGCCAGGCCACGCAGGCTGCGCGTCGGGCCAGCCTGCCCGAGCCGGCGGCCCTGGCCGCGCGGTGGCGCGACGCCGCCGCGGGCAGCCCGCTGGACACCTTGTCGCCGCAAGACTTCTTCACCCAGGTCGGGCAGGCGCGGCAGTCGCCCTTGCTCGACTGGACGGCGCTGCGAGCCAGCCCGCTGGCGCCGCTGGTCGGCTCGATGCTGATCGGCCCCCCGGCTGGCGCCACAGAGGGTGCCTGGACGGCGCTGTTGCCGCTGCACGAGGCGCCCGACCGGCCGCTGGACAGCCAGGCGCTGAGGCAGGCCCTGGCCGGCATCGACGGCGCGCAGGTGCTGGCCGTGAAGGCCGAGCTGGACGGCCTGTACCGCGGCTACCTGGGCGAGGCCATGTGGCAGGCCTGGCTCGGTGCCGGCGCCGTGCTGTGCCTGCTGGCGGCCTGGCTGCGCAGCGCACGGCGGGTCGCGCGGGTGGCAGTGCCGCTCGCGCTGGCGGTGGTGCTGTGCCTGGGCGGGCTGCACGTGCTGGGCGCCCCGCTGGGCGTGCTGCACCTGGTCGGCCTGCTGCTGGTCATGGCGGTGGGCTCCAACTACGCACTTTTCTTCGACACCCCGCCGGACCGGCTGGGGGACGATGCCCTGGCCTCGATGTGCCTGGCGAACCTGACGACGGTGCTGTCCTTCGGCCTGATCGCCAGCTCGAAGATCCCGGCGCTGGCGGCGATCGGCCAGGTGGTGGCACCGGGGGCCGCGCTGGCCTTGCTGCTTGCGGCAGCATTCACGCCCGGGCGCCAGGGCGCGGCAGCCCCTGTGTGACAATTTCGGGCCGCGCCTGCCAAGGCGGCCTGCCCGCCTTGCCGACGATGTCATTTGCCCTCGATCACCGTTCCGCCGTTCCGAATCGCTGGCGCCCCTCGGCCTTCATTCGCGCCACCTTTGCCTGCCATGCCGCGGCACTGGCGACGGTCGTGGTCGAACCGGGCTGGGCCCTGCCGGCCGCCCTGGCGGTGCTGGCCAACCACGGGCTGATCGTCTGCGTGACCTTGTGGCCGCGAAGCCGCTGGTTCGGGCCCAACCTGGCCCGCCTGCCCGCCGAGGCGACCGGCCGGCGCGAGCTCGCGCTGACGATAGACGACGGGCCGGATCCTGAGGTCACCCCGGCGGTGCTCGACGCCCTGGACGCTGCGGGCGCCAAGGCCACCTTCTTCTGCATCGCCGACAGGGTGGCCGCGCATCCGGTACTGGCGCGCGACATCGTCAGCCGCGGCCACGACATCCAGAATCACAGCGCCTCGCACCGGCACCATTTCTCGCTGCTCGGCCCGCGCGGGTACGCCCACGAGCTCGGCCGCGCCCAGGGGATCATCGAATCGGTCACCGGCCAGCGCCCCCGGTTCTTCCGCGCGCCGGCGGGCTTTCGCAATCCCTTCATCGCGCCGGTGCTGGCGCGGCTGGGCCTGACGCTGGTGAGCTGGACGCGGCGCGGCTTCGACACCCGCGAGGCTGACGCCGGCCGGGTGCTCGCACGCCTGACCCGCGGCCTGGCCGCCGGCGACATCCTGCTGCTGCACGACGGCCATGCGCGCCGCACGGCGACCGGGCAGCCGGTGATCCTGGAAGTGCTGCCGCCTCTGCTCGAACGCTGCCGCGCGGCCGGCCTGAGCATGGTTCGCCTGTCGGACGCTGTCGCCCCATGACGCGCCGGACGATGCCCGATGCCCGGCCGGCGTGGCGGCACCTGCACCATTCGGCCAGCGTGCCCTACCGGCGCGCGGGCCGCTTTGCCTGGCATTTCGCGCGCGGCAAGCTGGGCTGGGACCCCGTCTTCCACGCCGTGCTTCAGCAGGGCCTCGTTCGTCCTGGGGCCCGCGTGCTCGATCTCGGCTGCGGCCAGGGCCTGATGGCCAGCTTGCTGGCGGCGGTGGACCGGGCGGCCGTCCCACTGCAGTGGCCCGGCGCCTGGGCGCCGGCACCCGTCAATGTGCACTACACCGGTATCGACCTGATGCCGCGCGACGTAGCGCGTGCCAAGATGGCCATCGAGCCGCTGCAAACCCGTGCCTCGTTCCTGTGCGGTGACATCTGCGAGGCGCCCCTGCCGGCCAGCGACGTGGTCGTGATGCTCGACGTGCTGCATTACTTTCCCCATGCCGCCCAGGCGACGCTGTTGCAGCGGGTGCATGCGGCGCTCGCTCCACAAGGCCGGCTGCTGGTGCGCATTGGCGACGCCTCGAAGCGGCACCGCTTCGCCATGAGCCAATGGGTCGACCGGGTCGTGACCCGGGCGCGCGGCCACCGCGTGCCGCCCACCTTCTGCCGACCCCTGGCCGAGTGGGTGGCGCTGCTGGATGGGTTGGGCTTCTTCGTTCGCAGCGTGCCGATGAGCCAGGGCACGCCTTTCGCCAATGTGTTGCTGGTGGCCGATGTGCGAGCCGCCGGTGGAGGAATTGAATGACCCGCTGGCCGGTGTCCGCCTACACCCTGACCACGGCGCTGGGCCGTGGCATCGACGCCCACAACCGGGCCCTGCGCGCCGGCGCCACGGGTTTGCGCCTGCAGCGCTTCGAGACAGCCGGCTTCGAGGCCTGGCTGGGCCTGGTCGAAGGGGTCGATGAGGTCGAGCTGCCGGCAACGCTGTCGGACTTCGATTGCCGCAACCACCGCCTGGCCTGGCAGGGCATGCAGGCCGATGGCTTCGCCGCGCGCGTGCAGCAGGCCGTGCAGCGCTGGGGTGCGCACCGGGTCGGCGTCTTCATGGGCACCAGCACGTCGGGCATTCTGCAGACCGAGCAGGCCTATCGCCGGCGCGACCCCGTCAGCGGCGCGTTGCCGCCCGATCTGCACTATGCCGAGACCCACAACAACTCGGCGCTCGCGCGGTTCGTGCAGGCCGCGCTGGGTGTGCAGGGGCCGGCCTGGTCGGTTTCGACCGCCTGCTCGTCGGGCGCCAAGGTCTTCGGCAGCGCGGCGCGGCTGCTGGCGCTGGGCCTGATCGATGCCGCGGTCGTCGGCGGCGTCGACAGCCTGTGCCTGACGACGCTGTACGGTTTCGACTCGCTGGAGCTGTTGTCGCCCGACATCTGCCGGCCCTGGGATGCCCAGCGCCACGGCCTGTCGCTCGGCGAGGCGGCGGCCTACGCGCTGCTGGAGCGCGAGGCGAGCGCGCCGGTGGCCTGGCTGCGCGGCGTCGGCGAAAGCAGCGACGGCCACCACATGAGCTCACCCTTGCCCGACGGCGCCGGCGCCGCGCTGGCCATGCAGCAGGCCCTGGCGCAGGCGGGCCTGGCCGCCGCCGACATCGACTACATCAACCTGCACGGCACCGCGACGCTGAACAACGACGCCGCCGAGGACCAGGCCATGGCGCGGGTCTTCCCCGGCGTGCCCTGCAGCTCGACCAAGGGCGCGACCGGCCACACACTGGGCGCCGCCGGTGCGGTGGAGGCGGGCATTGCGATGCTCGCCCTGCAGACCGGCCTGATGCCCGGTGGCCAGACGCTGCAGCAGCGCGACCCGGCGCTGGTGGCGAATTACCTGCCGCAGGCGCGCGAGGCCCGCCTCGGACACGTCGCGAGCAATTCGTTCGGCTTCGGCGGCACCAACGTCTGCCTGGTCTTCGGAGCCGCCGAATGAACCCGCCGGTGGAAGTGAACATCGTCGGCGTCGGGCTGCTGGCGCCGGGGCTGGCCGGCTGGGCCGAGGCCGCGGCCCGCCTTCGCGACCCGGCCAGCTGGGCGGTTGCGCCGACCGTGCTGCCACCGCCGGCCCGCCTGCCGCCGGCCGAGCGGCGCCGCAGCGGCAGCGTGGTGAAGCTGTCGCTCGCCGTGGCCGACGAGGCGCTGGCCATGGCATCGGCACGCACCGGCCACGCCTTCGACCCGGCAGGCGTCGCCACTGTCTTCACCTCGTCGAGCGGCGATCCGGTGAACTGCCATGCACTGTGCGAAGCCCTGGCCCTGCCCGAACGCGCGGTCTCGCCCACGCGCTTCACCAACTCGGTCCACAACGCCACGGCCGGCTACTGGCACATCGCGACCCAGTCGCGCGCGCCGTCGACCAGCCTGTGTGCCTACGACGACAGCTTCGCCGCCGGTCTGCTGGAGGCCATGGCGCAGTGTGCCGCCGGCGGCGCGCCGGTGCTGCTGGTGGCGTCGGACATCGCCTACCCCGAACCGCTGCATGCCTTGCGGCCGATGATGGACGCGGTAGGTGTCGCGCTGCTGCTGACGCCGGTGATGCCAGCCCCTGCCGGGCCGAGCGGCGCATCGCTGCGGCTGCGCTGGGGCGATGCGGCGGGCCTCGCAGCCGAAAGCGATTGCGCGCATCCGGGCCTCGATGCGCTGCGCCGCTCGGTGCCGGCAGCGCGTGCCTTGCCGCTGCTGCAGGCGCTGGCCCGCGGCGAGCCGAGCGAGCTGGTGCTGCCGGCCTTCGGCGGCCCGGCACTCATGCTGTCGCTGGCGCCGCAGGGGGCCTGGTGACGGCCGCCGTGACCACGCTGGACGCGGCCGGCATCGCCCGGCGCGTACCACACCAGGGTGCGATGTGCTGGCTCGAGAGCCTGCTGTCGTGGTCCGACGAGCGCATCGTCTGCCTGGCCGACAACCACCTCGACGCGGCGCACCCGCTGCGCAGCGCGCATGGCCTGCTGGCCAGTTGCGCCATCGAGTACGCCGCGCAGGCCATGGCCCTGCACGGCGCGCTGCGCGCCGAATCGTTGGGTGATGGCACGGGGCCGGTGCCCGGCTTCCTGGCCAGCGCACGGGGTGTCGAGTTGGCCCGCTGGCGGCTGGACGATGTCGACGCGCCGCTGCGCATCGAGGCCGAGCGCCAGGCGGGCGACAACCGCCAGCTGCTGTACCGTTTCCAGGTCACCGAAGCCACCACCGGCGACTGGCTCGCGCGCGGCCGCGCGACCGTCGTCCTCAACACGCCTTTGACGCCACGCCAACCATGAGCCTTGCCGGCAAGCGCGCCCTCGTCACCGGCGCCAGCGGCGCGCTGGGCACCGCCATTGCGCGGCGCCTCGCCCGCGACGGCGCCGCCGTCGTGCTGCACGCGAATTCGCGGCCCGACGCCGTCCAGGCCCTGGCCGCGGAAATCGTCGCGACCGGCGGGCAGGCGACGGTGCAGGTCTTCGACCTGACCGACGCCGTGGCCGCTGAAGCCGCCTGCGAGCGGATGCTGGCCGAGGGCCCCGTGCAGATCATCGTCAACAACGCCGGGGTGCACGACGACGCCGTCTTCCCGGCGATGCGCGCCGAGCAATGGCACCGCGTGATCGACGTGTCGCTGCATGGCTTCTTTCACGTGACGCGCCCGCTGCTGCTGCCGATGCTGCGCACCCGCTGGGGCCGCGTGATCAACATCTCGTCGGTGGCCGCGCTGATGGGCAACCGCGGCCAGGTGAACTACGCGGCGGCCAAGGGGGCGCTCAACAGTGCCACCAAGGCCTTGTCGCTCGAAGTGGCGGGGCGCGGCGTCACGGTGAATGCGGTGGCGCCCGGCATCATCCAGTCGCCCATGGCCGACGCGGTGTTCGACCCCAAGGCCGTGGCCGAGATGGTGCCGGCCCGCCGCGCCGGCACGCCCGACGAAGTGGCTGCGCTGGTGGGCTTCCTGGCCAGTGCCGAAGCCGGCTACATCACCGGCCAGGTCATCTCGATCAACGGCGGGATGGCCTAGCCGGCATGGCCTCCTAAGGCTGGAACGGGGGCCTCCCGGTGGCCCGGCGCCAGGCCAGCAGCGGCAGGCGCAGCACGAACTCGAGCATCAACCGGGTGTGCATCCACGTCAGCAGCACGTTGTCGCGCCCGTAGCGGAAATGCGAGACGCCGCCTTCGTCGGCACGCAGGTACTTGACCGGGGCGTCGCGGTTGATCGGCTTCACGCCGCGCCAGGCCAGGCGCACCACCGCTTCGGTGTCGAAGTCGAATCGCCGCATCCAGGGCTGGCGCGCCATCACCGCGATCAAGGGGGCGATCGGGTAGACGCGAAAGCCGTACAGCGAATCGGCCACGCCGGCGCCGAGCGTCTCGAGATTGGTCCACCAGTTCGAGATACGCCGGCCGCGCACCCGCAGCAGCGGCGCGCTGGCGTCGAACACCGGCCGGCCGAGGACCATGGCCTCGGGGCGCCGCATCGACTGGGCCATGAAGTCGGGGATCAGGTCGGGCGGGTGCTGACCGTCCGAGTCCATAGTCAGCGCATGGGTGAAGCCGGCGGCTTGCGCTTCGCGCAGCCCGTGCAGCACGGCGGCGCCCTTGCCTTGGTTGACCGGCAGCGTCACCACGCGCAGCCCGGCGTCGGTGTCCGCCATGGCCCGAAGCGGATCGGCGCTGCCATCGGTGCTGCCATCGACCACCACCCACACGGGCGCCCAGCGCGCGCGGGCGGCGCGCACGGTGTCGAGCAGGGTGGCGCCGGTGTTGTAGCTGGGGATCAGCACCAGGTGGGTGGTCGAAGGGGCCGGGGTCACGGGCGGCATGTTCAGCAGGCAGGAGGCGAGGACGGCTTCAGGCTCTCGGCGAAGTAGTCTTGGATCTCGGCCAGTTGCGCCGCCGGGTCGTCCGCCGGAAGGAAGCGGCGGCCCAGTCGGACCGAGAATTCGATGGGCAGCGGCGGCAGCCGCCACAGCGGCCAGCCCTTGCCGAGGTAGGGCGAGTCGGTGTCGATGAAGACGGTCTGGATGGGCGCGTCCGCCAGCTTGGCGATCAGCGTGAAGCCGGGCCGGAAGTCGTTCACCGGCCGCCGCTCGGTGCGGGTGCCTTCGGGAAAGAGCACCAGTTGCCCGCCGCTCTTCAGGTCGGCCACCGCCTGGCGCACCATGCCCAGCGCCGAATCGTTGCGGATATAGCGGGCCAGCCGGGCGCCCGGGCCGAGAAAGGGGTTGTGGGCCAGGCTCGCCTTCATCACGCAGGCGCTGCGGGGCAGGCGCGCGACCAGCATCAGCGCGTCCAGCATGCTGGGGTGGTTGGCCACGACGATCAGGCCCGGCTCGTCGCGCAGCGGGTCCAGGGCGTGTGCGTCCATCTTCAGCAGGCCGGAGGCGTTGGCGATCGTCCAGAACAGGCCGTAGCCGTGCGAGATGCCGGCGCGGCCGACCTCCATCCCGCGCCGGCGCGCCAGCAGCGGGTAGAGGACCGCCGCAATCAGGTTCCAGCCCAGCGAGATCAGGCCCAGCAGCAGGAGCTGGCCCCACAGCAGGCCGAGCATCGCCGGGCGAAGCAGCCAGTGGTTCATTGCCATGCGCCTCAACGCTCCGCCGCCACGAGGCGCCCCGAACGCGCGAATACCCAGCTCACGGCCATGCCGGCCGAAAGCTGGTGCCGCTCGCGCACCAGCGGGCCGTCGGCCATCGCGCTGCCGGCGATGTGGTCGCTCTTGACGAACAGGCCCATCCACCAGTCATCCACCTGGCGCGACATCGCGGCGATCGCCTGCCAGCCGGCGTAGCCGCCGCCGGCGCGGTAAGCCGGCCGGGCCGGCGCCGCGTCGGCCGCAGTGACATCGTAGTAGTAGGCATGGAAGCGGCGGTCACCGAACAGCGGGCCCGCCTGGAGCCCCGCGTTCCAGCCGACCAGCGGCTGATCCCAGTTGAGGTGAGGGTTCGCGACCCAGCCGATGTGCCGCGGTGCCGACTCGACCGTGAAGGCGGCGCGCAAGGGCAGGCGCAGGTCGAGCTTGCGGTGGGCGTCGTCGCGCCAGAGCGTCAGGTTCCAGACCGGGCCGGCTTCCACCGTCGGCGCCAGGTCGGCCATGCCGGCGCGGGCGCGGTTGTCCTTGCTGAAGGTGGGCGCCGAAGCCGCGAGACTCAGGTTGAGCTCGCTGCGCTCGCTTTCGAAGAGCGTGGCGCGCGCGCCGTCGCGGTCGGCCTTCAGCCACTCGCCGCGGTACACCGCATACGGCACCGGCAGCAGCCACAGGTGCGACTGGTCGGAGCCCCGGTAGTGGGGCAGCCACAGGGTGCCCGCGCCGATGCCCAGTTCCCACGCAGGCAGGTCCTCGGCCTGCACGACAGCGCCAAGCAACGTGCAGGCGACTGCGACGGCGGCTGCGCGCAGCGGCCGGCATGGTGCCGGGCGGGCCATCAGACGAGCGCCCCGTCGGCCGTGGCGTGGGCCTCGATCTCGAGCAACAGGTCGCTGCGGCAGATGTCGGCCTGGACATAGATCGCTCGGCGTGCGGCCGGCGAATTGGCACCCACACCCGCTTCGAAACTGCGCCGTACCAGATCGGCGTCGGCCGCATGTCGCACGTAGACCGTGCAGGTCATGTCGCTGACCGAAAAACGGGCGCCGCAGCGCTCATGGGCGGCACCGACCACCGCGTTCAGGTTGCGCAGCGTTTCTTCCACTTGCCGCGGAATGTCGCCGGGGTGCACGCTGGCGCTGCCGACGATGCTTGCCGTGCCCGACACCAGCAGCGCGATGCGGCCCGGCGCGCATGGCAGCAGCACCGCCCGCGAGAAGGTGGGGCTGCGGGGGCCGAACTCCGCCGGGTATCGCCATGCGGGCACCTGGCGCGGGTTCTCCAGCGGCACCGGTGCCACGCGGCCGGCGAGAAAACGGATGCGCAACGGGCCGTCGACCGTGCCGAGCGCGCAGGCGGCCGGAGCCCCGGCGAAGGCATCGCGCCGGGCGTTCAAGAAGGCCTGTTGCCGGCCGAGGTTGAACTGCCGGTAGCGCTCGAGGCCCGATTGCTCGCGGTTGATGCCGGGCAGGTAGTTCCACAGGCGCACCAGGTGCGGCACGCCGGCCGCTTCGAGCGAAGCGAAGATGGCGCGGTAGGCTTCGTGCACCAGCGCGTCGAGATCGCCACGGGCCTCGTCCTCGGTGCTGTCGTAGGCGCCGAACAGCCATTGGCCGTCAGTCGCCCAGCGCACGGGCGCCGATTCGCCCAGCCGCACCGGCCCGTCGACGAGCCACGCATCGATCTCGCCGGCATTGGGCGACAAGGCGGGCATGGGCCCCAGAGCCAGCGCGGCCGGCACCACGCCGGACAGGGCCTGGTAGCCGACGCCGCCGAGCAATTGCCCGGCATCCGACAAGGCCGCGGCGGCTTCCAGGCGCACCAGGCGCTGCGCGGCCAGCGCCGCGCCCACGTGGACCGGGCTCCTCACCGGGCCTCCAGCACGTTCTCGCCCCGCAGCGGCCCGACGTCGCGGATGTTCGCGCGGCGGCGGCGCCATGTGGCGATGGTGCGCCGCAAATGCAGGATCTGGTTGACGTAGTAGACGGCCTTGAACATGCGCAGGGAACGCCAGATGGGGGTCTCGCCGAAGATGTCGCCGGCCAGCAGCGACAGTACCGCTTCCTTCACGCGCCAGGGATTGGCCGGGTTCATGAAGAGATTGCGGATCGTCGGGTTGGTGACGCGGAAGATGAACCAGCAGAAGACGCGCGGCCCCTTGGCCATCATGGCCTCGTAGCGGCGCTGTTCGCGAGCGTATTCGGCGGGCCGGTCGAGCCGGGCGGCGACGAGGTCGGCCACGCCGAAGGCGCCTTGCATGGCGAGGTACACGCCCGACGAGAACACCGGGTCGACGAAGGCGTAGGCGTCGCCGACCAGCGCGAAGTGGTCACCCGTGCAGCTGCGGCTTCGGTACGAATAGTTGCCGGTCGCATGCACGGCGCCATCCACCAGCGTGGCGCCGGCCAGGCGTTGTTGCAGCTCCGGGCAAAGGGCAATCGTGTCCGCGAAGAACTCGGCCAGCGGCTTGTCGCGCGACTTCAGGTAGTGCGGCCAGCACACCGCGCCGACGCTGGTGGCGCCGTCCGCCAAGGGGATGAACCAGAACCAGCCGTGGCGGAACCAGAAGATGCTGATGTTGCCGGCCTGCTTGCCCGGAAGGCGCTCGGCACCGGTGAAGTGGCCGTACAGCGCCGCACTGTTGTGCTCGGCCATCTTCTGCTTGGTGCCCAATTGGCCGGCCAGCAGCGTGTCGCGGCCGGATGCGTCGATCACGTAACGCGCACGCCAGCGTCGCTCGGCGCCATCGGCCAGCGTCGCGAGGACGTCGGCGCCGTCGGCATCGAAATTCACCTCGCGCACGCGGCAGCCCTCGATGGCCTCGGCACCGGCCCGGGCCGCATGGCGAAACATCAACTCGTCCAGCTCGGATCGGCGCACCTGCCAGGCGTAGGGCATGGACTTGTCCCACGCGTCGCCGAACTCGAGGAAGCTGTGGTGGGCATGTTCGGGCGAGACGAACTCGATGCCCCATTTGGGCATGCCGATGCGTTCGACCTCCTCGCGCAGACCCAGCCGTTCGAACAAGGCGACGTTCGACGGCAACAGCGATTCACCGATGTGAAAGCGCGGGTGGTGCGCCTTGTCGACCACCACCACCCGCCGGCCCTGGCGGGCGAGCAAGGTGGCGGCCGTCGAGCCGGCCGGCCCGCCGCCGATGACCAGGACGTCGCAAGCTTCGACCGTGCTCATGCCTGCGGTTTGGTGGCGGTGAACTCGGAGAAGATGCCCAGCTCGACGTAACGTTTGACGTCGGTGAAACCGGCATCCTTCAGCGCCTGCACGACCGCGTCAGGCGCGATGCAGGCCTCGATGGTGTCCCAGTAATAGCGCCACAACAACGGCGTGTCGGTGCCCTTGCAGACGAAGCGGGCGATGGTCGGCACCACCAAGCGCATGTAGCCCTTGAGCAGTGCCATGCCGAAGCGTGATCTCGGCCGGGTGATTTCCAGAATCAGCAGGCGGCCACCGGGCTTGAGCGTGCGGTGGAACTCGGCGAAGGCCGGGCGCACGTCGCCCAGGTGGCGCAGCGCATAGCCCATGCTCAGGAAATCGGCGCTCGCATCGGGCCGGGGAATGGCTTCGGCGAAGCCCTGCAGCAGCTCGACGCCCGGCAGGTGCGCCTGGCCCATCATGCCGGGGCTCGGGTCGACGCCGACGACCGAGCCCTGGGGGCCGATCAGCTTGAGCGCCTCGTGGGCGACCAGGCCGGTGCCGGTGCCCACGTCCAGCACCTGCGCGCCGGCGCGCAGCCCCGCGCGCTGCAGCGCCTGGCGGCGATACCACGGGCCGCTGCCGAACGCCAGGATGCGCTCGATGCGGTCGTAGTCGACGGCGGTGCCGTCGAAGATGCGCTGGACGAAATCGCGCTTCTTGTCCTTGCTCTCGTAATATTCGGTCAGCGTGCCGTGGGGCTGCAGGGTCTGGCCCGCAGGGGGCTCGGCATTCGAGGGTGCGCTCATGGCGCGATTCTGCAACGCCTTGGAGATGACTCACGCCTTCGCCCCCGAAGACAGGGGGTATCTCCCGATCCGGTGGCGCATCCAGACATCCCATACACGACCGTGATCGACCCATTGAATCGAGGGCTGCGAGCCCTGCGCGTGCTGGCCGGCCCGACGGCGCGCGAGCATCTGCGACAGCGGGGCTTGCGGCCGGAGGACGTCCGCGCGGTGCCGGGCGCCGCAGGCGGGCCCAAGGGCCTGGCCCTGAACCCGCTGGACCGGTATCTGTTCGGCGACTGGCTGCGCGGGGCCGACCAGCCGGTGCACCTCATCGGCGCTTCCATCGGTGCCTGGCGCATGGCCGCAGCCTGCATGCCCGACGCGGACCGCGCGCTCGCCCGGCTGGCAGAGGACTACATCGGAGCCGACTACTTCCGCGGCGGCGACCGCCGCCCCGGCGCCCAGGTCATCAGCGACGATTTCCGCGACACGGTGAAACTGCATTTCGCGGGCCGGGAGCCGGCGGTCCTGTCGCACCCCGCGTTCCGCCTGCACGTGGTGGCCAGCCGCGGCCGGCATGTGCTGCACCGCGAGGGACGTTGGCGCACGCCGGCCGGCTTCGTAGGGGCCTACGCCACCAATCTGCTGGCCCGCCGTGCGCTCGGTGCATGGCTGGAGCGGGTGGTCTTCAGCGACCCGCGCGACGAGCTGCCCTTTCCGCTGACCGACTACCGCAGCCACCGGGTGGCATTGACGCCGGTGAACTTCCACGAGGCGGTGGTCGCCAGCTGCTCGATCCCGTTCTGGATGAAGTCGGTGCCCGACGTGCCCGGCGCACCGCCAGGCGCCTACTGGGACGGTGGCCTGACCGACTACCACCTGCACTGGCGCTATGACGCGCTGGCGGATGGTCTCGCGCTGTACCCGCATTTCCAGGCCAGCGTGGTGCCGGGGTGGCTGGACAAATCGCTGCGCCACCGTCACCGCTCCACCGCTGCACTCGATCGGCTGGTCGTGCTGGCGCCACGGGCCGAATGGGTGTCGACGCTGCCCGGCGGGCGGCTGCCCGACCGCAGCGACTTCCAGCGCTACGGTCGCGATGTGGCGGGCCGCCAGGCCGCCTGGCGCCGGGCCCTGGCAGAGAGCCAGCGCCTGGCCGACGAATTCGCGACGCTGGTGGTGTCGGGCAGGCCCATCGACGCAGAGGCGCTTTAGGGCCTGCGGGCGGCTCGGTCTACAATTCCCGCACTCAACCAGCAAGAGCAGGAAAGGCAGCACGGGTTATGACACCGCGAACTACGACCTTCGGAAAGGTTTCCTAGTCGGCCGCGGCTCGTTCGGACTCGTCCTTACTTTCTCTCTCACGAAGCGCGGCCATCCAGCCGCGCTTTTTGTTTGGAACTTCAAATGATCAAGATCTCATTGCCCGATGGCTCGCAGCGCGAATACCCGGGCCCGCTGACGGTGGCCGAGGTGGCTGCCTCGATCGGCCCCGGCCTGGCCAAGGCGGCCCTCGGTGGTCGCGTCGGCCATGGCGCCGAGGCGCGCCTGGTCGACACGAGCCACCTGATCGAGGCCGACACGGCGCTGGCGATCGTGACGGACAAGGACGCCGATGGGCTGGACCTGATCCGCCACTCGACGGCCCACCTGCTGGCCTATGCGGTCAAGGAGCTCTTCCCCGACGCGCAGGTGACGATCGGCCCGGTCATCGAGAACGGCTTCTACTACGACTTCTCGTACAAGCGCCCGTTCACGCCCGAGGACCTGGCCGCGATCGAGGCCAAGATGACGGAGCTGGCGAAGAAGGACGAGCCGGTCGTTCGCCGCGTGCTGCCACGCGACGAAGCCGTGGCGCACTTCAGCGCGCTCGGCGAGCACTACAAGGCCGAGATCATCGGCTCGATCCCGGCCGGCGAGGACGTCTCGCTGTACCGCGAAGGCAAGTTTGAGGATCTGTGCCGCGGCCCGCACGTGCCCTCCACGGGCAAGCTCAAGCACTTCAAGCTGATGAAGGTGGCCGGGGCCTACTGGCGCGGCGATCACCGCAACGAGATGCTGCAGCGCATCTACGGCACGGCCTGGGCGAGCAAGGACGACCTGCAGAAGTACCTGACGATGCTGGAGGAGGCCGAGAAGCGCGACCACCGCCGCCTCGGCCGCGAGCTCGACCTGTTCCATCTCGACGAGCATTCGCCCGGCACGGTGTTCTGGCACCCCAAGGGCTGGTCGGTCTGGCAGTGCGTCGAGCAGTACATGCGGCAGGTCTACCGCGACAACGGCTACCTCGAGGTCAAGGGCCCGCAGATCCTGGACAAGTCGCTCTGGGAGAAGACGGGTCATTGGCAGAAGTACCGCGAGAACATGTTCACGACGGAGTCGGAGAAGCGCGATTACGCGCTCAAGCCGATGAACTGCCCTGGCCACATCCTGATCTACAAGCAGGGCATCAAGAGCTACCGTGACCTGCCGCTGCGCTATGGTGAATTCGGCCAATGCCACCGCAACGAGCCCACGGGCGGGCTGCACGGCATCATGCGGGTGCGCGGCTTCACGCAGGACGACGGCCACATCTTCTGCACGGAGGACATGATCCTCGACGAGTGCGTGGCCTACACGGCGCTGCTGCAGAAGGTCTACGCCGACTTCGGCTTCACGAACATCCTCTACAAGGTCGCGACGCGGCCGGAGCAGCGCATCGGTGCCGAGGAAAGCTGGGACAAGGCCGAGCACGCGCTGATGGAGAGCCTGCGCCGCTCGGGCTGCGAGTTCGTCATCTCGCCGGGCGATGGCGCCTTCTACGGCCCGAAGATCGAATACACGCTGAAGGACGCGCTCGGCCGCGAATGGCAGTGCGGCACGATGCAGGTCGACTTCTTCATGGCCGAGCGCCTGGGTGCCGAGTACGTGGCCGAATCGGGCGAGCGCAAGACGCCCGTGATGCTGCACCGGGCCATCGTCGGCAGCCTCGAGCGTTTCATCGGGATCCTGATCGAGCAGCACGCCGGTGCGCTGCCCGCGTGGCTCGCGCCGACGCAGGTGGTGGTGTCGTCGATCACCGATGCCCAGGCCGACTACGTGGTTTCCGTCGTGAAATCGCTGAAAAAACAAGGAGTTAGGGCTGAGGCCGATTTGCGCAACGAAAAGATCACGTATAAAATACGCGAGCATTCGTTGCAAAAGGTCCCGTACATCCTCGTCGTAGGCGACAAGGAGAAGGCAAGCGGGGCCGTCGCGGTGCGCGCCCGAGGCAACCAAGATCTGGGCGTGATGTCCCTCGCAGACTTCCAATCGAAGCTCGCAGGCGACATCGCGGCCAAGGTCTGAGTCTTGCCTCGGTTTTCGTTCGCCGAAAGTTTTTGCCGGGTCCTGCACTTGCCTCAGGGCCTGTTTGAGGGGTTTGAACCATCGCTACCTTTGCTGATCGCCGGATGCCCAATGTCGAGCGCAAGCATCGACTGAACCGTGAGATCACCGCCCTGAATGTGCGCCTGAACGGCGTCGACAACGAGCCTCTGGGCATCGTTCCCATTCAGGAGGCCTTGCGGCTGTCTGCCGAAGCCGACGTGGACCTGGTCGAGATTGCCGCCACCGCCGATCCGCCGGTCTGCCGGCTGATGGACTACGGCAAGTTCAAGTACCAGGAACAGAAGCGCGCCGCGGAAGCGAAGTCCAAGCAGAAGGTCATCGAGGTCAAGGAAGTCAAGTTCCGCCCGGGCACCGACGAAGGCGACTACGCGATCAAGATGCGCAACCTGCGCCGCTTCATCGCCGAAGACGGTGACAAGGGCAAGGTGACCTTGCGGTTTCGTGGCCGCGAGATCACCCACCAGGACATCGGCATGCGGTTGCTCGAGCGCATCCGCGACGAACTGGCCGACGTGGCCATCGTCGAACACATGCCCAAGCTGGAAGGGCGCCAGATGATCATGGTGCTGGCGCCGAAGAAGAAGTAACGGTTGTAGTCGATTCGAAGGATTCGCCCGGTGGTTTGGTCGCCGCCGGGTCGATGCAGAAGCCTCGGCAGGCTCGTCAAGTGCCAGCGCATCCGCGCTGACCGCCCAGCCAAGGCAATTCACAAGGAGCAGTCATGCCCAAAATGAAGACCAAGAGCGGGGCCAAGAAGCGCTTCCGCGTCCGTCCGGGTGGCACCGTCAAGCGCGGTCAGGCGTTCAAGCGCCACATCCTCACCAAGAAGACCACGAAGAACAAGCGCCATCTGCGTGGCGCCGCCAACGTGCACGAGACCAACATGGGCCACATCGCTGCGATGCTGCCCTTCGCTGGCCTCTGAGCTTCTGACGGACTGAAAGGAAACCAAGCATGCCTCGCGTCAAACGTGGTGTAACCGCCCGCGCCCGTCACAAGAAGATCCTGGCCCTGGCCAAGGGCTTCCGTGGTCGCCGCAAGAACGTCTTCCGCATCGCCAAGCAGGCGGTGATGAAGGCGGGCCAATACGCCTACCGTGATCGCCGCACCAAGAAGCGCGTCTTCCGCCAGCTGTGGATCGCCCGTATCAACGCTGCCACGCGCGGTCTGGGCCTGACCTACAGCAAGTTCATCGCTGGCCTGAAGAAGGCCCAGATCGACCTGGACCGCAAGGTTCTGTCGGACATGGCGATTCACGATCCGGCCGCTTTTGCCGCCATCGTCGACAAGGTGAAGGCCCAGCTGAGCTGATGTCGCGCTGGTTCACGGCCGCCCTGGCAACAGGGTGGTCGGGGGCCACCAGGCACTCGAAGGCCGTCACCTGCAGGTGCGGCCTTTTTTGTTTTGTTTTGTCCGTCCGACACGAATGAACGACCTCGATCAACTGGTGGGCGCTGCGCAGGCCGATTTCGCGGCCGCCGCCACGCCGGCCGAGCTGGAAAACGCCAAGGCACGCTATCTCGGCAAGTCCGGCCGCGTGACCGAACTGCTCAAGGGACTGGCCGCACTGGCCGCCGACGAGAAGAAGGCCCGCGGCGCCGAGATCAACCAGACCAAGCAGCGCATCGAAGCCGAGCTCACCGCCAGCCGCGAGAAGCTGGCGGCGGCCGAACTCGAAGCGCAGCTGAAGGCCGAGGCGCTCGACGTGACGCTGCCGGGCCGCCAGCGCGGCCTGGGTGGCCTGCACCCGGTGTCGCGCACGATGGAGCGCATCGAGGCGATCTTCGGCTCGATGGGTTTCGATGTGGCCGACGGCCCCGAGATCGAGACCGACTGGATGAGCTTCACCGCGCTGAACAACCCGGAGAACCACCCGGCGCGTTCGATGCAGGACACCTTCTACGTCGACATGAAGGACGAGGGCGGCCGCTGGCTGAACCTGCGCCCTCACACCAGCCCGATGCAGGTGCGCTACGCGCGTGCTCACGCGGCGCGCCACGCCGAGGCGCTGGCCCAGGGTGCGCCGATCCCCGAGATCCGCGTGATCGCGCCGGGGCGTACCTACCGCGTCGACAGCGACGCGACGCACTCGCCGATGTTCCACCAGTGCGAAGGCCTGTGGATCGGCGAGAACGTCAGCTTCAAGGACCTGAAGGCGGTCTTCGCCGATTTCTTCCGCACCTTCTTCGAGACCGATGAGCTCGACATCCGCTTCCGGCCGTCGTTCTTCCCGTTCACCGAGCCTTCGGCCGAGGTCGACATCGCCTTCGCCCACGGCCCGTTGAAGGGCCGCTGGCTGGAGGTGGCCGGCTCGGGCCAGGTGCACCCGAACGTCGTGCGCAATTTCGGGCTCGACCCCGAGCGCTACATCGGCTTTGCCTTCGGCATGGGCCCTGACCGGCTCACGATGCTGCGTTACGGCGTCAACGACCTGCGCCTGTTCTTCGACGGTGACCTGCGCTTCCTGTCGCAGTTCCAGTGATGCATTGAGCGCCCGCACGACGCGGCCCCGAACCACGACGCCCGAAACCGTTTCCCATGCAATTCCCAGAATCCTGGTTGCGCGAGTTCTGCAACCCCCCGCTGAGCACGGCCGAACTGGCCGATCTGCTGACCATGTCCGGCATGGAGGTCGAAGAGCTGCGGCCGGTGGCGCCGCCGTTCTCGGGCATCGTCGTGGCCGAGATCGTCGAGGCCGAACAGCACCCGAACGCCGATCGGCTGCGCGTGTGCCGCGTCGACGCCGGCCCGCACAGCAAGGATGGCCTGCTGCAGATCGTCTGCGGTGCGCCGAACGCCCGTGTGGGCATTCGCGTGCCGCTGGCGCTGGTGGGCGCGAAGCTGCCGCCGGGCGAGGACGGCCAGCCCTTCGAGATCAAGGTCGGCAAGCTGCGCGGTGTCGAAAGCTTCGGCATGTTGTGCTCGGCGCGCGAGCTGAAGCTGTCGGAGGACCACGGCGGCCTGCTGGAACTGCCGGCCGATGCACCGCTCGGCCAGAGCGTGCGCGACTACCTGTCGCTCGACGACACGCTGTTCACCCTCAAGCTCACGCCGAACCTGGCCCACGGGCTGTCGGTTTACGGCATCGCACGCGAGGTCTCGGCGCTGACCGGTACCCCGCTGAAGACGCCGAGCTTTCCCGCCGTCGCGCCGGCCAACGACCAGCGCCTGCCGGTCAAGGTGGAGGCGGCCGACCTGTGCGGGCGCTTCTCCGGCCGCGTCGTGCGCGGCGTGAACCCGACGGCAGCGACGCCGGCCTGGATGGTCGAGCGGCTGGCGCGTTGCGGCCAGCGCAGCGTGTCGGCGCTGGTCGACATCTCGAACTACGTGATGTTCGAGTTCGGCAGGCCCTCGCACATCTTCGATCTCGACAAGATCCACGGCGGGCTGACGGTGCGCTGGGGGCGCGAGGGCGAGACGCTGAAGCTGCTCAACGGCAACACGATCGAGCTCGACAGCCAGGTCGGCGTGATCGCCGACGATGCCCAGGTCGAGTCGCTGGCCGGCATCATGGGCGGCGATTCGACGGCCGTCTCCGACGACACGAAGAACATCTACATCGAGGCTGCCTTCTGGTGGCCCAACGCGGTGGCCGGCCGCTCGCGCCGCTACACCTTCTCGACCGATGCGGGCCACCGCTTTGAGCGTGGCGTCGACCCCGCGCTGACGGTCGAGCACATCGAGCACATCACGCGGCTGGTGCAGGACATCTGCGGCGGCGAGGCCGGCCCGATGACCGATTGGCGGGGGGCGCTGCCCGAGGCCAAGCCGGTCACGCTGCGTGTCGCCCGCGCCGCCAAGGTGATCGGCATGCCGGTCACGCAGGAAGAATGCGCCGGCGTGCTGCGCCGGCTCGGCCTCGTCTTCACCGAAGGCGAGGGCGTGCTGACCGTGACGCCGCCGAGCTGGCGCTTCGACATCGCGATCGAGGAAGACCTGATCGAAGAAGTCGCACGCGTGCTCGGCTACGACCGCCTGCCCGCCACCCCGCCCAAGGCGCCTGTGATGGCGCGCGTGCGCCCCGAGTCGCTGCGCGGCCCGCATGCGGTTCGCCATGCGCTGGCGCGCCTGGGCTACCAGGAGACGATCAACTTCAGCTTCGTCGAGCAACGCTGGGAGCACGAGCTCGCCGGCAACCTCGATCCGATCAAGGTGCTGAACCCGATCGCGGCGCCGCTGGCGGTGATGCGCTCCAGCCTCGTCGGCAGCCTGATCCAGGTGCTGCGCTACAACCTGTCGCGCAAGGCCACCCGGGTGCGCGTGTGCGAACTGGGCCGTGTGTTCCGCCGTGATGCGAGCGTGGCCGATGGCGACACCAGCGTGCGCGGTGTCGCGCAGCCGATGCGCGTGGCCGGCCTGGCCTACGGCGCGGATGCAACGCTGCAATGGGGCCTGGGCGACAAGCCGGCCGACTTCTTCGACGTCAAGGGCGACGTCGAAGCGCTGCTGGCGCCGCGCACGGCGCGCTTCGTGCCGGCCGAACATCCGGCGATGCACCCGGGCCGCTGTGCCGCGGTCGAACTCGACGGCGCGGTGATCGGTCACGTCGGCGAGCTGCATCCGAAGTGGCGCCAGGCCTACGAGCTGCCGCACGCGCCGATGCTGTTCGAGCTGGACCTCGCGGCGGTGCAGCAACGTGAGGTGCCGCAGGCCCGTGCGGTGCCGCGTCAGCAGGCGGTGTCGCGCGACCTCGCGCTGGTTGTCTCCGAGCAGGTCGGCCACGACGCCCTGGTGTCCACGCTGCGCGCCGACGCGGCCGGCCTGGTGCGCCGCGCCACGCTGTTCGACATCTACAAGCCCGCATCGCCGAGCGTCGACATCCCGGCGGGCCATCGCAGCCTGGCCGTGCGGCTCGAACTGCTTGACGACGAAACCACGCTCACCGACGACCGCATCGACGCCAGCGTGGCCGAGGCGGTGGCCCGCGTGCAGGCCGCACACGGTGCGCGCCTGCGCGCCTGACCAGGAAGCCGGGCCATGCCGATCGACTCCTCCTTGCCAGACCCGCTCGACAAGACCGATACGACAACGCCGATGGACCGCGTCATCCTTCCTTCGCTCGAAACGCCGACCCTGACCAAGGCCGAGCTGGCCGAACTGCTGTTCGAGCGCCTGGGCCTGAACAAGCGCGAATCCAAGGACATGGTCGAGGCCTTCTTCGAGATCGTCAACGAGGCCCTGGTGCAGGGGACGGACGTGAAGCTTTCCGGCTTCGGCAACTTCGCGATCCGCCGCAAAGCGCCGCGGCCCGGTCGCAACCCGCGCACCGGCGAGCCGATCCCGATCAAGGCACGCAATGTGGTGACTTTCCACGCAAGTCACAAATTGAAAGCAATTGTTCAGGGCGACATGCCCCCTGCGGAGGAGTTCGAGTAAAGTCTGAGCACTTCATCGAAGCGCTTTGATTTCGCACCCGAATTCCATGGACTCCGGGGCCTTACGCCTGCCCGCCATCCCGCCCAAGCGCTACTTCACGATCGGTGAGGTGAGCGAGCTGTGCGGCGTCAAGCCGTATGTGCTGCGGTACTGGGAACAGGAGTTCACGCAGCTCAAGCCGATGAAGCGGCGCGGCAACCGGCGCTACTACCAGCACCACGAGGTGCTGCTGATCCGACGCATCCGCGACCTGCTGTACGACCAGGGCTTCACGATCAGCGGTGCGCGCAACCGGCTTTCCGAGGCCTCCGTGCACGAAGCCGCCGATGCGGCCCTGCACGATGCGCACGCTTCCGGCACGGCGATGTCCTCGTCGGTCGCGATGGCCGCCTTGAGCCATGGCGCCACGGCCGAGCTGCGCCTGCCGGTGCTGCCAGCCAACCCGAGCGTCGAGCAAGTGCGCGACGAGCTCCTGGCCATTCGCGAGCTGCTGGTCTTCTGAGACCCATTTCCCAGGGTATACTGCCAGCTTCGTCGGGGTGTAGCGCAGCCTGGTAGCGCACTTGCATGGGGTGCAAGGGGTCGCGAGTTCGAATCCCGCCACCCCGACCATTGATACGCGAAGGCCCGGTGTCTGAAAGGACACCGGGCCTTTTGCTTTTTTGGCCGGCCTTGCCATCACGCAAGGCCAGACGTTGACGAGCATCAAACCCTCGCGAGTTCGTCGTTCCGACAATAGGTGCATTAGAAATACACCTTTAACCACCCGTCGGAAGCGACCATGACTCACAGCACCCAAGGCACCACGATCGATGTTCGCGAGATTCCCCCGCGCGAGCGCCATCCGCTGATCTTCTCGACCTTCAGGGGGCTCGCGGCAGGGGAAGCCCTCGAGCTCGTCAACGACCATGACCCTCGGCCCCTGTACCACCAGTTCCAGGCCGAAATGCCGGGGCAGTTCTCCTGGGGTTACCTGCAGGCCGGCCCGGAGCTGTGGCGCGTGCGCATCCAGAAGCACGGCGGCGCGCACAGCGACGGACGCTGCTGCGGCAGCTGCGGTGGCGCCTGATCGCCTCGACGAACATCCAACCCAAGGAAGACCATCATGAAATCGACCAGCAGGCTGTGGCGATGGCTCGGCCTCATCTTCGTGCTGTCATTCGGGGCGCTTGGCTACCTCGGATGGCAGATCTACCTGGCCGCGCCACCGATCCCGACGGCCGTGACCACCACCGACGGTGAAGTGCTCTTCACCGGCGAGCAGATCCAATACGGCCAGCAGGCCTGGATGTCGGCCGGCGGCCAGCAACTGGGCACCGTCTGGGGCCATGGCAGCTACGTGGCACCCGACTGGTCCGCCGACTGGCTGCACCGCGAGGCCGTTGCGCTGCAGGCCATACGCAAGGCCCAGCAGGGTGGTGATGCGATGGCGCCGGCCGACAAGGCGGCCGTCGACGCCCGCGTGCGCGACGAGATGCGCCGCAACACCTATGAGCCGGCGACCGGCGTCGTGACCGTCAGCCAGGAGCGGGCGCAGGCCATTCGCGCCGTGGCGGACCACTTCGAGGGCCTGTTCGGCACCGAACCGTCGCTGGCCCATCTGCGCGACCAGTACGCGATGACCGAAGGCGCGCTGCCCGAGAAGACGGACCGCCAGGCGCTGGCCGCGTTCTTCTTCTGGACCTCCTGGGCCGCGGCCACCAACCGCCCTGACGAGACCGAGCTCTCGTACACCAGCAACTGGCCGCACGAGCCGCTCGTGGGCAACACGATGTCGACCTCGGCCGCGATGTGGTCGATGGTCAGCATCATCCTGCTGCTGGCGGGCATCGCCGCGATGCTGTGGCTGCACAAGGGCGACGCACACGAGGAGCAGGCCAAGGTGCCTGCCGCCGACCCGCTGCTGGGCGCCAAGGCCACGCCGTCGATGAAGGCCACGCGCAAGTACTTCTTCGTCGTCATCGGCCTGATGCTGCTGCAGATCGGCATGGGCGCGATCACCGCGCACTACGCGGTCGAAGGCCAGGCGTTCTTCGGCATCCCGCTGGCCGAGGTGCTGCCTTACACGGTCAGCCGAACCATCCACACGCAGGTCGGCATCTTCTGGATCGCAACCGCCTGGCTGGCCACGGGCTTGTACGTTGCGCCGCTGCTGTCCGGCCGCGAGCCGAAGCTGCAGAAGCTCGGCGTCGATGCGCTGTTCTATGCGCTGCTCGTCGTGGTCCTCGGCTCGACCATCACCGGTTGGCTGGGCACGCTGCAGCACCGCGGCGTCGACTTCAGCTTCTGGGTGGGCAACCAGGGCCTCGAGTTCACGAGCATGGGCCGCGTGTGGCAGTTGCTGCTGTTCGTCGGCCTGCTGTTCTGGGTCTTCCTGCTCGGCCGCGCGCTGTGGCCGGCGCTGAAGAAGCCCTCGGAGACCCGCGGCCTCATCGCCATGGTGTTCCTGTCGGCGACCTGCATCGGCGGCTTCTACGCGACCTCGCTGACCTGGGGCCAGCACACCCACTACGCGATGATCGAGTACTGGCGCTGGTGGCTGGTGCACCTGTGGGTCGAAGGCTTCTTCGAAGTGTTCGCCACCGCGGTCGTCGCGCTGATCTTCACGAACCTGGGCCTGGTCCGGGCGGCTTCGGCCAACCGCGCCATCATTGCCGAGACCATCGTGTTCCTGTTCGGCGGCATCCTGGGCACCCTGCATCACCTGTACTGGACGGGCACGCCGACCTCGGTCATCGCCGTGGGCTCGGTCTTCTCGGCCCTCGAAGTGGTGCCGCTGACGCTGATCGGCCTCGAAGCGCTGCAGACCTACCGCAGGGCCAAGGGCGTCGCCTGGCTGGGTGCCTACAAGTGGGTCATCCTGTCGTTCGTCGCGGTGGGCTTCTGGAACACCGTAGGCGCCGGCCTGCTGGGCTTCGCGATCAACCCGCCGGCGTCGCTGTACTACGTGCAAGGGCTGAACATGACGGCGGCTCACGGCCACGCGGCGCTGTTCGGCGTGTACGGCATGCTGGGCATCGGCCTGCTGCTGTTCTGCCTGCGCGGCCTGTACGAGCGCCATCTGCATGCCGACCAGTTCCTGAAGCCGGCCTTCTGGAGCCTGAACATCGGGCTGGGGATGATGGTGTTCCTGTCGCTGCTGCCCGCCGGCATCTACCAGGCCTGGGCGAGCATCAGCAAGGGCCTGTGGTTCGCCCGCTCGCCGGAGATCATCCACTCCCAGGTGATGGAGACGCTGGTGTGGCTGCGGGTACCGGGTGACATCGTGTTCGCCGCCGGCAGCGTGCTGCTCGCGGTGTATGCGTGGCGCCTGCTCAGGCCCTCGGCATCCGCGAGGGTGCCCGTCGGGGCGATCCCTGCCACGGCCAAGCGCTGAGGCACGACAAGAGGAGGGCATCCGCCCTCCTTTATTCTTTGCGCACCATGAAACTCACCGGCTTCACCGACTACAGCCTGCGCGTCTTGCTCTTCCTGGCCGCCGAGCCGGGGCGCCGGGCCACGATTGCAGAGATTGCGAGCGCCTTCGACGTGTCCGAAAACCACCTGACAAAGGTCGTCCACCACCTGGGCAAGCACGGCTGGATCGAGACCGTCCGGGGCAAGGGCGGCGGCATGACGCTGGCCAAGGCGCCGGCGGACATCTGCATCGGGCAGGTCGTGCGCGGCACCGAGGGTGCCGACATGCCTGCCGAATGCTTCGCCGACGACGGCGGCGGCTGCCTCATCTCGGGCTGCTGCCGGCTCAAGGGGGTTCTTGCGGAGGCGGTGCTGGCCTTCTATGCTGTGCTCGACAAGTACACGCTGGCCGACATCTCGCGCAACCGCCAGGTGCTCGGCAAGATCCTGAAAATCCAGGCGGCATGATCGGGGGCCCCCATGACCCAATGGCGCAAGAAGACGGCTGACGAGGTCTATACGGCCGAGGAAATCGAAGCCCGGCTGAAGGCCGACCTGCCCAAGTGGACCTTCGAGGACGGCTGGATCCGCCGCAAGTACAAAACCTCGGGCTGGAAGGCCACGCTGATGGTCGTCAACACCGTCGGCCACCTGGCCGAGGCCGCCTGGCACCACCCGGACATGACGGTGTCGTACGCCTTCGTCAACGTGAAGCTGATGAACCACGCGGCCAAGGGCATCACCGAGAAGGATTTCCAGCTCGCCGCCAAGATCGAGGAGGTCGTGATGTGGCAGCCCGGCGCGGCCGAAGGGTCGGCCCTCGAAGGCACGCCGGACGACCCGCGCTTCAAGTACTTGAAGTACGACTGAGTGCCCGAGCGCGCCGACCCGCGGGGACACTGTGTCCTGAACCCGGTACATCCGCGGGTCCCGGCGGGTGGTCTGCATGCCGCCAGCCCCGGGTTTGACCGGACGGAACGGCGCTTGCTTGGAGTGGTCATTTCCCTCGACCACGCCACCGACCTTGACCACCCTCTGTTCGCCAGCGACGCTCGAGCCGATGCCGTCGTCGCACGCCGAGCCTGCGGCCTCGGTTCGCCTGCATGCGCCGGGGCGCCTGCACCTGGGCTTTCTCGATCCGGCCGGCTCGCTCGGCCGGGCCTTCGGCAGCCTGGGCCTGGTGATCGAGGGCTTCGAGACGGTGGTCGAGCTGAGCGCCGCGCCGGCCGACGGCGCGAGCGCCGAGACGCCCGCCGCCCGCGCGGACATCGACCGGGCCTGCGCCCACCTGCATGAAATGCGCCGGCGCACGGGCCGCCATGAGCCGCTGCACCTGCGGCTGCTACGGGCGCTGCCGGCGCACGCCGGCTTCGGCTCGGGCACGCAACTGGCGCTGGCCGTGGGGCGGGCTTTCGCGGCCTGGCATGGCCTCGACCTCGACAGCGTCACCCTGGCCGGCTGGCTGCACCGGGGCGCCCGCTCGGGCATCGGCATCGCCGGCTTCGACCAGGGCGGCCTGCTCGTCGACGGCGGGCCGGGGCTCGACGGGGCGCCGGCGCCGCTGCTGTCGCGCATCGCCTTGCCCGAGGCCTGGCGCATCGTGGTCGCGCAGGACCAATCGCAGGCCGGCCTGTTCGGCCCCGAGGAGAAGCAGGCCATCGCCGGCCTGGCGCCGCTGCCGCGGGCCAAGGCCGCCGACATCTGCCACCAGGTGATGATGCGGGTGCTGCCAGGCGCGAGCTGCGACGAGTTCGAGGCCTTCGCGGCCGGGGTGACGCACATCCAGGATGTGCTGGGCGAGCACTTCGCGCCGGCCCAGGGGGGCCGGGCCTACACCAGCGCTGCCGTCGGCCAGCTGGTGCAATGGATCGGCGAGGCCAGCTGCTCCTGGGGGAGGGGCGCGCAGGCACCGGCACGGCACGGCGCCGCCATCGGCCAGAGCTCGTGGGGCCCGACCGGCTTTGCCATCCTGCCGTCGCAAGCCCAGGCCGAGAGCCTCGTGCAGGCGGCGCGGCAGGCCGGCCTGGTGGCACCGGGGCTGGCCGTGAGCGTCGTGCGCGGCCGCAACGCGGGCGCCGTTCTGATGGATTCGCGCGCTGCCCGCCCGACCCGATAACGACCTGATTCTTCACTTCGCCGCGAGACGCCGTTTCATGGAACGCCCCTACATCCTGCACATGTTCACCCCGGGCCGTCAGATGAGCCCGTTCGACATCAACATGGCCGCTGACGCTGGCTACCAGATCGTCGTGCCGTACAGCGACGTCGGCCTCGACGCCATCGCCGGCCTGACGCAGGACACCATCTTCTCGCGCGGCCCCAAGGGCGTGGCCCGCACCGGCATCTTCATCGGTGGGCGCGATGCGCTGCTCGCGTCCGACATGCTCGAGCGCTCCCGCGCCGCGATGGTCAAGCCCTTCGTCGTCTCCTTGATGGCCGACCCGAGCGGCGCCTACACCACCGCGGCCGCGATGGTGGCCTGCGTCGAGGCGGCGCTCAAGAGGCGGCACGGCCACGGGCTGGAAGGCCAGCGCGTGGTGATCCTCGGCGGCATGGGCCCGGTGGGCCGGGTCGCTGGCGTGATCGCGGCCCAGGCCGGGGCGCAGGTCTCGCTGTCCAGCCGCCACGGCATCGATGTGGCCGAAGAGGCGGCGCAGGAGACCGGCGCCCGGTTCAAGGTGACGCTGCACGGTGTGTCGGGCGGCGATCGCGCCGCGGTGCGCACCTCGCTGGCCGATGCCGATGTCGTGCTCGCCTGTGCGGCCGCCGGCGTGCAGGTGCTGTCGCCCGAGGACCTCGGCTTCGCCAAGCAGATGAAGGTGGCGGCCGATGTCAACGCCGTGCCGCCCGAAGGCATCGCGGGCGTCGGCGTGATGGACAACGGCAGGCCGCTGGACGGCACGGCGGCCGTCGGCATCGGCGCGCTGGCGATCGGCAACGTCAAGTACCAGACGCAGCACCGGCTGCTGGTGCAGATGTGCGCGGCCGAGAAGGCCGTGGTGTTGAGCTTCCCCGAGGCCTTTGCGATGGCACGCGCCTTCCTGGCCGAATCCGCCGCCGCCGGCAAGGCGGCCTGAGCGGCCGGCGATGACGCTGTTGGCCGTCGCGGCGGTGTCCGCGCGCCTGCTGGCCGAAGCGGCTGCGCGCGATGGCTTCGAGGTCATCGCGCTGGATCTGTTCGGCGATGTCGACACCTGCGAGGTGGCCTCGCGCTGGTTCTCCATCGGCACCGGCCTGAAGATCGACCCCGCGCTCACGCTCGCCGCGCTGCAGGTGCTGGCCCATCGCGGGGACGTGTCGGGCTGGGTCGCGGGCAGCGGCTTCGAGGGCCACCCGGAGTTGTTGGCCCAGGGCGCGGCGCTGCTGCCGCTGATCGGCTGCACCCCCGAGTCGGTGGCCGCCGTGCGCGACCCGGCCCGGTTCTTCGACACGCTGGCGGCCCACGGCATCGACCACCCGCCGGTGCAGTGGACGCCCCCTGCCGATACCGGCGGATGGCTGGTCAAGGACGCGCAGGGCTGCGGCGGCTGGCATGTCCGGCGCCTGTCGTCGCCCGGCGTGGCCGGGGCGCTGCCGCCCCACGGCTACTTCCAGCGCGAGCAGCCCGGCACGCCGATGTCGGCCACCTTCGTGGCCAACGGGCAGGACGCGGCGATCCTCGGCTTCAACGAGCAGATCGTGTTTGCGTTCGGTGCGCGGCCCTTCGTGTACGGCGGCGTGATCGGCCCGGTGCCGCTGGCGGCCGCCGTGGCGCGGCGCGTGAGCCACGCGGTGCGCAGCGTGACCGCGGCGTTTTCGCTGCGCGGGCTGTGCAGCCTCGATTTCCTGCTCGACGGCGAGCGGGTTTCGGTGCTCGAGGTCAACCCGCGGCCGCCGGCCAGCATGGCCCTGTATGGCGAGCAGCGGGTGATGGCCGCCCACCTGCGCGCCTGCATGCTCGGCGAGCTGCCGGCCATCCCGACGACGGCACCGGCGCCCCGGGTCCAAGGCAGCGCCGTCGTCTTCGCGCGGCGGCCCTTGGCGCTGGACGAGCAAGCCGCATTGCGCGTGGCCGCCTGGCCGGGCACCCATGACCTGCCTTGTGCCGGCACGCACGTCGAGCCGGGCGACCCCCTGTGCAGCCTGAGCACCGCCGGTGCGACGGCCGAGCAGGTCCGCACCCTGTTGAGCCAGGGCCGCAAGGCCTTGTTGACATCCCTGGAGACCACGGCATGAGCCTGAATTCCCAAACCGCCGTGGCGTCCACGCCCAGCGTGAACCTGCTGGCCCGCCCGCTGGTCGAGCGCCTGCTCGCCGAGGCCGAATCGCTGGGCGTGCTGCCCACGCGCGACAGCAGCGGCGTCTGCATCGTCGATGCCGGCATCCAGGCGCGCGGCAGCGTCGCCGCCGGCATGCTGATCGGCGAGATCTGCATGGGCGGGCTCGGCCAGGTCAGGCTTCGCACCGGCGCAGCCGACGGCTGGCCGACCTGGCTCGAGGTGAGCAGTGCGCAGCCGGTGCTGGCCTGCCTGGCCAGCCAGTACGCGGGCTGGAGCCTCGCCGCCAGCAAGGAGGAGACGGGCGGCAAGAAGTTCTTCTCGCTCGGCTCCGGCCCGGCGCGTGCGCTGGCGGCCAAGGAAACGCTGTTCGAGGAACTCGGCTACCGCGACCGTGCGGCGTTCGGCGCCCTGGTGCTCGAGGTCGACCGCGTGCCGCCGCCGGTGATCATCGACAAGCTGCTGCGCGACTGCGGCCTGGCGCCCGAGGCGCTGACCGTGGTGCTGACGCCCACCACCAGCGTGGCAGGCACGACGCAGGTTGTCGCCCGCGTGCTCGAGGTGGCGCTGCACCGCGCGCACGAGCTGGGCTTCGCGCTCGAGAACATCGTCGACGGCGTGGCCAGCGCGCCGCTGCCGTCGCCCAGCCCCGACGGCGTGCTGGCCATGGGGCGGACCAACGACGCCATCCTTTACGGCGGCCGCGTGCACCTGACCGTGCGCGGCGACGACGCCGCTGCGCGCCAGTTCGCAGCGCAGTTGCCGTCGCGCAACTCGCGCGACTACGGCCGCTCGTTCGCCGACATCTTCAAGGCCGCGGAGTACGACTTCTACAAGATCGACGGCGGGCTGTTCGCGCCCGCCGAGGTGTGGGTCAGCAACCTGGACAGCGGCAACACCTGGCATGCCGGCGGCCTCGACATGGCGCTGCTGCGCTCGCTGTGGCTGCAGGAGGCTTGATGGAGGCGAACATGCGGGTGGCGATCTTCGCCGACGAGACCGGCTGGCACACGCGCCAGCTGCAGGCCGCGCTGCGCGCGCGAGGCGCCCTGGGCCGCTGCGTCGACCTGGCCGATTGCCACATCGACACCACCGCCGCCTGGCATGGCCTCGCGATCCCCGGCTTCGGCCGCGCTCTGCCCGACGCGGCGCTGGTACGCGGCATCGCCGGCGGCAGCTTCGAGCAGGTCACCAAGCGCCTGGGTGTGCTGCATGCGCTGCGCGAGCTCGGCGTGCCGGTCTACAACGACGCCCGCGCGATCGAGCGCAGCGTCGACAAGTCGATGACCAGCCTGCTGCTGCATGCCGCGGGCGTGCCCACGCCGCCCACCTGGGCGACCGAATCCAGCGCGCAGGCCCAGCGCATCGTGATGCGCGAGAGCGCGGCCGGCCATGCCGTGGTGCTCAAGCCCTTGTTCGGCTCGCAGGGCAAGGGGCTGCAGCGCATCGGCCTGGTGGACGGCGTGCATCGGCCCCTGCCCGAGCTGGGCCAAGCCTTCGGGGGGCTGGCCTACCTGCAGCGTTTCATCGAGCCATTGGCGGCCGAGGCGGGCCGGCCCGGCTTCGACTGGCGCGTGCTGGTGATCGGCGGCCGCGCCGTGACCGCGATGCGGCGCGTCAGCGCGGGCTGGATCCACAACGTCGCCCAAGGCGCGCGCTGCGAGCCGGCCGAGCTGACCGCGCCGCTGGCGCGCCTGGCCGAGCGGGCGGCCGAGGCGCTGGAGATGGACTATGCGGGCATCGACCTGATGCCCTGCACCCCGGCGGCCGGCGCGGCCGGCATCCAGGTGATCGAGGTCAATGGTGTGGCCGCCTGGCAGGGCCTGCAGCGGGTGACGGGTTTCAACATCGCGCGCGCCATCGTCGACGATCTGCTGGACCGCAAGGTCGCGCAAGCGCGCGAGGCCAGCGAGGCTTTGGGGCGCCGTGCCTGAGGTCGCCACCACCGTCGACGCACGTGCGTGCTTCCTGCGCGCCTGCGAGCTCGATGTCGAGGTGCGCAAGCCTGGGAATGTCAGCTGGTCATCCCCGGGCCACGGCATGCAGGCGGCCATGTTCGTGGACAGCGCCGAGGCGGCCGCCGGGCCGCTGTTCGAGACCGGCCTGCGTGTCGGCGAGCGCATCGAGGCCGCGGTGGAAGCCACCTGGGCCGCAGTGGGCTGCAACACCAACCTGGGCATCCTGCTGCTGTGCGCGCCGATCGCCCTGGCGGTGGAGCGCGAGCCCGCCAGCCGCACGCCAGGCGCGCTGCGCCAGGCCGTCGGCGAGGTGCTGAACGAACTCGACGTGGACGACGCTCGCGCGGCCTACCGGGCCATCGCCCGGGCCAACCCTGGTGGGCTGGGCACGGCGCCGGCCGAGGACGTGCGCCAGGCGCCGCGCGTGGGGCTGCGGGCCGCGATGTCGCTGGCGGCCGAGCGCGACCTCATTGCGCGCCAGTACCGCGATGGCTACGCCGACCTGTTCGAGCGGGCGCTGCCTCGGTTGCCCTCGGTGTTTTCCCCCATGCCGCCGCGGCCCGTGGACCTCGCCACCACGGTGGCGGTCCAGCAGCTTTACCTGTCGCTGCTGAGCGTGTTTGCCGATTCACACATTGTTCGAAAACACGGGGAGCCCGTGGCACAGAATGTCATGGTCGCGGCGCAGGGTTTTGCCCGGCGCGCGGCGCAAGGCGGGTGCCTCGATGCCGACCCCGCTTTCATGGCCTGGGACAGCAAGCTCAAGGCCCGGGGGATCAACCCCGGCACGACCGCCGATTTCACCGTGGCAACCCTGATGGTGGCCGGCCTCACCCGCCCGCTCGGCCGCCGGCCCGAACCGGCCGGCGCGCGGTGGCACGGATCGTGATAGCCGAGTGCCTACGCTGGCCGCCTTGCGGCCAGTGTCTTGATCCCCCGAGAACCATTTCCTGGAGATATGGAAGCCATGGCAAAAATCAATCGCATGATGGTTGGCGAGTCGCTGGTCGGCGACGGCAACGAAGTCGCCCACATTGACCTGATCATCGGCCCGCGTGGCACCCCCGCCGAGGCGGCGTTCGCCAACGCCCTGACCAACAACAAGGACGGCTTCACCTCGCTGCTGGCGGTGGTGGCCCCGAACCTGTTGACCAAACCGGCGACCGTGATGTTCAACAAGGTCACCATCAAGGGTGCCAAGCAGGCGGTGCAGATGTTCGGCCCGGCGCAGCGCGGCGTGGCGATGGCCGTGGCCGATTCGGTCGAAGACGGCACCATCCCCGCTGATGAAGCCGACAACCTCTTCATCTGCGTCGGCGTGTTCATCCACTGGCTGGCTGAGGACGACACCAAGATCCAGGACTACAACTACCGCGCAGTGCGCGAGTCGATCCAGCGCGCCGTCGCCGGGTCGCCGACCGCCGCCGAGGTGGTGGCCAAGAAGGGCAGCGTCGCTCACCCCTTCGCAGCGCATTCTTGATGCCCCCACGCCCCCTTCCGGGGGCTGCCCCCCGGGGGGGGCTCGCGCAGCGGGCCGGCTTCAGCCGGATCCGCGCACGCCACTTGAAGGCGGCGGCTCCTGCGGAGCGCCGCTTTCCCGTCGATTGGATCTTCAGCGGTCGCCGGGAACCATGCCGCTGCCGATCAAGTGCAGAACGGCGGCCGAGCGGCCGGCCTTCGGGGCTGCGGCTTCGGGGGCGAAGCGCTCGATCTGCACGCCGACGGCCTGGACTTCGTCGAACTTGTGGGGCTTGACCACCTTGACGCGCGCCCAGCACGCGCCGAATTCGCCGATCAGGATGTTGGCGATGGCTTCGGCGAACGCCTCCAGCAGTTGCAGGCGGTGTTCGCGCATCAGGCGCTGAAGGCGGTCGCGCACGGCGCCATAGTCGATGGTGTCGACGATGCGGTCGGTGTCGCAGGCGCGCGAGCGCGGCACGCCGGCGTGCACGTCGATGACCAGGGGCTGCGGGCGGTGCAGTTCGGCTTCATGGATGCCGATGATGGTCTGCCCGGCAAACCCCTCGATGAAGATCACGTCCATGGCGCCGGCGCCCGCGGCGCGGTCGGCGAACGGGGCGGTTGCGGGGAGGGGGCGAACGCTGTTCAATGGGGGTCTCCTGCGGGCGGTGTGGTGGCGACCTGACAGCAATATGCGGGCCAAACGTGAGCACACCAGCGGACTTTGCAACGTCCGGTATCCGCCAGCCCCGTGGTTGACCCGGGTATGAGCCGCGGCCGCATGGCTCAGAATGAACGACTCCAGTCGTTGGGCGGCATGGCTGTTCAGGAGCCTTACATGGCATTGATGCATCGACAACACGATCGGCACGCAAACCACGTCTTCGAAGTGGTTCGCAGTGGGCTGCACGACTCCGACAACGATGTCGTCACGCGCTCGTGGAGCCGCTGCCTGAACGAGTACCACCTGCACCCGGACAAGCTCAACGAGCCGGCCATCATCGCGAGCTCTGCGCTGCAGAATCGCTGCGAGCGGCAAGCCGACGTGATCGACTGCGCGCGCTACGAGATGACCACGCTGTACCAGCAACTGGCCGACATGGAATCGGCCGTGGTGCTCACCGACACCGACGGCGTGATCATCCACATGGTGGCCTCGCCGGAATTCGCCGCCGAGGTCGCGCCGCTGGGCATGGTGGCCGGCGGCATGTGGAGCGAAACCGAGGCGGGCACCAACGGCATGGGCACCTGCCTGGCCTCTGCGCGCCCGGTGTCGATCCGCCGCGACGACCACTTCTTCAGCCGCTTCACCCAGCTGACCTGCTCGGCCGTGCCGGTCTACGACCCGTCCGGCGCGATCGCCGCGGTGCTCGATGTGACCAGCCGCTCGAGCATGCTGCAGCAGCACCTGCTGGTGTTGCTGGGCATGACGGCGCGCATGATCGAGAACCGCCTGATCGACCGGCGATTCGGCAATGCCCACCCGCTGCACTTCCACAGCCGGCCGGAGTTCGTCTACACGCTGCACGAGGGCCGGCTGGCGGTCGACGACGACGGGCGGGTGCTGGCGGCCAACCGCAGCGCGCTGTTCCAGCTCGGTCTGAACTCGATGGACGACATCCGGTCGCGCCGCATCGAAGACCTGTTCCAGACCTCGCTGGAGGACATGCTGCAGCGCAGCACGCTGTCGTCGTTCCACCCGGTGGTGACCTACCGCGCGAACGCGGCGCTGCGGTTCTTCGCAGTGGCCCGCCGCCCGGCCTCGGATGCCGCCAGCCAGGCCAGCCTGCCGACGGGGTCCAACGCCATCTCCGCCCAGGCGGCCATGGCCGCTGGCGCCGCCGCGGCGCGCCGGCCGATGCGGGTCGCCAGCCCGCGCATGGCGACCGTCGTCGACACCACCTTCAAGGATCCGCGGCTGGTGTCCTACCTCGAGACCGCGCGGCGCGTGATCGCACGCCAGGCGCCGGTGCTGCTGTGCGGCGAGACCGGTTCGGGCAAGGAGGTGTTCGCACGCGCCGTGCACGACGCCAGCCCGCACGCCCACGGCGCCTTCGTCGCCGTCAACTGCGCCAGCCTGCCCGAGACGCTGATCGAGTCCGAATTGTTCGGCTACCGGGCCGGCGCCTTTACCGGCGCGCAGCGCACCGGCCGCCGCGGCAAGATCCTTCAGGCCGACGGTGGCACGCTGTTCCTCGACGAGATCGCCGACATGCCGCTGGAACTGCAGGCCCGCCTGCTGCGCGTGCTCGACGAGCGCCAGGTCACGCCGCTGGGCACCGAGGAGTCGCACACGGTCGATTTCCAGCTCATCAGTGCGAGCCACAGGCACCTGCCGACGCTCGTGCGCGAGGGGCGTTTCCGCGAGGACCTGTACTACCGCCTGGCCGGCATCGAGCTGCAGTTGCCGCCGCTGCGCGACCGGGAAGACAAGTACGACCTGATCCGCGACGTGCTGGCCAGCGAAGCCGGCGGCGACGGCATGCTGAGCCCCGGCGCCGAGCGGGCACTGATGGAGTACCACTGGCCCGGCAACATCCGCCAGCTGCGCTACGTGCTGCGCAGCGCGGCGGCGCTGGCCGATGGCCAGCCCATCACGCGCGAACACCTGCCTTCGCTGTTCGCCAGCGCGCCGCCGGCGGCCGCCCCGGTGGCGCCGTCGCCCGCGCCCATCGTCATGGCCTTGCCGGCGGCGTCGGCCGCCAACGAGGCGCCGATTCCGAAACTCAACCCGATCCAGGCGAACGAGCGACAGGTGCTGATGCAGATGCTGGAGCAGAACCGCTGGAATGTCAGCAACGTCGCCAAGGCGCTCGATGTCAGCCGAAACACCCTCTACCGGAAGCTCCACAAGCTTCACATCGAAATCTCGCACCCTGATTGACGACAGCGAGCAGCCGGCGCCGCCCGGGCCGCCGCGCTCGCGCTTCGCGTGGTGCTTCACCGGCTCGGGCCATTTCCTCGAAGAGTCGATGGCGCTCGCGGAGCGCCTGCCGGCGGTCGACCTGTTCCTCTCCGCCGCGGGTGAAGAGGTGCTGGAGATCTACAAGCTCCACATCGAGGCGTTGAAGCCGCGCTTTCGGGTCTTCCGCGACAAGACCGCCAGCGGCGTGCCGGTGGGGATGCTCTACAGCGACGTCTATCACACGGTGGTGGTCGCGCCGGCGACCAGCAACACGGTGGCCAAGTGCGCCTTCGGCATCAGCGATTCGCTGCCCACCAACATGTTCGCGCAGGCTGGCAAGCTGGGCATTCCTGGCATCGTGTTTGCGTGCGATACCGAACCGGTGGTGGTCACGAAATCGCCGCACGAGTGGGTCACGCTGCGCCCGCGCCGCATCGAATTCGAGAACGTCGCCCGACTCCGCGAGATCGACTACTGCCGTGTCGTGAGCTCGCCGTCCGAGCTCGAGGCGATGCTGGATGCACGGCTGAAGGAGCTGTCATTGGCCTGGTTGGCCTGATTCATGGAACACATCGTCTTCCTGACCGGCCGCCTGGCGCAGCCCAGCCTGGAGCGGGTGCTGGCCGGCATCGATGCCGCCCCGTTCACCTGGGAGGTGCGCGAGATCGGCCTGCAGGTGGCCGCGCTGATGACGGCCGAGATGATCCGCCGCCGCGTCGCGCTGCCGGTGCAGGCCGACCGCATCATCGTGCCGGGCCGCTGCCGCGGCGACGTCGAGGCCCTGAGCCAGCATTTCGGCCTGCCGGTCCAGCGTGGCCCTGAAGAGCTGAAGGACTTGCCGCGCTTCTTCAACCGCGAGGCGAAGCCGGTCGACCTGAACGAGTACGAGGTGGCGATCTTTGCCGAGATCGTCGATGCGCCGCGGTTGTCGGTGGCCGAGATCATCGAGCGGGCCCGGCGCTATGCGGCGGACGGCGCCAATGTGATCGACCTCGGCGGCCTGCCCGAGACGCGCTTCGACCACCTGGCCGAGAGCGTGCAGGCGCTGAAGGCCGAGGGCTTCCAGGTCAGCGTCGATTCGGTCGACACCGACGAATTGCTGCGCGGCGGCCACGCCGGCGCCGACTACCTGCTGAGCCTCACGCTGGACACACTGTGGCTGGCCGACGAGGTGCCGGCCACGCCCGTGCTGATCCCGCGCCACCCGGCCGACGAGGCCTCGCTGCACGAGGCGGTGTCGCTGATGCAGCATCGTGGCCGGCCCTTCCTGGCCGACGCGATCCTCGACCCGATTCCCTTCGGCCTGGCGGGCTCGATCGTGCGCTACCACCGCCTGCGCGAGCGCTTTCCCGAGGCGCCGATCATGATGGGCATCGGCAATGTCACCGAGCTGACCGAGGCCGACACCACCGGCATCAACGCGGTGCTGTTCGGCCTGTGTGCCGAGCTGGACGTGGCGGCGGTGCTGACCACCCAGGTCAGCCAGCATGCGCGGCGCGCGGTGCGCGAGGCCGATTGGGCGCGGCGCATCATGCACGCGGCCAGCCGCAACCGCAGCCTGCCCAAGGGCCTGAGCGACGCGCTGATGACCGTGCATGCCAAGCACCCGTTTCCCGACACGCCCGAAGAGATCGCCCAGATCGCGGCGCAGGTGCGCGACCCGAACTTTCGCGTGCAGGTGTCGGCGCAAGGGCTGCACGTCTACAACCGCGACGGCATGCGCCTGGGGCAGGGCGCTTTCGAGCTCTGGCCGCAGTTGCATCTGGAGCACGACGCCAACCACGCGTTCTACATGGGTGTGGAACTTGCACATGCCGAGATCGCCTGGCGGCTCGGCAAGCGTTATGTGCAGGACCAGCCGCTGGATTGGGGTTGCGCGGTGGAACAGGCTGCGCAGGATCTGGACACCTGGTGTGCCCCGGGCAGCACCATGGCGACCGGCCGGGCGCGGGCCAAACCCGACGGCGGCAACGAGTGAGCGAATGAACGACGTGATTTTCGAAACCGTGGTCACCACCGTCGCCCCCGACGGCCGGCCCCACGTCGCCCCGATGGGCGTGCGCTATCGCAATGGGCAGGTCATCCTGATGCCCTTCAGGCCGTCGACCACCCACGACAACATCGTGGCCACCGGCCATGCGGTGCTCAACATCGTCATCGACACGCGCGTCTTCGCCGGCTGCGTGACCGGCCGCCGCGAATGGCCGACCGTGCCCGCCGAGCAGGTCACCGGCGTGAGGCTGGCCTGCGCGCTGAGCCATGTCGAGCTGCGCCTGGCCGAGGTGGCGGACGACCCCCGGCGCCCGGTGCTGCACATGGCGCGCGTGCACGAGGCCCGGCATGCGCCGTTCCTCGGCTTCAACCGGGCCCAGGCGGCCGTCATCGAGGGCGCGGTGCTGGTCAGCCGGCTGCACATGCTGCCGGCCGAGAAAGTCGACGCCGAGATGCGCTACCTGCAGATCGCCATCGACAAGACCGCCGGCCCGGCCGAGCACGAGGCCTGGGGCTGGCTGTGCGATGCGGTGGCCCGCCAGCGCGCGGCGGCAGCGGCCGGGGTGCGGGCATGACGCGGCTGCTGGTCAGCGTGCGCGACGTGCCCGAGGCCTTGCTGGCCGCGGGCGGTGGCGCCGATTTTATCGATCTGAAAGAGCCGCGCGACGGTGCCCTGGGCGGCCTGGCGCTGGAGACCATCGCCGCCGTCGTCGCCGCGCTGCGCGAGCGCGCCATCGGCCTGCCGGTCAGCGCGACCATCGGCGACCTGGGCATGGACCAGCTCGCGGCCATCCTGGCCCGGGTGCAGGCTGTGGCGGCCTGCGGCGTCGACTACGTCAAGGTCGGCATCGAGCGCGCGCCGGGGGCCGGCGCGGTGCTGGACGCGCTGGCAACGTGCGGCCCGGCGGTGGTGCCGGTGTTCATCGCCGACCGCGGGCTGGATGCCGCGCTGCTGCGGCGCGCCTGCGACTCGAGCTTTCCAGCGCTGATGGTCGACACGGCGGACAAGCTCGCCGGCAGCTTGTTCGACGTGATGGCGCTGCCGGATCTGCAGCGCTTCGTCGACACGGTCCGCTCGTCCGGCGCACTGGCCGGCGTGGCAGGCGCCCTGCGCTTGCCGCACCTGCCGGCGCTGGCCCGGCTGCAACCCGATTTCGCCGGCTTTCGCACGGCGGTGTGCTCCGGCAGCCGCAGCGGCGCGCTGGACCGGCAACGGCTGCAGGCGCTGGCGGCGCAGTTGCACGACACCGCGTTGGCGCCGGTGGCGGTGTCGGTGCCGGTGGCCTGATCAGGCGGCTCGCAGGGGGAACGGCGGGCCGCCCAGCAGCATCGCCCGCATGCGCCCCAGCTCGGTCTTGTGCATCACGTCGATCGGGAACGCGGCGCCACGTGAGCGCTCGGCGAAACTTTCGTCCAGCACACCGGCCTGGCCCAGCTGATCCAGCGACAACGCCGGGTCGATGGCGCAGGACTTCACCATCACCAGGTGCTCGGCGTTCAACTGGCGGGCCAGGTCGAGCGCGATCGTGTCGGAGGTGGCCGCCCAGTTCGTCCGGCTGTCCAGCTGGTCGCGCTGCAACTCGAAGGGCAGCCACAGCGCGGTCTGGCCCCGGTGCAGCACCTGCGGGATCTCGCTCTTGCGCTTGGCGAGCTGCAGCGTGGGGTTGATGGCATGGAGCTGGTAGGCGAATTGCGCCATCGCGAGCACGGCCATGTTGTGCGCGGCCAGGTCGCCGAATTGCCAGTGGGATTGGATGCGGCGCACCTCGTCGGAGAACACACCGCCGCCGGCGACGATCGTGACCCGGCCGCCGCCGAGCCGGGCCAGCAGATCCAGCCAGTGCGGCAGCATGGGGTCGGCGCACAGGCTGCCGCCGATTTTCACGACCCACATCAGCGTCGCTCCCGATCGGACAGCATGGCCACCGCCACGCAGGGGGCGCAGACCTGGGCCCAGGCGGCTCTGTCGGCGGCCTGGTCGGCGGCTTGCTCGCTGCCATCGCCATGGGGCGCGATGCGCGCGAGCTCGCTGCCGTAGGGCAGCACGGCAGGCGCGCCGCTCGCCGCGCCAGGCCCGATGGCGCTGGCCAGCACGTCGGGCACCAGGAAGTCGCCGCAGCCGGCGCTGACCACCACGGCCCGCCCGCCGAGGCCATGCATCGTCATCACGCGGCGAAGCTGGCTGCCGATCTCTGCCACCTGGCAGCCGCGCCAAGCCAGCGCGAAGTCGAGCCAGTCGGCGGGGCTGCCGTCGCGGGCGTCCAGCCCGATCATGCGGGCCAGGCGGGCGCGGGTGGCGTTGAGGTCCTTGGCCGCGTTGTCGGCCGGCGGGTACAAGTCATGGGCCGGGTTCAGCTCGCCGGTCAGTCGGTAGACATCGGCCACCGTCGCAAAGTATTCGTTCATCACGTTCAACGGGTTGCCGCGCCACGCGATCTGCCGCGTCAGCGCGCACAAGGGGGTTCGCACCACGCCGTGGTAGACCAGCTCGCCGGTCGCCAGGCGCTGGACGTCGCTGCGGGCGGTGGTGAGCACCCGCCCGCCGCGAAACGCGATCAGGTCGGTGGTGGTGCTGCCGATGTCGACCAGCACGCCTTCGTCCAGGCACTGCGCGGCATGCTGGGCGGTGGCCAGCCAGTTGGCGGAGGCGATCTGGGCCCAGCGCCCGGCCAGCTCGCCCGCGTCGCACCAGCCGTCGTCGCCGGCGAAGTAGCGTGGCGCGGGCAGGGTGGCGGCCATCGTGGCGGCGATGCGCTGCACGCCTTCCTCGCGGTGGCAGAACAGGTCGACCATCTCGCCGGTCATGGTCACCGCGTGCCGCATCGTGTCCATCGCCGGCCAGCGGGCGCGGGCCTGCTGCAGCACGCGCTCGAGCTGGTCCAGCCCCTGCCACAGCGGGCAGGCCCACTGCGCGACGTCGACCACCTCGCCGCCCTGCAGCACACAGGCCTTGACATGGGCGCCGCCGACATCCCAGCCGACCACCGCGTTGTCAGACGAGGGCATCGGACCACTCCCGCGTGTGCGCACGGACCACGTCCGCCGCCAGGTTGCGGCCCAGCGCGGCCGACAGCCCCACGTAGGCACAGGTCACACGCGGGTTGAGCTCGATCACCACCGGTCCGCGTGTTGGATGCCAGACGAGATCGATGCCGACGAAACCGTGCAGGCCCGGCACCGCACGGGCGACCCGGGATGCCAGCGCGCTCAGCGCCGCGCCACGTTCGCTGGTGGGCGGGATCACGTTCACGTCGACGCCGTTGAAGGTCAGCTGGCCGTCGCTCGACATGCCGATGCGCTGGCGGTTCACGCTCAGCAGCTCGGCGCCGGCGTTGCTGCACAGCACGGAGATGCTCAGTGGCTCGCCCTCGACCCAGGGCTCGATCGTGGTCGGGCCTTCGGCCCTCGACCGGGCGTCTTGCTGGGCCGCGGCGTGGCTGGCATGCACCCGGGTCGCCACGCAGCCCGCGCCGTCGTCGGGCTTGACGACCCAGCGGGTGGGCTGCGCGCCGGGTGTGATGCCGAGCGGCGTCGGCAACCCCGCGTCGTGCAGGCGCCTGAGCGTGGCACCCTTGCTGGAGGCCAGCTCGATCGCCGCGCGATCGCAGCCCAGCCAGCGGTCGGCGCCGACGCACCCGTGAAACTGCGCCAGCAGGCCGCCGGTCTCCGGGGCCACGATCCAGGCCAGGTCGTGCTGCGCCGCCTGGCGGGCCACGAAGTCGAACACCGATTCTCCCGCGCATGCCTGCACCGCCCGCGCGCTGCCGGCCGCCAGCGGGGCGCGCTCGCAGGCGGCGACGCTGACGCTGCAACCATCGATGCGCAGCAGGTCGGCCACCAGCGCATCGCGCATCGCGCGGCCCATCGGCATCAGCTCGTCGCCGGCCGCGCCGTCGGTGTCCCCGTCGATCAAACCACCCCCGGTGAGATACTCGAAAACAAGCACTCGGGTCATCGATTCGTCCTCAATTCCATTCCTTCAATGTCGAGCATGCAGGGCGGCGTTCGCCTCATTCCGGTGATCGACCTGCTGGGCGGGCAGGTCGTGCGTGGCAAGGGGGGTGATCGACAGGCCTACCGGCCGATTGTCTCGGCCCTGTGCGGCAGCCACGATCCGCTCACCGTGGCGCGCATCCTGTGTGCGCACTGCCAATCGAAGCAGCTCTATCTGGCCGATCTCGATGCGCTGATGGGCGGCGCGGTGCAGCGACCCGTGCTGCTCGCGCTGCTCCAGGGCCTGCCTGAACTCGAACTGTGGCTGGACGCGGGCTTCGCCGATGCGGCAGGGGCCACGCGCCTGATCGACAGCCTGGGCGCTGCGGGCCGACGCGTGGTGCCGGTGTTCGGCAGCGAGTCGCTGCGTTCGCTGGACGGCCTGCGCGCCTTCGGCCGCACCGGCGACGCGGCCGCCGAGCCGGTGCTGTCGCTGGATCGGCGCGGCCCGCAGCGGCTGGATGCCGCCGGCTGCTGGGATGCCCCGGCGCAGTGGCCCCGCCGTGTGATCGTGATGACGATGGAGCGCGTCGGCTCCGGCGCCGGCCCCGACCTGCAGACCCTGGCCACGGTGCGGCGCCTGGCGCCCGGCGCCACGCTGATCGGCGCCGGCGGCGTGCGCAACGAGGCCGATCTGGTCCAGGCCCGGCAAGCCGGCGCCGATGCGTGGCTGGTGGCCAGCGCGCTGCATGACCTGCAGATCCCGCCACGCGTCGAGCCCGCTGCCTGCTGAGCGCTGGCCCCGCGATCCCGCCGGCGGCTGAATCCGCGGCCGGTGGTGAAGGAGACGCCAGCTTGCCATGCCCTGGGTTGATCACGAATCGTGCCATGCCGGGCCGGACCGCCACAGCCATGCGCGAGGCGGTCTGCGCGGGTCCGGCCCGCCAAAACCGCGACACTGTGTGGCACATCTGGCCGTGACGTCCGGCGGCCATGGCGGACCAGGCCCGGCCGTCCCGAGGCATGGGCGGCGGGATGGGCCCAGGCACGTCGCTTGCGTCGTGACCTTCCCATGACCGATTCCGATTCAGGCTCGGGCGTGGGCGCCGCGCCCTGGACCTGCCCGTTCTGCCCCCTGCTGTGCGACACCTTCGGCGTGACGGCCGCGGCCGGTGCGCCCAGCCTGGCGCTGCAAGGCAGCGATTGCCGCCGCGCCGGCGCCGGGCTCGCGCAGTTCACCCCGCAACCGGCGGCGGCCTCGCCGCAGCGCGACGGCCAGGCCTGCAGCCTGGAGGCGGCCATCGACGCGGCGGCCGCCATCCTCGCGGCCAGCCGGCAGCCGCTGTTCGGCGGCCTGGGCACCGACGTGGCCGGGGCCCGGGCGCTGTACCCGCTGGCCTGCGAGACCGGCGCGATCTGCGACTCGGCGCAAGGTGACGTCCTGATGCACGGCGTGCGCGCCCTGCAGGACCGCGGCCGCTTCTCGACCACGCTGGCCGAGGTGCACGAGCGCGCCGACCTGGTGGTCTGCGTCGGCGCCGACCCGAGCGAGCGCTACCCCTTGTTCCTCGAACGCTGCGGCATCGCCCCGGCCGATCCGCGGCTGGCCATCCTGGTCCCTGCCGAGGGGCAGGATCTGTTCGACACCGTGGCCTTGCTGGCGGCGGCGGTCGAAGGCCGCGCGGTCCAGGGCGGCCTGCCGCCGGCGTTGGCGGCCCTGTGCGAGCGGCTGCACGCGGCGCGCTACGCGGTCCTCGTCTACGAGACCGGCCGCCTGCCGGCGCATGGTGCCTTGATCATCGAGGCCATCAACCGCGTCGTCGCCACGCTGAACCGGCGTACCCGGGCGGCGGCGCTGGCGCTGGCTGGCGGCGAGGGCGCCTCGGCGGTGAACGACGTCTTCACCTGGCTGTCGGGCCTGCCGCTGCGCTCCCGTGCCGGGCCGGCGGGGCTGGAGCACGAACCATTGCGCTTTGGCGCGCCACGCCTGCTGGCGGATCACGCGGTCGACGCGGTGCTGTGGGTGTCCAGCTTCGTGGCGCAGCCGCTGCCCGCGGCGCCGGGCCTGCCGCGCATCGTGCTGGGCCACCCGGCGATGGCCACGGACGACGGCGTCTTCATCCCGGTGTCCACGCCGGGCATCGGCTCGGCAGGACACCTTTTCCGCGTCGACGGCCTGGTCGTCGTGCCCTTGCGGCCTGTGGTTGCTGACCCATTGCCGACCGTGGCCGAAGTGGTTCAGCGCCTGACGGTGGCGGTCCGCGCGCGGCGGCAGGGGGTGGCGGCATGAGCCCCGCCCGGCCGCCCGAAGGGGCTCATTCCCTCTCGGAGGGACGGGGCTGCAGGCCCAAGGGTGCACCAGTGAGCACGCCGGGCCGCCCCAAGGGCGAATTCCCCCTCGGGGGGACGGCGCGAAGCGCCAAGGGGGCTGCATGACAGCCCTGCGATTGAAGGGCGGGCGGGTCGTCGACCCGATGCAGGGTGTCGACGAAATCCGTGACGTGTGGATCGTCGACGGGCGCATCGTCGATGCGGCCAGCGCCCCGGCCGACGCGAGCGAGATCGACGCCAGCGGCTGCGTCGTGATGGCCGGTGGCATCGACATGCACACCCACATCGGCGGTGGCAAGGTCAACCTCTCGCGGCTGCTGCTGCCCGAGGACCACCGCGCCGGCGGCAACCCGATCGCGCTGCCGGCCAACCCGCTGGAGCTCGCCTCCTGCGGCAACTGCGCGCCGGGCACGCTGGCCACCGGCTACCGCTACGTCGAGATGGGCTACACGTCGGCCTTCGAGCCGGCGATGGTGGCCGCCAACGCGCGCCACGCCCACATGGAGATGGGCGACATCCCCATCCTCGATCACGGCGCCTACGTGATGCTCGGCAACGACGAGCTGATGCTGGAGATGCTCGCCCGCGGCGAGCCCTTCGAGCGCATCCGCGACTACATGGGCTGGACGATCCACGCCACCAAGGCGATGGGCGTCAAGGTCGTGAACCCGGGCGGCATCTCGGCCTTCAAGTTCAACCAGCGCAAGCTCGACGTCGACCAGCCGCATGCCCACTGGCAGGTCACGCCGCGCCAGGTCGTGCATGCGCTGGCCCGGGGCCTGCGCGAACTGGGGGTGCCGCACCCGCTGCACATCCACGGCAGCAACCTCGGCGTGGCGGGCAACATCCAGTCCACGCTCGAGACGATCGCCGCGCTCGACGGGCTGCCCGGCCACCTCACGCACATCCAGTTCCACGCCTACGGCACCGAGGGGCCGAAGAAGTTCTCTTCGGCCGCGCTGCAGCTCGTCGAGGCGGTGAACGCGCACCCGAACATCAGCATCGACATCGGCCAGGTCATGTTCGGCCAGACGGTGACCGCCTCGGGCGACACGATGCGGCAGTACGCGCAATCGCACCTGGCCAGCCCGCGCAAGTGGATCGGCGCCGACATCGAGTGTGAGGCCGGCTGCGGCGTGGTGCCGTTCCGCTACCGCGAGCAGAGCTATGTGAACGCGCTGCAGTGGACCATCGGGCTGGAGATCTTCCTGCTGATGAACGACCCCTGGCGCGTGGTGCTGACCACCGACCACCCGAACGGCGGCCCGTTCACCAGCTACCCGCACCTGATCCGCCTGCTGATGGACCGCAGCTTCCGCGAAGAGCAGCTCGCCAAGCTGCACCCCGAGGTGGCGGCCCAATCGGCGCTGCGCTCGATCACGCGCGAGCTGAGCCTTGCCGAAATCGCCATCATGACCCGCGCCGGCCCGGCCCGGCTGCTCGGCCTGAAGGACCGCGGCCACCTCGGCGTGGGCGCCGCGGCCGACGTGGTGATCTACCGTGACCAACCCGACCGCGAAGCGATGTTCACGACCCCCGAATACGTGTTCAAGGATGGCGCGCTGGTGGCCCGCGCCGGGCGCATCACCGCCACGCCGGTGGGCGGCACGCACTTCGTCGAGCCCGACTACGACCACGGCATCGAGAAGACGCTGCGCAAGCACCTGGGCGCCCACGGCTCGGTGAACTTCGACCACCTCGCCATCGGCCACGACGAGCTGTGCAGCTGCTGCAACGGCGGGCGCTTGCTGCCGTCAGCTTGCTTCGAGGCGGCGGCATGAGCGGGGCGCTGATTCTCAACGGGGTCGCGATCGACGACGGTTTCGCCGAAGCCTTCCCGATGAAGGCGACGCGCCTGCTCATCACCGCCCACAACCTGACCTGGGCGCGGCATGCGGCCGTGGCCGCGACCGGCTTCGCGACCTCGGTGATCGCCTGCGGCTGCGAGGCCGGCATCGAGGCCGAGCTGCCGCCCGAGCAGACGCCCGACGGCCGGCCCGGGGTCAGCGTGCTGATCTTCTCGATGTCCGGCAAGGAGCTGGCCAAGCAGGTCGAGCGCCGCGTCGGCCAGTGCGTGCTGACCTGCCCAACGACTGCGGTGTTCGCGGGGCTATCCGAAGGCGAAGCCATCGCGCTGGGCAAGAACCTGCGCTTCTTCGGCGACGGCTGGCAGATCTCGAAAGTGATCGCGGGCCAGCGCTACTGGCGCATCCCGGTGATGGATGGTGAGTTCGTCGCGCAGGAAACCACGTCGGTGACCAAGAGCGTCGGCGGCGGCAACCTGCTGCTGCTGGCACGCGACACCGATGCGGCCCTGGCCGCGGCCGAAGCCGCGGTGGCGGCGATGAAGCGGCTGCCGAACGTGATCATGCCGTTCCCCGGCGGCGTGGTGCGCTCGGGCTCGAAGGTGGGCAGCAAGTACGCGAGCCTGGGCGCTTCGACCAACGATGCGTTCTGCCCCAGCCTGTTCGGGCTGGCGGCGCACACCGAGCTCACGGCCGAGACCCGCTGCGTGATGGAAATCGTGATCGATGGCCTGACCGAAGCCGACGTCGGCGCCGCGATGCGCGCCGGCATGGATGCCTGCATCGCTCTCGGTGCGGCGGGCGGCCTGCTGCGCATCTCGGCCGGCAACTACGGCGGCAAGCTCGGGCCCTTCCACTTCCACCTGCACAAGCTGATGGGGGTGAAGGCATGAGCGGTATCAGGCTGAAGCTGAAGCAGGCGCCGGCCCTGCGGGTGGAGTTGCGCGGTGTGAACCCGGGTGCCGCGGCGGGGCTGGCCATGGCGGAGATCGAGCGCCTGCCGGTGACGCACGGCAACCAGACGCTGCCGTTGGCCGAGTTCTTCTCAGTCGCGGCCGCCGGTGACGATGGCGACTGGCTCTTCGAAGGCGACCTGTCGCGCTTCGACCGCCTCGGCTGGCAGATGGATGGCGGGCGCATCGTCGTCGACGGCCCGGTGGGCGACTACGCCGGCGCGGGCATGACCGGCGGCGAAGTCCACGTGAAGGGCTCGGCCGGGGCGCTGGCGGCCTGCGAGATGGCCGGCGGCTCGCTGCAGGTCGACGGCGACGTGGGCGACTTCGCGGCCAGCACGCTGCCCGGCAGCATGGACGGCATGCGCGGCGGCCAGCTGATCGTGCGCGGCAACGCCGGCGAGCGTTTCGGCGACCGCATGCGTCGCGGCACCGCGCTGGTGTTCGGCGATGCGGGCGACTTCCTCGCCTCGCGCATGGTCGCCGGCACCATCGCCGTCGGCGGCCGCGTCGGCGCCCACCTGGGCTACGGCATGCGGCGTGGCAGCGTGGTGCTGGCCGGCAGCGCGGCCGCGGGCGTTAAAGTGGCGCCCACTTTCGTGCCGGCGCTCGTCGAGCCGCTGGTCTTCTGGCAACTGCTGTCGCGCGACCTGTCGCGCCACGGCGGGCCGTTCGCGGCGCTGCCTTCGCGGCGCATCCAGCGCCACCTTGGCGATGTCTCGTCTTCGGGCATGGGCGAGCTGATCCTCGCGCTCTGAACACGCCGTCCCTTTCTCTTCACCTCAACGATCCCATGAGCAGGAATTACCTCTTTCACGCCGGCGAGGCGACCGTGCTGGCCAAGGAAGGCCAGTTCACCGATGCGATGCCCGAGATCCTGATCGGCCGCACCGACGGCCCGGTGGGCCAGGCTTTCGCCAACATGATGGCGCAGAGCAAGGGCCACACGGCGATGTTCGCGATCCGCGCCTGCAACCAACTGGTGCGGCCGGCGACCATCATCGTGCCGAAGGTGACGCTGAAGGACGCGGCCAACATCGACCTGTTCGGTGGCGTGGTGCAAAGCGCCACCGCCGATGCGGTGGTCGATTGCCTGATCGAGGGCATCATCCCCAAGGACATCGCCAACGAGCTGTGCATCATCAGCCTGGTGTGGATCGACCCGCGCTGCGCGAAGGACGAGAACCTCGACAAGAAGGACATGTACCGCACCAACCTCGAGGCCACCAAGCTGGCGATCCGGCGTGCGTTGAACAACGAGCCTTCCGTCGACGAGTTGATCGCCAATCGGCACAAGATCAAGCACGACATGGACGACTGGAGCTGAAGGTGGACGTCTTCGCGCTGCTCGACGATTGCGAGGCCACGGCCGAGCGCCCGTCGAGCCGGCTGTACGAAGGCTTCGTGCGCGAGCACCGCTGCACCGACCCGGCCGAGCTGGAAGCCGTCTGGGCCCGGGTCGACGAGGACCAGCGCGCCGGGCTGCATGCGGTGCTGCTGGCTGACTACGAGTGGGGCGCGAAGCTGCTGAAGGCGGGGCACGCCGGGCTTGCGCCGGCCGATGCATCGTGCCTGCGCGTGCTGATGTTCGAGCGCCTGCAGCGGCTTTCCCGCGAGGAGGTCGATGTGTGGCTGGCCGAGCGCGCGCTGCAGGAGCCGCCGGGGGCCGCGGGCGTGATGAGCCTCGAGCCCAGCGTCGACCGGGCGGCCTTCACCGAGGCCATCACCCGGGTTCACGAGGCGATCCGCGCCGGCGAGACCTACCAGATCAACTACACCTACCGGCTTCATGGCCAGGCCTACGGCTCGCCGCTGGCGCTGTACCGGCAGCTGCGCCAGCGCCAGCCGGTGGCTTACGGCGCTTTCATCGGGCTGCCCGGCGGCGAGGCGGTGCTGTCGTGCTCGCCCGAGCTGTTCGTGCGCCATGAATGGCGCGATGGGGCGGGGCTGCTGACGGCACGGCCGATGAAGGGCACCGCGCCGCGCATCGCCGAGCCGCAAAGCGACAGCGAGACCGCGCGTTTGCTGTCGCTGGACATCAAGAACCGGGCCGAGAACCTGATGATCGTGGACTTGCTGCGCAACGATCTCGGCCGCATCTCGCGCATCGGCTCGGTCAAGGTGCCGGCGCTGTTCGCGATCGAGCCCTACGCGACGGTGTTCCAGATGACCTCGACCGTGCAGGCCGAGATCCAGCCCGAGCTCGGCTTCGGCGAGCTGCTGCGCGCGGTCTTCCCCTGCGGCTCGATCACCGGCGCGCCCAAGCACCACACGATGGAGTTGATCGCCGAGATCGAGACGACGCCGCGTGGCCTGTACTGCGGCGCGATCGGCTGGGTCGATGCCCCGAAGGGCGGGGCGCGCCTGGGCGATTTTTGCCTGTCGGTCGTGATCCGCACGCTGACGCTGGGCGCGCCGGCGCAGGGGCTGCGGCCCGCGCGGCTGGGCATCGGCGCCGGCATCGTGCTGGACAGCCAGGCGGACGACGAGTTCGAGGAGTGCCGGCTGAAGGCCCGCTTCCTGACCGGGCTGGACCCGGGTTTCGCGCTGTTCGAGACATTGCGCTGGACGCACGACCAGGGCCTGCATCAGGTCGACCGCCACCTGGCGCGCCTGGCGCACAGTGCCCGAGTGCTGGGCTTCGCGTTCGACGAGGCGGCCGCGCGCTTGGCCCTGGCCGCCGCGGCGAAGCGCCTGCCGGCGGGCGGGGCCGCGCGGGTGCGGCTTGCGCTGGCACACGATGGCCGTCTGGCCTGCAGCCACGGCCCGCTGGCGCCGCTGGCCGCGCCGGAGGTGACGCTGCTGATCGCCGACGAAGCCTTGCCCGACCACAACCCGCTGGCCGCCCACAAGACCACGCTGCGCCGTCACTACGATGCCGGCGTGCGGGCGGCGGAGCAGGCTGGTGCCTTCGACAGCCTGTTCTTCACGACGGACGGCCGCCTTGCCGAAGGCGGCCGCAGCTCGGTGTTCCTGAAGATCGGTGGCCAGTGGTGGACGCCGCCGGTGGCCGACGGCGCGCTGCCCGGCGTGATGCGCGGGCTGCTGCTCGAGGACCCGGCCTGGGCCGCGCGCGAGCGCAGCCTGCGGCGTGGCGACCTGCTGGGCGCCGAGGCCATCGTCGTCTGCAATGCCTTGCGTGGAGCGCTGCCCGCCCGCCTGAGCGACGGGATGTCGATTGGCGGCCTGCCGGGGCGCGACGCGGCGTGAAGCTGGCCCTGTTCGACCTGGATCACACGCTGATCCCGTTCGACAGCGGCATGGCCTGGATGGGCTTCGCGGCCTCCCGTGGCCTGCTGCCGCCGCAGGCCGAGGCCGAGTACCTCGCGTGGTGCCAGCGTTATGTCGCCGGCGCCGTGGACATCCAGGCCCTGCACCGTGGGCTCGTGCAGCCGCTGGCGTGCTTCACGCTGGCCGAACTGGCGCCGTGGCTTGTGCAGTTCGAGGCGGAAATGGCACCCAGGTTGCCGGCCCACATGCGTGCGCTGGTCGAGCGGCATCGGGCCGCCGGCGACCTGTGCGCCATCGTCACGGCAACGACCCGCCTGATCGCCGAGCCCTTTGCGCGCGCATTCGGCGTGCCGCACCTGGTGGCCACCGAGGCGCAGGCCGTGGCTGGTTCACTGACCGGTGAGATTGCTGGCGAACCCTGTGCCCGGCAGCACAAGCTCGCGCGTGTCGAGCAATGGCTGGCCGGCCAGGGAAGCTGCCTCGCGGCCTTCGAGCGATCGTGGTTCTATTCCGATTCGGCGAGCGACTTGCCGCTGCTGTCCGCGGTGAGCCATCCAGTGGCGGTGCGGCCCGATGACCGCCTGCGCCGCCATGCCGAACAGGCCGGCTGGCCGGTGTGGTAGCCAGGCGCCGGGGCGGCACTTGACCGAAGACAAGCGACCAACCCGCCAAAAACTGCCGTCCCTTCGGCTCACTTCCGGCTAATGCTCGGACGCCTCGTCACCGATATTGCGGGTACACGGGCGCCACCGCGTTTGATCGAGCGCCCGGTTCCCGGAGACAGCACATGCAGTGGATTCGTCAAGTCAGCCTGGTCAAGCGGGTCACGATCGGCTTTGCCGCGATGGGGGCCCTGGTGGGCGCTGCCGGCGGCTGCGCCGCCTGGGCCCTGGTGCGGCAGGCCGACGCCCTGGAGGCCCTGGCAAAGGCGCCCGGCGGCATCAAGCCGGCGGACCTGCTGGCACAGCACGAATGGGCGGCCAGCCTGTCCTGGGGTTTCGGCGCGACGGCACTGGCCGGTGCGGCGGCGGCCCTGCTGGCCGGCTGGCTGATCCGCGGCAGCATCAAGGATTCGGTCGAGTCGACGGTGCACTGCGTGGTGCGCATCGCCGGTGGGGACCTCGAAACCAAGATCGATTCGCCGGGGAAGGACGAGATCTCCTGGCTGCGCGCCGAGCTGAACTCGATGCGCAAGAAGCTTCGCTCGGCGGTGCTGGAGGTGCGCCAGACGGTCGACAGCGTGAACCACGCTTCCGACGAGATCGCCAGCGGGAACACCGACCTGTCCACGCGCACCGAGAACCAGGCCAGCGCGCTGCAGGCGACCACCAGCGCCGTGCGCCAGCTGGCCGACACCGTGCGCAGCAATGCCGACAGCACGCGGGAGGCCCGCAGCGTCGTGGCCCAGTCGAGCGCGGTGGCCGAGCGCGGTGCACAGACCATGCGCGAGGTCGTCGAGCGCATGGGCGAGATCAACGCCAGCTCGAACCGCATCTCCGAGATCATCGGCGTGATCGATGGCATCGCATTCCAGACCAACATCCTGGCGCTGAACGCCGCGGTCGAGGCAGCGCGGGCCGGCGACCATGGCCGCGGCTTCGCGGTGGTGGCTTCCGAAGTGCGCAGCCTGGCCCAGCGCAGCTCGACGGCGGCGCGCGAGATCAAGGTGCTGATCGGCGATTCGAGCGAGCGTGTCGACGCGGGCTCGAAGCTGGTCAACGACGCCGGCCAGACCATGCAGGAGATCGTCGACAGCGTGACCCGCGTGTCGGGCCTGATCAACGACATCGCCGAAGCCGGCCAGTCGCAAAGCAGCGACATCGGCCAGGTGGACAACGCGATCACCCAGATCGACACCATGACGCAGCAGAACGCTGCGCTGGTCGAGCAGCTGGCCGCGTCGGCCCAGGCGCTGCGCGGCCAGTCGACCCGCCTGCACGACTCGATGAAGAGCTTCCGCGTCGCGGCCTGATGTCGGCCCCTACGCCGCTTCGCGTCGGTCCCCCACGGGGATCAGGCCGCTTGGGGCGGCCCGGCGCGGCCTGATCAGCGGCTGCTGGCGCCGCGCCGCTTCGATGCCGCGGCGGCCGCCGGCTGCGGGAAGGCCTCGGCCAGCGTCATCACCCGGCCCGCGCCTTCGGCGGCATAGCCGGAGATGCGGTCCACCGTCTGCCGGAAATCGTCGCTGGCCATGATCTGCAGCGCCTGCTGCACATGCGGCAGCTCGAGCGAGCGCTCGTCGCACAGCAGCAGGTAGCGCTCGGTCTGCAGCGGGATGAAATCGAGCTTGAACCGGCGTGCCGGCGCCTCCAGCCCGAAGCCCACGTCGGCCATGCCGCTGGCCACGTAGGCCGCCACCGCGGCGTGCGTGTATTCGCCTTGCTCGTAGCCGGCGATGCGGGCCGGTGCGATGCCGGCCCTCTCGAGCAGCAGGTCGAGCAGGAACCGGGTGCCCGAGCCGGGCTGGCGGTTGATGAAGCGCACGCCCGGGCGGGCCAGGTCAGCCACCTCGTAGACCTTGCGCGGGTTGCCCGCGGCCACCATCAGGCCCTGGCGCCGCGTGGCCACGTGGATCAGGCGCCGGCTCGCTGGCTCCAGCCAGGGCGCGTAGTGCGCCACGGTGCGGGCCTCGAACTCGCCCAGCGGTACGTGAAAGCCCGCGAGCTCGCAGGCGCCGTCGTGCAGGGCCGCGACCGCTTCGACGCTGCCGCCGTACTTCAGCTCGACCGGCACCTGCGCCGCGACGAGGCGGTCATGCAGCGTCGCGACCGCAAAGCCGTGGCTGGCATGGATGCGCAGCGAGCTGGGCCGCTCCATCAGCACGCTGCGCAGCTCGACCTCCAGCTCCGACGCCAGCGTGTCCAGCACGGGCGACAGCCGCGCCGCGATGCGCCGGTCGGCCCAGACGAGCTTCTCGGCCAGCGGCGTCAGCAGCGAGCCCTTGCCGCGCTCCATCAGCAGCAGCGGTGCGCCGAACAGCGCCTCGCCCTGGCGGATCAGCGCCCACGCGTGGCGGTAGGACACCTGGGCCTTGCGGCAGGCGGCGAGCAGGCTGCCGTGCTCCTGCACATCGACCAGCAGCCGGATGACGCGGGCCGGCAACTCTTCGCCGCCGGGCTGGCGGATGGACCACTGGGGCTGGATCGAGACGCGGTGCATGGTGGTGATCAGGGTCATCCTTCGGCTGTCGACAGCATAAGGCATTCGCCGCCGTTGTCATATTGCGCCCAATGGAACAGCTGCCTACAGTCGGCGCAACGGCAGCGATTGCTTTATGCCTGCCGCGGCACATGATTGGAGACACAGCCCATGGCAGAAGCGATCGACATCGACAGCGTGCGCCGGATCGCGGCCGCGCACCAGGCCACGCCCGGCGGCTTGCTGCCGGCGCTGCATGCGATCCAGGAGGCGCTGGGTCACATCCCGCCCGATTCGGTGGGGGCGATCGCTGAAGCGTTCAATCTGTCGCGCGCCGAGGTGCACGGCACGATCAGCTACTACCCGCACTTTCGCAGCCAGCCCGCCGGGCGCTGCGTGGTGCAGGTGTGCCAGGCCGAGGCCTGCCAGGCGATGGGGGCGCCGGCGCTGATGGCCCACGTGCGGCAGCGGCTTGGTTGCGCGCCGCACACCAGCTCGCCGGATGGCGCATTCACGTTGGAGCCGGTGTACTGCCTGGGCCTGTGTGCCTCGTCGCCGGCGGTGGTGATCGACCAGGCGGTGCACGGCCGCATGACGCCGCAGAAGTTCGACCGGCTGGTGGCCGAGACGGAGAAGTCGGCATGAGCCTCGCCCGGCCGCCCGAAGAGGCGAATTCCCTCTCGGAGGGACAGGGCCGCAGGCCCAAGGGTGCACCAATGAGCCGGCCGGTGACGGTGTACGTGCCGCGTGATTCCGCGGCGCTGGCGGTCGGGGCCGATGCGGTGGCGGCAGCCATCGCGCACGAGGCCGCGCAGCGCGGCGTGGGCGTGCAGATCGTGCGCAACGGCTCGCGCGGCCTGTTCTGGCTGGAGTCGCTGGTCGAAGTGGCCACGCCGCAGGGGCGGGTGGCCTACGGCCCGGTCGAGCCGGGCGATGTGCCGGCGCTGTTCGATGCCGGGTTCCTGAGCGGCGGCGCGCATGTGCTGTCGCAGGGCCTGACCGACGCCATTCCCTACCTCGCGACGCAGCAGCGCCTGACCTTCGCCCGCATGGGGATCACCGACCCGCTGTCGATCGCCGACTACGAGGCGCACGAAGGCTTCGCCGGCCTGCGCCGCGCGATCGCGGCCGAGCCGGCGGCGGTGGTGCAGCAGGTGCTCGACTCGGGCCTGCGCGGGCGCGGCGGCGCCGCCTTCCCGACGGGCATCAAGTGGAAGACCGTGCTCGCCACCGAGGCGGCACAGAAGTACATCGTCTGCAATGCCGACGAGGGCGACTCCGGCACCTACTCCGACCGCATGACGATGGAGGGCGACCCCTTCATGCTGATCGAGGGCATGACGATCGCCGGCCTGGCCGTGGGCGCCACGCGTGGCTACGTCTACGTCCGATCCGAATACCCGCATGCCATCGCGACGCTGAACGAGGCGATCGGCATCGCCCGCCGCGCCGGCTACCTCGGCCCCGACGTGCTCGGCTCGGGTCGCGCCTTCGAGCTCGAGGTGCGCGTCGGCGCGGGCTCCTACGTCTGCGGCGAGGAAACCGCGCTGCTCGAAAGCATCGAGGGCCGGCGCGGCGTGGTGCGCGCCAAGCCGCCGCTGCCGGCGATCGAGGGCCTGTTCGGCCAGCCGACGGTCATCAACAACGTGATCACCTTCGCCAGCGTGCCGATCGTGATGGCGCGTGGTGCCGCGCACTACCGAGACTACGGCCAGGGCCGCTCGCGCGGCACGCTGCCGATGCAGCTGGCCGGCAACATCAAGCGCGGCGGTCTGGTCGAGCGCGCCTTCGGTGTGACCTTGCGCGAGCTGCTGTTCGACTACGGCGGCGGTAGCGCGACCGGCCGGCCGATCAAGGCCGTGCAGGTCGGCGGGCCCCTGGGCGCCTACGTGCCCGAATCGCAGTGGGATGTTCCGCTCGACTACGAGGCCTACGCGGCGGTCGGCGCCACCGTCGGCCACGGCGGCATCGTCGCGCACGACGACACGGCCGATCTCTCGAAGCTGGCCCGCTACGCGATGGAGTTCTGCGCCATCGAAAGCTGCGGCAAGTGCACCCCGTGCCGCATCGGCTCGACCCGCGGGGTGGAGGTGATCGACAAGATCACGTCGAACCAGAACCGGGTGCAGCAGGTGAAGCTGCTGCGCGACCTGTGCGACACGATGGTCCACGGCTCGCTGTGCGCGATGGGCGGCATGACGCCGTTCCCGGTGTTGTCCGCGCTGAACCACTATCCCCAGGATTTCGGGATCGAGACGCCCGACCGCGAAGCCGCCTGACCTACCGGAGCCAACATGCACGATTCCCTGCACGACATCGATCGCGGCACCCCCAAGCGCGAATCGGCCGAAGAGGTCACGCTCGAGATTGACGGCCAGCTCGTCACCGTGCCCAAGGGCACCTCGCTGATGCGCGCGGCCACCGACGCAGGCGTGATGGTGCCCAAGCTGTGCGCCACCGACAGCCTCGAGCCTTTCGGTTCGTGCCGGCTGTGCCTGGTGGAGATCGAGGGCCGCCGGGGCTTTCCGGCCTCGTGCACGACGCCGGCCGAAGCCGGCATGAAAGTGCGCACCCAGACGCCGCGCCTGCAGGAGCTGCGCAAGGGCGTGATGGAGCTCTACATCTCCGACCACCCGCTCGATTGCCTGACCTGCGCGGCCAACGGCGATTGCGAGCTGCAGGACATGGCCGGCGTCACCGGCTTGCGCGAGGTGCGCTACGGCTTCGACGGCGCCAACCACCTGCAGGCGAAGAAGGACGAGTCCAACCCGTACTTCACCTACGACGCGAGCAAGTGCATCGTCTGCAACCGCTGCGTGCGGGCCTGCGAGGAGACGCAGGGCACGTTTGCGCTGACCATCAGCGGGCGCGGTTTCGAATCGCGCGTCTCGCCGGGCCAGGACCAGGCCTTCATGGATTCCGAGTGCGTGAGCTGCGGCGCCTGCGTGCAGGCCTGCCCGACCGCGACGCTGCAGGAGAAGTCGGTCATCTGGCTGGGCCAGGCCGAGCACAGCGTGACGACCACCTGCGCCTACTGCGGCGTGGGTTGCGGCTTCAAGGCCGAGATGAAGGGCAGCGAGGTCGTGCGCATGGTGCCCTGGAAGGACGGCGCTGCGAACGAGGGCCACTCCTGCGTCAAGGGCCGTTTCGCCTGGGGCTACGCGACCCACAAGGACCGCATCACCACGCCGATGATCCGCAAGAAGATCACCGACCCGTGGACGGTGGTGAGCTGGGACGAGGCCATCCAGTACGCCGCCAGCGAGTTCAAGCGCATCCAGGCCCAGCACGGGCGCGACGCGATCGGCGGCATCACCTCGTCGCGTTGCACCAATGAGGAGACCTACCTCGTTCAGAAGCTGGTCCGCGCGGCCTTCGGCAACAACAACGTCGACACCTGCGCCCGCGTGTGCCACTCGCCCACGGGCTACGGCCTGAAGCAGACGCTGGGTGAATCGGCCGGAACGCAGACCTTCAAGTCGGTCGAGAAGGCCGATGTCGTTCTCGTGATGGGCGCCAACCCGACCGACGGCCACCCGGTGTTCGCGTCGCGCCTGAAGAAGCGGCTGCGCCAGGGCGCGAAGCTGATCGTGATCGACCCGCGCCGCATCGACCTGGTGAAGTCGCCGCACATCCGCGCCGCGCATCACCTGCAGCTGCGGCCGGGCACGAACGTGGCGATGATCACCGCGCTGGCGCATGTGGTCGTCACCGAAGGCCTGCTGGCTGAAGACTACATCGACGAGCGTTGCGACCTGAAGTCCTACCGCGAGTGGAAGGAGTTCGTCGCCCGGCCCGAGAACTCGCCGGAGGCCACCGAGGCCATCACCGGCGTGCCGGCCGCCGAGGCGCGCGCCGCGGCGCGGCTGTTCGCCACCGGCGGCAATGCTGCGATCTACTACGGCCTGGGCGTCACCGAGCACAGCCAGGGCTCGACCACCGTGATGGGCATCGCCAACCTGGCCATGGCCACTGGCAACGTCGGCCGCGAGGGCGTGGGCGTGAACCCGCTGCGCGGCCAGAACAACGTGCAGGGCTCGTGCGACATGGGCTCGTTCCCGCACGAGCTGCCGGGCTACCGCCATGTGTCCGACAGCAGCACCCGCGCGCTGTTCGAGGGCGCCTGGGGCGTGCCGATTCAGCCCGAGCCGGGCCTGCGCATCCCGAACATGTTCGACGCGGCGCTGTCGGGCAGCTTCAAGGGCCTGTACTGCGAGGGCGAGGACATCGTGCAGTCCGACCCCAACACGCAGCACGTGGCCGAGGCGATGATGGCGATGGAGTGCGTCGTCGTGCAGGACCTGTTCCTGAACGAGACCGCGAAGTACGCGCACGTCTTCCTGCCCGGCTCCAGCTTCCTCGAGAAGGACGGTACCTTCACCAACGCCGAGCGCCGCATCTCGCGGGTGCGCAAGGTCATGCCGCCCAAGGCCGGCTATGCCGACTGGGAGGTCACTCAAGCGCTGTCGAACGCGCTGGGCTACCCGATGAGCTACCGCGACCCGGGCGAGATCATGGCCGAGATCGCCGCGCTGACGCCGACCTTCTCGGGCGTGAGCTTCGACAAGATCGACCGGCTCGGCAGCATCCAGTGGCCCTGCAACGACGACGCGCCCGAGGGCACGCCGACGATGCACATCGACCGTTTCGTGCGCGGCAAGGGCAAGTTCATCATCACGCAGTACGTGGCGACCGACGAGAAGGTCACGCGCCGATTCCCGCTGATCCTCACGACCGGGCGCATCCTGTCGCAATACAACGTCGGCGCGCAGACGCGGCGCACCGAGAACAACCGCTGGCACAGCGAGGACCGGCTCGAGATCCACCCGCACGACGCCGAGGAGCGCGGCATCAAGGACGGCGACTGGGTCGGCATCGCCAGCCGCGCCGGCGACACGGTGCTGCGCGCGCTGGTCAGCGAGCGCATGCAGCCGGGGGTCGTCTACACGACCTTCCACTTCCCCGAATCGGGCGCCAACGTGATCACCACCAACAGCTCCGACTGGGCCACCAACTGCCCCGAGTACAAGGTGACGGCGGTGCAGGTGATGCCGGTGCAGCAGCCGTCGCAGTGGCAGCGCGAGTACAGCCGGTTCAACCAGGTGCAGAACGAGCTGCTCGAGGCGCGCCGCGCAGCTCCAGTGGAAACGGTGGTGGCCAAATGAAGCTCTGCGACATGCCTTCTTTCGCTTCGCCCGAAGGGGTGCGCCACGCCGCGGTGGTGCGCTGGCGCGACGGCCGGCGCAGCGAGCTCGACGATCAGCTCGTCGAGGAGGTGCCGGTCGCGCTGGCCTTCAACGGCATCTCGCATGCGGTGATGCTGGCCAGCCCGCTCGACCTGGAAGACTTCGCGCTCGGCTTCGCGCTGAGCGAGGGCATCGTCGACAGCGTCTGCGATGTCTACGGCTGCGAGGTCGAGCACAGTGCTGCCGGGGTCACCCTGCAGATCGAGGTTTCGTCGCGCAGCCTGGCGCGGCTGAAGGAGCGGCGGCGTGCGCTCGTCGGCCGCACCGGCTGCGGCCTGTGCGGCGCCGAGAGCCTGGCGCAGGTGCACCGCCCGCTGCCGCTGGTGGCCGCAGGCCCGGCGCTGTGTGCCACGCACATCAGCCGGGCCGTGCGCTCGCTGCGCTCCTTGCAGACCCTGTGCCTGGCCACCGGCGCCGTGCACGCGGCCGCCTGGTGCGCTGCCGACGGCCAGGTGCAGCTGCTGCGCGAGGACGTCGGACGGCACAACGCGCTGGACAAGCTGATCGGCGCCGCCGCGGGCGAGCCGGCGCTGGTCGACGGCTTCATCGCCATCACCAGCCGCGCCAGTGTGGAGATGGTGCACAAGGCCTGCGTGGCCGGTGCCCGCCTCGTGGCGGCCGTTTCGGCGCCGACCCACCTGGCCGTGCAGGCCGCGCACGAGGCCGGGCTGTGCCTGGTGGGCCTGGTGCGTGGCGACGACCTGGTGATCTACACCCACCCGCAGCGCGTGCTGCTCGACGAGACGATGGGGGCGACGCACTGATGGATGCCGACAACCTGGTCCAGATGGCCAACCGCATCGGCAGCTTCTTCGAAGCCATGCCCGACCGTACCGAGGCCATCGAAGGCATCGCGCTGCACATCCAGCGCTACTGGGAGCCGCGCATGCGGCGCGAGCTGCTCGCGCACGTCGACGAGGCGAAGGGCGCCGGGCTGAGCGAGATCGTTCGGTCGGCGATCGACGCGTACCGCGCCAGCCTGGAGCCGGTCACGGCGTGAAGTAGGCATGCGCCCGCAGCGCGGCGAGTCGCTTGCCGGCGCTGGGGTGGGTGAGCGTGTCGCCCGCGCTGCCTTGCTGCTGGAAGACCGTCAGCATCTCGTCGTGGCAGCTCAGGCCGCCCGCCTCGGCCTGCGGCCGGCAGCGGCCCATGGCCTGCAGGGTCTGTGCGGCGAAGGCGTCGGCCTGGTACTCCTGCTGGTGGGCCAGGCTCGACGCGTCGCGCTGCAAGCGGGCGTTGACGGGGTCGGTGCGCTCGCGCGTCACCTCGCCCGGCACCCACTTCTGGTAGAGCATGACCATCTGCCGCCAGTGGCCCTGCATGACGTGCCCCATCTCGTGGGCGAGGATGAAAAGCCGCACGTCTTCAGGCAGCCCGGCCAGCTGCTCGTTGGCCACCACGACGTGGCCGTGCAGAGTCTCGGCCATCACCGGGCCGCGGATGACGTGCAGCGCCACCTCGGGGCTGCCGGGCGGCAGCGCTCGGCGCAAGGCATCGAAGCTGGCGAGGATGGTCTGCGCCTCGGCGCTGTCCGGCTCGGCCGCCGCCATCGAGGCCAGCCGCATGTCCTGCGAGCGCCGCAGAACATCGACGATGTCCTCGCACCACGCTGGGCCCGCGGTCGCCAGCGCCAGCACCAAAATCAACCATCTCATGCTGCATCTCCGCACACTGGGCGCTCCATCACCCACCATGCAGGCTTCTTCGGCAACAAGCGTGCCGGAACTGAGGGTAAGTCCTAGCGCGGCTGGGAACCCGGGTTGCCTTCGATCAGCCCCCAGTTCAAGGCGACCAAGGTCAGCTCCGACTGGTTGGCGGTGCCGAGCTTCTGCTTCACGTGGTACAGGTGCGTGCCCACGGTGCTGGGCGACAGCTTCAGGTTCTCGGCGATCTGGGCCACGCTCAAGCCCCGGGCCAACTGCACGAAGACCGAGAACTCGCGCTCGCTCAGGGCCTCGGCCGGGCTGGTCTCGCCGCGCACCTGGGCCATGGCCAGCGCCTGGGCGGTCTGCGGGTCGACATAGGCCTTGTTGGCCGCCACCGCGGTGACGGCGGCGATCAGCGCGTCCGGCGCGCTGCGCTTGGTCAGGTAGCCCAGGGCCCCGGCGCGCAGCACGCGCCGCGGGTGGGCGGTGTCCTCGTGGGCCGACAGCACCAGCACCCTGGCCTTGGGGTCTTGCGCCAACAGCCGGCGCACCGCCTCGAGGCCGCCCATGCCGGGCATCGAGATGTCGAGGATGACCACGTCCGGCTTGGCCCGGGGGTACTCGGCGCAGGCCTGCTCGCCGCTGTCGGCCTCGGCCACCACCTCGACCTGGGCATCGGCCAGCAGCATGCGAAAACCCATGCGCACCAGCGCATGGTCGTCGACGAGCATCACTCGGATCATGGGGCAGCCGCCGGAACCGGCAAGTGGACCTGGAGCTGCACACCCTGGGGGGCGGCAGGCGAAATGCTGAAACGGCCACCGAGGCCCTGGAGCCGCTCGGCCAGCCAGCGCAGGCCATAGTGCCCGTCGTGCGCCGGCCAGCCGGGCGGCAGGCCCCGGCCGTTGTCGGTCACCGTGAGCACGACCTCGGCGCCGTCGTAATCGACCGCCAGCGCGACCCGGCTGGCCTGGCCGTGGCGCAGGGCGTTGGTCACGCCTTCCTGCGCCGCGCGGTACAGGGCCAGCGCCGCGTCGGCCCCGATCGGCGCCTCGGCCAGGGCCACCTGCGCATCGATGGCCAGGCCGGCGTGGCTGCGGCGCGTGCGCTCGACGAGGTCGTTCAGCGCCTCGGCCAGGCCGAAGCTGTCGAGCACCAGCGGCGTCAGCCGCGGGATGATGCCGTGCATGGCGTCGTACAGATGCGAGGCCTCTTCGGCGATCAGGCGCGCGGCGTGCTCGGCCTGCGGGTCGAGGGCGTGCATGCGCTGGGCGATCGACAGCGCCATGCTGCGCATCGCGGTCACCGACTGGCCGAGTTCGTCGTGCAGCTCGCGGGCGATGACGCGCCGTTCATCCTCGACATGGCGATCGACCCAGCGCGACAGTTCGCGCTTGTCGTTCAGCTCCATCTCCGCGCGCGCCGCGCGCCGTTCGGCCTCGATGTGTTGCTGCAGCTCGCCGACCATGCGGTTGAAGGCCGCGCCGATCGCGGCGGCCTCGGTGCCGGGCAGGGGCGGCAGGCTCACGTCGAAGCGGCCGGTCTGCAGCCGGTTCAGCGCCTCGACGATCTGGCCGAATGGCCGCACCGTGCGCCCCACGAGCCAGAACACGCCGCCGTTGACGGCCACCAGCAGGGCCACCGCCGACAGGCACAGCACGACGGCTTCGTCCCACGCATCGAGCACCGCACGCGAGGCGTTGGAGCGCACGATCAGCTTGCCGTCCGGGAAGGCGATCGACCGCTCGGCCTGGGACGGCGCGATCAGCTGGGTGAACCAGCCGGGTGCGTCGCGGCCGGCCTTGTACTCCGACGGCGGCGAGTGGTAGAGCTCGGCACCCCGGGTGTCCAGCAGCATGATGTCGTTCGAGCGCACCCGCCCGACGCCTTGCAGGAAGGCCAGCATGCCGCTCGTTCCTTGCGCCGCGTAGAGCCACACGGTGCGGTCGAGCAACTGGGCGGTCACCCGGTTGGCGGCCACCACCTCTTCGCGTACCGAGGCGTGCATGCTGCGCAACTGCAGCCCCAGCACGATCGCCAGGAACATCAGGGTGAGCACACCGACGATCAGGTTGATCTTGAGTCGGAGGTTCATTGCAGCCCGATGGTACCCACCGATACCCTAGGCACTCTCATGAAAATCATGAAGTGCGATTCATGATGACACGGCTGGAGTGTGCGGCAGGGTCGAGCGACCATGCGTCACGGGACTTCGCTGTCCCCGCGGCCGCCGACCGGCGGTCGTGAGACCCTGTCAAGGAGACCCCCTCATGCAATGGCAAACCCCCACCGCGGTCGACTACCGTTTCGGCTTCGAAATCACCCTCTACATTTCGGCACGCTGAAATAGCGTCCTCGCGCTCTTCACTGGCGCTGACCCATCAAGGGCCTTGCGCGGATCCGGCTCTGCCGGTCTGCTGCAAGAGCCCCCTTGGGGGGCAGCGACCGGAAGGGAGCGTGGGGGCCAACAACCCATGCGTATCACTGTCCTGGGCGCCTCGGCGGGCGGCGGCTTCCCCCAGTGGAACTGCAATTGCCGCAACTGCGCGGGCCTGCGGGCCGGTACCGTACGCGCCAAGCCCCGCACCCAATCGTCCATCTTCGTGCAGCCCGATGATTCGGCCGATGGCGTGCTGTTCAACGCCTCGCCCGACATCCTCGAGCAGATCCGCGCCAACCCGGCGCTGCAACCTGGCCGCGCGCTGCGCGACACGGCGATTGCCGGCGTGGTGCTGATCGACGGGCAGATCGACCACGCCACCGGCCTGTTCATGCTGCGCGAGCGCGGCTCGGCGCTGCCGCTGTGGTGCACCGACGCCGTCGCCGACGACCTCACGCAGGGCAACCCGATCCTGCGCGTGCTCGGCCACTTCTGCGGCGTGCAGCGCCATGCCATCGAGCTCGACGGCCGTGCCTTCAGCGTGCCGGGCGTGGCGGGCCTGTCGTTTCGCGCGATGCCCTTGTCGAGCAAGGCGGCGCCGTACTCGCCGCACCGCGACGACCCGGCGCCGGGCGACAACATCGGCGTCACCATCACCGACCAGCGCAGCGGCCGCAGCGTGTTCTACGCGCCGGGCCTCGGCGTCATGACGCCGGCGGTGTTCGATGCGATGGCCAGCGCCGACGCGGTGATGGTCGACGGCACCTTCTGGACCGACGACGAGATGATCGCGCTGGGCCTCAGCAGCAAGCACGCGCGCGAGATCGGCCACCTGCCGCAATCGGGCGAGGGCGGCATGATCGAGTGGATGGCCAAGCTGCCCAAGCACACGCGGCGCCTGCTCATCCACATCAACAACACCAACCCGATCCTCGACGAAGACTCCGAGCAGCGCGCCGTGCTGACGCGCGCAGGAATCGAATTGTGCGAAGACGGTATGCGCATCAAGCCCTGACACCATGAGCCACATCGAAAACACCGCGGCCTGGAGCCGAGTCGAGTTCGAACAGCAGCTGCGCGAGCGCGGCCGCTCGTACCACATCCACCACCCATTCAACGTGATGCTCAACACCGGCCGCGCGACGCGCGAGCAGGTGCGCGGCTGGGTGGCGAACCGCTTCTACTACCAGATCGCGATCCCGATCAAGGACGCGGCGGTGATGTCCAACTGCCCCGACCGCGAGGTGCGGCGCGGCTGGATCCAGCGCATCCTCGACCACGACGGCTTCGAGATCGGCGGCATCAAGGACCCGGGCGGCATCGAGGCCTGGCTGCGGCTGGCGCAGGCCGTGGGCCTGACGCGCGAGGAGGTGCTCGACCAGCGGCATGTGCTGCCGGCGCTGCGCTTCGCGGTCGATGCCTACGTGAACTTCGCGCGCCGTGCGCCGTGGCAAGAGGCCGTGTGCTCGTCGCTGACCGAGCTCTTCGCCCCCGAGATCCACAAGCAGCGCCTGGCGACCTGGCCCGAGCACTACCCGTGGATCGAGTCCGAGGGCCTGGGCTACTTCCGCAACCGCGTCACCCAGGCGCGGCGCGATGTCGAACAGGGCCTGGCCGTCACGCTGGACTACTTCAACACCCGGCCGCTGCAGGAGCGCGCCCTCGAGATCCTGCAGTTCAAGCTCGACATCCTGTGGGTGATGAACGACGCGATGGCCGGGCACTACGGGGTGAACCCGTGAGCCCAGTGACGCCGGCCATCCAGCCGCGCGTCTCGCCGGGCTTCCGGCTGCAATGGGAGCCGGCGCAGGATTGCCACGTGCTGCTCTACCCCGAAGGCATGGTCAAGCTCAACGGCAGCGCGGGCGAGATCATGAAACGCTGCGATGGCGAGAAGACCGTGGCGGCGATCGTCGCCGACCTGGAGCAGGCCTTCTCGGCCAGCGGCCTGGAGCCGGACGTGCTCGCCTTCGTCGCGCTGGCCGGCAAGCAGCGGTGGTTGACATGGACATGAACTCGACCGTCTCGCAGCAGGCAGCGCGACCTGGGCCGCCGCTGTGGCTGCTCGCCGAGCTGACCTACCGCTGCCCGCTGCACTGCGTGTTCTGCTACAACCCGGTCGACTTCGCGCGGCAGGAGGAAGAGCTCGACACCGAAGGCTGGTTCCGCGTGCTGCGCGAGGGGCGTGAACTCGGCGCGGTGCAGTGCGGCCTGTCGGGCGGCGAGCCGCTGGTGCGCGACGACCTCGAGCTGATCGTGGCCGAGGCCCACCGGCTGGGCTACTACACCAACCTGCTGACGTCCGGCGTGGGCCTGACGGCCGCGCGTGCCGAGGCGCTGAAGGTCGCCGGGCTGGACCATGTGCAGCTGTCGTTCCAGGATTCGACGCGCGAGATGAACGACTTCCTCTCGCACACCAAGACCTTCGAGCTGAAGAACCGCGTGGCCGGGCTGATCAAGGCCCAGGGCTGGCCGATGGTGATGAACGTGGTGATCCACCGCCTGAACATCGACCACATGGACCGCATCATCGGCATGGCCGCCGAGCTCGGCGCCGAGTACCTGGAACTGGCCAACACCCAGTACTACTCGTGGGCGATGGTCAACCGCGACCAGCTGCTGCCCACCCACGAGCAGCTTCGCCGCGCCGAGGCCACCACCGACGCCTGGCGCGCCCGCCTGGGTGACCGCATGCGCATCTTCTTCGTCACGCCCGACTACCACGAAGGCAAACCGAAGAAGTGCGTCAACGGCTGGGGCAACATGTTCCTGAACATCGCGCCGGACGGCACGGCCTTGCCGTGCCACACCGCGCGCATGCTCCCGGGCCTGAGCTTCCCGAGCGTCAAGTCGCACAGCCTGCGCGAGATCTGGTTCGACTCCGAGGGCTTCAACCGCTACCGCGGCACCGGCTGGATGAAGGAGCCCTGCTCCAGCTGTGAACACAAGGAACAGGATCTCGGCGGCTGCCGCTGCCAGGCCTACATGCTGGCCAACGACCCGGCGGCGGCCGACCCGGTGTGCGTGAAGAGCCCGCACCACGGCTTGGTGACCGAGGCCGTGCGCCAGGCCACCGAGGCTGCATCGGTGTCGAAGGTGGTCGAGCATCCATTGGTGTTCCGAGACCCCGCCAACTCGCGCCGCCTGAGCGCGCCGGCATCGGCCGTCGACTGAACGCGAAACGGCGCCGCGCCGCCTACTGCACCAGGTTCAGGATTTCCAACTGCTCCGGCACGGTTTCGAAGGTGCCGGTGCCGGCGGGCATCTGCATCAGCGGCCGGGCGTTCGCATCGAGCAGCCAGACGCTGGGGTAGACCAGCAGGCGGGCGCGCTGGTCGCCGATGGCTCGCTGGAAATCCGCATAGGCCCGGCTGGTGGTGCCGATGCGGAAGTACAGCGTGTCGGCCTGGACCGACAGCTCACTGCGCAGGTCGACGACGATGTAGCCCGAGAAATGCGGCACCAGCTCGCGCGCGTTCGTCGCGAGGAAGGCCTCGTACCGGCGGCAGTAGCGGCAGTCGCTCGCGCCGAGGTAGACGTACAGCGGCTTTTTCTCGTGCCGCGACCGTTGCAGCGCGGCGCTCAGGTCGAACTCGCGGTGCGCCGGCGGGCCGCGCGGCGCGATGACCATCGGCGAATAGTCGCTGGGTACCCCGGCCAGCACCGGTGCGGCCGCCAGCAGGACGGCCAGCGCACCCAGGGCGGCGCGTAGTGTCGTCATGGCACCGCCAGCGAGCCGACGAAGTGGGCTTCCTTCGAGTCTTCGACCTCGGCCCGCAATTCGCCCGGCCCATGCGGCACGAAGTTGAAGCGCAGCGTGGGGTTCTCGCTGACCGAGAAATCGAGCTCGGCGTCGAAGACCTTGCGCCCGCCATAGCTCACCTTGATGCTGCGCACGAAATGCGGCGGGATGAACATCACCGTCTGGTTGTTCAGCTCGAAGCCGGTGTCGTTCGGGTGCACGACCGTCACATCGGCGGTGGTCGGCGCGTCGAGGTGGACGCCCTCGGGCAGCCTGAACACCGTCTTGCCGATCAGCTGCGGCGCGTCGCGGTTGGGCGGTGCCGAGCAGCCGCCGGAGGTCTTGACGTAGCGCGAGTCCATGTGCAGCTCACCGTTCGACAGCTCGCTGACCACGCGCACGTGGCTGTATTCGTCCACCCGCAGCCGGGTCTCGAAATCGGCCTGGCCGACCTCGGTGCTCAGGTCGATCACCGCGGCCACCGGCGACGGGTTCTTGTCGATCACCAGGTAGATGCGCTTGACGTAGAGGTCGGCGGTCTGGGGCAGCTTCGACACCACCTTGACCGGCACCGAGGCGCCGTAGGCCGCCCGCAGCGGCACGATCAGCTGCACACGGGTGCCGTCGGCCACGACCTTGCGGGCTGGGAATAGCCGCTCGCGCAGCGCCTCCCACTGGGGCGACGAATCGGTGTGGGCGGCGGGCGGGGGCAAGCCGCCGATCGCTGCCTGCACCGGCGCCGGCGCCAGCATCGACAGCGTCATCGCCAGCAGGGCCCCGCTGAAGGGGCCGGTCAGCCAGGTCATCGTGGGGCTCCCGTTGGTGGCTCGCCGAACATCAGCGCGCGCTCCAGGCGCAAGAAGACGATCGAGGCATTGCGCCGGTGGATGGTGTCGTACTGGTCCCACTGCCGGTACTCGGGCAGGTCCGCGGCATCGGGCACTTCGCTCAGCGGGGCGCCCTGGCGAAGCAGCGCGGCCACGCGCGCTTCGAGCCGCAGCAGGTAGCGCTCGACCGAGTCGATCACGTCCGGCGTGGTCATCGTCCCGTGGCCCGGCACGACGGTGCTGAGCTTCAGCGTGCGCAGGCCGGCGAGCGCTCGCTTCCAGCCTTCGAGATCGCTGTCCTGCACGTCGGGGATGCGCCGGTGGTCGATCAGGCCGCCGCCGAACAGCGTGCCGGTGCGCAGGTCGAACACCGCGATGTCACCGGGCCCGCTGGAGTGCCCGTGATACTGCACCAGCACCGGCCGGCCGATCATGTCCATCGCATGCGAATCGTCGAAGACCTCGTCGGGCCGGAACACGGTGGTGCCGCGCATCGCCTCTTCGCCGAGTTCGCGTTGCAGCGCCTTCAGGCACCCGTCGCAGCGCGAGGCCATCAGCTGCGCCGCGCGGCGATGCATCTGCACCGGGATGCCGCGGGCCTGGAAAGCCGCCGCGCCGAACAGGAACTCCTGCCGGGCGTGGGTGACCAGCGCCAGCCGGACCGGCTTGTCGGTCACCTGGGCGATGGCCTGCAGCAAGGCCTCGCCATGCTGGAACGAGGTGCCGGTGTCGACCGCGATCACCCCGGCGCGGCCGACGATGAAGCCAGCGTTGCCGACACGGCCCAGGTTGGCCGCGCTCGCTTCGCCGGGCGCACCCTGCATCATGTAGACGCCGGCTTCGACCTCGATCGCCGTGCTGGTCGTGGCCGAGGGCTCGGCGGCGCGGGCGCGCGCCAGCCAGGGGGCCGTCGACGCGAGCGCCAGCGCGGTGAGCAAGGAGCGGCGACCGGCCTGCATGACGGACCTACTTCGTCTCGATAAGCTTCTTCAGGTTGGCCAGGCCGCTCGTGTACACGCCGGTGATGGCCTTGACGGCGGCTTCGTCGTTGCGATCGGGCGGCGGGTCGTTGTTCGGGTAACCGCGGTAGAAGGCGCCGCGCCACTCGACGAGCGCCTTGCCGCCCTCGTCGCTGACCGAGAGGGTGGAGGTGTAGTTCGTCACCGGCAGCGCACCGCCATCCTTGGCGCGGTAGCTGTATTTCTTCAGCGCGTCGTTGTAGCTCTCGAGCGATTCGATCACCTCGCCGCCGCCCTTGAGCTTGAGCGTGCGCACCGAGCCTTCGTTGTTGCCGTTGTCGGCGGGGCTCTCGGCCACCGCCGGGTGCCAGTCCTTCAGCGAACCGAAGTCCTTGATCCTTGCCCAGACGACATCGGCCGGCGCGTCGATGGTGATCCGCTCGACCACCTTCTGGCGGGTCGGGCCGTGGGCTTGTGCAGTGCCGGCGAGGCTGGCCATCAGGCTGAGGGCCAGGGCGGGTGCGACCGCGGGGGCGGTCCATCGGCCGAACCATCGGCCAAGCACGCGTTGCAGCATGGGAAGTGTCTCCTTGGGGGGTGTGAGGGGAAAGGGTGTGTCGATCGAACGGCTCATGGCGGCGTGCCGATGAAGGCGCCGAAGCCGCGGCTGTTGCTTCCGGTGGCGATCTGGGCGGTGACCTGCCCGGTGCGGGCATCGAGCACGCTGACGCGGTCGTCCATCCAGTTGACGACATACACCTGGCCCCTATGCGCGGCAATGCCCTCGGGGTAGCCGAAGCCGGTCAGCGTGCGCAGCACCGAGAGGGCCCGGGCGTCGATCACCGTGACCGTGTCGTCATGCTGGTTGGTCACGTACAACAGCGTGCCGCCATCGGCGAGCGCCGCGCCGTAGGGCGCCTTGCCGACAGGCACGGTCGCGATCACGGCGAGCGTGCGGGTGTCGATGACCGAGACGTCGTTGCTCTGCACGTTGAGCGCATACAGCCGCTGGCGGGGCGCATCGTGCAGCAGCGCGAAGGGGTGGGAGCCGACGTGCACCCGCGCGCGCACCTGCCACAGCGCGGTGTCGATCACCGCCACGCTGTCGTCGTCGCGTTCGGCCACGAAGACGGTGGTGCCGGCGGCGTCCACCGCCACGCCGGCCGGCGCCTTGCCGACGGCGACCGTGGCGATCGCCTGCCCGTCGCGCGTGTCGAACACCAGCAACTGGTTGGCGTACCAGTCGGCGGCGTAGAGCCGGGTGCCATCTGCCGACGCGGCCAGGCCCACCGGGCCGCTGCCGGCGGGCCACTGGGCGATCTGCTTCTGCGTGCGCATGTCGATCACCGAGATCGATTTGCTGTCGGGGTTGGAAATGAAGACCTTGCCGACCGCGCTGGCCGCGGCGACGCCGGCCGGCGATCGACCGACCGGCACGGTGGCCACCACCTGCTGCGAGGCGAGGTCGATCACCGAGACATCGTGGCTGCCCTGGTTGGTGATGTAGGCGAACGGCGAAGCGAGCGCCGCAAGGGGCGCGGCCAGCATCCACGCGGCCACCCATGGCGCGCGGCGCACGCCGGCCGGAGCCGGCTCAATTTGAGGGTCGCAGCGTGAGGGCGCTTTCAAATCGAAGGTCCTTCGAATCGACCACCTCGGCCTTGAGCTCGCCCTCGCCGGTGGGCACGAACCAGAAGCGGAAGTTCGGGTTCTCGCTGATCGCGAAATCGAGCTCGGCCGACAGCACGGGCTTGCCGGCGTAGCTGATGTCGAGCTTCCGCACGAAATGGGCTGGCGTGTACTGGCGGGTCGACTGGTCCATTGCCAGGCCCGAGTTGTTCGGGTGGCTGATCATCAGCTGCGCCAGCACCGGCTTGTTGCGTGTCACGTCGCCGTCGACCCGCAGGCGCATCTTGCCCAGGCTGGCCAGCGCGGCCTGCGCATCCTTGCCGGGCGGCGCCGAGCATCCGCCCGAGGCCTTGACGAACCTCGTGGTCATGTAGAGCTGGCCGTCGTTCGTCTCGGCGATGGCCCGCACATGGGTGTACTCGTCGACGCGGACGCGGGTCTCGATGTCGGCCTGGCCGCTCTGCGGCGTGAACTGGAAGACCGCGGCGAGCGGCGTGGGGTTGTTGTCGATGATCAGGTAGAGCTTGTCGACACGTCGCGTGGCCGACGGCGGCAGCCGGGTGCGCACGGCGATCGGCACCACGGCGGCATCTTCCGCGCGGGTCGGCGCATCGAGCTGCACCACCTCGTCGGCGCCGGCCTTGATCGGCCGGTCGGCGAAGAGGGCGGCGCGCAGCTTCTGCCACACCGGGTTGGCCTCGGGGTTGTCGGCGGATTTCAGCTGCGCCTGCGCGCTGCCTGCAGCAAGCAGCCCGGCGACGGCCAGGCCCGCCATCCGGGCGAGCCAGCGGCGCTTGGATGCGATCATTCTTCCCACTCCAGTTCGGCGTAGGCCGCGGTCACGTTGCGGCGGTGAAAGCGCTCGGCCAGCAGCCAGCCCGCGGCGCCGGCGTCGACCCGGTCGACCGCCTGCTGGATGGTCAGCTTGTTCTTCAAGGCGGCGCGCGTCTCGGCGAGCAGCGCGCCGAGGTAGCGCTGCTCGGCCACCAGCGCCCCCGGCCACTGGTGGCTCGTCGGTCCGTGGCCGGGGATCGCGAGCGCGACGTCGTCCCGGCGTGCGATCTGCGCCAGCACGTCCAGCCAGCCGCGCAGGCTGCCGTCGAGCACCGGGATGTGGTCGGCGAAAAGCAGGTCGGCCAGGAACAGGGTGCGCGTGGCCGGGTCGTAGACCGTGAGGTCGTTGTCGGTGTGCGCCGTCGGCCAGGCCTGGAGCTGCAGCACCCGTTCGCCCAGGTCGAGCTCGATCGGCTGATCCACCGCCACGCTCGGGAAGATGATCTGCTCGGCGCCGAGCGCCAGCGCGAAATCGCGCTGCAGGGTGTTGCGGAAGTAGCGCTCGCGCGCGCCCAGGGCCGCGCCGAAGCGGGCGCTGGCGACGAAGCGGGGCGGCGCGGAGCCACCCGCGAAAGCGCTGTTGCCCAGCACGTGGTCGGGGTGGGCGTGGGTGTTGATCACGTAGCACACCGGCAGCGGCGTGGTGCGCTCGATCGCCGCACGCAGCGCCTGGCCGACGGCCGGCGTGCCGCCGGTGTCGATCACCGCCACGCAGCGGCGGCCAACCACGAAACTCAGGTTGGCGATGTCGCCGCCGTTGCTGGGCACCCAGTCTTCGAGCCGTCCGGCATGCAGGTACACGCCGGGCGCCACCTGCGAGACCGACAACGGCACCACGCTCGCCGTGGCCTGCGCCCACGCGCACCCCGCCCAGGCCAGCAGGCCGAGGGCCAGCCGGCGCCAGGCTGAGGTGGCGCTGCGTGACATGCCGGGCTACCGTGTCGCGGGCGAGAGGAAGCACCCCTTCTCGGCCTCGGCCTTGATGCCGCGGTAGCGCTTGATCTGGTCTTGCAGCCCCTCGCTGTCGCGGATGTAGCCGCCCCGCTCACCGCTGATCGAGGTGGCTTTGGCGGCGGTGCTCATCTCGACGTAGTCGTCGAAGCTGAGCTTGGACGCCAGCGCATCGAGCGCACAGGCGCACTTGTTGACCATCTCGAAGTGCGGCCCGGGGTGGGCGTCCATGCATTCGTGCACGTAGAGCACGCGGTCGACGGTCGGGAAATCGTTGGCCAGCGCGTCGGCGGCGGCGCCCAGGGGCAGGAGGCACAGCGTCAAGCGGGCGAGCGGGTGTTTCATGGTGTTGGAAGGTGCAGGGCGTGGGATCGGGGTGGCTCGGGGTGCCGGCGGCGACGGGTCAGAGCTCGGCGCCCTCGGCCTGAAGCTCTTCGACGATCAGCGGCGCGGCCTGGGTGTCGCTCGAGGCGCCCGAGGGGATCTCGGTGCGGATGGCGTAGACGCCGCCGGGCACGGCCTCCGACAGCACGAAGCGGTACTGCTTGCGCACGAACTTCTCGTACTTCGGCCGGTTCGGGTCGTCGAGGAACGGGCTGAAGCTGATCTCGGTCGCCTTCACGGCCTGCCCGCGCCAGCGCACCGACAGCTCGCGCAGCGCGGCGCCCTGGTAGACGGCCATGCGGATGCGCTGGCGGAAGTGGTTCTGCGAGCCTTTGGTCAGGCGCTGCATCTCGCGCACGTCGTGCTCGAGGAAGTACAGGATCACCGGGTTGCCCTCGGCGGTCGGCACCTCGGGCAGGTTCAGCCGGCGCTCGCCGCTGAGGAATTCGCTGCGCGCGGCGCAACAGCTGCCGTCGGGCGCGGCGGTGAACGCCACGGCCACCTTGTCGTCGAAGCCGGGCTCGAAGCTGCCGGCCTTGCGAAACGAATAGCGCAAGGTCTGCGGCGGCTTCACGCGGCCCAGTTGCGGTGACATGAACAGCAGCCGCTCGGCGGGCGAGTAGTCCTGCTTGTCGGTCTGCGCCGGCGCCGATGCCGTAGCGGGTTCGGGCACGGCGGCGCCGGCGGGGGTCGTCAAAGCACACAGGGCCAGTGCAGCCAGGGTGAAGGGCAGACTCGTTTTCGGCAAGGGCATTCAGCGGCTTTCGATGGCGTGCAGCAGATCGCGTGCGAAGTCGGATTGAAGGGTCTCGAGTTGGGCCTGGGCCTGCAGCGCGCGGTCACGCAGGCCCTGGTGCAGGTAGACCAGGCCGAGCCGGAACCAGGCCTCGCGCCATGCGGGCGCGAGCGCCAGCGCGCGCTCGAGCGCACGCTGCGATTCGGGCAGGCGGTGCAGCGCGTCGAGCGCGAGCCCGTGCAGGTACCAGGGCTCGGCGTCGTCCGCGTCGACACGGGTCCAGTTGAAGGCCAGCGATTCCAGCTCGTCCCAGCGGGACTCGTGTTCGAGCACCGCCGCCTTGAGGAAGTTCGGCTGATCCTGTGGGGGTTGTTCCCAGTACGACCGGCTGGCGCTGCCCGCCGGCATCACCGCGCGGTAGGCGCTCTCGTCGGCCAGCAGGGGCTGCAGCCACTCGACGGGCGCGGCGAAGTAATGTGCATCGCCGCCGCGCAGCCGGAAGGTGAGGATGCCGACCAGGCGCAGCTTGTCGTCGAACAGGCCGCCGCCGCTGGCGCCCGAGCTGAACCAGTTCGAGCTCTGGGCGACCTGGCTGCCGTCCAGCTTGTGCAGCGCAACAATCGTCCCTTCGCTGCTCTGGATGCCCATGCCGCCCGAGTAGCCCAGCGCCATCACGGCCTGGCCGATCGACAGGCCGCCGGAGCGGCCCAGGCGAACCGTGCTGGCGGTCATCGTGGGCACACGCAGCACGCACAGGTCGTGTTCCACATCGCTGGCCTGCGCGTCGGCCAGCCAGCGCGCGGCGCCGCGCAGCACATGCACCTCGCGGGCATCGCGCGTGACATGGCAATTGGTCACCACCTTGTCGGGGGCCACCACCACGCCGGAGCCGAGCCCGTAGCCACCGCGGGATTGCAGCACCTCGATGCGCAACACGCTCGCGCCGAGCTGGACGAAGGCCGACGGCGCGATCGCCGCGCTGCACGGCGCCGCGGCGGCGAGCCACAGCGCCAGGCACAGGCTCGGGGCGCTCAGCGGCTTCATCGACGCCTGCCATGCAGTGCCGCACTACCTCTGCTCGGCGGCGTACGAGGCGTCGACCAAGGGCACGCCGTATTCCTTCAGGATGGCCTGGATCTCCGCCTGCTTCGACTGGATCAGCCCTTCGACCTGCTGCTTCCATTCGCGCTCGCCGTAGCGCACGCCCATCGCGATCTCGTAGTCGAACTTGACGCCCGGCTCGGACTTCAGCGGCACCACCGTCATCGGCGGGGCCTTGATGCGCTGTGCGAAGAAGCCGGCGATCGGGCCCCAGACGATGGCCACGTCGATCTTGCCGGCGGCCAGGTCCTTCTCGATGATCTCGCCGGGGTACTGCGCCGGGTCGGCGTTGAGCATCTTGTAGGGCACGCCCTGCTCGACCAGCTGGTGCTTGGCCAGCCAGTCGGACGCCGGCGAGCGGTCGTAAATGCCGATGCGCAGCGTCTTGAGCTTGGCGGGCGGCAGGCTCAGGAAATCGGCGGCGGTGGCCACGTCGTCCAGGCCGCGGCCCTTGGGGACGACCAGCGCGTAGGTCGAGCGGTAGTAGGGCTTGGTGACCGACACCTGGTCGAAGCCGGCAGGCACGCCCATCATGATGTCGCAGGGGTAGTCGCGCCCCGGCAACTTGAAGCGCAGCGTGTTGCGCACGAAGGCAAAGCGCTGCGGGTAGGAGTAGTAGGTGACGGGCAGCCCGAGCGCCTTGCCGAACAACTCGGCAATGCGGTTCTCGATGCCCTCCTTGTTGTCGTTCGAGAAGGGCAGGTTGTTCGGGTCCTGGCAGACCTTCAGCGCCTCGCGGGGCGCCGGCGCGTCAGCGGCCTGCGCCATCGCCAGAGGCGAGGACAGGGCCAGCACCGCGCTCACCGATGCGATCGCGGTGCGGCGCCGCGCCTGCTCGAGCCGCCGGTCGGTGTTCATTTCTTCTCTTCGACCTTGGCGCGCGTGATCGCGCCGTCCGAGCGGCCTTTCAGGTAGGCGTAGAGCTGGTTGATGTTCTCCATCACCACCGGGCTGTTGCCGAAGCTCTGCATGCCCTTCTCGAGCCGGCCGTTCGTGACCGTCGTGACGAACTCTTCCTTGGTCAAGGTCTTCAGGCTGTTGACCAGCGAGGGGCCGACCAGGCCTTCCTGGTTGGCGCCGTGGCAGCGGTCGCAGGCGGCGGCGCGCCAGGTGCGGAAACCCTTCATGGTTTCGGAATCGACCTTGTACCCGTCTTCCACTGTGTACAGCGGGGTCTTGATTTCCTCGGCATTGACTGTGGCGCTGGCCGTGCCGGCGAAGTAGGCGAGGGTGCACAGCGTTATCGAGCGAAGCTTCATGTCCGTAATCCAGGTAACAAGGTTGGTACAGAGGCCAGTAACTGGAAGGGGGAGGGCTCCTGGCTGAGCGCCTCCCCCTTTGGTCGATCATCGGGTCGCGCCAGAACCTTTCAACGCGCGACCCTTGTTCGCGTTGTCAGTTCGGCAGCGCGAACACCGTCAGGGAGCCACCGAGTTCGGTGTACTGGTTCAGCTCCCGGTAGCCACCCACGGCGCCCAGGCCCTCGTTGTCCTTCTCGAGACCCGCGGCCATGCCGATGCCGGCCCAGCCACCGATGCCAGAGAACACACCGATGTATTGCTTGCCCTTGTGCTCGTAGGTGAACACGTTGCCGATGATGCCGGACGGGGTCTTGAACTTGAACAGTTCCTTGTTGATGTCCTTGGCATCGACGCACTTCAGGTAGCCTTCCAGCGTGCCGTAGCAGGAGATGCCGCCCGCGGTGTTGAGCGAGCCGCTCCACACCGAGAACTTCTCGGGGTGGCTCTGCACGATCTTGCCGTTGCCGGCGTCCCAGGTGATGTAGTTGCCCATGCCGCCATGGCTACCCGGGGCCGGGTACATCGACAGCGTGGCGCCCACATACGGCTGGCCCGCGGTGTATTCGACCTTGAACGGCTCGTAGTCCATGCAGACGTGGTTCGTCGGCACGTAGAACAGCTTGGTGTTCGGGTCGAACGAGGCGGGTTGCTGGTCCTTGCTGCCCAACGCCGCCGGGCAGATGCCCTTGGTGTTGACGTCAGGACCGTTCTGCGCCGTGGAGTACTTCGACACGACCTGCGGGCGGCCGGTCTTCATGTCCACGTGCGTTGCCCAGTTCACCTTCGGGTCGTACTTCTCGGCCACCAGCAGGGCGCCGTTCGTGCGGTCCAGCGTGTAGGCGAAGCCGTTGCGGTCGAAGTGCACCAGCGCCTTGGTCGGCTTGCCCTTGACGTCGATGTCGGCCAGGATCATTTCGTTGATCCCGTCGAAATCCCACTCGTCGAACGGCGTCATCTGGTAGACCCACTTGACCTTGCCGGTGTCGACATCACGGGCCCAGATGCTCATCGACCACTTGTTGTCACCCGGGCGTTGCGACGGGTTCCAGGTCGAGGGGTTGCCGGTTCCGTAGTAGACGAGGTTCAGCGCCTTGTCGTAGCTGTACCAGCCCCAGGTCGTGCCGCCGCCGATCTTCCACTGGTCGCCCTTCCAGGTCTTCAGCGAAGAATCCGGGCCCACGGGCTTCACGGCACCGTCGGTCCAGGTGGTGGTCGTGTTCGGGTCGATCAGCATCTCGGCGTCGGGGCCGACGCTGTAGCCCTTCCAGGCCAGCTTGCCGTCCTTCAGGTTGTAGGCGGCCAGGAAGCCGCGCACACCCCACTCGCCACCGCTGATGCCGGTGATGACCTTGTCCTTGAAGACGTGCGGCGCGTTGGTGTTGACGGCCCCCAGCTTCGGGTCGCCGTTCTTCACGCTCCACACCAGCTTGCCGGTCTTGGCGTCGAGCGCCACCAGGTTGCTGTCGGCCTGCTGCAGCAGGACCTTGCCTTCGGCAAAGGCCAGGCCGCGGTTGACCGTGTCGCAGCACATCTGCGGGATGACCGCCGGATCCTGCTTGGGCTCGTACTTCCACAGGATCTTCTGCGTGTCGAGGTCGATCGCGAAGACCTTGTTCGGGAAGGGCGAGTGCAGGTACATGACGCCGTCGATCACGAGGGGCGAGCCCTCGTGGCCGCGCAGCACGCCGGTGGAGAAGGTCCACGCGACCTGCATCTTGCCGACGTTGCTCTTGGTGATCTGGTTCAGCTTCGAGTAGCGCTGGTTGTAGAAGTCACCAGCCTGGGTCGCCCAGTTCTTGGAGTTGGCGATGTTCTTTTCAACATCGGCGTTGGCCGTTACCAAGGTTGGTAGTGCCAGCAGTGCGATCCCAAGACCACTTGCGACGGCTGCGCTCGGTTGTCGGAAATATCTCATTGATGTCTCCTGGATTAGACGGGTTTCCGAGGACGTGCACGCCAAGCCACTGGTGCCTGATGCGCACTGCCTGGAAGCTCCCGTCCGCAACAACCATGCCGGATCGAGTTGTTTAGCCAAGCGTCACGTTTGTGCCGCTTTTTTGTGCCTCTTTGACAATCCTCATGGGCTCCTGGGGGTCTGGAAGTGCGTGGAAACCCTCGCTTTCAAGGCCTGCCGGCGCCTCGAATCGGCCGGCTCGAAAAGGACACGCGGCGCGACCGCTTCCACTTTTGGCGCAGAGTGTTTCACTGTGCCCGCGGCAGTGTCGTGTTGGCGTGATGCGCTCATGTCTGCGCATCGTCGCGCCGCCCGCGAGGGGCGCGAAAGTTGCAGGGCAAAGAGCTCACTGCACCTAGGGTGAACCCCCGGATCGCCGCGTGCGCCGCAGCCTCGAAACTCGGTGTCGCACATACATGGATACACACATACATACACACCCCATGCGCCCGCACGACCGCCCATGCTGAAAACGACCGGCCTGACCAAGCGATATGGCAAGAGCACGGCGCTGCAATCCCTCTCGCTGCAGATCGATGCAGGCCAGTTCGTCGCCTTGCTCGGGCCGAACGGTGCCGGCAAGTCGACGCTGTTCCAAGTGCTGACCGGCCTGTTCGCCGCCGACGAGGGCGAGGTCGAAGTCGCCGGGCATTCGCTGCGGCACGCGGCCACGGCCGCCTTGCGCCACATCGGCGTGGTGTTCCAGCAGGTGTCGCTCGACCTCGACCTGAGCGTGCGCCGCAACCTGCTGTTCCAGGCCGACCTGCACGGCCTGCCGCGCCGGGTCGCGCTGCAGCGCATCGAGGCAGGCTGCGCGCGCCTGGGGCTCGCTGCCGAGCTCGAGCGCAAGGTGCGCGAACTGTCGGGCGGCAACCGGCGCAAGGTGGAGCTGGTCCGTGCCGGGCTGCACGCGCCCTCGGTGATGCTGATGGACGAGGCCACCGTCGGGCTGGACCCGAAATCACGCCACGATCTGCTGAGCGCCTTGCATGCCGACGTGCGCGAGCGCGGCGTGTGCGTGCTGTGGGCGACGCACTGGGTCGAAGAGGCCGAGGGCGCCGACCGCGTGCTGGTGCTGCACCGCGGCACGCTGCTGGCCGACGGCACCCCCGCGCAGGTGACCCAGGCGCTCGGTGCGCCGACGCTGGAGGCTGGTTTCATCCAGCGAACGTCATGAGCCACTCCCGAAGCGCCTTCGGCGCCTCTTCCTCAAGGGGGCTGAGCCCGGACCCGAAAGGTCCAGTGGATCTTTTGTGCCTGGCGAAGGGCTGGGCCGCCAGGCCCGGCGCGGCCTGCAAGGCCCGCCAGCGGCCCGGCAGAGCCGGTTCCGCGGCGGCTGCTTGGCTGGGCCTGGCGATTTGGGCCAGCAGTGCTGCGGGCCAAGGCACGGCCTATGTGTCGAGCGAGAAGGACGACGCGCTGACCCTGATCGACCTGGCCACGCTGAGCGTCAAGGGCACCCTGCCGACCTGCCAGCGCGGCCGGCACCTGCAGATCACACCTGATCGCAAGCTGCTGGTGGCGTGCACCGACGCCAACGCGGCGGATCTGATCGATCCGGCCACGGGCAGGTCGCTGCGCCGCATTCCGCTCGGTGACGCGCCCGAGGCCTTCGATCTCTCGCCCGACGGCAAGGTCATCTACGTGTCGAACGAGGATGCGGGCGCACTGAGCTTCATCGATGCGGCCAGTGGCAAGCTGCTCAAGTCGGTGAAGGTCGGCGAGGAGCCCGAGGGCGTGAAGGTCAGTGCCGACGGCAAGACCGTGTACGTGACCTCCGAGGTTGCGAGCATGGTCCACGTGATCGACACCGCCTCGGGCCGGGTGGTGAAGAACATCCCGGTCGGCAAGCGCCCGCGCCGGATGGCGCTGACACCGGACGGCAAGGAGCTGTGGGTCACCAACGAGCTCGGCGCCAGCGTCAGCATCGTCTCGACCGCGACCCAGGCGGTGTCGGCCACGCTGACGTTCGAGCTGAAGGGGGCGCGCGCCGAGGACATCACGCCGGTGGGCATCCAGATCAGCCGCGACGGCAAGCGTGCCTTCGTCGCGCTCGGCCGGGCCAACCACGTGGCCTTCGTCGACGTGCCGGCGCGCAAGGTGGCGAGCCTGGTGCTGGTCGGCAAGCGCGCCTGGAACGTGGCGCTCGACAAGGCCGAGGCGCGCCTGTTCGTGGTCAACGGCCTGAGCGACGACGTCACGGTGGTCGACGTGGCCTCGGCGAAGGCGCTCAAGAGCATCCCGGTCGGCCGGGTGCCCTATGGCCTGGTGACGGTCGAATGAGGCGGTCATTCGTCGCCACCGCCCTCGCGGCCGCGCTGTTGCCCCTGGCCGCCGGCGCCGCCGCGCTCAAGGCCACCGTGATCGGCCTCGAAGACGACCCCCGGCTGGAGCGCACGCAGCTCGAACGCGCCTACCTGGGCCACCCCGGCGGCCCGGCGCTCGATGGCCTGAAGGTGGCGCTCGACGAAGGCCGCTTCGAGCTGGAGGCGGCCGGCGCGGCCGTCGACCTCGCCAGCGCCCGTGCCGGCAGCCTGGCCGCGGCCCGGGCGGCGGCCCAGGCGGCCGAGAAGGGCGGCGCCGCCGTCCTGCTGACCGACCTGCCGGCCGACTGGACGCTGGCGGTGGCCGATGCCGTCAGGCTGCCGGTGCTGAACCTCGGTGAGCCGGCCGACCGGCTGCGCCAGCAGGATTGCCGGCCCCGGCTGCTGCACCTGATTCCCAGCGAGCGCATGCGCAGTGATGCGCTGGCCCAGACACTGGTGTCACGAAAGTGGAACAAGCTGCTGCTGCTGGTCGGCCCCCGGCCGGACGACCAGCAGCGCGCGGCGGCGGCCCAGGCGTCGATCCGGCGCTACGGCCTGCAGGTGGTGGCCAGCAAGCCCTTCAAGCTCTCGGGCGACCCGCGCGAGCGCGAACTGGCCAACCCGTTGCTGCTGACCGCCGGCAGCGGCTACGACGCGGTCTGGGTGGTCGACAGCGACGGCGAGTTCGCACGCAGCCTGCCCTACCGCACCGTGCTGCCGCGACCGGTGGTCGGCGATGCCGGCCTGGTGGCGCTGGCCTGGCATGCGCAGTTCGAGCGCTTCGGCGCGCCGCAGGTGTCGCGCCGCTTCGCCAAGGCCGCCAGGCGGGCGATGACGGCGCAGGATTGGGCCGCGTGGATGGGCGGCAAGGCGCTGGTGAGCCTGGCCGCCTCGCTGCCCAAGGGGCCGGCGGCGGCCTGGGCGCAGGCGCTGCCCAAGCTGGCGCTCGACGGCTCGAAGGGCACGGCGCTGAGCTTTCGCCCCTGGGACGGCCAGCTGCGCCAGACCCTGCTGCTGACCGACGGCCAGGGCGTGGTCTCGCAGGCGCCGATCGAAGGTTTGCTGCACCCCAGCAACGTGCTGGACACCCTGGGCGCGGATGCGCCGGAGAAGTCATGCAAGACCGCACCCTGAGCCGCGGGCCCGTGCTGCACGCGCTGCAGGCCCTGCGCGCCATCGTGCTGCGCGAGCTGTACAAGTTTTCCCAGCAGACCGGGCGGGTCGTGTCGGCGCTGGTGCGGCCGCTGCTGTGGCTGGCGGTGTTCGCGGCCGGCTTTCGCAACGTCTTCGGCGTGGCGATCGTCGAGCCCTACGACACCTACATCCCTTACGACGTCTACATCGCGCCCGGGCTGGTGGGCATGGTGCTGCTGTTCAACGGCATGCAGTCGTCGCTGGCGATGGTCTACGACCGCGAGATGGGCCTGATGCGGCTGCTGCTGACCGCGCCGCTGCCGCGGCCCTGGCTGATGTTCTCCAAGCTCTGCGCCACGGCCGTGCTGTCGGTGCTGCAGGCGCTTGCCTTCGTCGTGCTGGCGGCGCTGCTCGGCACGGCGCTGCCGCTGTGGTCGCCGGCGGGGCTGCACGCGCTGCTGGCGTTGATGGCCGGCGCGCTGATGCTCGGCTCGCTGGGCCTGCTGCTGTCGGTGCACATCAAGCAGCTCGAGAACTTCGCCGGCACGATGAACTTCGTCATCTTCCCGATGTACTTCCTGTCGACCGCGCTGTACCCACTGTGGAAGCTGCAGGAATCCGGCGCCGAGTGGGTCTACCAGCTGGCCCGCTTCAACCCCTTCACCCACGCCATTGAATGGCTGCGCTTCGCGCTCTACGGCAAGGACCCGGGGCTGTCCCCCTGGGTCGTGCTGGGCTGCGCGGCGGTCTTCTTCACGCTCGCCTGCTGGGGCTACGACCCGCAGCGCGGCTTCGGTGGCCTGACCAAGCGAGGTGCGGCATGACGGCGACATTCCCCAGGCGCGATCGGAAGGTCGCTTGGCGCAGCGACCTGTGGTGGGTGCTGGCGGCGGTGCTGCTGTGCTACGCCGCCGCCTCGGCGATCGACCTGCACGAGCTACTGGGCCGCTGGCTCGCGCCCTACGAGCGCTGGAACGCCGACGAGCTGCCGCTGGCCGGCGGCGCGCTGACGGCCGGCTTGGCCTGGTATGCGATGCGCCGCCGGCGCGAGGTGCAGGCCGAGCTGCGGATGCGCGAGCGCGCCGAGGCGCGGGCCGCCGAGCTGCTGCTGCACAACCGCGAGCTGGCGCGCCAGCTCATCGCGCTGCAGGAGAGCGAGCGCACGGCGCTGGCGCGCGAGCTGCACGACGAGCTCGGGCAGCGCTGCAGCGCCTTGCTGATCGAGACGGCGGGCCTGCGGCGCGAGGCGCGCGAAGCGGGCCCGCAGATGCTGGCCGCCGCCTCGCGCGCCCACCTCGCGGGCCAGAGCGTCTACCAGCTCGTCGGCGACCTGCTGCGCCGGCTGCGGCCGGCCAACCTGGACACGCTGGGCCTGGTGGCCGCGCTGCAGGAACTGTGCGAGGCCTGGGAAGAGCGCAGCGGCGTGGCCTGCGTCTTCCATCACGAAGGATTGCTGGACGGCCTGCCCGACGCCGTGAACATCACGCTCTACCGTGTCACCCAGGAAGCGCTGACGAACGTCGCGCGCCACGCCCAGGCCAGCGGTGCCCACATCCGGCTGGCGCGCACCGGGCCGCAGGCGCTGTGCCTGAGCATCCAGGACGACGGCCGTGGCATGGACCCGCAGGCCGCCACGCGCGGCCTGGGCCTGCTGGGCGCCGGCGAGCGCGCCGCGGCGATCGGCGGCGAGCTGCAATTGCACAGCCGGCCGGGCGAGGGGCTGCGGCTGCGCCTGAGCGTGCCGCTGCCGGCGCCCGGGCTGGCAATGCCCAGCGAAAGGGTGGCGGCATGATTCGTGTGCTGCTGGCCGACGACCACCCGGTGGTGCGCAGCGGCTACCTGCGCCTGCTGGAGCAGACCCCCGACATCCGCGTCATCGCCGAGGCCTCGACCGGCGAAGCCGCCTACGCTGCCTGGGTCGAGCACGAGCCCGACCTGCTGGTGACCGACATCTCGATGCCCGGTGCAGGCGGCCTGGCGCTGATCCGCCGGGTGCGCCTTCGCTCCCCCACGGCCCGCGTGCTGGTCTTCAGCATGCACGACAGCGGGCCGCTGGTGCGCCAGGCGCTCGATGCCGGCGCGCGCGGCTTCCTCACCAAGGCGAGCGCCCCCGAATGCCTGGTCGACGCCGTGCGTGCGCTGCAGGCGGGCCAGCCCTACCTCGACCCGGCCCTGCCGCCCAGCCTGCTGCGGCGCGACCCGGCGCAGGAGGCCGAGCGCCTGGCGAGCCTGAGCCCGCGCGAGTTCGAGATCTTCCGCCTGCTGGCCCAGGGCCATTCGCCCGGCGAGTGCGCGCAGCTGCTCAAGCTCAGCTCCAAGACCGTCTCCAACCAGCAGACCCTGATCAAGGAAAAGCTCGGCGTGGCCACCTCGGCGGCGCTGGCACACCTGGCGATCCGGCACCAGGTGATCAGCACGGCGGGGGCTTGAAGTAGTGCCCCTTCACGAAGGTGATGTGGTAGCAGTTGATGATCTCGCGTGCGGCCTCGAAGGTCTCGGCGGCACCGCCGAGGTAGAACAGCCACGTCCTTCGGAACTTCTCGCTGAAGCGCTGGGGATCGATCGCACGGATGCGCTCCCAGTTGGCTTCGAGATTCCTCAGCCACTGCTCCACGGTGCGGTGGTAGTGGTACGAGACGTTGTCGATGGCCTGGACGTCCAGGCCATGCTTTTCCATGAAGATCAAGGTCTGCGCCAGGCTCGGGATGTAACCGCCGGGGAAGATGTGCTTGATCGTGCAGTAGTTGGTCGGCCGCTGCTTCATGTTGAAGGTCGCCGAGATGAGGCCGATGCCTCCGGGGCGCAGGCCGCGGGCGATGCTCTCGATCCATTGCTCGTTGCAGTCCCGCCCGGCGTGCTCATGAACGCCTATCGACACGAACCGGTCGTAGCGCGCAGGCTCGTCGGCCAGCTCCCGGTGATCCTTTTCGACGAGCGTGAGCTTGCCACTGAAGTGGCGGGCTTTCATCAGCATGCGCATCGCGTCGTTCTGGCTGGCAACGAGCCCGTAGCTGGTCACGTCGGCGCCGTACTTCTCGGCCGCGAGCATGGACATGTATCCCCAGCCGGGGCCGATTTCGACCAGCTTGTCACCGGGCTTCAGCCGAAGTTTCCGGCAGATCAGGTCGAAGTTGTTGTGCTGTGCCTCGTCGAGGCTGCGCGTGTCTTCCGTCCAGAACCCCTCGGTGTAGCCGAACGTGTCGCCGAGCACGAGGCGAAAGAACTCCGTCGGCAGGCCGTAGTGGAAGGTGGCGTTGCGCTTGGCCTGCGCGAAGTCCTTGTTGTTCTGCTTCCACTCGAGGACATGCCGCTTCACGAGGGTCAGCGGGTGTTCGAATCGCCCGAAGGTCTTTCGGTATCCGATGTTGACCAGCTTGCGCAGGCCTTGTTCGCCGACGATGTCGACGTCGCCGTCGAAGTACGACTCGAGGAACTCGAACATCCCACCCAGCACCATGCGCCACTCGGCCCGGCGATGGCGGAAGATGATCGTGACGTCCGGGTCGCCCAGGCGCGTGGTCTCGTGCGTGGTGTGGTCGGAAAAGACGACCTTGAGGTGATATTTCTGGCCTGCGGCAACGCCATCGACGATTCTTCGGATGAGCGCCCGCACCACGGAAGGCGCCGCCGCATCGGCGGTTCGCGAATCAGTGGCGGACATGCTTGTTCACCCGGCCGGTTCAGGCCGCGTGGGCCTCGGCGGCGGCTCTTGCGGTCGGCCGCGGCTGCGGAGCCGTCACCGTCTCCGGAAGCAGCCGGTCGTATTCCTTCTTGACCACGGCATAGCACTCGCAGGCCTGCTTCTCCAGCCCTTGGCGATCGAGCGCCAGGATGTGCCCGCGCGCGTAGCGGATCAGACCGAGCCCCTGCAGGCGCAGCGCGCCCTCTGTCACGCCTTCGCGGCGAACGCCGAGCATGTTGGCGATCTGTTCCTGCGTCGCGACGACTTCGTTGCCCTGAACACGGTCCAGGCTCATGAGCAGCCAGCGGCACAGCCGCTGGTCCAGCGAATGGTGGCGGTTGCACACCGCCGTTTGCGCCAACTGGGTGATCAGGGCCATGGTGTAGCGCAGCAGCAGGTGCGCCGCCGAACCGGCCCGGGCGAACTCGTCCTGCATCATCCGTGGCGGCAGCCGAAGCACCTCACCGGCCGTTCGCACCACCGCACTGCTGGTCGTGGACCCGCCTCCCAGGAGCAGTTCCACGCCGACGATGCCCTCGTTGCCGACGACGGCGAGCTCCGTCGATGCGCCGTCTGCCGTCTCGTAGACCAGGGAGACGACGGCCGTCGTCGGGAAGTACGCGTAGCTCATCTGGCTGCCTGACTGGTGCAGCGCCAGGCCCTGCGGGACCTCGACCCGTTCGAGTCGTGGCAGCCACCGCTGCCGCGCGTCGATCGGCAGTCCGGCGATGAGATGGTTCGATCGTGGCGTGGACGCGATGCACATCACACGGCTCCCGTGACCTTTGAACTCGCTTTGCCGACCTTTGTAGGCGGCCCGGGACTCGGTTCCTTTGATCGCGCGCAAGCGATGAATCGGCCTATGTTCGACAGTGGACAAAGTGGCCTGGAAACCTCCAGGCACCCGTGGAGCAGTCATGTACGGATTCACCACCACACTGACAGGCGTTTCCTTCGATCAGGCGTTGGCCAAGACCATCGATGCCCTGAAGGCCGAGGGCTTCGGCGTGCTGAGCGACATCGACGTTCAGCGTGCAATGAAGGAAAAGCTGGGCGCGGCGATGCCGCCTTACCGCATCCTGGGCGCCTGCAATCCAGCCCTGGCACACGAAGCGCTGCAGGCCGAGCCGGACATCGGCTTGCTGCTGCCCTGCAACGTGATCGTGCGCGAGGACCCGTCGGGCCGCGTGGTGGTGGGCTTTCTCGATCCACAGACCATGGTCGGCCTCGTCGGCAGGCCCGAGGTGCAGGCGGTGGCCGACCAGGCCGAGCAGCGCCTGCGCCGGGCCTGCGCAAGCCTGGCGGGGCAGGAGAGGGTGCCGCCCTAAGGTTTCCTTAAAGCTTGCCAGGCCCAATGTGCATCATCGATTCCACTGCTGGAGCTTATTCATGATGTGCACAAGAGACCTGGCCTGGGGGTTGCTCGCGGTCAGTGCGAGCCTGGCGTTCACGTCCGCTTCGGCGGCGACCGGCATCCAGATTGGCGCCAGTGGCAAGACCTACGCCTCTGCCGCCTGGCAATGCGGCCTGCATCCGGTGGACGGGTTGGCGCCGTTCGTCCAGGCCGGCCTGTACAACCCGAAACGGGCGAGCGGCACGGTGTCGCTCAATGGCAGCGCGGTCGCCACGGTCAGCCCGCGCAGCCCGGACGCCACCGTCTGGCTGAGCAACGGGCTCGACACCGTCACGGTCGCGACCGGCAAGGTGGTGGACAGCTACAGCTTCGACGTGAGCGTCACCTACCCCGGCCAGCCGAACATCTGCATTCCGGATACCGGGGCCAACACCTACAGCGGCGACCTGGAATACGCAGCCAGCCTCAAGTCGTATGCCGTGGTGACGCCGGGCTGCGCGTTCAACGCGCTGACGGGCCGCGCCCAGCCGTTCGTGAACCTGTTCGACAACGGCCGATACCTGCTGAACGTGTCGGTCAACAACATCCCGCTCACCCAGCTGAACGGCACGACGCGGGCGCATGTGCCCGTCTTCCTCAGCGCGGGGCTGAACGTGATTTCCGCGGCCAACGGCTCGCTGTCGACTGACTACTACGTGCGCGACGGCGGGACGGGCACCTGCGCCTTGCCTTGAGCAACGCGCGAAGGTAGAGATCGGGCACAGCGCAAACGCCGGGAAGGCTTCCCTATCGCCCGGGCACGGCACTGGCTAGGGTAAAGGGCAAGGGCAGGGCCGCACGGCTGGCCCATGCCCCCAACCATGCCAAGCCCGGAGACCAGTTCTGTGAAGTGCCCAACGCCGCAGCGGCGCCGCCCGGCCGCTCGCCCCACAGCAGCCCTTGCCGCCCAAGCCGCCATTCAAGCGGCCGTGCTCGCCGCCTTTGCGCCCGCCACGTTGGCGCAGGACCTGGCCGCCGCCGCGGCCGACGCCACCGCCCCGCAGCGGGTGGAGATCATCGGCACCACGCCGGTCCCCGGCGCAGGCGTGGCGAAGGACTTCATCCCGGCCAACGTGCAGACGGCCGACGATGAGCGCCTGCGCCAGCTGCAAAGCCTGAACCTGCCGGATTTCCTGTCGAGCCAGCTGCCCAGCGTCAACGTCAACGAGGTCCAGGGCAACCCGTACCAGATGGACCTGAACTACCGCGGCTTCTCGGCCAGCCCCTTGCTGGGCACGCCGCAGGGCCTGTCGGTGTTCCAGGACGGCGTGCGCATCAACGAGCCCTTCGGCGACGTGGTGAACTGGGATCTGATCCCCAAGGCTGCGCTGGCCCGGCTCACGCTGCTGCCGGGCTCGAACCCGCTGTTCGGGCTGAACACGCTGGGCGGCGCGCTGTCGCTGGAGACCAAGCGCGGCGACACCCACCCCGGCACCGAGGCCGAGCTGCAGGCCGGCTCGTTCGGCCGCGTCAGCGCCCAGCTGTCGCACGGCCGCTCACTGGGCGACCATGGCCACCTGTTCCTCGCGGTCGAGACCTTCGACGAAGACGGCTGGCGCGACTACTCGCCCTCGCGCGTGCGCCAGCTGTTTGCCAAGACCGGCCAGCACACCTCGGCAGTCGACTGGGACGTCAGCCTGACGCACGGCGACAACCGGCTGATCGGCAACGGCCCGCTGCCCGAGAGCATGCTCGCCGCCGACCGGAGCCAGGTCTACACCCGGCCCGACATCACCGACAACGAGATGACGATGCTGACGTTCAACGGCCGCGTCCGGCCGAGCGCCGCGCTCGAGATCTCGGGCACCGCCTACAGCCGCCACGCCCGTGCGGCCACGCTCAACGGCGACCTGAACGACGCCTACGACCCGCCCGAGGTCACCGCCGTCGCGGTGGAGCACCGCACCCACACCCGACAGCAGGGCGAAGGCCTGGCGCTGCAGGCCAGCTACGGCATCGACGCCCATCGCCTGGCCGCCGGCGTCACGCTCGACCGGGCGCGCAGCCGCTTCAGCCAGACCACCGCCGAGGGCGATCTCGACGCGACCCTGCTGGTGCTGCCGACCGGCGAGGCGGTGGTCGACGCGATGATCGGCGGCCACAGCCGCAGCGGCGGCCTCTACGCCACCGGCCTGTTCGAGCTCGACCCCACGCTGCACCTGAGCGTCTCGGGCCGTTACAACGACACCCGCGTCCAGACGGTGGATCTGGGCCGTGCGACGCTGGGCCTGGACACCCAGCTCGACGCCAACGCCCGCTACCGCAAGTTCAACCCGGCGCTGGGCCTGACCTGGCAGGCCAGCTCAGGCGTCACCGCCTACGGTGGCTTCAGCCAGGGCAGCCGGGCACCCAGCCCGATCGAGCTCGGCTGCTCCGACCCCGAGCACGCCTGCGTGCTGCCCAACGCGCTGCAATCCGACCCGCCGCTGAAGCAGGTGGTCTCGCGCACGCTGGAAGGCGGCCTGCGGGGCCACTGGGATAACAGCCCGATCGGCGAGCTGCGCTGGAACGCCTCGGCCTACCGCACCATCAACCAGGACGACCTGCTGTTCATCAGCAACGGGCTGGCGGCGGGCTACTTCACCAACTTCGGCCGCACGCTGCGCCAGGGGCTGGAGTTGGGCCTGTCGCAGCGCCGGGCCGCTGTCGACTGGGCGGTGTCGTACAGCTACCTGCGCGCGACCTTCGATTCGTCCGCCTGCCTGTTCGCCGAGGCCAACAGCACGGCCGAGACCAGCGCCGCCTGCACCGGCCAGGGCGAAATCGAGGTCCGGCCGGGCAACCACCTGCCGGGCCTGCCGGCGCACAGCCTGAAGATGAGCCTGGATGCGCGCTTCGGCGAGGCCTGGACGGCCGGGGCGCAACTGCAGGCGTACTCCAGCCAGTTCGCGCGCGGCAACGAGAACAACGCGCACCGGCCCGATGGAGAAGCGTTCAACGGCTCGGGGCGCGTCGGCGGCTACGCGCTGCTGAACCTGACGGCGAGCTGGAAGCCCGCTCCCGCCTGGGAGTTGTTCGCCCGGCTGACCAACGTGTTCGACCGCCGTTACGCCAGCTCGGGCCTGCTGGGCGAGAACGCCTTCGATGCGCAGGGCCGGCTGCTCGCGCCGGACGCCCGGCCCACGGCGCAGTTCGTCGGCCCCGGGGCGCCCCGGGCGCTGTGGCTCGGCCTGCGGTGGTCGCTGGACGGCGCCTGATCCCGCGCAGGGTCGACATCTCGGCGCGTCTCTTGCTCTGAGCCTGCCGGGAGTGGTCAGCCGATCACCACCGTGCCACGGAGGTGACAGTCTGTCCTGTTGCCCTCGGCCACCTGGAGCGCGCGCATCGATGGATTCAAACCCTTCCCGGGCCTCGGCATGAACCGCGACGGCAGCCTGCTGCAGGATTGGCGCCGCATGGCCCTGGCGCTGGAGCAGGAGGTGGCGCAGGCCGTGATCGGCCAGGCGCGGGTCATCCGGCTCATCACCACGGCGGTCTTCGCCCGCGGCCACGTGCTGCTGCAAGGCGACGTGGGCGTCGGCAAGACGACGCTGCTGCGCGCCTTTGCCCGTGTGCTGGGCGGGGCCTTCGCGCGCACCGAGGGCACCATCGACCTGATGCCCAACGACCTCATTTATCACACCTACATCAGCGCCGAGGGCCGGCCGGCGGTGGAACCGGGGCCGCTGATCCAGCACGGCGAAGACCTGGCGATCTTCTTCTTCAACGAGATCAACCGCGCCCGGCCGCAGGTCCACTCGCTGCTGCTGCGGGTGATGGCCGAGCGCAGCGTGTCGGCCTTCAACCGCGAGTTCCGCTTCCCGCACTTGCTGGTCTTCGCCGACCGCAACCGCGTCGAGCGCGAGGAGACTTTCGAGATCTCGGCGGCCGCCCGCGACCGGTTCATGATGGAAGTGACGGTGGACGCGCCGGCCACCGACGAAGACCGGCAGACGCTGATGTTCGACCCCCGCTTCCACGACACCGATCGCCTCGTCGGCGGCCTGGCCGAGGCGATGATCGACCACCGCGAGCTCGGGCCCGTGGCCGAGCTGATCCAGCGCAGCATCCACGCCTCGCCGACGCTGCAGCAGTACGCGCTGGCCCTGTGGCGGGCCACCGCCGTGCCGGCCGACTACGGGGTGCAGCTGCCCGACATCGACAGCGCGCAGTTGATGCTGGCGGGCGCCAGCCCGCGCGGCATGAGCATGCTGCTGCGTGCGGCGCGCGTCGTGGCCTGGCTGGACGGCCGCGACCACACGACGCCCGAAGACGTGCAGGCCGTCTTCCTCGAGACGATCGCCCACCGCCTGTGCTTCCAGCCGGTCTACGAGATGCGCCGCCAGGAGATCACCGGGCCGCTCGTCGCGGGCATCCTGGGCGCCGTGGCGGCACCCTGAGCGATTGCTCCCAATGGCCGCGCCCGACAAGCCACCGGCACCGATCCGCGAACTGCACTACCGGGTCGACGCGCCGGTGCTCGGCCACTTCCCCGGCCACCACCGCAGCCGGCGAGGCGACAGCGGTTTCGAGTTCCGCGGCCACGCCAGCCTGCTGGATGCGCCGGATCCGCGCCGGCTCGACCTGCACGCCAGCCTGCGCGATCCCTTCGGCAACTGGATGGTGCGGGTCTACAGCCAGCGCAAGTCGATCCCGGTCGTCGTGATCGCCGACCTGTCGGCGTCGATGGGCTTCGAGGGCGCGCGGCGCAAGCTCGATGTGCTGGCCGACTTCGTCGACAGCCTGGCCTGGTCCGCCTGGCGCACCGGCGACAGCTTCGGCTTCATCGGCTGCGACGCCGAGGTCAGGGCCGATTTCCTCCAGCCGGCCACCCGCGCGCGTGGCGTCGGCAGCCCGCTGGCGCAGCGCCTGCGCGAGTGGCAGCCGGACGAGCGGCAAGGCCGCTCGGCGCAGGGCCTGCTTGCCGCGCAGCGCTACCTGGGCCGGCAGCGGGCGCTGGTGTTCCTGGTGTCGGATTTTCATTTGCCGCCGCGCTTGATCAGCGACGTGCTGGGCAGCCTGGCCCACCACGATGTCGTGCCGGTGGTGCTGTGGGACCCGGCCGAGTTCGGCTTGAGCGCCCCGCGCGGCCTGGCCCAGGTGGTGGACCCGGAGACCGGCCGGCAGCGGCTCGTCTGGTGGCGGCCGGCGCTGCGCACGCGCTGGCAACAGCATCACCAGGCGCGGCATGACGCGCTGCAGCAGCTGTTCCGTGCCCGGCGGCTCAAGCCGCTGTTCATCGAAGGCGGGTTCGACGCCGAGGCCGTCACCCGTCATTTCACATGAACTGTCTCCGTTCGTGTTCGGTCCTGGCGCTGCTGTGCCTGCCCATGATGGCCTCGGCGCAGACGGCCAACACCAGCGAGCCGCGCGCCTTCGGCTATTCGGTCGGCGATGTGGTGACGCGCCGCATCCACCTCGACCTGCCCGCCGGCATGCGGCTGGACGAATCGTCGCTGCCGCAGGTCGGCGGCCGCGGCCGGTCGCTGGAGCTGCGCAGCGTGGAGCGGCGGGGCAGCGAGATCGAGCTGGCCTATCAGGTCTTCCTGGCGCCGCGCGAGGTGCGCACGCTGGAGTTGCCGCCGCTGGCCTTGCGCATCGAAGGCGGTCCGCGGGTCGTGGACCTGCGGGTCGACGCCTGGCCGCTGACGGTGGCGCCGCTCGGGCCCGTCGACGCATCGCCGCGCCATGGCCTGGGCGAGATGCGGCCCGACGCGCCTCCCCCCTTGATCGACACCTCGGCCTTGCGCCGGCGCCTGCTGGGCTATGGCGCGCTGGGGCTGTTGCTGCTGGGTTACCTGGCGCATGTCTACATCGGCCTGCCCTGGTGGGCGCGCCATCGGCGGCCCTTCGGCCTGGCCTGGCGAGCCGTCCGGCAACTGCCGGCGCAGCCGGGCGCCGAGCAGTGGCGCGAGGCCTGGGCGAGGGTGCATGGCGCGCTGAACCAGACGGCGGGTGAAGCGGTGTTCGAGCCCGGGCTGGAGCGCTTCCTCGCCGCCCACCCCGGTTTCGAGTTGCTGCGCGACGAGCTGCTGCAGTTCTTCCAGCGCTCGCGGGCCGTGTTCTTCGCGGGCGACGCGCCGCAGGTCGACCGCCGCTGGCTGCTGGACTTCTGCCGCCGCTGCCGCGACGCCGAGCGGGGGAGTGCATGACATGAGCCTGGATGCACCCGGCTGGCTGTGGCTGTTGCCGTTGGCGCTGCTGCCGCTGTGGGCGCGGCGCGGTGTTGCCTTGCCCAACGCCTGGGTGACGCTGGTGCCGCACGACGCCGCGTCCGACCTGCTGCAGTGGGCGCTGCGCGGCGCGGCGGTGCTGGCGCTGGCGGCGCTGATGCTGGGCCTGGCCGGCCCGTACCGGCCCGAGTACCCGGTCGAGCGGGTCGGGCGGGGCGCCGAGATCGTGCTCGTGCTCGATCGCAGCCGCAGCATGGACCAGGGCTTCGCCGGCGGGCGCAACGCCCAGGCCGAGGCCCTGCTCGGCAGGGGCCCCGAGGCGCTCGATTACTACGCCCGGCTGCGTGCCAACGAGGCCCGCCAATCCAAGGGCATGGTGGCCCGGCAACTGCTGTCGGAGTTCGCAGGCAAGCGGCCGGAAGACCGCTTCGGCATGGTCGTCTTCAGCACGCTGCCGATGCGGGTGCTCGATTTCACGCAGAAGAGCGACGCCATCCAGGCCGCCATCGGCGCCGGCAACATCGGGCGCGGCCTGTCGGAAACCAACATCGGCCTGGCCATGCTGGCGGGCTTGAGCTTCTTCGAGGACCGGCCCTACACCGGCTCGCGCATCATCATGCTGGTCTCGGATGGCGGCGACCACATCGATGGCGACGTGCGCGATCGCATCGCCCACCTGGCCCGCAAGGACCGCGTCGGCGTGTACTGGCTCTACATCCGCTCGGCACGCAGTGCCGGCCTGGGCCCGGCGGCGGCCGACGGGCCGTTGACGGCCGGTGGCGATGCGGCGCCCGAGGTCGCGCTGCACCATTTCTTCGAATCGCTGGGCACGCCCTACCGTGCCTATGAGGCCGAGAACCCGCAGGCGCTGCAGAAGGCCATCGAAGACGTGGACCGGCTCGAGAACCTGCCGATCAACTACCTCGACACCGTGCCCCGGCGCGACCTCTCCGCCTGGGCCTTCGGCCTGGCGCTGGCCTGCGTGCTGCTGACGCTGGGCGCCAACCTGACGGAGATCCGGCGATGGCGCTGAGCTGGAGCGGGCGCAGCCGCACGAGGATGGTCATCGGCCTGTTGCTGCTGGTGGCGGCCGCCGCAGTGGCCGACGGCGTGCGGCTGTGGCGCGATGAAGGCTGGAACCACCTGATCCAGGCCAGCCCACCGCCGCCTGCCGCCGCGGGCGAACCCGCTGAAGCGCGCTTTGCGCGGGCCCACGCGCAAGCCGCCAGCGAAGCGCTGGAAGACGCGCTGAACGGCTACCGTGCGCTGCAGGGCGACACGCCGCTGGGCCAGGCGGCGCGCTACAACAGCGCCAACCTGTTGATGCGCCAGGCCATCGCCCAACGCGCCACGGGCGAGCCGGGGCAGGCGATTGCGCTGCTGGAGCTGGCCAAGGAGAACTACCGCGAGGTGCTGCGCCACGACCCGCAGAACTGGGACGCGCGCTACAACCTCGAGCGCGCCCAGCGCCTGCTGCCCGACCCGGACGATGCCGAAGAAGAGGCCGCCGCGCAGCCGCGCAACCGCGAGCGCGCCGCCACCACGATGCGCGCCTACACGCCGGGGTTGCCGTGAATCCGGTCTGGCTCGACCGCGGCTTGCTGGGCGGCGCGGCGCTGGCGCTGGCCATCGGCTTCATGCGGCCCACCTGGCCGACCGAGCGGGCGCTGTTCGAGCAGGTGATCGTGCTCGACGTGACGCAGAGCATGAACGTGACCGACACCGTGCTCAATGGCAAGCCTGCTTCGCGCCTGGCCTTTGCCAAGCACGCCTTGCGCGAATCGCTGCTTCGGCTGCCCTGCGGTTCGCGCATCGGCTGGGCGGTGTTCACCGAACACCGCTCGTTCCTGCTGTACAGCCCGATCGAGGTCTGCGCCCACCTGAACGAGCTGCGTTCGACGCTGGACCGCATCGACGGCCGCATGGCCTGGATCGGCGGCAGCGAAGTCGCCAAGGGCATTCACAGCGGCATCGGGCTGGTCAAGCAACTGCCTCGCCCGACGGCGCTGGTGTTCGTCACCGACGGGCACGAGGCGCCGCCGCTGAACCCGCGCCACCGCCCGGCGTTCGACGGCCGGCCGGGTGAGGTGGCCGGCTTGATCGTCGGCGTCGGTGACCTGCTGCCGTCGCCGATCCCGAAGACCGACCCCGATGGGCGCGCGCTCGGCTTCTGGCGCGCCGACGAGGTGATGCAGACCGACCCGCGCAGCCAGGGGCGGGGCGCCAGCGTCGGCGGCGAAACGATGGTTGAAGACTCGGCGGCTGCGGCGCCGCTGCCGGATGCGTCCACCGGCAGCGAGCACCTGTCTTCACTGCACGACGCCTACCTGCGGCTGCTGGCCTCGGAACTGGGGCTGGGCTATCACCGCCTGCAGTCGTCCGAGGCCCTGAGCGCCGCGTTGACGGCGCCGGTGCTGGCGCGGCCGGTGCCGGTGCAGGCCGACGGCCGGGCCGCGCTGGGTGTGCTGGCGTTGGTGCTGTTGCTGGTGCGGCACCTCGGGCACATGCCGCTGCCGCGAAGGCTGCGCTACTTGGCCAGCCGCACGATGCCCAAGGCCTTGAGCACGTACTTCTCGTAGATCGGGTCCGAGTTGCCGGTCTTCATCTTGCGGATGAAGTACTTCTCGAAGGCGATCTTGGCCAGGTGGACCCACTTGCCCTTCTTGAACCAGTTCACGTTGCGCGGCGGGATCTGCGGCAGCGCGACGAAGGCCGCCCCGGTGTCGCCCATGT
>NZ_DATFAN010000208.1:0-4571 GCF_035254525.1 Ideonella sp. | reverse complement strand
TGGTCGAGGATCTTTTCTGCACTTTGGGGCATGGTGACTCTCCTAGGTTCGGGGCAATGCGTCAGGCTGCTTTCTTCCACGGGGCGGACTTGGCCAGGCCCCAGATCGGGCTGGAGATGGCCATGTCCATGTCACGGGCGAAGATGGCAAAGCCGTCGTAGCCGTGGTAAGGACCGGAGTAATCCCAGCTGTGCATCTGGCGGAAGGGCACGCCCATCTTCTGGAAGACGTACTTCTCCTTGATGCCCGAGCCGATCAGGTCCGGCTTGATCTTCTCGGCGAACTTCTCGAATTCGTAGCCTGTCACGTCGTCGTAAATCAGCGTCGCGTCGCCGATGTAGTGCGTCGTGCGCTGGTAGTCGTCGTTGTGGCCGAACTCGTAGCCGGTGCCGACCACCTTCATGCCCAGGTCTTCGTAGGCGCCGATCACGTGGCGCGGGCGCAGGCCGCCGACGTAGAGCATCACCGTCTTGTCCTGCAGGCGCGGCTTGAACTTGGCGATCACCGCGTCGACCAGCGGCTGGTATTTGGCAATCACGGCCTCGGCCTTGGCCTTGATCGTGTCGTCGAAGTGGCTGGCGATCTCGCGCAGGCTTTCAGCAATCTTGGTCGGGCCGAAGAAGTTGTATTCGACCCAGGGAATGCCGTACTTCTCTTCCATGTGCCGGCTGATGTAGTTCATCGAGCGGTAGCAGTGGATGAGGTTCAGCTTGGCCTTGGGCGTGTTCTCCAGCTCGGCGATCGTGCCGTCGCCCGACCACTGAGCGATCACGCGCAGGCCGATCTCCTCGAGCAGGATGCGGCTCGACCACGCATCGCCGCCGATGTTGTAGTCGCCAATGATGGTCACGTCGTACGGGGTCGCCTCGAACGGGCGTTCCTTCTTCGTCGTGCCGTCGAAGATCCAGTCGCGGATCGCGTCGTTGGCCAGGTGGTGGCCGAGCGACTGGCTCACGCCGCGGAAGCCCTCGCAGCGCACCGGCACGATGGTGTGGCCGCCGTGCTCCTTGCTCTTCTTCTTGCTGACCGCCTCGATGTCATCGCCGATCAGGCCGATCGGGCATTCGCTCTGGATCGAGATGCCCTTGTTCAGCGGGAACAGATCCTGGATCTCGTCGATGATCTTGTCGAGCTTCTTGTCGCCGCCGAAGACGATGTCCTTCTCTTGGAAATCGCTCGTGAACTGCATCGTCACGAAGGTGTCGATGCCCGTCGTGCCGATGTAATAGTTGCGGCGCGCGGCCCAGCTGTACTGGCCGCAGCCCACCGGGCCGTGGCTGATGTGGACCATGTCCTTGATGGGGCCCCACACCACGCCCTTGGAGCCGGCATAGGCGCAGCCGCGGATCGTCATCACCCCCGGCAGCGACTTGATGTTGCTCTTGACCCCGCAATCGGGTTTGCCTTCTTCGAATTGGCCGAGATGCTTGGCGCGGCGCTTGGCCATCTTCTCGGGGTAGGCCTTCAGGACCTCGTCGATCAAGGCCTTGTTGGTGGCCTTGCGCTCTTCAACCGTCATGCTCATGGGGTGCTCCGTGGGTGCTTGGCAATCAAGGGGCGGAGGGCGCCGCCGCGCGGCTGCCCTCCAGGCGCCGGCTTCAGGCGACCAGTTCGGCCGCGGTCTTGCCGACCTGCGATTCGTCGATCGACTTCATGATCCCGTGCTCCATCAGCAGGTCTTCCAGCTGATCCATCGTGATGGGGGTCGGGATCGTGCCGTTGCCGGCGTTGGCGTGGATCTTCTCGGCCAGCGTGCGGTACTCGCCGGCCTGCTTGCTGTCAGGCGCGTACTCGAGCACGGTCATGCGGCGCAGCTCGGCGTGCTGCACGATGTTGTCGCGCGGCACGAAGTGGATCAGGCGCGAGCCCAGCATCTTGGCCAGCGATTCGGCGAGCTCGAGCTCCTTGTCGGTCTGGCGCTCGTTGCACACCAGGCCGCCCAGGCGCACGCCGCCCGAGTTGGCGTACTTCAGGATGCCCTTGGAGATGTTGTTGGCCGCGTACATGGCCATCATCTCGCCCGACATCACGATGTAGATCTCCTGCGCCTTGTTCTCGCGGATCGGCATCGCGAAGCCGCCGCAGACCACGTCGCCCAGCACGTCGTACGAGACGTAGTCGACGCCGTCGTAGGCACCGTTCTCTTCGAGGAAGTTGATCGAGGTGATCACGCCGCGGCCGGCGCAGCCGACGCCCGGCTCCGGGCCGCCCGACTCGACGCAACGGATGTCGCGGTAGCCGATCTTCATGACGTCCTCGAGTTCGAGATCCTCCACCGAGCCGGCTTCGGCGGCCAGCGAGAGGATGGTGTCCTGCGCCTTCGCGTGCAGGATCAGTCGGGTCGAATCGGCCTTGGGGTCGCAGCCGACGATGAGGATCTTCTGCCCCATCTGCGCCAGCGCGGCGAGCGTGTTCTGCGAGGTGGTGGACTTGCCGATTCCACCCTTGCCGTAGAAGGCGATCTGCCGAAGTTGTGCCATTTCAATGCTCCTGTATGAGTCGATGAGAAGTTGACGATGCGGTGACGTTCGTCGCGATCTCTATGCAGCCTTCGGTGCCTGTGTGGGTCTTCTTATGAAGGTCCCTCGGGGCCTGACATGGGGTCCGCGCCCCCTCCTCTTCGCAATGGCCGTGCCACCTCGCTGCGGGCGACTCAAGTGCTTGTTTTTGCGAGGTAAATCGGTCGCTGGGCGGGCCATCGGCAGGCCACGGGCTTTTGTCTGAAACACGACAAACCCGTTGCGTGACGGAGCCGCGTTCGGCGGCCGTCCGCGATGCCGCACCGGGCGTCGGGCCCATGCAGTGCGCGTGGTACGGGGGTTGCTCTAGCCCCCTGCATGAGCGCCTTGCCCATCGTCGCCGCCCCGGCCAACCCGCACCTGCAACGCTTCGGCGGGCCCGAGGCCGTGGCCCGGCTGGTCGATGCCTTCTATGAGGCGATGGACACGCTGCCCGAGGCGCGAACCATCCGCGCGATGCACGCCAGCGACCTCACGGGGACCAAGGCCGTGCTCGTCGACTACCTGGTCGAGTGGATGGGTGGCGCGAAACGCTACTCGGCCGAGCGCGGCGCGCCGATGCTGCGCCGCCGCCACCTGCCCTTCGACATCGACGCCTCGGCCCGCGACGCCTGGCTCGCCTGCATGCGCCAGGCGCTGGCGCGCCACTGCGCGGACGCCGACCTGCGTGCCGATCTGCAGGCCGCCTTCGCCAAGATCGCCGCCCACCTCGCCAACACCGACTGACCGTTTCAACCACCGGAGCCCTTCATGAGCACCACGCTTGCCGAGCCCACCCTCGCCGACACCGCCTTTGCCCGCCTCGACTCGGAGGGCCGGCTGCTGAACCCGGTTCTCAAGGGCGCCACCCACCAGCCCGGGCGCTTCGGCTTTCGCGGCGAGCTGGCCCTGCGCTTCGCGCCCAAGCTGGCCGACGAAGCCCGCCCGCCCGAGCTGTGCTGCGATCAGGTGATCGCCGTGGCGCAGGCCGGGAGCCCCAAGCTGCCCTTCTTCGCCGGCTACCTGCTCAGCTTCGAGCACCTGAAGGACGTGGCCGAGACACTAGGCGACGCCCTCAGCGCCGGTGGCAAGTACTTCCTGTTCTGCAACAACATCGACCTGTCGAAGAAGTACCAGGTGGCCCTGAAGGGCGCGATGTTCTACGTGCTGCCGATCGACGAAGCCACGCTCTACAACGAGCTGCTCGAGCTGCTGTACCTCGAGAAGAACGAGTTGAAGAAGCTCGACACCGCCGGCAAGACCGACCGCGTGGCCGACGCCGCGCTGAAGTTCGACGTCACCTTCGACAACATCACCTACGAGGAAGGCCTGGCGCTGATGGGCCCGGTGCGCAACCCGAACGAGAACCGCCCCGTTTGAATGGGACCCCCAAGACGCCTGCGGCGTCGCCCCCCCGAGGGGGAGCGTCCGGCTTGGGGCGGCCCGGCGCCGGACAGTCTCCTTCGGTCTGCGCCGATGAGGCCGACCCGCGCCGCTGGTACACGACCAACCTGGTCGGCGTGCCGGCGCCGCTGCTGGCGAGCGTGGTCTTCCAGGCCCACCCGCAGTCACTGCACATCGCCGGCGCGCGCGAGGCCAATGCGGGCCTGTTCGCGCTGCTCGAGCGCTGCGGCCCGCTCGACGAGGCCCGCGACGTGTTCGCCCATTACATGAGCATCGCCTTCGGGCTGGACCGCCCCGGCAGCGCCAGCCACCTGAAGCTGCTGCAGGGCTGGGGCATGGATGCCAACGGCCCGGCCGGTGCGGTGCTCAAGGGCTGGGTCGAGAGCCGCTTCGGCCTCGTGCCCGGCTTCCACCAGGCGCCGCTGGGCCGCTTTCCGTCGCCTGCGTGGGTGGGCTACATCGAGCAGAAAGCCACCAGCCGCTACCACCGCAATAGCATCTTCCAGCAGCTCGACCTGCTGTTCGAGTTCTGCCAATGGGTGCTCGCGCGGTTCCAGCCGCTCGGCCGCGGCCCCTGGGTGCGCCTGTGGCGCGGCAGCACGCGCTGCGAGGAGCAGATCGTCCAGGGCTCACTGCGAAGCCGGCACGCCACCGTGCGGCTGAACAACC
>NZ_DATFAN010000207.1:0-12086 GCF_035254525.1 Ideonella sp. | reverse complement strand
GCGCCACCGGGCATGAAGAACGAGCCGGCGAGCATCGCGGCCGCCGGGATCAGCAGCCAGAAGCTCAGGTTGTTCATCCGCGCGAAGGCCATGTCCGACGCGCCGATCTGCAGCGGGATCATCCAGTTCGCGAAGCCGACGAAGGCCGGCATGATCGCGCCGAACACCATGATCAGCCCGTGCATCGTCGTGAACGAGTTGAACAGCTCGGGATTGAAGTACTGCAGGCCCGGCTTGAACAGCTCGAGGCGGATGCACAGCGCCAGGATGCCGCCGATCATCAGCATCGTGAACGAGAACAACAGGTACATCGTGCCGATGTCCTTGTGGTTCGTCGCGAAGACCCAGCGGCGCCAGCCGTGGGGATGCCCGTGGGCGTGGTCGTCGTGCGCGTGGCCGCCGGGATGGTCAAGAACTGCGCTCATGGGGATTCCTTGTAGCTACTTATGCGCAAAGGCTCATTGCTGACGGGCGGCCAGCACTTCCGAGGGCTGAACGGTCTGGCCCGTCTTGTTGCCCCAGTTGTTCTTGGTGTAGGTCACGACCGCGGCGATCTCGGTGTCCGACAGTTGCTTCCACGATGGCATCGCGCCGTTGTTCTGACCACCCAGCACGACCTTGACCTGCACCAGCTTGTCGGCGTCGAGCACCTTGGGCGAGCCATCCAGCGGCTTGATCGGGCCGGCGCCCTTGCCGTCCGGCCGGTGGCACACGGCGCAGTTGGTGTTGTAGACCTTCTCGCCGCGCGCGATCAGGTCGGCTTGCGTCCAGACCTTGTTCGGGTCGTCCGCCTGGGCGGCCAGCTTCTTCTGCTCGCCGGCCACCCACTTGGCGTAGTCGTCCTTCGACAGCACCTTGACATGGATCGGCATGTAGGCGTGTTCCTTGCCGCACAGCTCGGCACACTGGCCGTAGAAGTCGCCCGTCTGCGTGGCCTTGAACCAGGTGTCGCGCACGAAGCCGGGGATCGCGTCCTGCTTGACCGCGAAGGCCGGCACCATCCAGGCGTGGATCACGTCGGCCGCGGTGGTGATGATGCGCACCTTGGCGTCGACCGGCACGACCAGCGGGTTGTCCACTCGCAGCAGGTAGTCGTCGCCCTGCGGCTGGCCGGCGTCGGACTGCTCGCGCTGCGCCACATCGAGCGTGGACAGGAACGAGATGCCGGCGCCCTCGCCCTTCAGATAGTCGTAGCCCCACTTCCACTGGTAGCCGGTGGCCTTGATGGTCAGGTCGGCATTGGTGGTGTCCTTCTGCGCAACCACCGTCCGGGTGGCGGCGAAGCCCATGCCGGTGACGATCAGGAAGGGAACGATGGTCCAGGCGATCTCGACCCCGACGCTTTCGTGGAAGTTCGCCGGCTTTGCGCCGAGCGACTTCCGGTGCCGCAGGATCGAATAGAACATCACGCCGAAGACGGCGACGAAGATCACTACGCAGACCACCATGATCCAGAAGTGCAGCGAGTGCACGTCGCTGGCAATCCGGGTGACCGGGGGGTGCAGGTCGAGCTGGTTGACCGCGGGACCACCGGGCAGGTCGTTGACCGCCAGGGCTGCCGTCGACGCCAGGGCCGCTGACAGCGCGAACGCGCTCCGTACGATGCCCGTGCAAAGCCTTGTTGTCATCTTCATCGTCGTCGTCACTTCAGTTCCAAACCCAACCGCCGTCGATCCGGGGGCCCGACCCGCAGGCAAGCGGGCCAGGCCGGTGTGCCAGAAAGTTGCCCGGGCGCGGATGCCACCGAGCCCGGTGGCACACCCCAGGGGGTGTCGAATTCCACACCCCACGTTCCCGCATTCCTGCGTTCGCGCCTCGGGCCTCGGCGAAGTGCCTTGGCGAGGTCGGAACATGCACGCCGACTGATCTACGTTAACCGGACGATTCTAGCCGAGCCTATTTACGTGACTGTTCTTTGCGCAGCATCAATTTCATGTCACTCAGCTCGATCGTCGTTTGCGGCTCGACACGGGGGCCTGCGTCGGCCGCGCGAAACGCGTGGCCGTAGACCAACTCGACCTGCAGCGTCAGGCGTCCGTCCGAAGCGGCTCGCTCGGCCAGGCGCGCGCGCAGCGCGTCGTGCCAGCGCCGTGTGCGCAGACCTGCAAAGCGCTTCGGGGCGAGGTTGGCGCCCAGTGCGCGCAGCTCGCCGAGCAGGGCATCGGGGCTCGCGTAGCTCAGGTTCAAGGTCTCCTGGTCCATCACCGGTTCGGCGAAACCGTGGGCCGCCAGCATGTCGCCCAGGTCGTGCATGTCGACGAACGGTGCGTGGGCCGGCCCCCAGCCGGCTTCTTCATGCACCTCGCGCAGCAGCGCGAGGCTGCCCGGGCCGAGTGTCGAAAACATCAGGAAGCCCTCGGGCGCCAGCGCCGTGCGCCACGCGCGCAGCAAGGGCTCGGGGTCGGGCTCGAAGTGCAGGCGCATGTTGGACCACACGAGCCCGGCGCTCGCGGGTTGCACCTCGCCCGGCCGGACCCGACGCGGCGCGGCTGCCGCCGAGGACCAGCGGCGCCACCACGGCACGGCCGCACCGCGCGGGCCCGACGGCGGCGTCTCGTCGACACGCAGCTGCGTGGCACGCGGGTACGCCGCGGCGAGCAGGTCGCTGCTCGCGCCCGCCGCGCCGGACCAATCGAGCACCTGCGCCGGCCGGGCCTTGATCCAGCCCAGCCGCTCGGCCATGCGGCGCGCGGCCTCCTGATGCAGCCAGGGCGGCTCGGCGGCGCGCGCCAGGCGGGCCAGTGCGCGGGCCGCGGCACGCGCGTCGACGCGCGTCGCGGAAGGGGCATCGGGGGTCATCGACGGCCAGTATATTGAGGCGCATGGAGGCACCACACCCGATCGCCGACCGGCACGCCGCCCCGCGCGTCGCGCGCGGCCGCTGGTGGCAGTGGCCGGCGCCATGCGGCGTCTGCGCCACCTGGACGCGGCCCGCGGGCTTGTGCGCCGACTGTCTGCGCCGTTTCGCGCCGCCCGTGCCACGCTGCCGCCGCTGCGCGATCCGCGTGCCGGGCGGTGTACAGGTGTGCGGCAGCTGCCTGCACGACCCGCCGCGCTTCGAGCGCGCTGTCGCCGCCTTCGACTACGCCTTCCCCTGGGACCGCGTGATCGCCGCCTTCAAGTTCCGCGACGGCCTGGAGTGGGCGGCGCCGCTGGCGTGGCAACTCGCCGCCGCGACGGCGGCCGACGCGGCCGAGGTCGACCTCGTCACCGCCGTGCCACTGGCCGACGCGCGCCTGCGCGAGCGTGGCTACAACCAGGCCTGGGAGATCGCGCACCGCGCGGCACGCACGCACCGCCTGCCGGCCCGCCACGATCTGCTGCAGCGCCTGCGCGACACGCCCCGCCAGATGCAGCTCGACAAACGCCAGCGCGATGCGAACCTGCGCGGCGCCTTCATGCCAGGCGATGCGGCGGCACGCCGTGCGGTGCACGGGCGGCATGTCGCATTGGTCGATGACGTGCTGACCACCGGCACCACCGCCGGCGAGGCCACACGGGCGCTGCTCGAAGCGGGCGCACGGTCGGTCCAGCTGTGGGTGCTCGCGCGCACCGCGCGCAAAGCGGGCTGACGCCGGTGCGCGCCGTTCCGGCCGACGCGAACGCGACAATCCGCCGATGTTCCGCATCGTCCTGGTCCACCCCGAGATCCCGCCCAACACCGGCAACGTCATCCGGCTGGCTGCCAACACCGGCTGCGCGCTGCACCTGATCGAGCCGCTGGGCTTCTCGATGGACGACAAGCAGCTGCGCCGCGCGGGGCTCGATTACCACGAGTTCGCGCCGGTGCGGCGCCATGCCGACTGGCCAGGCTTCCTGCACGAGACGGTCGGCTCGGCGGCCGCCGCCCTGCCCGATCGCTTCTTCGCCTTCACGACCCATGCGACCCAGGCCCACACCGACGTCGCGTGGCGGCCGGGCGATACGCTGGTCTTCGGCAGCGAAGGCGCGGGCCTGCCGCCCGCGCTGCGCGAGGCTTTTCCGGCAGCGCAGCGCGTGCGCCTGCCGATGCGGCCGGGCCAGCGCAGCCTGAACCTCAGCAACGCGGTGGCGGTGGCGGTGTTCGAAGCCTGGCGCCAGTGCGGCTTCGTCGGCGCGGCTTGAGCGCCCTCGGGGTCCCCCCGACTCAGGCTTCCGAGCGCGGATCGCGCTGCAGCAGCTGCTCGACCGCGACGCGCGCGGTCGCTGCGCCGCAGACCACCGTCTGCACGGCCTCGGCCACCGGCATGTCGACCTGGAGCGCGCGCGCGCGCTCGATGACGGTCGCGAGGCTGTAGGCGCCTTCGGCCACGTGGCCGAGATGCGCCAGGCCTTGCTGCGTCGATTGGCCTTGCGCCAGCATCAGGCCCAGGCGCCGGTTGCGCGACAGATCGCCGGTGGCCGTGAGCACGAGATCGCCGACGCCGGCCAGGCCCATGAAGGTCTCGGCCCGTGCGCCCATGCGCAAGCCGAGCCGGGTCATCTCGGCCAGGCCGCGGGTGATCAGTGCGGCACGCGCGTTCAGGCCCAGGCCCAGCCCGTCGGAGATGCCGGTGGCGATCGCCAGCACGTTCTTCACCGCGCCGCCGATCTCGACGCCGACCGGGTCGCTCGAGGTGTAGATGCGCAGCGCCCCGTGGTGAAAAGCGTCGACCAGCCGCTGGCGCAGCGCGGCATCGAAGCTCGCCGCCACCAGGGCCGTCGGCAAGCCGGCCGCCACCTCTTGCGCGAAGCTCGGGCCCGACAGCACCGCCGCCGCCGCCTGCGGCAGCACTTCGGCGGCCACCTCGTGGCCCAGCAGGCCGGTACCCGCCTCGAAGCCCTTGCACAACCACACGACCTGCGTCGCGCCGGTCAGCCGCACCAGCGTGCCGCGCAGCCCGGCCATCGGCGTGGCGATGACCGTCAGGCCGGCCGAGCCGTGCGCCGCGGCGGCGTCGAAGTCGGCCGTGACGGCCAGGCCATCGGGCCAGCGCTGGTCGGGCAGATAGCGGCTGTTGCAGCGCTCGCGCGCCATCTGCGCGGCCTGATCGGCGTCGCGGGCCCACAGCAGCACCTCGTGCCGGCGGGCCGCGGCCATCGCCAGTGCGGTGCCCCAGGCGCCAGCCCCGAGGAAGGCGAGCTTCATTCGCGTCGGAATGCGCGCCGCGCGCGTCAGTTGATCGTGGCTTCGCCCGCGCCGTCGCCGCCGGCCTGGGCCTGTTGCTGCGCTTCGAACATGGCCTGGAAGTTCACCTCGGCCAGCAGGATCGGCGGGAAGCCGGCGCGCGTGCAGACGTCCGACACGATGGCGCGCAGGTAGGGGTAGATCATCTGCGGGCAGACGACGCCCAGCACGCCCTGGACCTGCTCCGGCGGCAGGTTGCGGATCTCGAAGATGCCGGCCTGCTTGGCCTCGACCAGGAACAGCGTGCGGTCGCCAATCTTGGTCGTCACGGTCGCCGTGACGCCCACTTCGAACAGCCCGTCGGCGATGCCTTCGGCCGACATCGACAGCTGGATGTCGACCTGCGGCTGCTGTTGCTCGAGCAGGATCTGCGGCGAGTTGGGCTGCTCCAGCGACAAGTCCTTCAGGTACATGCGCTGCAACTGGAACACGGGGGTCTGGTCTTGCTCGGCCATGGTGGGCTTTCGAAGGAAAAACGGTCGGGTCGGAAACGACAAAGCCCGCAACCGAGTCGGTGTGCGGGCTGCAGCGGGGATTATGGACCAGCCGGCGCGTAGCGCCCGGCCTGACGGCGCGCCGTCAGGCGGGGTTCAGCAGCGGCATCAAGCCGCCGCGCTGATCCAGCGCGAACAGGTCGTCGCAACCGCCGACGTGGGTCTCGCCGATGAAGATCTGCGGCACCGTGCGGCGGCCGGTCAGCTCGACCATGCGGCTACGGGCCGAGGGGTCCATGTCGACCCGGATCTCGTTGATGGCGGCGACGCCGCGCTGCTTCAGCAAGGCCTTGGCCCGCACGCAGTACGGGCAGACCTGCGTCGTGTACATCACCACCTTGCTCATCGGGATCACGGGCATTGCTTGGACGGCCCGGATTGTCGCAAGCAGCCGATCGCCGCGCCGTGCGGGCGCGGCAAGACCCCGGGCGGCACGGGTCAAAAGTCACGCGCGCCGATCGACGCGCGCAGCGACTCAAGCCGCCCGGCTGGCCTCGACCGGCAGATTGGCCTCGCGCCAGGCCTTCAGGCCGCCCGCCAGCACCTGGGCGTTGGCATAGCCGGCCTTGCGCAGGGTGCCGGCGGCGCGCGACGCCCGCATGCCCGAAGCGCACACGACGACCAGCGGCAAGGTCTTGTTGCTGGGCAGGTCCTTCGAGCCCTCCAGCGTGCCCAGCGGGATGCTGCGCGAACCGGCCACGTGGCCGGCGGCGTACTCGGCCGGCTCGCAAACGTCGATCACGACCGCCTTCTCGCGGTTGATCAGGCGCACGGCCTCGCTGGGCGAAATCGCGCCGCCTTGTGCGCCGCGTTGCAGCACCGGCCACAGCAGCAGCGCGCCCGACACCAGGGCCATCACAGCCGGGATCCAGTTCTCGATCAGAAAGCTCAGCACGGCAGCAGGACTCGGGGTAAGGGTTGGCAAAGCGGCGAATTATAGAATTTGCAGCTTTGCAGCAAACCGCGCGGCCCTCGCTCTTCACCCATGTACAAGCTCGTCCTGATTCGCCACGGCGAATCGACCTGGAACCTGGAAAACCGTTTTACCGGCTGGACCGACGTCGAGTTGACCGACACCGGCGTGGCCCAGGCCCGCGCCGCGGGCGCCTTGCTGAAGGCCGAAGGCTACGAGTTCGACGTGGCCTACACCTCGGTGCTCAAGCGCGCGATCTGGACGCTGTGGCACTGCCTGGATGCGATGGACCGGACCTGGCTGCCGGTCGTCAACGACTGGCGCCTGAACGAGCGCCACTACGGCGGGCTGCAAGGCCTGAACAAGGCCGACATGGCCAAGCAGTACGGCGACGAGCAGGTGCTGATCTGGCGCCGCAGCTACGACACGCCACCGCCGCCGCTGGATGCGAACGACCCGCGCGGCCAGCGCCAGGATCTCCGCTACACCAAGCTCGCGCCCGAGCAGATCCCGCTGACCGAATGCCTGAAGGACACGGTGGCCCGCGTGCTGCCGTGCTGGAATGAGGTGCTCGCGCCGGCCATCAAGAGCGGGCAACGCCTGGTCATCGCCGCGCACGGCAACTCCATCCGCGCGCTGGTCAAGTACCTCGACGGCATCAGCGATGCCGACATCGTCGGCCTGAACATCCCGAACGGCATTCCGCTGGTCTACGAGCTCGGTGCCGACCTGAAGCCGATCAAGAGCTACTACCTGGGTGACGCCGAAGCGGCGGCCAAGGCGGCGGCGGCCGTCGCGAACCAGGGCAAGAAGGCCTGATTCCGTTCGGGCCGCGCCGGGGCCGGCAGCTCAGGCGCTCTCGTTCAGCGCCTGCTGGATCTCGTCGCGCAGGTGCGCGGCGAGCGCTCGGCGGTCGGCGTGCGTGCTGCCTTCCGACAGCAGGAACTGCACCCTGACGGCCAGGCCGCGTGCGCGCACGACGCGCCAGATGCTGGCCACCAGCGTCATCCCGCCGACGTAGCGCGCCGTGCTGCTGAAGCGCTCACCCGGCTCGAGGTAGCGCAGCGCCACCGCCTGCACCGGCACGCGGTCGGCGATGGCCGCTTGCAGCAGGTTGGCGTGGAAGGGCAGCACGGTGTCGCCAGCCCCCGTCGTGCCCTCGGGAAACACCGCCACCGTCTCGCCCCGCGCCAGCGAAGCGGCCACCTCGTGCACGACACGCAGCGCATCGCGCTTGCGCTCGCGCTCGATGAACAAGGTGCCGACCTCGCGGATCAGCCAGCCCAGCAGCGGCCAGCGCAGCACATCGGCCTTCGAAACGAAGCGCGCCTGCGGGCACGCGGCGTGGATCACCGCGATGTCGAGCCAGGACACGTGGTTGGCGACCACCAGCGCCGCGCCCGGGCGCGGCTTGCCGATCACCTCGAGCCGAATGCCGACCAGCCGGAGCATCTTCGTGCTCCACCACTGGATGTAGGGCGCGCGCTGCTCGGCGGCCAGCGACGGAAAGCGGCGCGCGACGATCGCCATGCCGTGCAGCAGGTGCGCGACGCCGCGCGTCAGCCGCCAGGCACCCAACCCGGCGCGGATCACCGCGCGCCGTTGGCGGCCTGGTAGGCCACCGTGCCCGCCACCAGCGTGGCCTTGACCCGGCCGGGAAGCGCCATGCCGGTGGACGCGAAGTCGAACGGCGTGTGCTTGCCCTGGCTCTTCAACTCTCCGGGACGCACGCTCCAGGTCGCCGCCGGGTCGAACACGCAGACGTCGGCGACCCCGCCTTCGACCAGGCGGCCGGCGCTGCTGGCCAGCGAACCCAGCGTGTCGCCGAGCACCGCGACCGGCGTGCTCGTCACGCGAGCCAGCGTCTCGGCCAGGCCGAGCTTTGCGTCGGTGCCCCACTTCAGCGCCAGGCTCAGCAGCAGTTCGAGCCCGGTCGCCCCCGGCTCGGCCTCGCCGAAGGGCAGGGTCTTCGCGTCGGCATCGACCGGCGTGTGGTCGGACACCAGCGCGTCGATGGTGCCGTCGGCCAGCCCGGCCCGCAGCGCGTCGCGGTCCTTGCCCTGGCGCAGCGGCGGGGAGAGCCGCATCGCCGAATTGAAGAAGCCGATGTCGACATCGGTCAGGTGCAGCGAGTTGATGCTGACGTCGGCCGTGACCTTCAGGCCCTCGGCCTTGGCCGCGCGCACCCGCTCGACGCCGGCGGCGCTCGACAGACGGCACAGATGGACCCGTGCACCGGTGGCCCGCATCAGCTCGAAGATCGTGTGCAGTGCGATCGTCTCGGCTGCGACCGGCACACCGGACAGGCCCAGCCGCGTCGCGACCGAGCCGCTGGCCGCGACGCCCTTGCCGAGAAAGCCGTCTTGCGGCCGCAGCCACACCGTGTAGTTGTAGGTCGCCGCGTACTGCAGCGCACGCCACAGCACCAGCGTGTCCTGGATCGGCACCTCGGCCTGCGAGAAGCCGACGCAGCCGCTCTCGGTCAGCTCGGCCATCTCGGTCAGCACCTCGCCTTGCAGGCCACGCGTCAGCGCGCCCAGCGGGAACAGCCGGCACAGGCTGAGCTTGCGGGCGCGGAACTTGAGCATGTCCACCAGGCCCGGCTCGTCGAGCGCCGGGTCGGTGTCGGGCGGGCAGACCAGGCTGGTGACGCCCCCGGCGGCGGCGGCGTTGAGCTCGCTCTCCAGCATGCCCTCGTGCTCGTGGCCTGGCTCGCGCAGCCGCGCGGCCAGATCGACGAGGCCGGGCGCCACGATGCAGCCGCTGGCATCGATCACGCGGGCCGAGTCGAATTCGGCCGGCACGCGGCCGATGGCGACGATGCGGCCCGCGGCCACCGCCACGTCGGCGACTTCGTCCCGGCCCGACGCCGGATCGATCACTCGGCCATTCGAAACGAGAATCTTCATGGTTGTTTGCTGAGGTAAATGGCGTCCGAGCGGCGTCGCGAGCGGACCGAGGTTGCCCCGAGGAGCACAGCCGTACACCCGTACGGCGAGCACCGCAGGGGCAAGATCGGTCCGCGCAGTAGCCGAGCGGGCGTCATTTCAGGCTTCATTTCCGGCGATGATCGACATGACCGCCATGCGCACCGCGATGCCGAAGGTCACCTGCGGCAGGATCACGCTGTGGGTGCCATCGGCCACCGACGAGTCGATCTCGACGCCGCGGTTGATCGGGCCCGGGTGCATCACGATCGCATCGGGCTTGGCCAGGGCCAGCTTGTCGTCGGTCAGGCCGTAGTTCTTGAAGAATTCGCCGGCGCTGGGCAGCATCGCGCCGCTCATGCGCTCGTTCTGAAGGCGCAGCATGATGATCACGTCGGCGCCGCGGATGCCCTCGGCCATGTCGTGGCACACGCGCACGCCCATCGCGGACAGGTCGCCCGGCACCAGCGTCTTCGGCCCGACCGCGCGGATCTCGGGCACGCCCAGCGTCGTCAGCGCATGGATGTCGGACCGCGCGACACGCGAGTGCACGATGTCGCCGACGATGGCCACCGTCAGGTTGGAGAAATCCTGCTTGAAGTGCCGGATCGTGTACATGTCCAGCAGGCCCTGCGTGGGGTGCGCGTGCCGGCCGTCGCCGGCATTGACCACGTGCACGTGCGGCGCGCAATGCTGGGCGATCAAGTACGGCGCGCCGGACTCGCTGTGCCGCACGACGAACATATCGGCATGCATCGCCGACAGGTTGGCGATCGTGTCGAGCAGGCTCTCGCCCTTGGCAGTCGACGAGCGCGCGATGTCGAGGTTGATCACGTCGGCCGACAGGCGCTTGGCGGCGATCTCGAAGGTCGTGCGGGTGCGCGTGGAGTTCTCGAAGAACAGGTTGAACACGCTCTTGCCGCGCAGCAGCGGCACCTTCTTGACCTCGCGGTCGTTGACCGAGAGGAAGGTGCCCGCGGTGTCGAGGATGTGCGTCAGCACCGCCCTCGGCAGGCCTTCGATCGACAGCAGGTGAATCAGCTCACCGTGCTGGTTGAGCTGGGGGTTTCGGCGCGACAGCATCAGCGCTCTTCCTTGACTGAGAAAGTGAAACGGCCGTCGTCCTGCCGGGCCAGCGACAGCCGCTGCGCGGCCGGCAGGGCGACCCGTGCGGCCGCGTAGGCCGCCGCGATCGGCAGCTGACGCCCGCCGCGGTCGACCAGCACCGCCAACTGCACGCTCGCCGGGCGGCCGAAGTCGAACAGCTCGTTGATCACCGCGCGGATCGTGCGGCCGGTGTAGAGCACGTCGTCGATGAGCAGGATGTGGCGCCCGTCGATCGCGAACGGCAGGTGCGTCGCATCGGTGCCGGCGGCCAGGCCGCGCTCGCCGAAGTCGTCGCGGTGCAGGGTGCTCGAGATCACGCCGTGCGCACCCGGCAAGCCCAGGTCGGCCTGCAGGCGCTCGGCCAGCCAGGCGCCGCCGGACCAGACGCCGACGAGCGAGGTATCGGGTTTGATCAACGCACGCACGCCTTCGCGCAACTCGGCGTACAGCGCCTCGGCATCGAGCAGCAAGGTGGTCATGATGGGGTGGTCTCGCGGAAGAACTGGTCGAGGATCAGGGCGGCAGCGGCGGCGTCGAGGTCGGCGGCGCCGGCGGCCAGTGCCTCGGTCGTCGTGTAGCGTTCGTCGACCTCGTGCACCGGCAGGCGGAAACGGCCCTGCAACTGGCGGGCGAAGCGCCGCGCACGGTGGGTATTGTCGTGTTCGGCGCCGTCAGGGTGGAAGGGCACGCCGACCACCAGCGCGTCGGGCCGCCACTCGGCGATCAACGCGGCGATCGCCGCGAAACGCGCATCACCTTCGGCGGCGATCGTCTTCAAGGGCTGGGCCTGGCGCAGCACGATCGATCCGGTGGCCACGCCGACCCGCTTGACGCCGAAATCGAAGGCCAGAAAGGATTGTTCGGCCGGCCGCGCGGTGCGGCTCACGCATGCCCCGCTTCTTGCGACAGCATGCGCGGGTCGATGCCCAGCAACGCCAGCGCACGTTCGTAACGCATCGCCACCGGCGTGTCGAAAATGACTTCGGGTTGGGCCGCGACGGTGAGCCAGCCGTTGCGGCTGATCTCGTCCTCCAGCTGGCCGGCCGACCAGCCGCTGTAGCCCAGAGTCACCAGCACCTTCTTCGGGCCCTGCCCGTGCGACATGGCTTCGAGCACGTCCTTGCTGGTGGTCATCTCCAGCCCGCCGGGCACCTGCAGCGTCGAGCTGAAGGCCTGGCCCTCGCCGCCCTGCGGCTCGTGCAGCACGAAGCCGCGCTCGGTCTGCACCGGGCCGCCATAGAACACCGGCTGCTCGGCCAGCTCTTCGCGCTCGAGATTCAACTCGACCTTGTCGAACAGGTTCTTCAGGTTGATGTCGATCGGCTTGTTGATCACAAGCCCGAGCGCACCGCGTTCGCTGTGCTCGCACAGATAGACCACCGTGCCGGCGAAGCTGTCGTCCAGCATGCCGGGCATGGCGATCAGGAACTGGTTGCTGAGGTTGAAGCCGTCGGAGGCCATGGCGGCATTTTATTCGCAGCCCGGGCACACTGCGCTCC
>NZ_DATFAN010000206.1:0-4268 GCF_035254525.1 Ideonella sp. | reverse complement strand
AGATCGCCGGCAAGGCCGAGGTGTGGCTCGACGGCGTCAAGCTGGGCGAGAAGACCGCATCCGCGCCGGGCCCGTTGTCGCTGCCGCTGGCCAAGGGTGCGCAGCAGCGCACGCTCACCGTGCTGGTGGAGTCGCAACCGGGACAGGCCTCGGGCCTGGTCGGCCCGGTGGTCGTGGAGCCGGGAGCGCCGTGAGACCCAATGAGTTGCCCGGATCAGACCAGAACTTGGTATGACCAAAATGAGGAAACCGGATACGCGCTGAACGAGACAGAACCCCGATATTCAGTGGGGGATATGCGTCAACGCGGGTTTTCACTGGAAAGACGGCACAGGCCGTTTGGCGATACTGGTATGACCAGATTGGTAAGAGCACTGAAAGATCACGGCGAGCCGCTCGACGGCCGCCAGGAAGACCCGGGGAGCCGGCCTCGCATGAACCACAGACGCCGCTTCCTCGCCTGCACGGGCCTCGCGCTCGCACTGCCTGGCCTCGCGCGGGCCAAGGTGCTTGCCACCGAACGCGAAGGCCGCGAAGAGCTGTCACTCTGGTACGAGCAGCCGGCCGGTCCGTGGGTCGAGGCCCTGCCGGTGGGCAACGGCCGCCTCGGTGCGATGGTGTTCGGCCGGGCTGCGCAGGAACGCCTGCAGCTGAACATCGACACGCTGTTCGGCGGTGGGCCGTACACCCCCGACAACCCCAAGGCGCTGGAAGCCCTGCCGCGTGTGCGCGCCCTGCTCGATGAAGGCCGTTGGCACGAAGCCTCCGAACTGGCGGGCAAGACGATGATGGCGCAGCCGCTGGTCCAGATGCCTTACGGCACGGCCGGCGACCTGTTCCTCGACATCAAGGGCCTGCAGGGCGCGTCGAACTACCGTCGCTGGCTGGACCTCGACAGCGCAACGGCCGTCACCCGCTTCCGGGATGGGCGCGTGCGCCATCTGCGCGAGTCGTTCTGCAGCGAACCGGACCAGGTGCTGGTGTTGCAGCTCTCGGCGCAGGGCGGCAGCCTCGACTTCGATCTCGGCTATCGACACCCGGCCGATGCCGAGTACGGCGCGAAGACCTACGACGGCAAGACAGGCGCCGTCTCGCTGGCGGGTGCCCCCTGGGACCACCACGAGCCGCTGCGCCAGGAGCAGCGCCCCGCCACGCTGTCGATCACACCCGACGGCCACGACGCGCTGCTGATCCGGGGCCGCAATGTGGCGGACGCCGGCATCGCGTCCGCGCTGCGCTATGCCGTGCGCGTGAAGGCCGTGAGCGACGGCCGCGTCACCGTGACCGGCGACACCCTGCAGGTCAGGGGTGCCCGCACGGTGATGCTGCTCGTGGCGGCCGCCACCAGCCACGTCCGCTTCGACGACGTCAGCGGCGATCCGGTCGCCGCCGTGCGCAGCCGCAGCGAGACGGCCGCGCGCAGGTCGTATGGGCAGCTCAGGCAGCGGCACCTGCAGGCGCACCAGGCACTGTTCCGCCGCCTGTCGATCCGCCTCGGCAGCGAACCGGCCGATCCGCGCCCGACCGACGAGCGCATCTTTGCCGCCGCCGACGAAGTCCAGCCGGCCCTGGCGGCGCTGTACGTGCAGTACGCGCGCTATCTGCTGATCTCGTCGTCGCGCCCCGGCAGCGAGCCGGCCAACCTGCAGGGCCGCTGGAACGAGGGGCTCCATCCGCCCTGGGGCAGCAAGTACACGATCAACATCAACACCGAGATGAACTACTGGCCCGCGGGGCCAGGCAACCTCGGTGAATGCGTCGAGCCGCTGCTGCGGATGGTGGAAGAGCTGGCGGTCACCGGCGCCCGCACTGCGCGCACCTGCTACGGCGCGCGAGGCTGGGTGGCCCACCACAACACCGACCTGTGGCGCGCCGCGGCGCCGGTGGACGGCCCGTTGTGGGGCCTGTGGCCCTGCGGCGGCGCCTGGCTGTGCAACACCCTGTGGGATCACTACGAGTACCACCCCGAGCCGGCGACCCTGCGACGCCTGTACCCGCTGCTGAAGGGTGCGTCGGTGTTCTTCCTCGACACGCTCGTCGAGGATCCCAAGGGCCGCGGCCTCGTCACTTCACCCTCGCTCTCGCCGGAGAACGACCACCATGCGGGCGTTTCGCTGTGCGCCGGTCCGGCCATGGACCGGCAGATCCTGCGCGACCTGTTCGACCACACGCTGCAGGCGCATGAGCTGCTCGGCTTGCAAGAGGACGACTTCGTGCGCGCCCTGCGCAAGGCCCGCGCCAGGCTGCCGGCCGATCGCATCGGCGCGCAAGGCCAGCTGCAGGAGTGGCTGGAGGACTGGGACGCCGGCGCGACCGATACGCGCCACCGCCATGTGTCGCACCTGTACGCCGTCTACCCCAGCGGCCAGATCAACCTGCGCGACACGCCCGCGCTCGCGCAGGCGGCGAAGGTCACGCTGAACGCGCGCGGCGATCAATCGACGGGATGGGCCACCGCCTGGCGCCTCGCGCTGTGGGCCCGCCTGGGCGATGGCGATCGCGCGCATTCGATCCTGCAGGGCCTGCTCGGGCCGGTGCGCACCTACCCGAACATGTTCGACTCGCACCCGCCATTCCAGATCGACGGCAACTTCGGCGGCGCGGCGGGCATCCTGGAAATGATCGTGCAGTCGTGGGGCGGCGAGATCCACCTGCTGCCCGCACTGCCCACGGTCTGGCCCGACGGCGGCCTGCACGGCGTGCGCGCACGCGGCGGCGTGGAGCTGGACATCGACTGGAAGGGCGGGCGGGTCGCTCAGCTGCGCCTGCGCGGACCGGCGCGGGCCACCGTCGCGCTGCGCCACCGCGGCAGGCGGCTCGAGGCTCAGCTCGACGAGCATGGGCGCGGCCAGCTCGGCGCCGCTGCCTTCGCGGCCCAGGGATGAAGAAGCTGGCTTCGTGTGGTGCCATCAGGGCCACGCTGCTTGCGCTGACCGTTCTGGCGGGCGGCTTGGGCGCCGAGGCGCGCGCCGCGGCCGTCGTCGTCAAGGACGCCAGGTCGCTGGCCGCCGCGCTCGACAAGGCGCGGGCCGACAAGCGCATCCAGCGCATCCAGCTGGCAACCGGCACCTACGAGCTGGCGGCGCCGATCGTCATCGACGAGGCGTTGTCGGGCACCGCTGACCACCCGTTCGTGCTCGACGCGGCGCCCGGCGCGCGGGCCGTGCTGACCGGCGCGTCGGGCCTGCCCGCGTTGCGGTGGGAATCGTGGCAGAACGGCGTGTGGCGCGCCCGGTACGCGGGCCCGGCGTTCCAGCGCCTGTGGCTGGGCACGCAGGCGCTGGTGCGCGCCCGCTACCCCAACCTAGACCCCACGCATCCGGGATTCGGCGGTGCGCCCGATGCCACGGCGCCCGAGCGCGTCGCGCGCTGGCACGACCCCGAAGGCGCCGTCCTGCATGCGCTGCACGGCAACCGCTGGGGCGGCGTGCAGGTGCCGATCCTCGGCAAGCAGGCCGACGGCAGCCTCGCCTACGGCGCGCAGGTCGGCAACAACCGCGCGATGCCGCCGAGCGAGCGCGACCGCTACGTCGAGAACGTGCTGGAGGAGCTCGACGCGCCAGGCGAGTGGTTCCACGATCGCCAGCAGGGCTGGCTGTACTTCAAGCCGATCGCGGGCACGCAGCCGCCGGCGAGCGGGTTCCGCGCCAGCGTGCACGAGGCCTTGATCCGCATCGAAGGCCGGGCTGCGGCGGTGCAGCACGTGCGCGTGCGGCACCTGCAGTTCAAGGAGACCGAGCCCACTTTCCTGAAGGCGGTCGAGCCGCTGCTGCGCTCGGACTGGAAGTTCTACCGTGTCGGTGCGGTGACGATCGAGAACGCGGGCGACGTGCGCGTCGAGGATTCGGAGTTCACCGACCTCGGCGGCCATGCGGTGGTGGTCAGTGGCCGCGCGCAGCGCGTGGTGGTCTCCGGCAACCACATCCATGCGATCGGCGGCACGGCAGTGGCCTTCGTCGGCCGGCCCGACGCGGTCCGCTCCCCGCTGTTCGAGTACCAGGAGCGGCTCGAACTGTCGGCGATCGACCCGACGCCCGGCCCGAAATCGGATGCGTACCCGAAGGATTCGGCGGCCGCGGACAATCTGATCCACGACATCGGCCTGATCGACAAGCAGGCCACCGGGGTGGAGCTGTCGATGGCCGCGCGCATCACGGTGGACCACAACTCGATCTACCGCGTGCCGCGTGCCGGCATCAACGTCGGCGACGGCACCTGGGGCGGGCATCGCATCACCCACAACGACGTCTTCGACACCGTGCTCGAAA
>NZ_DATFAN010000205.1:0-27325 GCF_035254525.1 Ideonella sp. | reverse complement strand
TGGCCGCCACCTGGTACGGCTATCAGACCCTGTGGGTCAACCGTTATGACCTGCCGTTCGAGGAGCTGGGCACCCAGCCCGTGCGCACCGGCAGCACCCTGAACGATGTGCTGGGATTTTTCCCGGCGGAATGAAGCGTTGCACAACGCGCCCAACGAGTTCGTATTTTTTGATTGAGGAGTTGAACACCATGACCCAACGCACCACCTGCCAGCGGCTGCAAGTTGCCACCAGCCTGTACCGTTTCATTGAAGACAAGGTCCTTCCCGGCACCGGCATCAGCAGCGCCGACTTCTGGAAAGGCTTCGACAAGCTGGCCCACGACCTGGGCCCGAAGAACGCCGCCCTGCTGGCCGAACGCGACCGCCTGCAACTGGAGCTGGACGCTTGGCACAAGGCCAACCCCGGCCCGATCAAGAACATGAAGGCCTACCGCGCCTTCCTGGAAAAGATCGGCTACCTGGTGCCGGTGCCCGCAGCCGTGGCCAGCGACACCACCAACGTGGACGCTGAACTGGCCGTGCAGGCCGGCCCGCAGCTGGTGGTGCCGGTGCTGAACGCCCGCTACGCGCTCAACGCCGCCAATGCGCGCTGGGGTTCGCTGTACGACGCGCTCTACGGCACCGACGCCCTGCCCGAAACCAAGGGCGCCACCAAGGTCAGCGCCGACGGCAAGGGCTACAACCCGGTGCGCGGCGCCAAGGTGATCGAATACGCCCGCTACGTGCTCGACCGCGTGGCCCCCTTGACCAAGGGCTCGCACATCAACTCCACCGGCTACACGGTGGAAGGCGGCAAGCTGGTGGTGGCACTGAAGGACGGCAGCAAGTCGCACCTGGCCGACTGCAACAAGTTCGTCGGCTACCAGGGCAGCGCCGCCGCCCCTTCGGCCATCCTGCTGCGCAACAACGGCATTCACATCGAGATCCAGATCGACCCCAGCACCCCCATCGGCAAGAGCGATGCCGCCGGCGTGAGCGACCTGCTGATCGAAGCCGCCCTGTCCACCATCCTCGACCTGGAAGACTCGGTGGCCGTGGTCGATGCCGACGACAAAGTGGTGGCCTATGACAACTGGCTCGGCATCCTCAAGGGCACGCTGACCGAAGAAGTGAGCAAGGGCGGCAAGACCTTTGTGCGTCGCCTGAATGCCGACCGCGTCTACAAGGGCGCCAATGGCGAAGAGATCAAGCTGCACGGCCGCTCGCTGCTGTTCGTGCGCAACGTTGGCCACCTGATGACCAACCCGGCCATCCTGTACGGCAACGGCAGCGAGATCCATGAAGGCATCATGGACGCCGTCATCACCACCACCATTGCGCTGCACGATCTGAAGGGCCTGACGCAGAACGGCGTGCGCAACTCGCGCACCGGCTCGATCTACATCGTCAAGCCCAAGATGCACGGCCCGGCCGAGGTGGCCTTTGCCAACGAGCTGTTCGGCCGCGTGGAAAAGCTCCTGGGACTGCCGGAGAACACCGTCAAGCTCGGCATCATGGACGAGGAGCGGCGCACCTCGGTCAACCTGCAGGCCTGCATCGCCGCGGCGCCCGCGCGCGTGGCCTTCATCAACACCGGCTTCCTGGACCGCACCGGCGACGAGATGCACACCGCCACGCACGCAGGGCCCATGATCCGCAAGGGCGACATGAAGACCAGCGCCTGGATCCAGGCCTATGAGAGGAACAACGTGCTCGTCGGCCTCGCCTGCGGCCTGCGCGGCAAGGCGCAGATCGGCAAGGGCATGTGGGCCATGCCCGACCTGATGAAGGCCATGCTGGAGCAAAAGATCGCCCACCCCAAGGCCGGCGCCAACACCGCCTGGGTGCCCAGCCCCACGGGTGCGACGCTGCACGCGCTGCACTACCACCAGGTCAAGGTGAGCGACATCCAGATCGAGCTGGAGAAGACCGACGCCGCCGCCGAGCGCGACAACCTGCTGACCGGCCTGCTCACCGTGCCCGTGAGTGCCAACCCGAACTGGAGCGACGCTGAGAAGCAGCAGGAGCTCGACAACAACGCGCAGGGCATCCTGGGCTACGTGGTGCGCTGGGTGGACCAAGGCGTGGGTTGTTCCAAGGTGCCGGACATCCACAACGTGGGACTGATGGAAGACCGTGCCACGCTGCGCATCAGCAGCCAGCACATGGCCAACTGGCTGCTGCACGGCGTGGTGAGCAAGGCGCAGGTGCGCAACACGCTCAAGCGCATGGCCAAGGTGGTGGACAAACAGAACGCCGGCGACCCGGCCTACCAGCCGATGGCCGGCCGCTTCGATGAGAGCAAGGCCTTCCAGGCTGCGTGCGACCTGGTGTTCAAGGGCGTCGAGCAACCGAGCGGCTACACCGAGCCGCTGCTTCACGCCTGGCGTTTGAAAGTCAAGGCAGGCTGAAACGGTCGGCCCGAAGGGCATGAGCGCCGCAGGCGCTCATGCCCACAACACCGGCTTGCGGCTGCCGACCCAGGCCTCGTAGCGCGCCGCGTAGATCTCCTCGATGCGGTTGCGCTTGACCTTGAAGGTCGGCGTGATCACGCCGTTGTCGACCGTCCACGGCTCGGTCACGACGACGATGCACTCGAGCTGCTCATGCGGGTCGAGCGCGGCATTGATCACCTTCAGGTGCGCGGCCAGCGAGGCCTCGAGGTCGCCGCGGCCGCCGTTCTTTGCGGCGTTCGCGGCATCCGGGTTGAGCATCACGATGCCCAGCGGCTGGCCGAGGTTGGCGCCGGTCACGCAGCAGGCCTCGACCGAGGCGTGCATCACCAGCCGGTCCTCGATCGGCGCCGGCGCCACATACTTGCCCTTGCTGGTCTTGAACAAGTCCTTCACCCGGCCGGTGATGCGCAGGTTGCCCTCGGCATCGAGCTGACCCTTGTCGCCGGTGTGCAGCCAGCCGTCGTCGGTGAAGCTCTGGCGCGTCAGCTCGGGCTCCTTGAAGTAGCCCAGCATCGTGCCCGGGCTCTTGACCTGGATCTCGCCGTTGGCCGGGTCGATGCGGCTTTGCACGCCGCGGTAGGTCACGCCGACCGTGCCGGGCCGCGGCACGCCGGGCAGCGTGGCGTGGCTGACGCCGCAGTTCTCGGTCATGCCGTAGACCTCGACGATCGGCAGGCCGAGCCGCTCGTACCAGCGTAACAGCTCGGGCGGCATCGGCGCCGCACCGCCGGCGGCGAACTTGCATTGGTCCAGCCCCAGCGCGCCGAGCACCTTCTTGCGCACGATGGCGCCCAGGATCGGGATCGACAGCAGCCGCTGCAGCTTGGCCGGCGGCATCTTCGCGTGCACCCCCTGCTGGAACTTGACCCACAGCCGCGGCACCGAGAAGAACACCGTCGGCCGCGCGCGCTGCAGATCCTGCGTGAAGGTCTCCAGGCTCTCGGCGAAGTACACGTGCATGCCGGTGGCGAGCTGGCCGTGCTCGACCAGCGTGCGCTCGGCCACGTGCGACAGCGGCAGGTAGCTCAGCATGCGGGTCTTTTCGTCGATCGCCTGCACGCGGTCCAGCCCGGACAGGATGGACCAGGCGAAGGTGCCGAAGGTGTGCATCACGCCCTTGGGCATGCCGGTCGTGCCGGAGGTGTACATGATGGTCGACAGCTCGTCGGCCGGGCGCACCGGCTCGCCTTGCAGCGGGGCGGTCTTGAGCACCTCGTCCCACGGGGTGTAGTCGATCGGCGGCGCCAGCGGCGTGGCGATGCAGGGCAGACCCATGGGGATGCCGTCCTTCATGCCCTCGAATCCATCGAGCTTGCCGACGAACAGCAGCCGCGCCTCGCTGTGCTGCAGGATCTGGCGGATCGTGTCGGCGGACAGCGTGGGGTACAGCGGCACCGAGACGTGGCCGGCCATCCAGATCGCCCAGTCGCAGATCAGCCACCAGGCGGTGTTCTTCGACAGCAGCGCGATGTTCGAGCCGGGCGCGAAACCCTTGTCCTTCAGGTGGGCGGCCAGGCGTCGGACCTGGTCCATCACCTCGCGCCAGGTCAGGTCGAGCACGACCCCGCCGCCCATCGGCTGGGTGAAGGCCACGCGGTCGGCAGCGCTGCGCTCCAGGTGATACAGACGCTGCAGCGCCAGCGCCGAGTCGGGCACCGGCAGGCCGAAGGAGGTGTCGTTGGCGGTCATGGGTGGGGCGCGTGTTGATGAAGCTGGCCGGACAGCGTAGCCAGCCGGGCCCGTCGCCGTCATCGGCGCGAACCCTCACCGGGCGAGGGGGTGGCGCCTGCGCGGGGCCTCAACGCAGGAACGCGTCGTAGCCGGTCTTCAGGATCAGCGCACCGACCACCGCGATGAACACCGCGCGCACGAAGCCCGCACCGTGCTTCAGCGCCAGCCGCGTGCCGACCAGGCTGCCGGCCACGTTGGCCATGGCCAGCACCGCGGCGACCTGCCACCAGACGTGGCCGGTCCAGGCGAACAGCACGATCGCAGCCAGGTTGGTCGAGGTGTTCAGCAGCTTGGCCGCCGCCGAGGCGTGCAGGAAGTCGTAGCCCAGCAGGCGCACGAACAGGAAGACGAAGAAGCTACCGGTGCCGGGGCCGAAGAAGCCATCGTAGAAGCCGATCGCGACGCCGATCGCGCCGGCCACCAGCGGCTCGCGGGCCGCGCCATAACGGGGCGCATGGTGGCGGCCCAGATCCTTGCGCGCCAGCGTGTAGGCCAGGATCGCCAGCAGCACCAGCGGCAGCGCGCGCCGCAGCGCGCTGGCGTCGACACCGGTCACCGCCCAGGCGCCGGCAAAGCTGCCGACCAGCGCCGCCACCATCGCCGGCACCAGCGTGGTGGCGCGCAGGGACACACGGCGCGTGAACTGCAGGGCCGCCCAGGCGGTGCCCCAGATGGCGCCCGCCTTGTTGGTGCCCAGCAGCGTGGCCGGCGCCGCGCCGGGGTAGGCGGCGAACAGCGCCGGCACCAGGATCAGGCCACCGCCACCGACGATGGCGTCGATCAGACCGGCGAGCAGGGAGGCGACAGCGACAGCGAACAGATCCAACATGGGCGCATGCGACGGGACGATGGCGCCCGCCGGGCCGCCCCAAGGGCGCCGCTCCCCCTCGGGGGACGGACCGCGGCGCAGCCGCGGCCTAGGGGGCCGCAAAAGCAAAGGGCGCCAGCGGGTGGCTGGCGCCCTTGCATTCTTGCATGGTCACTCTCGCGGCCTGGGGGATGGAGGCGCGCGGGGGCCTTTGACGGATTGTGGTGTTTGGCCCGGACTTGTCTCCTCGGACCCCCTTCGACCGCGCACCCGTGCAGGGCGGTCGGCCGAAAGTAGCTGCACTCTAACGGTGCGCCACACCTTCGCCCATCGGGTCTTACCCCGTGACCGGCGCAGTCGCCTCGGCCCGCAGCCAGGCCGCGGCCCGTTCGGCGATCATCAGCGTCGGCGCGTTGGTGTTGCCGCTGGTGATGGTCGGCATCACGCTCGCGTCGGCGATGCGCAGGCCGGCCACGCCGCGCACCCGCAGCCGGGCGTCGACGACCGCGTCGGGATCGTCGTCGCGCCCCATCTTGCAGGTGCCCACCGGGTGGAAGATCGTCGTGCCGATGTCGCCGGCCAGGCGGGCCAGCTCGTCGTCGGTCTGGTATTCGACACCGGGCTTGACCTCACGCGGCCGGTACCTTTCGAGTGCCGGCATCGCGGCGATGCGCCGCGTCAGGCGCAGCGACTCGGCCGCGACCTGCCGATCTCCGGGCGTCGACAGGTAGTTGGCGAGGATCGACGGCGCCTCGTCGGGCCGTGGCGAGTTGATGCGCACCCGGCCGCGCGACTCGGGGTTCAGGTTGCACACGCTGGCAGTGAAGGCGTTGAACGCGTGCAGCGGCTCGCCGAAGGCATCCAGCGACAGCGGCTGCACGTGGTATTCGAGGTTGGCGTACGGACGTGCCGGATCCGAACGCGTGAAGGCGCCGAGCTGCGACGGCGCCATGCTCATCGGCCCGCTGCGCCGCGCCAGGTACTCGAGCCCGATCATCGCCTTGCCCCACCAGTTCGAGGCCAGCGTATTCAGCGTCTTGACGCCGTCGACGGCGAACACCGCGCGGATCTGCAGGTGATCCTGCAGGTTCGCACCGACCCCGCGCAGCTCGACCTGCGGCGTGATGCCGTGCGGGTGCAGCCACTCGCCCGGACCGATGCCCGACAGCTGCAGGATCTGCGGCGAGCCGATCGCCCCGGCGGCCAGCACCACCTCGCCGCGGCAGCGCCCCTGCAGCGGCGCGCTGCCACCGAGCGGCAGCACCTCGACGCCGGCAGCCCGCGGGCGGCCGTCGGGGCCGGGCTCGAGCAGCAGGCGGCTGACGGTCGCACCGGTCCAGACCTGCAGGTTCTCGCGCCCCATCACCGGCCGCAGAAAGGCCTTGGCCGCGTTCCAGCGGATGCCGCTGCGCTGGTTGACCTCGAAGTAGCCGACGCCTTCGTTGTCGCCACGGTTGAAATCACGCGTGGCCGGGATGCCGGCCTGCTGCGCGGCTTCGGCGAAGGCATCGAGCACGTCCCAGCGCAGGCGCTGGCGCTCGACGCGCCATTCGCCGCCCGACCGTTTGCCGGTCGGGTCGAAGCCGGGTGCGGCGTGCAACGCATCCTCGCCGCGCCAGTGGTCCTCGTGCTGCCTGAAGAACGGCAGGCAGTGCTCCCAGCGCCAGTTGGCGTCGCCGACCTCGGCGGCCCAGCCGTCGTAGTCGCGCGCCTGGCCGCGCATGTAGATCATGCCGTTGATGCTCGAGCAGCCGCCCAGCACCTTGCCGCGGGGGTAGCGCAGGCGCCGGCCATTGAGCCCGGGATCGGCGTCGGTCTGGTACAGCCAATCGGTGCGCGGGTTGCCGATGCAGTAGAGGTAGCCGACGGGGATGTGGATCCACAGGTAGTCGTCCGCGCCGCCGGCCTCGATCAGCAGCACCCGGCGCTCGGGGTCGGCCGACAGCCGGTTGGCCAGCAGGCAACCGGCGGTGCCGGCGCCGACGATGATGTGGTCGTAGGTCGGGGCTTCGATCATCGGGGCATGGTACGGCCGCTTCCGGGGGGCAGCGAGCGCGAGCGAGCGCGGGGGCCTATTTCTTGAGCTCGTCGAACAGGCGGTACCAGTCGATCCGGCGCGTCAGCATCATCACCGTGGCCACCAGCACGAACAGGCCGACGGTGCCGACAACCAGCGCGGTCTGCTCGCGTGTCAGCAGCACGTAGAGCAGCCCATACAGCCCGGCCAGCGCCGCCCCGAAGGCCGTGCCGGCTCGCCAGCCGCCAAGCATGTGGCTGCCGTAGACGCCCAGCACGGCGGCGCAGGCCAGGCTCGCCGCGAGGTAGGCCAGCTCGAAGCGCAAATGCTCGGACAGGGCCAGCAGCAACATGAAGAACAGGCTCAGCGCCAGGCCGACCAGCGCGTACTGCACGGGGTGCACGCGCCGCACGCGCGGCCGCGCCAGCACCTCGGTCAGCGCCACGGCGACGAAGGTCAGCGCGACGAAGAGCAGGCCGTACTTCACGGCGCGGTCGGACAGCACATATGGGTTGACCGGGTCGATGAAGGAGACCGCCAGCGTGTCCAGGCAGTTCGGGTTGTCGCTCGGGGTGCCGAGTTCGTCGTCGCCCGCCGGTGCCACACCGGCCGCGTCGCCGTTGCACAGCTTCATGCCCTGAGCCACGTCGCGCGCCGCGCTGCTGGCCAGTTCGGTGATCCGCCAGATCGCACCGAAGCCTTCCTCGCTCACCTCGCGCTGCACCGGCAGGAAGCGCCCGCCGAAGGACGGGTGCGGCCAATCCGACTTCAGCGTCCACTCGGTCTGAGCTGCCGCGGGCACCAGCTCGAGCCGGCCGGTGCCGCGCAGGTCGATCGACAACTGCGCCCGCAGCGGCTCCGAAAGCACCCGCCCGGCCAGCGCCGCGTGCAGGCCGCGCGGGTAGGCAGGGTGCTCGGTGCCCGCGCTCACGGCCTGCGGCTGGCCGTCGAGCTTCAGCTCGGCGCGCTGCACGCCGCGCGTATCCGACAGCGCCAGCATCAGCGTCGCCGGGCCGCAGGCCAGGCGCGAGCCGCGCACGCTGGGCGCCGGCTCCAGCGGCTGCAGCGTCGGCCAGTGGGCCTCGAGGTCGAGCCGGCCGAGAAAGCCGTTGATCTTGAACAGGCCGCGGTAGCGCGATTCGGCCGTGGCGAAACTTTTGACATCGAGGCGCTGCGCGGCCAGTTGCAGCGTGAAATCGCGCCGCTCGGGCTGCCGCCGGCGATCCTTGCCCTCGCCGACCTCGACATCCCATTCCTCGACGCATGCCCGGTGCAGCCAGGGCCCGAGCATCGCCTGCGCACCGGCCTGCGATTGCTGCACGCTGTGGATGGCCTCCAGCTGGCGGCCGCGCCGCTCGTCGACCAGAAAGCCGATGCGCGCCAGCAGGATGCCGAGCAGCGTCGCCACCACGGCAATCGCCAGCGCCTTGCTCCAGAGGGAATTCTTCATCAGGGGCCGCCTCCTCGCGGGTCCGGGTTGGGTTGGGTTGGAGGCGACAGCGTCTCGCACGCCGGTGAAGTGGCGATGGGCTGCGTGAAGCGAAAGTGAATTGCAGGCTCAGGCCAGAGGCAGGCGCAGGGTGACCTGCAGCCCCGGCGTGGCGGGCGCGATCTCGAGCGCGCCGCCATGCAGCGCCATCACCTGGCGCACGATCGCCAGGCCCAGGCCGCTGCCCTTGCGCGCGCTGCCGGGCCGGGCGGTCGCGAAGAAGCGCTCGCCCAGGTGCGGCAGCGCGTAGCCGGGCACGCCGGGGCCGTGGTCGCGCAGCACCCAGCGCGCCTGCCCGCCGCCGGCCCGCAACTGCAGTTCGAGGGCCGAGCCGGCCGGCGCGAAATCGATCGCGTTAGCCAGCAGGTTCGACAGCGCCAGCGCGAGCTGCGCCGGGTCGGCACTGACGCGGGCCTCGTCGCGCACCAGCCACCGCAGCGCCAGGCCGTGCTGCTGCAGCGCCGCGGCATGGTCGGCCAGCACGCGGTCGGTCAGCGCGCCGAGCTCGACCACCTCGCGGTGCAGCGGCTGGCCGGGGCTTTCCAGCTTGGACAGCTCCAGCAGCCGGTCGACCAGCTCGCGCAGGCGTTCGACCTGCTCGCCGACCTGCGCGCCGAAGCGGGCCCGATCGGCCTCGGTCAGCGCCGGATCCTCCAGCAGCTCGGCCGCCCCGCGGATCGCGGCGAGCGGGCCCTTGAGCTCATGCGTCAGCGCGCGCAGGAACTGCTCGCGCTGGGCGCGGTCGTCCAGCCGCTCGCGCATCGCGCCCATCGCGCGGGCGAGCTCGCCAAGCTCGCCCGGCAGCTGCGGCGGCGCGCTCGGCGAGGCCGCATCGGCGCCGGCCTGCTGGGCATAGCGGCGAAGGCGCCGCACCGCCCACACGGCCCACAGCGTGACCGCGACGCCGATCGCCAGCGACAGGCCGAGCAGCCACGCCCCGGCGACGAGGATCTTGCGCTCGGCCCGTTCGATGAACGGCGCGACGGTCGACTGCGCCTTGGCCACCGTCAGCACGCCCAGCAGCTCGCCGGCCGGGCCGCGCACCGGCGCGGCGACGTACATCACCGAGCTTGCCTCGTCGGTCTGCACCTCCCGCGTCGCGCGGGCGCCGTACTCGCCGCGCAGCGTCAGCGCCACGTCGCGCCAGCGCGAGTAATCCCGCCCCAGGGCGCCCGGGGCGTTGGCGCCCGTGCCGGCATCGAGCACGACGCGGCCCTGGGCGTCGGTCACGTAGATGCGCAGGTCCAGCCGGCGCTTGTGCAGGCCCCAGATCTGCGCATCGACGGGCCGCGCGGCATAGGCCTGCACGGCCCCGGCGAAGCGGCTGCCGCGCAGGTCGCCGCCGGTGGGCATGGCGGCCAGGTCGGCCGCCGCGTCCTCCGCCAGCAGGTTGGCCGTGTCGACCAGGATGTCCTCCATCACCTCGCGCACGCTGGGCTTGACCTCGGCGACGAAGACGCGCATCACGAAAAAGGCCGCGAGGCCGGTGATGACCAGAAAGCCGAAGAACAGCCGCAGGCCGAGGTGCATGGCGGGTCGAAGGTCAGTCGGGCGCGCGCGGCGGCAGCTGCAACGCGTAGCCCAGGCCCCGGTGGGTCACGATCGGGTCCAGCCCCGGCTGCCGCTCGCGCAGCTTGGCTCGCAGCGTCTTCACATGGGTGTCGACGGTGCGGTCGTTGGCCTCGCAGCCCGGGCCCCAGACCTCGTCGAGCAGCGCGGCGCGGCTCTTGATCCGGCCGCCCGCGCGCAGCAGCGCCTGCAGCAGGCCGAGCTCGAGCCGCGTCAGGTCCAGCGCCTGCCCGGCCAACCAGGCGCGCCGGCCCGCGGCATCGATGTGCAGCAGCGGCGGCTCGGCCGGTGCCGGCGGCGCCCAGGCGGCGCGCCGCAGCAGCGCGCGCACTCGCGCCACCAGCTCGCGCGGGCTGAAGGGCTTGGCGAGGTAGTCGTCCGCGCCAGCCTCCAGGCCCAGCACGCGGTCGATCTCCTCGCCCTGTGCGGTCAGCATCACGACCGGCAGCGTGCGCAGGCGCGCGTCCGCGCCGGCCCGCCAGGTGCGGCACAGGGCGAGGCCGTTGCCGTCCGGCAGGGCCACGTCCAGCACGGCCAGCGCCGGCGGCCGGGCCTTCGCCACGCGGTCGGCTTCGTGCACCAGCAGCAGGTGCTCGACCTGCCAGCCCTCGCGCTCGAAGGCGAAGGCCACCGTGCCGGCGATCGCGGGGTCGTCCTCGAGCAGAAGGATGCGCGCGCCGCGCGCCGGCACCTCGTTCACGGCAAATGGACGCCGCCCAGCACCGGGAACAGCTTGGTCAGGCCATCGGCCAGCAGCTCGACCGCCATCGCGGCCAGGATCAGGCCCATCAGCCGGGTCATCACGTTGATGCCGGTCTGGCCGAGCACGCGCGCGATGCGCCCCGCGGCCAGGAAAGCCAGGTAGGCGGCGACGCCGATCACGACGCCGTAGCCGACCAGCACCGCGTGCTGCCAGAAGGTCTTGGTCTTCTCGGCGTAGATCACCATCGTCGAGATCGTCGCCGGGCCGGTCATCAGCGGGATCGTCAGCGGCACGACGGCGATCGAGGCGCCGGCATCGGCCTTCTCCTGGCCCTGGTGCACATCCTCACCCCGGCTTTCGGCCGGCTGGGCGTTGAGCATGTGGATGGCCGACATCAGCAACAGCAGACCGCCGCCGACCTGGAAGCTGGCGATCGTGATGCCGAAGAACTCGATGATCTTCAGGCCGGCCAGGCCGCTGATCGACACGACCAGGAAGGCCGCCGTGGCGCTGACGCGCATCGTGTGGCGGCGCTGTTCGGGGCTGAAGTTCTGCGTGAAATGCAGGAAGAAGGGCACGACGCCGATCGGGTTGACGATCGCCAGCAGCGCGATCAGCGGCTTGAGCAGGTCCATGCGCGATTGTGGGCGCCGCCGGCGCACTTCATTCATGGGGGGTGCCCGCCGGCAGCCCCGGCGAGTGCCCCGGCGCGGCGCGGAAATACGACACTTCCCGCGCGGGCGCTTTGCCGCCATTGTGGAAATAGTCTCATAATGGTTTTGGGGCAACTCGTCTTTCACGGGTGGGTCGCACCAGATTTGCTGTGTATGGACGCGGCACCTTTGCTTGATGGGTTCACGCTGGGTTGAAGCTCCACATGGTCTTTGTGTTTTGAGCGATTGAGGAGCTTTCCCCATGGGAAACAAGCTTTACGTCGGCAACCTCGCCTACAGCGTGCGTGACGACTCCCTGCAACAAGCGTTTGCCGAATTCGGCACCGTCACGTCCGCCAAGGTCATGATGGATCGCGACACCGGCCGTTCGAAGGGCTTCGGCTTCGTCGAAATGGGCTCGGATGCGGAAGCGCAAGCCGCGATCAACGGCATGAACGGCCAACCCCTCGAGGGCCGCGCCATCGTCGTGAACGAAGCCCGCCCGCGTGAAGAGCGCCCGGGTGGCTTCGGTGGCGGCGGCGGTGGCCGCGGCGGCTACGGTGGTGGTGGCGGCGGTGGCCGCAGCCCCTACGGCGGAGGTGGCGGCGGCGGCTACGGCGGCGGCGGTGGTGGCGGCTACGGTGGCGGCGGCGGCGGTGGCCGCAGCCCCTACGGTGGTGGTGGCGGCAGCCGCGGTGGCAACCGCGGCGGCGGCGGTGGTGGTGGCTACGGCTACTGATCCACGGCGACCAGCTTGAACGAAAAAAGGGCGCAGCGGGAAACCGCGGCGCCCTTTGTGTTTGTGGCGCTGGCGGTGGGCGTCAGGGCTCGCCGCGGCGCTGCTTGCGGCCGCGCCCGGCGAGCAGGCGGTCGAACACCGGGTTCGGCAGCAGGCGCAGCAGCTTGGCCGCCACGCCCATCTGCCAGGGGATGACCCGGTAGCTCACGCCGGCCGAGATCGCGCGGAAGGCGCGTTCGGCGAATTCGGCCGGCTGCAGCATGAAGGGCATGGGGTAGCGATTGCGCGCCGTCAGTGGCGTCGCGATGTAGCCGGGCAGCAGCGTGACGACCCGCACGCCTGCGCCACGGCATTCCCCGCGCAGGCTCTCGCAGTACGCCACGACGCCGGCCTTGCTGGCGCAGTAGGCGCCGTGGCCGGGCAGGCCGCGGATCGCCGCGACACTGGCGATGCCGACCAGCGTGCCGCGCCGGCGCGTGCGCATCGGCTTCACGAAGGGGTGGAAGGTCGCGGCCATGCCGATGTTGTTGGTGGCCAGCGTCTCGCGCATGACGTCCAGGTCCTCGCGGTGCGCCGTGTCCATGCCGACCGAGATGCCGGCGTTGGCGATCACCACATCGGGCAGGCCGAGTTCGGCCAGGCAGCGCTCACCGGCTGCGACGATGCTGTCGACCTCGCTCACGTCGGCCGCGTAGACGCGCCAACGCTCGGGCGCAAAGCCCTGGGCCCGCGCCCAGTCGGCGACGAGCTCGGTTCGGCGGGCGACCAACGCCAGCCGCCAACCCGCCGCGTGGTAGCGCGCCGCCAGCGCCTGGCCGATGCCGCTGGACGCGCCGGTGACGAAGACCAGCGGCGCGATGCGGCTCATTCGGGCGGCCGGGCGGGGCTCATCGCGTCGTCGCCTTCACGTCTTGCGGCAGCAGCACCGCCCGCACATGGCCGCGCAGGGTCACGAGTTGCGTGGTCTCGTCGAACTCCATCGCGTCGGCCACCAGCGTGCTGCCGCCCTGGCGCACGGTGACCGGCTTGTCGGCCTGCACGCGCCGTTCCTTGGCCAGCACCAGCAGGTGATCGCCATCGATCTGGACGCTGTGGCCGTCGGCCGCGGTGCTGAGCACGCGCGCGCCGCCTTGCAGGCTGTAGCGCGAGCTGTCGTCGGCGGCGACGGCCTGGCGTGCCGTGGCCTGGGTGCGGCGGCCATCGGGCCCGGTGGTCGCCACGCGCACCGTGTCGACCTCGATCTCCTCGGTGTCCGGGTAGTGGCGCACCTGCTCGCCTTCGACCTGCGCCACCAGCCGGCCCTCGGCGTTGAAGCGCTGCAGTGTCGCGCGCTGGGCGGTGTAGTCGGGGTCGTGGCGCACCTCGCGGGGCGCGCGCTCGTCGGTCGTGCGCGGCGAGTACCGCGCCAGCCACCAAGTCAGCGCCGCCAGCGCGCTCATCATCAGCAGCGGCAGGTAGGTCGTCAGCAGGCTGCGCAGGCGCTGCGCCCAGGGCTCGGCGCGCCGGCGCTCCAGCGGGGGCCCGGGGGGCGGCGCGCCGATCGCGACCGGCACCTCCGGCAAGTCCGGCAGGTGCAGCTCGGCGCTCGGCAGGCGGCTCTTCACCGGCTGTCCAGCGTCTGCAGGTGGCCGTGCAGCAGCGCCCCGTAGCGGCCGGCGGCCATCAACAACAGGTCGCAGAACTCGCGCGCAGCGCCGTCACCGCCGGCTGCCTGGGTCACATGGTGGGCCACGGCCTTCGCCTCGGCGTGGGCGTTGGCCGGGGCGCAGGCAAAGCCGGCGCGGGTCAGCAGGGGCAGGTCGGGCCAGTCGTCGCCCATCACCGCGAGCTCCGGCCAGTCGACCCCCAACGCGGCCAGCAGCGGCGCGGCGGCGGCCAGCTTGTCGTTGGCGCCGTAGACCGCGTGCGACAGGCCCAGGTCGGCCACCCGGCGGCGCACGGCCGGCGAGTCGCGCCCGGTGATGACGATCGGCACGATGCCACCTTGCGCGAGCAGCTTCAGGCCATGGCCATCGAGCGTGCAGAAGCCCTTGAACAGTTCGCCGTGCTCGCCGATGAACAGCCGGCCGTCGGTCAGCACGCCATCGACGTCGAAGATGGCCGCCTTCATGCCCAGGCCGGCGCCCTGGGCCTTGAGCAGCAGTTCGGGCGGGAAGCTCAGCGCAGCGGCCATCAGATCACCTTCGCCCGCATCAGGTCGTTGGTGTTGATCGCACCGACCAGCAGGCCCGCCTCGTCGACCACCAGCACGCTGGTGATGCGGTACTGCTCCATCAGGTCGGCCGCGTCGACCGCCAGCGCATCGGCGCGCACGCGCTTGGGCTCGGCGTGCATCACCTCGCTGGCCTTCAGCGCGCGCAGGTCGGCACCGGTCTCGAGCAGGCGGCGCAAGTCACCGTCGGTGAAGATGCCGGCCGGGCGGCCACCGTCGACGATCACCGCAAAGCCCAGGCCCTTGTCGGTCATCGTGTGCATCATGTCGATGAAGCCGGTGTCGGGCGGCACGCAGGGCAAGGCGTCGCCGGTGCGCATCAGGTCGTGCACGTGCATCAGCAGCTTGCGACCGAGCGTGCCGCCGGGGTGCGAGCGAGCAAAGTCGTGCTCGCGGAAACCCCGCGCGTCGAGCAGCGCCACCGCGAGCGCATCGCCGAGCGCCATCTGCGCGGTGGTGCTGGCGGTTGGCGCGAGGTTCAGCGGGCAGGCCTCCTGGTCGACTGCGCTGGACAGCGTGATCTCGGCATGCCGGGCCAGCGTCGACCCAGGCCGGCCGGTGATCGCGACCATCGGCACGCCGAGGCGCCGCAGCGCCGGCAGGATCGCATTGATTTCGTCGCTTTCGCCTGAGTTCGAGATTGCCAGCAACAAGTCGCCGGCCGTGACCATGCCCAGGTCACCATGGCTGGCCTCGGCCGGGTGAACGAAGAAGGCCGGGGTGCCGGTGGAGGCCAGCGTCGCGGCGATCTTGCGGCCGACGTGGCCGCTCTTGCCCATGCCCATCACGACGACCCGGCCCCGCGTGGCCAGCATCGCCTGCACGGCGCGGCCGAAGCTGTCGTCCAGCCGGGCACGAACGGCTTGCAGCGCGCTGGCCTCGATGTCGAAGGTCTCGCGCGCCAGCGCGAGGGCGCGAGCGGGGTCGAAGGGCGTGGCGGCAGTGTTCAAGGCGAGGCCAGGATGGACAATGGCACGATTCTAGGAGCCCATGGCCTCGACCCTCTCCCTCATCCTGCTGTATCTCGTGGCCGCGGTCGCCGGCGTGGTGCTGTGTCGCAGCCTGAAGCTGCCGCCCATGCTCGGCTACCTGGTGGTCGGTGTGCTGATCGGGCCCAACGCGCTGGCACTGGCCAAGGACTCCGCCGCCGTCAAGGTGCTGGCCGAGTTCGGCGTCGTGTTCCTGATGTTCGTGATCGGGCTCGAGTTCCACCTGCCCAGGCTGCGCAGCATGCGCACGCTGGTGTTCGGGCTGGGCCTGTCGCAGGTGAGCCTGACGATCCTCGGTGCGGTGGTCGGCAACGTGCTGCTGACGCTGGGCTTCGGCTGGCTCGGCATCCAGTGGGACCTGGGCTGGCAGGGCGCCGTCGTGCTGGGCAGCGCAGTGGCGATGTCGTCGACCGCGATCGTCGTCAAGATGATGGCCGAACGGCTGGAGCTCGAGAGCGAGCACGGCAAGCGCGTCATGGGCGTGCTGCTGTTCCAGGATCTGGCCGTCGTGCCGCTGTTGGTGCTGATTCCCGCGCTCGATTCCGGCGGCGGCGACATGGCACGCTCGCTCGGCCTTGCGCTGCTCAAGGCCGGCGTGCTGCTGGGCCTGCTGTTGCTCGGCGGCCAGCGGCTGATGCGCTGGTGGCTCACGCTGGTGGCGCGGCGCAAGAGCGACGAGTTGTTCGTGCTGAACCTGCTGCTGGTCACGCTGGGCCTGGCCTGGCTGACCGAACACGCCGGGCTGTCGCTTGCGCTGGGCGCTTTCATCGCCGGCATGCTGATCGCCGAGACCGAGTACAAGCACCAGGTCGAGACCGACATCCGGCCGTTCCACGACGTGCTGCTGGGCCTGTTCTTCATCACCATCGGCATGAAGCTGGACTGGCGGCCGCTGCTGGACCAGTGGCTGCTGGTGCTGCTGTTGACGCTGCTGCCCGTCGCTGCGAAAGCGGCGCTGGTGGCCGGGCTGGCCTGGGCGTTTCGCGCGCCGCCGGGCGTGGCGCTGCGCACCGGCCTGTACCTCGCGCAGGCCGGCGAGTTCGGCTTCGTGCTGTTGACGTTGGGCAGCGAGAACCGGTTGATCCACCCTCAATGGGTCGGCCCGGTGCTGGCGTCGATGGTGCTGTCGATGCTCGCCACGCCGCTGCTGATCCAGTTCAGCAACCGCATCGTGATGCGCCTGGCGGCGAGCGACTGGCTGATGCAATCGGTGGCGCTGACGGCGATCGCCAAGAAGGCCATCCGCACCGAGGCCCACATCATCATCTGCGGCTTCGGCCGCAGCGGCCAGAACCTTGCCCGCCTGCTCGAGCAGGAGCACATGCCCTACATGGCGCTCGACCTCGATCCGGACCGCGTGCGCCAGGCCGCCGCCGCCGGCCAGAGCGTGGTCTTTGGCGATGCCGCGCGGCTGCAGAGCCTGATGGCGGCGGGCCTGGCGCGCGCCACCGCGGTGGTGGTGAGCTACCCCGACACCGCCTCGGCGCTGAAGATCCTCGACCTGGTGCGCCAGCACGCACCGCAGGTGCCGGTCATCGTCCGCACGATCGACGACTCGGATCTGGAGAGACTGCGCGAGGCCGGGGCGGCCGAGGTCGTGCCCGAGGCGGTGGAAGGCTCGCTGATGCTGGCCAGCCACGCGCTGGCGCTGGTCGGCGTGCCGATGCGGCGCGTGATCCGCCTGGCGCGCGACGCGCGCGATGCACGGTACCGCCTGCTGCGGGGTTACTTCCACGGTGCCGACGACGACACCGCCGACGAGCTGAAGCAGGAGCGCCTGCGCAGCGTCAGCCTGCCGCACACCGCCGCCAGCGTGGGCAGCACCTTGTCCGACCTGGCGCTGCACGCGCTGGACGTCAACGTGGTGTCGGTGCGCCGCGCCGACGGCCGCACCGTGACGCCGAACGATGAGCTCAAGCTGGCCGGCGGCGACACCCTCGTGCTGGCCGGCCTGCCCGAGACACTGGCGCTGGCCGAAACCAAGCTGCTGACGGGTTAGTTCAGGCTGCGGGCATGCCGCGCTCGAGGTTGGCGCGCATGCGCTCGGCCATCACGGCACCGGCGGCGCGCAGGAACTCGAGCGCCATCTCGGGCTGGCGCTGGGCAAATTCATCGAAGCGGTTGCGCGTCAGCCCCCACAGCACGCTCGGCGACATCGCCTCGACCTGCGCCATGCGGGGCGTCTCGGCGAACAGCGTCGGCTCGCCGACCACCGCGCCGGGCCGCAGGATCGCAACGGGCCGGCGCGCCGGCCCGGCATCGGGCACATAGACCTGCAGCGTGCCGCTTTCGAGCAGGTACATCACGCGGTCCATGTCGCGATAGCGGATCAGCGTGTCGCCCGGGCGCAGCTTGAATTGCTGCATGAAGGCCGCCAGCTGGCGCCACTGGCTCACATCGAGTCGGGGGCGGAACGCATCGTCGGCGTTGAGGGTCTGGACGGCTTGCAGCAGGATCTCGACGGCCATGGTGGCAGCTCCCTCCGAGGGGGTCCGGCGCGGCGGCCCGGGACGGTCGCCGTCATTCGTGGATTGATGGGCGGATTATGGGCAGCCGTGGCGGCGGCGGGCAATCGGGCGCGCCCTCGTTCGTCGCCACCAGCGCGCCGCTCGTCGGCCGGGCGGTGTTCACTTGCCGATGCAAAAGCGCGCGAAGATCTCGCCCAGCAGGTCGTCGGCGCTGAAGACACCGGTGATGCGCTGCAGCGCCTCGTGGGACAGGCGCAGCTCCTCGGCAAACAGGTCCAGCGCCGCGTCGGCCTGGGCCGCGTGCTCGGCCGCCACAGCAAGGTGGACGCCAGCCTCGCGCAGGGCCTGCACATGGCGGGTGCGGGCGATGAACAGGCCCTCGGGCGACGCCAGCCCGCCGGCGCGCTCCAGCAGCGCTTCGCGCAAGGCCTCCAGGCCGCTGCCTTGCCTGGCCGACAGCCGCAGCCCCGGGCGGGCGCGCTCGAATGCGCCCGGCGCACCGGCCACGTCGGCCTTGTTGAACACGTGCAGCAGCCGGGCCGGCTCGACGCTCGCGAAGCGTTCGGCGATCTGTGCGTCCGCCGCCTGGTAGGCCGGCTCGTCGACCCGGGTCAGGTCGTGCAGGAACAGCACCGCGTCGGCCGCTTCGATGGCCTCCCAGCTGCGTGCGATGCCGATGCGTTCGACCTCGTCGGCCGCCTCGGCCGGGCTCGCGCGCAGGCCGGCGGTGTCGGTCACGTGCACCGGCACGCCGCGGATCTGGATGGTTTCGCTGACGCGGTCGCGCGTGGTGCCGGCGATCGGCGTGACGATCGCCAGCTCGGCGCCCGCCAGCGCATTCAGCAGCGAGCTCTTGCCCACGTTCGGCTGGCCCGCGAGCACGACACGCAGGCCCTCGCGCAGCAGCGCGCCCTGGCGGGTGCGGGCCAGCAGCTCGTCCAGCCGGCGCTGGATCGCGGCGAGCTGGCCGCGGGCGTCGGCCTTCTCGAGGAAATCGATCTCCTCTTCGGGGAAATCCAGCGTCGCTTCGACCAGCATGCGCAGCCGCACGATCGCCTCGGCCAGCTGGTCGACCTGGGCCGAGAACATGCCGGCCAGCGAGCGGCTGGCCGACCGCGCGGCGGCCTCGGTGCTGGCGTCGATCAGGTCGGCCACGGCCTCGGCCTGCGCGAGGTCGAGCTTGTCGTTGAGAAAGGCCCGCTGCGTGAACTCGCCCGGCTCGGCCAGGCGCAGGCCGGGCAGCAGCGCCGTGGCCGGGTCGTCGCGCAGGGGTTGTGCCGCCGCCTCGAGGCAGCGCGCCAGCAGCAACTGCAGCACGACCGGGCCGCCGTGGGCCTGCAGCTCCAGCACGTCTTCGCCGGTGTAGGAATGCGGCGCCGGGAAGTACAGCGCCAGGCCTTGGTCGATCGGCTGGCCGGCGGCGTCGAAGAAGGGGCCGTAGTGGGCCCGGCGCGGGCTGGGCAGGATGCCGGTCAGCGCCTGCGCCAGCCCCGCCAGGCCGCGACCCGAGACGCGGACGATGCCGACCGCGCCCCGCCCGGGGGCGGTGGCGATCGCGACGATGGGGTCCTGGTGGCGGCCGAGCAGCACGGCCGGATTGTCCCCGAGCTGCGAGGGCTCGACGGCAGGAATTGGCGCGGGGGGAGTGTCGGCAGCGGCCGTTGCCGGCCGCTGCCGATCACTCGCTGCCCGAGGAACTGGGTTGACCCCGCGTTTGAATGATCGTCCCGTCGCGAGCCGGCTGGAAGCCCGCAACCGTCAAGAAGTGTCTTGCCGGGCGGGACTTCGTGTGATGCGTCACGCGACGCCGAGGCGCTTGTTGATGAACCACTGCTGGGCGATCGACAGCAGGTTGTTGACCAGCCAGTACAGCACCAGGCCCGAGGGGAAGAAGAAGAACATGAAGCTGAACATCAGCGGCATCAGCCACATCATCTTGGCCTGCACCGGATCCGGCGCCTTCGGCCCCAGCCACACCTGCAGCATGCTGGAAGCGGTCATCAGCGCGGGCAGGATGAACAGCGGGTCCTTGGCCGAGAGGTCGGTGATCCAGCCCAGCCAGGGCGCGCCGCGCATCTCGACCGACGCCAGCAGCACCCAGTACAGCGAAATGAAGAACGGCATCTGCACGACGATCGGCAGGCAGCCGCCCAGCGGATTGATCTTCTCCTCGCGGTAGATGCGCATCATCTCCTGCTGCATCTCCTGCGGCTTGTCCTTCAGCCGCTCACGCATTTCCATGATGCGCGGGTTGACCGCCTTCATCTTGGCCTGCGAGCGATAGGCGGCCGCGTTGAGCCAGTAGAACGCGATCTTCAGCAGCACGACCAGCGCGATGATCGCCCAGCCCCAGTTGTGGAGCAGGCTGTGCAACTGGTCGAGCAGCCAGAACAGCGGCTTGGCGATGATCGTCAGCCGGCCGTAGTCCTTCACCAGCTCGAGGCCGGGCTCCAGCACAGCGAGCTTCTTCTCGTCTTGCGGGCCGGCATAGAGCGTGGCCTGGTGGGTCACGGTGGCGCCCGGCGCCAGCGTGCCCAGCGGCTGCACCATCGCCACCGTGTAGTCGCTGCCGACCTTGGCGGTGACGAAGTCGCGCGGCGTGCCGGCCGGCAGCAGCCAGGCGCTGGTGAAGTAGTGCTGGATCATCGCGACCCAGCCATCGCTGGCGGTCTTCTCGTGCTCGGGCGCGGCGTTGGCGGCACGCTTGTCGATGTCCTTGAACTCGACCTTCTGGAACTTCTTCGCGTCGGTGTAGATCGCCGGGCCGGTGTAGGTGAAGCCGGTCGACGAGAACATCGAGGTCGACTGGCCCTCGGGCGGGTTGCCGTCGCGCAGCAGTTGCAGGTAGATCTGCGGCGTGATCGGCGCACCCGAGACATTGGTCAGCTCGTGCTTGACGCCGATGGTGTAGTCGCCGCGCCTGAACGTGTAGGTCTTGACCAGCTTCGCGCCGCCGATCTCGGGCGACTCGAAGCGCACGACGAGCTCGTTGGCGCCATCCTTCAGCGCGCGGTCGCCAGGCTGCACCGTGAAGGGGCTCAGGTGGCGCGGCAGCAGCGCGCTGCCCGGGGCCGGGTTGATGAAGCCGGTCTGGGCCTGGTAGTGGCGCGTGGCGCTCTGGTCGAACAGGACGACCGGGTGCGTCGGATCCATCGCATCCTTGTAGGCCGTCAGCTCGAGGTGGGTGACGCTGGCACCCAGTGTGTCGAGCGTGGCCTTCATCACGTCGGTCTGGATCGTGACTTGCTCGCCGGGTGCGCTCGGTGCAGCGGCGGCAGGCGTCGCCACGCTGCCTATGCCAGCGGCCGCCGGTACGCCGGCCGCACTGGGGGCACTGGTGCCGGGCGCCGCAGCGCCGGCCACGGCCGACGCAGGCGGCTCGCCGATCGGGGCGCCGAACAGCGTCGGGTGCCCTTGATGCTTGTTCCACCCGTCATAAAGCAAGACGAGCGACATGATGAACACCACCCACAGCAGGGTGCGACGCATATCGGTCATGGCAGGGGCCTGGAAAGATTCGGAGTCGAAGGGTCGGCCGGCTCGGCAGGGTGGACCGCAGGGGTCACCGTGGCGGCCGGCAGCAGATGGGTGAACAGCCTGGGCCGCTCGGTCGGCACCGGGTCGCAGCCGCCGTCGCACCAGGGCTGGCAGCGCAGCACACGCGCCACCGTCAGGTAGCTGCCGGCCAGCGCGCCGTGGCGCCGGAGCGCCTCGATGCCGTAGACCGAGCAACTCGGGTAGAAGCGGCACTGGTTGCCCAGCCACGGGCTCAGCAGCAGCCGATAGCCGCGCAGCAGCAGCACCAGGCCGCGCCGCGGCGCGAAGCGGATGGTGTCGAGCAGCGTCGGTGCGGTCATCGCGCGCGGCCCACTGGCGCCGTGGCCGCGCGGCCGAAGAGCTGGCCCAGCTCGGCGCGGGTCACCTGCTTGAGCGGCTCGGAAGCGGGGCTCGTGAACTCGACGCGGTCGAACGGCGTGCGCAGCCGCACGACCCACAGGCCGGGCGGCAATGCCGCGGCATGTTGCGACATCGCCGCGCGAACTTGGCGCTTGATCAGGTTGCGAGTGACCGCTCGCTTGGCATGCCGCTTGGGCACGACGAGACCCAGCCAGTGGGCCTCGATGGCCGGCTGGGACGCCGCTGCGGGGGATTCATCCACAAGGGCAGGCACTCCAGCGGAAGCACCTGTGGATAACTCTGGTGAAAAAGACGGGACAACCGTCTGGCCGGACGCCGAAAGGACGGTCCCACGCGATGCCGCCGGCCCGCCGCTCACATGGTGAACGGCGAAGTGAGCGCTTCGCGCACGGGGCGCCGTCGCGAGCACGCGTTCGAAATCGGCCGGTCGCACGATGCGGCCGATCATGGCGTGTCTCGTTAGACCTGCGACAGCTTCTTGCGGCCCTTGGCACGGCGCGCGTTGATCACGGCGCGGCCGCCACGGCTCTTCATGCGAACGAGAAAGCCATGCGTGCGAGCGCGGCGGATCTTGGAAGGCTGGTAAGTGCGCTTCATGATGGACTTTGCTTTGAGGTTGCGGCTTTGGCCCAGATGCGCTCAACGCGGAGATGCCTGGGGGCCGATTCGGGAAACCCACTATTAGAGCAAAAAACGCTTGTCAGGTCAAACACTTGCACGGCAGCAAGCGGCTTGGAGCGGCCCTTGACCCAATCCAAGAAACTGTGGATAACCGCCACCTTCGCCGGTCGTTCCATGCGTAGAATCCGGCGGCTCGAAAAGAACTTGTCCACAATGAGCCTCGATCTCTGGCAGCGCGGTTGCGAGCGTCTCGCGACTGAACTGCCCGAACAGCAATTCGCCACCTGGATCCGCCCGCTGCCGCCTGCCGACATCACCGATGCCGGCGACGCCGGGGCGGTGGCGCAGCTGCGTGTGCCCAATCGTTTCAAGCTCGACTGGATCCGATCGCAGTACGGCGCACGCATCGAGACCGTGCTGAGCGACCTGGCCGGCAAACCGGTGCGGCTGGAGTTGAGCCTCGCACCGCGTGACCCGATGCCGGGGCTGGCGAGCCGCCCGGCGATGGGTGTGCCCAACGGTGTGAACGGCAGCATGAATGGCACCGCCAGCTTCGGCCGCACCACGCAGGGCGCGAGTGCGGCGCAGATCCTGGCCCGGGCCGCGCTGCCGCAGCGCGAGGCGGTGCTGGCCGGCGAGCTCGGCAGCCCGGCGCCGGCCGCCCCGCCCGCCGCCACGCCGATGCGCCCCGGCGCGGCCGGCCTCGCGCAGCCGCCGGCCGCCAATCGCCACCGCCTGAACACCGCGCTGACCTTCGACAACCTCGTCGCCGGCCGCGCCAACCAGATGGCCCGCACCGCCGCGCTGCACGTGGCCGGCGCGCCGGGCGCGATGTACAACCCGCTGTTCATCTACGGCGGCGTCGGCCTGGGCAAGACCCATCTGGTGCACGCGGTGGGCAATGCCCTGCTGGCCGACAACCCGAATGCCCGCGTGCTGTACCTGCACGCCGAGCAGTTCATCTCGGATGTCGTCAAGAACTACCAGCGCAAGACCTTCGACGAGCTGAAGGCCAAGTACCACTCGCTCGACCTGCTGCTGATCGACGACGTGCAGTTCTTCGCCGGCAAGGAGCGCACGCAGGAGGAGTTCTTCAACGCCTTCGAGGCGCTGCTGGCCAAGCGCGCGCACATCATCATGACCAGTGACACCTACCCCAAGGGGCTGGTGGACATCGACGAGCGCCTCACCTCGCGCTTCGACGCCGGACTCACGGTGGCCATCGAGCCTCCTGAGCTGGAGATGCGCGTCGCGATCCTGATGCGCAAGGCCGACGCCGAAGGCGCAGCCATGCCCGAGGACGTGGCCTTCTTCGTCGCCAAGAACGTGCGTGCCAACGTGCGCGAGCTCGAGGGCGCGCTGCGCAAGATCCTCGCCTACTCGCGCTTCAGCCACAAGGACATCAACATCCAGCTCGCGCGCGAGGCGCTGAAGGACCTGCTGTCGATCCAGAACCGCCAGGTGGGCGTGGAGAACATCCAGAAGACGGTGGCCGACTTCTACAAGATCAAGGTCGCCGACATGTACTCGAAGAAGCGCCCCGCCAGCATCGCGCGGCCGCGCCAGATCGCGATGTACCTCGCCAAGGAGATGACCCAGAAGAGCCTGCCCGAAATCGGCGAATTGTTCGGCGGTCGCGACCACACGACGGTGCTGCATGCGGTGCGCAAGATCGGCGCCGAGCGGCAGAAGAATACCGAGCTCAACCAGCAGCTGCACGTGCTCGAGCAGACGCTCAAGGGCTAAGCACGATGCAGGTCTCGTCGTCAAGCAGCAAGGCTGGGGACAAGTCTTGAACAAGCCGGCAGATGTCCACAGCACCGAGGCGGATCCCGAAGTTGTTGGTGCCGGCTCCCGCCGTTGCAGGCCCGGCGCCCACAGGGTTCGCCGGGACATAAACGGTTGAGAGAAAAAGAGAAAATGGCGTTCTCCACAGAAGGCCATCGACTTCTACTAGAACGACCAAGTTAAGAGGTTCAAATGATTGTCTTGAAGGCAGCGCAAGAAAAATTGTTGAACGCCTTGCAGGCGGTGTCCGGCATCGTCGAGCGGCGTCACACGCTGCCCATCCTGGCCAATGTGCTGATCCGCAAGACCGGCCCGGCCATCGAATTCACCACCTCCGATCTCGAGATCCAGGTGCGCACCACCGTCGAGTTCGACGGCGACGCGGCCAACTTCGCGAGCACGGTCGGCGCGCGCAAGCTGATCGACATCCTGCGCGCGTTGCCGGCCGACCAGGTCGTGACGCTCAGCGCCAACCAGAACAAGCTCACCCTGCAAGGCGGCAAGAGCCGCTTCACGCTGCAGACGCTGCCCTCCGACGACTTCCCGCTGGTGCAGGAGGCGGCCGACTTCGGGCCGGCCTTCAGCGTGCCGCAGAAGACGCTCAAGCACCTCATCAACCAGGTGCACTTCGCGATGGCGGTGCACGACATCCGCTACTACCTCAACGGCATCCTCTTCGTCGCCGAAGGCAAGAGCCTCACGCTGGTGGCCACCGACGGCCACCGCCTGGCGCTGGCGCAGTCCAACCTCGACGTCGAGATCCCCAAGCAGGAAGTCATCCTGCCGCGCAAGACGGTGCTCGAGCTGCAGCGCCTGTTGAGAGACGAGGACACGCCGATCGAGATGCGCTTTGCCGGCAACCAAGCCAAGTTCAGCTTCTCGGGCATGGAGTTCGTCACCAAGCTGGTCGAAGGCAAGTTCCCCGACTACAACCGCGTCATCCCGAAGAACCACAAGAACCACGTGACGCTGGGGCGTGCACCGCTGCTGGCCAGCCTGCAGCGCGCCGCCATCCTGACCAGCGAGAAGTTCAAGGGCGTGCGCGTGAACATCGAGCCCGGCGTGCTGCGCATCGCCTCCAGCAACGCGGAGCAGGAAGAAGCCAAGGAAGAGCTCGAGGTCGACTACAACGGCGACGCGATCGAGATCGGCTTCAACGTCACCTACCTGATGGACGCGCTGGCCAACATGAGCCAGGAGATGGTGAAGATCGAGCTGCAGGACACGAATTCCAGCGCCTTGCTGACCGTGCCCGAGCAAAGCGGCTTCAAGTACGTCGTGATGCCGATGCGGATCTGACGTCGCCCGTTGTCACCTGCACGGCGAGCGGGCTGCGGCCCGCTTCAGTGTTTTTTCAGGGAACCCGCCGCGATGGTGTCGGGCCCCGAGCGTGAGTAAAGCAGCAATGACCGACCCTTTGAACATCCCCCACGACGACGACAAGAAACCCGCCGACAAGGCCAGCGAAGCGGCCGCCGCCGGCCCCGCCGCCGATGCCTACGGCGAAGGCAGCATCCAGATCCTCGAAGGCCTGGAAGCGGTGCGCAAGCGCCCCGGCATGTACATCGGCGACACCTCCGACGGCACCGGCCTGCACCACCTGGTGTTCGAGGTGGTGGACAACTCCATCGACGAGGCGCTTGCCGGTCACTGCGACGACATCGTCGTCACCATCCACACCGACAACTCGATCTCGGTGGTCGACAACGGCCGCGGTATCCCGACCGGCGTCAAGATGGACGACAAGCACGAGCCCAAACGCAGCGCGGCCGAGATCGCGCTCACCGAACTGCACGCGGGCGGCAAGTTCAACCAGAACAGCTACAAGGTGTCGGGCGGCCTGCACGGCGTGGGCGTGTCGTGCGTGAACGCGCTGTCGAAGTGGCTGCGCCTGACGGTCAAGCGCGAAGGCAAGGTGCACTTCATCGAGTTCAAGAAGGGCGTGCCGCAGGACCGCGTGCTCGACATGCGCGATGGCTTCGAGGTGAGCCCGATGAAGGTCCTGGGCGAGACCGAGAAGCGCGGCACCGAGGTGCACTTCCTGCCCGACGACGAGATCTTCGAGAACATCGACTACCACTACGACATCCTGTCCAAGCGGCTGCGCGAGCTCTCGTTCCTCAACAACGGCGTGAAGATCCGCCTCATCGACGAGCGCAACAACAAGGAAGACAACTTCGCGTTCGTGGGCGGCGTGAAGGGCTTCGTCGACTTCATCAACACCGGCAAGAAGGTGCTGCACCCGAACATCTTCCACGCGGTGGGCGAGAAGCTCTCGGAGCAGAACACCAACATCACGGCCGAGGTCGCGATGCAGTGGAACGACGGCTACAGCGAGAACGTGCTGTGTTTCACCAACAACATCCCGCAGCGCGACGGCGGCACCCACCTGACCGGCCTGCGCGCGGCGATGACGCGGGTGATCAACAAGTACATCGAGGACAACGAACTGGCCAAGAAGGCCAAGGTCGAGATCAGCGGCGACGACATGCGCGAGGGGCTGTGCTGCGTGCTGAGCGTGAAGGTGCCCGAGCCCAAGTTCAGCAGCCAGACCAAGGACAAGCTGGTCTCCAGCGAGGTGCGCGGCCCGGTGGAAGACGTGGTGAGCAAGGCGCTCACCGACTACCTGCTCGAGAACCCGATCGACGCCAAGATCATCTGCGGCAAGATCGTCGAGGCCGCGCGTGCGCGCGAGGCCGCCCGCAAGGCGCGCGAGATGACGCGGCGCAAGGGCGTGCTCGACGGCATGGGCCTGCCGGGCAAGCTCGCCGACTGCCAGGAGAAGGACCCGGCGCTGTGCGAGATCTACATCGTCGAGGGCGACTCGGCGGGCGGCTCGGCCAAGCAGGGTCGTGACCGCAAGTTCCAGGCGATCCTGCCGCTGCGCGGCAAGATCCTCAACGTCGAGAAGGCGCGCTTCGAGAAACTGCTCACCAGCAACGAGATCCTCACGCTGATCACCGCGCTCGGCACGAGCATCGGCAAGGACGAGTTCAACCCGGACAAGCTGCGCTACCACCGCATCATCATCATGACCGACGCGGACGTGGACGGCGCGCACATCCGCACCCTGCTGCTGACCTTCTTCTACCGGCAGATGCCCGAGCTCGTGGAGCGCGGCCACATCTACATCGCGCAGCCGCCGCTGTACAAGGTCAAGCTCGGCAAGGACGAGCAGTACCT